>NZ_MBTG01000073.1 GCF_002027705.1 Paenibacillus ferrarius | reverse complement strand
TTATATACCTTCACGACATCTCCTGCGGTTACTCCGTTTACAGTAACTGTATCTGCTGTTCCGACAGGGTTATTCACCACTGCAATTTGTGCTGCACCCGGGGCAGATGAAACTTTGTCGCCATTACCTGAGTTATTAGAGCCACCTGAGTTGCCTGAATTGCCAGAATTTCCAGAGCCGCCATTTCCTGAACCACCGCTGGTGTTTCCGCTGCCAGTTGATTTATCTACTTTTTCGTTGCCTATAGTTACAGTAACACCTTCACCAAGAGTAAGAGTATCTGGCTTTGTAACCATCGATACGCCATTCACATTAATTGTTGCTTGCTTGATACTCCCTGGTCCTGATATCTGGGCAGCACCCTGCAGTGTGAGGCTATCAATACCCGTGCCTGTGCCAAGGGTTATCGCTGAGCCATTTCCGGAAGAAGGAACCGTCAATTTGCTTATCGTACCTTCTACTAATTCAAGCAACGATTTTCCCGTAAATTGAATAGCTTCAAAAGCACCAGCGAGTTGAACATTTCCAGAAGTAGAGATGTTTACATCCATAAATCCTTTTCCGGTTGAAGATAGATTACTTTCTTCTAATCTGGCCGGAGAAAATAACTCCGTTTGTTGAATAGAAGTGGAGCCCGTTGTAACAATGCGCACATTGGGTTTAACTACTTTTAATTGACCAATTCCACTATCAATAAAATGTATAGAATGAGCTCCGCCGCCCTTAATTACTGTCTTTCCTTTAACAGCGGTCTTGCTGAAATTAACGTTGCCTTCGCCAACTTCTTCGGCTACAACTAGGTTGCCGCTTATCTCAAAGTTTTTCAATTCTACGCCTGAAGTTGCAACAATAACATTGCCTTTAATCGTTTTATCAGAAAGAACTCCCGCTTTATCATAAACCGTTGTCTGGGACGACACATTTCCTGCACGATCCAAGGAAACAATTGCTTCTGCACGAGTAATGAGTCCAGCTGGCTTAAACAACTGTCCTGGATAGCCGTTCATATACCCTGCATTAACGACCGACTGAATCGAATCCTTACTCCAATTTGCAATCTGTGCAGCATCTTCAAATGTTGTTGGAACGTCGCTTGTACTAGGGAGCTTCTTAATCCGACTTAGGATGATCGCAGCCTCTTGCCGGGAGATCGTTTCCAGCGGTTTCATACTGCCATCTTCATAGCCTTCAATATATCCAGCAGCCTGTGCTTTTGCCACCTCTGCATAGTACCAGTCTGAAGTGGTTACATCTTTAAACTTAATATCTGCTTTCGTCGTATAGTTAAAAGTTCTATTTACTAATGCCATAAATTCTGCTCTAGTAACACTGTTGTCCGGCTTAAAGGTTCCGTCCGGGTAACCATCAGCTAAATCAAGAGCTGTCCAAATAGCAATTTGATCCTTAGCCCAATGCTTGGATACATCTGATACCGGTGCAGCGAAGCTTACATGGGGTAAGGCTACAACATTAGGAACGATAAGTGCGGCAGCTAGAGAAAAGTTAAGCGCCCTTCGAAATATTTTCAAGTGTATATCCCGCCTTCGAAAAATTTTGTTATGCATGCTCTAAAAAGTTAATAAGAATGATAATAGTTGCAGTCCTATTTAAGTTCGTGTGTTTGCCAGTTCCTCCTTATCAAATAAAATAGGAGTTTACATTTATCTGTCCATATGCCTTTTTAGAGATACTTATGGATTATACCAAGGAATAAACATAACACACGTTAAAAGTTTGTAAATAATTGTCGAAAATTGTTGTCAGATTAGTCACAATAATCTGGTTACATAGGCAGTAACACTCAGGCAGTTTCATTGCTTTTATAACCTAAATAAAACCGGAACCCCATTTCCTCTTGGAGTTCCGGTCTTATTCAAGCCTTCTTTTTCTGCACTTAATTCCTTATGTCTAAAGCAGCAAATACTTTGGCGAATCCATCTGCGGAACGCTGCAGCAGATTCTTATTCGGTTCTTTTGGCCGTTCCGGAGTCAGCACTTCCTGCGCGACGACACCTCGGTACCCAATCTGTTGCAGTGCCTTCAAAAACCCGGCCAAATCGATCACGCCTTCACCCGGATACAGTCGATCATTATCGATTACTTCTGAAATGGGTACATTCCTTGCATCGTTGAGATGAACGTGAACAATTTGCTCTGCGCGTAGAGCCAATATATCTTCAATAGTCGCTTCATTCGTATACCAATGATAAGAATCGAAGAGCAGCCCCACATTCGGCTCACCAATAGCGTCAATGAAATCCAATGTTTCCGCAATCGTCCAAATGAACGGATGCTTCCAATGCGTTCGATAATGGTGCGGGCCGACGAATTCAACTCCGAGAGAAATGCCGAACCTATTTAAAATTTGAGCGCAAGCGCGAAGCCGGCGGGTGGCTAATGCCATGAAATGTGCTGGGTTATAATCCGTTGAAGGTAAGATATAAGTGCAACAACGCGTACATCCCAGGTCAGCAGCAGTAGCAGCGTAAGTAGCCAGCTTGACTACACTGTACCTAAAGTCATCTTCTGAGGCTTGCCATTCAACCGGCAGCGATATTGCTCCTATGACAACTTTCCGTTCACTTAAATGTGCCTTTGTTTGCACGACTCCTTCTTGTTTAACCCAATTGTACAATTCTTTGGCGTCATAATCGATGGCCTCAAATCCGTACTCGGCCGCATGATCGACAAATTCGGCCAGACTAGGGAATGGAACAAGACCCGCTTGTGTTAATCCTTTCAACATTGCCTCACTAACCACCTTTCATTGATGTAAACTCCCCCAAATAATCAGCGAACGGGGATGCCTAATTGTTTCTCAACAAAGTCTCTGCAGATGGCAATACTGTTGTAGGGTGTACTGGTCGATTGATCAATTTCGACTGTCATCCAGCCATCGTAGCCTATCTCATTAATGGCTTCGAGGATCGGCTTGAAGTCAACGGTGCCGAGTCCCAATTCACAGAAAACGGGCAACGCTTCATTCCCAAGCAGCATGGGGAAATCTTCGACACGCGCTTCCTTCGAGGTCAAATCTTTCAAGTGAATATACGCGACCTTCTCTTTATACTTTCGGATGATTGCGGGCACATCCATATTGGCTCCGCTTAAATGAGCCGTATCAGGAGCAAAATAAACTTCTTTGTCCAACAGTTCCATCAAGTATTCCAGTTCGTCTTGTTCCTGTAATTCCGTCCAGAGATGCGGATGGACGCACGCTTTGACGCCAAACTCTAATGTTCTCTTCGCAGCTTCATTGATTGTGATGGCAGCCTGCTTCAATTGATCGCGGTCCGTTGGACCTTTCCGCGGTCCTCCAGGTCCAAAGACGATATGAGAAGCGCCTGTTTTACTCAGGATTCGGGCAAGTTTGGCATTATAGTCTATAATACTTTGTCTCATATCCGGATCTAGGAAACGTCTGCCGGGTCCTCCCGCAGCTCCTCCATAGACACCGGTCATCGTTAGGCCATATTGCTCGAGAATCTCAATCAACTCGTTCTCCCTGTTCTCGAACTCTTCGACGAAGGCCGGCCAAGGCTCAATCGCTTTGTAGCCGAGTTTGGCTGCCTCCTCGAAACCAAGCAAATAATCGTGCCCCCAAGTAATGGCATGGACAGCTATTTTCCCCTTGAATTCACTCATCGTTGTTCCTCTCCTCTTTCTATTATTCACTGATTGAAACCCATTTTTTTAATACTGCCGAATCGGATACCGCTTGCAGAACGAGTTGATTGCGATACCCGTCATCAAAGTTGGGCGACGGACTCTCTCCATGAGCGACACCTCGCATCAATTCATGAGCGAGATTAATAAACGTATGCTCGTATCCGATAATATGACCTGCCGGCCAATAAGCCTCGCTGTATGGGTGAACGGTTTCTGTACATGAAATTTTACGAAATCCCTGAATGCCTTGCGGATCTTCTTCAAGGTACAGTTCTAATTCATTCATTTGCTGCACGTCCCAACGGATTGAACCCTTCGAACCATTGATTTCAAAACGGTTGCTGTTGCGGTTTCCTTTACCGAATCGCGTTGCTTCGAATACGCCGACAGCACCGTTCTCAAATTTCGCCATGAAAGCGACTGCATCATCTACGTCTACAGTGCCCATAAGATCGCTCTCCGTCTTGGCAAGCAATCCGCCACTCATTTCGCCTAGCGGCCGCTGCTTGATGAACGTTTCCATCATACCCGAAACTTCGGAAATTTCTCCGACAAGATACCGGGCCAAATCAATGGAATGTGCCATGAGATCGCCATGTGTCCCTGATCCGCAAGCTTCTTTCCGCAACCGCCAGACAAGCGGAAACGCGGGGTCCATAATCCAATCCTGCAAGTAATTCGTTCGGATATGATAGATGTGTCCCAGTTTGCCTTGATCGATTAATTGCTTAGCATAACGAATCGCAGGGACAAAACGGTAATTGTGGCAAATCATATGCACGACGCCCGCTTTCTTCACGGCATCACGCATTCTGCGCGCTTCTTCCACATTCATGGCCAGCGGCTTCTCGCATAAAATGTGTTTGCCTGCCTCAGCAGCTGCTATAGCAATCTCAACATGCATGTTGTTAGGTGCTCCGATATCGATGAGATCGATATCCTTGCGTTCCAGCAGCTTCCTCCAATCCGTTTCGAAGGAGGCCCAGCCCATTTTGTTTGCCGCCGTTTCGACGCCTTCACGATCGCGTCCGGCAATTGCCTGCATGACCGGCTCCGCTTCCGGGTCAAAATAGAATGGCAAATCACGATAAGCATGGCTGTGCGCTTTTCCCATAAATTTATAACCGATCATCCCGATTCTCACTTTAGGTTTAAGCAATGGTATAGCTCCTCTCTCTTATCAATGATCCACGTTCCGAATCACTTCAGCCTTTTACGGCTCCGCTTGTCATACCAGTCATAATCTTATTACTGTAAAATAAGTACAGTAAGATCGTGGGCAGCGACACCATCACAAGTCCTGTGATTTTCCCCGTATAGTCTGTCGTGAATTGGTTGTTGAAGAAAGTTAACCAAATTGGCAGCGTGAAATAAATATTGGTCTTATTCAAAACAAGTGCAAACGAAAACTCGTTCCAAGTGGACAAAACACTTAATATGGTGATGGTGGACGTAATAGGAAGACAGATCGGAAAAATCACTTTGAATAAGGTATGATCGAACGAACTGCCGTCCATATAAGCCGCCTCTTCAATCTCTGAACTTATATCTTGAATGAAACTATCGTACAAAAATATGGCTATCGGCAAATTAAAACAAATATAAGGAAGGATCAACGTGAACCGGTTATCCAACATCCCGATCCATTTGAATTGTACGAATAATGGGACCAAAAGCGAATGGAGCGGAATTGTCATTCCTGACAGGAAGATGACATATAAAAGTTTTTTCCCTGGAAACCGGAATCGGGCAAAGAAGTAACCCATTATAAAAGAAACGATAACGATGATCGGAACTGTGATTACCGTATTGAAGAAACTACTGAATAAGGCGTAATTCATTTTTCCGATCCGAAACGAATTAATGTAATTTTGCAGGGAAGGATGGTGCGGCAAAGACAAAATGCTCAGACTGAATTCTTGATTTGTTTTTAAGGACGTATACAGCATCCATACGATAGGAAATAGTGCTGTAAGGGAAAATAAGATCACAGTCATATTCATAAGGATCTTCAGTACATTTACCAGCGGATTTGTCTTAGTCAGCATGTTTCTTACCACCGTCCATCAGTTTGAACATTACAAGCAGCGTACAGCCACTAAGGATCAGCATGCCAATTGAAATCGCGTTGCCATAGTTTATTTTGGCCATAGTGAAAGCATTATTATAAGCGTATTGCGCCATAACCATTGAGCTTGTGCCAGGTCCACCGCCGGTCATCACATAAATGTGATCAAATACTTTCATCGTCCCAGAGACGCAAAATATGAGAGCTACCCGTATCGTATTTTTCATAAGTGGAAGTGTAATAAGGAACGTCCTTTGCAGCCAGTTGGCGCCATCGATTTCGGCAGATTCAAAGATATCCTTGGAAATATTTTGCATGCCAGCCAAAAAGATAATCATGTAAAGACCGATAAATTGCCAGATTAACGGCACGGACACGGCGTACAGCACAATATTCGGTTTATCAAGCCAAGTCACGGGAGCGTAGCCCACTAATTTCAGCAGCCAGTTCAACAACCCAAAGCGATAGTTATAAATCAATGACCATATATAACCAGTCACGACTGGCGCCAATACGACCGGCAAAAAAATCGCAATTCGGTGTATATTCCGCATCAGTAAAAACTTGGAGTTTAACAAGGCCGATAAGAAAAAGGCAATGCCAACCTGACCCAGTACACAAAACAATACGATGACCATATTATTTCGATAGGATAACCAAAAATCATGGTCTTTCGCTAAATGAACATAGTTTTCCAAACCGACAAATTTCGTATTGTTAAAGTTCATTACGCTGTAGTATAAGGAAATCACCAAAGGAACAATGACAATGAAGATATATACGATCAAAATAGGAACCATATAGCGCAAAACCGGTCCTGCATTCAATCGAAATGCTTTATTCAGCATGGAAACCTCCCTGTTGTTATTTCATTGAGTCGCGAACCGTTTGAATCTTCTTGGCCAAAACTTCCGGTTTCACGGCCCCAGCCAGTAGATCCTGAATTCCCTTGTAGATCGCTTCTACTAGAGCGGGAGCTAATTGAATGTCATAAATTGGCGTGAACGTCTTGTCACTTATAAACTCTCTGTATTGCTGGCCGAGAGGAGACAACTTGCTTTTATCATAATTGGAAACTTTCACAGCAGGCTGGTCGTTGATCTCGACTTGTTGTTTGCCGTGTGATTCATCCGAAAGCTTTTTGATCAACTTCATTGCCGCTTCCTTTTTGGCTCCGTCCAATTTAGCATTGTAGGCGAATGACCAGCCTGAGCCACCAGCTACTGCATTAGGAGATCCTTTGCCCCCCGGAATTTGAGGCAATACGGCTAAAACCGTTGACTTCTTCACATCTTCCGGGGCTTGTTCAGAAAGCGATCCAACGGCCCAAGCGCCATCCACGATCATTGCCGCTTGTTTATTGTAATAAAGCGTATGTGCTTGATCCTGGTCGATGCTGTTAATATCCGGATTGAATGCACCTTTCTTGTTGAGGTCATCTAGGACGGTAAGCGCCTGAATAAATTCTGGATCTGTGAATTTAGCCTTGCCCTCTTTCTGCGCTTTGAACCAATCGGTTCCGGTAATACGATCAGCCAAAGTGCCGAATAAGGTAGAGCCGACGGGAACATTCGATTTATTCCCCATGGCGATCGGAATATATTTATTTTGCTTCAGTGTTTCAATTGCGGCCAAGTATTCGTCCCATGTCTTAGGAAAAGACTTTATTCCTACTTTGTCAAAAATGTCTTTGTTGTAATAGATCAGATGGACGGTGAACATCGCTGTTGGCACACCATAGATTTTGCTTCCCTCTGTAAATTCGTCAAAGCTGTTTGGCAGAAATCCGTTCTTCCAGTTTGAATCCGCTTCCAAATTATCGTTGAAAGTCCCTACCAATCCTTTAGGAATATAATCGATCAACATTGAACCATTGGCGACGAATAAATCCGGAAGCTCGCCGGATGCCCCCAGCGTCGTCATCTTGACGCGATACGGATCATGAGGAATGGCTTGTTCTTCCACTTCGATATTGGGATTTTCCTTACGGAAATCCGCAAGGGTTTGCCGGAACAATTTGTTGCTCGCCGTATCATCGACCCAAAAGTGTCCGAACGTTAGTTTTAACTTTGATGAATTCTTATCGGCATTAGCTGACTTGCCAACATCTTTCGTATCGCTGCTGCAACCAGACAGCACTAGCAAGACCACAAGCATGATGGACACAACAGCGTAGGATACTTTTCTTTTATTTCCCATTGAGGCTCCTCCTTGGTATGCAATACTATGTTTCCTTAATCTAGCTTTATACTGAACCAGAACTATCCTGTATGCGGTTTCATTATGACCAGTCGAACAGGACTCCGAAATACTCATCCTTGTAATTCCGTAGCCCCTCATAAGCTAATGCCGCTTGTTCCGGTGCCAGCACGTGACTGATAAGCGGCTCAACCTGAAGCTTAATTCGATTCATCAAATCGAATACGATGTTCGAGTTTCGCACTAAAGAGTGTTTGACGAACTCATTTGGTTCAATAGGAAAACGCCATTCGTGGGCACCCTTAAAGGTAATACATCCTCGATTGTAAAGATGGCAATAATTCAAAACATCCGTAATATCACCATTGAACTCCCCACGTGGACTTCCAAGGAAAACAATCTCCCCCAATTTCGCAATCCACTCTAGGCTGCCCACCCCTACTTGGGGAATGCCTGTCGCTTCGATATGTGTAGATACGCCCGCTCCGTTCGTCTTTTCCAGTACATGTACTTTGGCGCTGGACACATCACCGTTATGGAGATCGAATACTCCGCAACGCTCAGCAATCTCGAGCCTCTTGCCGGATAAATCGATGCCAATAACGTTTGCTCCTTGCAACTGAGCCAATTGCGCAGCCATATTACCGATTAATCCGAGCCCAGTAACACCCACATCGTCTCCAAATTCGATATTGGACACACGAATCGAAGTAGCCGCCACAGTTGCCATCCGAGTAAACGGGACCCATCGGAGATTCATCGTTTCTGGAACTTTCAGGACATTCCCTCGCACCGAAACTTTCTGATACTTCGAATGATCGCCGTAATGAAAGACAATATCCCCTTTTCGGAACGAATGCTCATCATCACCGACATCAACAATCTCACTAACTGCCGCATATCCGGGAGTGCCAGGCATTGAGAACCAGGATTCATTGCCAGATAAACAGGCTAATTCCGTTCCAGGACTGATTAGGGTATACAGCTTTTTTACTACGATTTCATCTTCTCGCAGAATCTGCGAATTGAAATCTTCCTCCAGCAATTCGACCTTCCAAGGACTACTGAAAACTACTCTCTTATTTTTCACCCAAAGCACTCCCTTATTCTTTTTTTTAATTATAGCTAATCGCTCAACAAGAGTATTTAACGAGAACTCTGATTTTTTATCAAAATCAACGTAATTAGTCTCATCCTCTACAAGCTTGACTTTCGGTACATCGTCTATGCTAAACTTACTCATAAATCTTAAGTGCTCTTGTACATGTCATTTCTAACAAGAATGGATGGTTAAACATGGATAATGAATTCGAGATCATTGCACACCCAAGAATAAAATACTTAAATCCGTTTCTCGTGAGTTTATCTTATCGCAATTCTCACTTGCACAATGATTTTGAAATCTGTTTGCTATTGAAAGGCAATTTGACCGTGTACTCCAAAAAAGAAATGTATCAGATCCCCCAAAATTCCATTATCTTATTTAACCCCATTCAACCCCATGAGCTTCATGCTCATGATGGAAACGCTTTAATTTTATCCATTCAAATTTCCAATAAATTTTGTCAAAGTTACTTTCCTTCCATGACCAATATCGCATTCGATTCCGTATTCGTTTCGGCTCTTCTATCAGAGGAAGAACATCAGCTTCTGACCTCCATCTTGCTTGAGATTACAATCTCTTACTTAAATCAAGATTTCGGATATGAGTTGATGTGCTTAAGCTCGTTGAACCGTCTTTTCTACCACCTATTGAAATTCGCGCCATATCATATAATCAGTGACGAAGAGCGGATCAAGAATACGAACCGTTTTCATCGCATGAACCGAATCCTGAGTTACATTGAGGACAACTTTTCAAGCAAGCTTCTTCTTTCAAGCATAGCTGAACGGGAAAGTCTCTCTCTCCCCTACCTCTCCCATTTTTTCAAAGAAAATCTCAATACGACTTTTCAAGACTATTTAAATCAAGTACGCTTTGAAAAAGCAAAAAAGCTCATTACTCAAACCGATAAAAAACTAATCGATATCTGCTTGGAAAGCGGCTTTTCAGATGCGCGTTATCTCAACAAGATGTTCATGAAACAATTCGGCTGCACACCCAGCCAATTCCTGAATCAGAAGGATCCAACGAATTCACAATCTACGCATACGAATCTAAAAAGCATTCAAAAATTCTATAACGATAGTGAAAGTCTTGAAATTCTCAACAAGTACCAAAGTGGAGAATGATGAACTATTCGATTCCCATCAGAAGCTTCATGACATACATTTCCAATCCTTCGAAGTCTCTTCTTTCGACGCATTGTTTCTGATAATCGTAATCGAACTTATTAACCTTTTCTTCCAAAGCTTTCACAATATTCAGACTGTTTTCCAAATGTTTGTAGCTATCCTTATCGATCGTAGATCGCATCGCTTTAACATCCAACCCAACGTATTCCCCGTTAGCGCCGTAATTATTTTCGACCAATACTTTAATTTGATTAAAAGCCTGACGAAGATTCTCTACGCCGAAGCTCTTATCCTGGTCAAATTTGAGTCCATTTTGATCGTTTAGATGGACGCTCCATAATTTGTTCATCGCCAGCGCAAATCCAATTTCATGAGAAGGATCAAGGCCAGCCAAGACAGCATGTGCCGACTCCAATAAACCACCGACTCTGGAAGGATCGATTGTAGCGGCAGATACAGCAAGTACGTGGCCCATGGTTCCGCAAATGCTTCTATCAATCGGTTCGTTCGGTTTGGGTTCGATCAGAATTTTGATCTTGCTGTCATATTGGAGCATCTTGTTAATGGCATCCACCAGTTGTTTGGTTGCCTCTACCGGACTTTTGCTTTCCGCGCAAAGCGTCCCTTCCCTAGCTAACCACAGTACAATTTTGTCGCAGCCTAATTCGTTGGCGATATCGATCGAACGATAAGATCTCCACATTGCAAATTGTCTGTCTTTCTCCGATGTCGACATGTAAGCGCCGTCAATCGTGTGCGGATCCATCCATAACCTTGGAGCAACAAATTCAGCTGCAAGATGATATTTATCCAAAATCTCCTTCACTTTTCTGGCTTCAGCCTTTATTTCTTCTTCTGTCAATTCATTGATATTAGGAACAGCATCATCATCATGAAATTGAATCGCGCTGAAACCCATTTCCGCAAATTTCTTAATTTTGTCCTCAAAAGAAATGGTCGTTCTTACTGCAGGTCCATACGTATCGGCACCATCATGAACATTCCAAGGACCTACTGAAAACTTAAATTTCGACATGCGATTAAGCTCCTTTACTGAGTTTTTCCTTGCATTCCTACTGTAATACGCCATTGCCTTTGACACATGTACAGTTTTACGATTTTCCAACTACAGTTTTAATGTGTTACAACATCGTTAGAGGGCTCCTTGGAAATCATCACAAAAAAACCGTCAGGGAAAACCTGACGGTCCTTTTGCATGTTATCCAATTTTTTTCATTTGAATGGTTCCGCATTTGGGGCATCCATAAAGTTCAACTGTTACTTTGCGTGAATTTTCCTTGATCGTAAAACGAGCGTAAGAATCATTAGGCTCAACTTGTACATGTATAAAGGGTTGATCTAGTTCTGTTTCAGCACCATATCCACACGCAAAACATTTAAGTACACTTGGATTCATAAACTAATTCATCTCCAGTTCCATTTAATTAATACATTTTAAGCAAGATAAACAATCTTACTGGTTGAAGTAAATTACTGTGGACATGGGGCTTGCTTCGGATTATCCCTCTCTACCTGGATGGGAATATGTAGCTTGGAATTGACTAGGTGTAATACCAACATTAGCTTTGAAAGAACGGCTGAACAGATGGATGCTCGAGAACCCCACTTCCTCTGCAATAACCGTCATCTTTCTTGTACCTTCAACGATCAATTGCTTGGCTTGTTCAATTCTTACATGTGTTACATACTTATGAATGGATACGTCCAACTGTTCTTTGAACAAAAACGATAGATGGTTTGTCGAAATGCCAACATGGTCGCTAATGGTAACATTATTTAAATTAGGGTCACCGTATTTCTCATTGATGAAATCAATGGATTTTTCAATGAGCGCCCATCCTTTGGTTTGCCTGCCTTCAGGATGCTTGGCATTGGATTGGCTTTTTAAGAACATGTACAAAAGCTCTATACATATAGATTTTAGATGCAGGAAGTAACCCTCATGTTTATCCTGATAAATTTTGTGCATCAATAGAAACCTTTTCTTCAAATCTATTTGATCCGCTGGCCGCAAGCGGGATATAGGCTGAATGGAAGCCAGCTTCATTTCTTTCTCGTAAACTTTCTTATGCTTTTCTTTGGTCACGTTGATGTCCTTCCATTCGCTTCTTTCCTCGTCAAAAAAAAGATCAAAATGAAAAATATATTGAATCATCGGAATGGTCGATGTCGTTCGGATAATATGGGGTGTAAAAGGGGGCATCAAAATAGCGTCTCCTTCACTTACATGATATTTAACCCCATTCAGCCAGAAGTCCGCGTCCCCCTGCTCGATATAAGTAAAGACATGATCATAATCGATCCACTCTCCAGAAAGAGAGGTAGTTTTCATAATCTTCACAATCCTAACAAATGGGGAAATGATGTTCATCCACGTCTCCATCGACTATACCTCCAGGCATTTGACTTCTTTCCTAATTTTAACCCGCTTCTTAAAAGAAGTCGATATCCCGTGCGCATCCACGAGAATACGTTTGTCATTTTGTAAGGTCTGCCCGTTCTCGGATAAGATCTCTTTGGCATTGCTACATCTCAATGTATACTTTTCCTTGCTCTACCGACAAATCAAACGTTTCTACGACAACCTCGTAGGTTTTTGTGCGGACTTTATGATCTACAACAAGATTGCCGGTTTTAATGTCAAATTCCCAATGGTGCCAGGGACAACGAACGATTTCCCCTTCTTGTTCATAAACAAATTGCCCGGGCAGCGGCGATGTGACCCATGAAGCAACCGGCCCTTCGCAAAGACTGGCCCCCTGATGAGGACAATAATTAAGAATGGCATGAAGCTTTCCGGATAATTGATAAATTCCTATACTCCGCCCTTTGACATCAACAATCTTCGGCCCACCCTCCGTGAATTCATCAACTGTTCCCAAATAATGGAGAGCCATCGTTATTCCTCCGTTTTGTCCGGCATAGGCAGCCCGTAGTATCTGGCAGCGTTATAGTAAAACACATGATTTGTTGTTTCTTTGTCCATTTTCGGGAAAACGAGCTTCGGCGAATCGAAATCCCAATGCGGGTAATCGCTGCAGAAGAGCAGCCTTTCCTTGGCGTGCATAGCTTCGAACAACGTATCGAAAGCTTGACGGTTCGGCGCTTCCTCAATCGGCTGGGAGCCGATGTACATGTTGGTGAGCAGATATTCGCTAGGCTTTTTCTTCACCCAAGGCGTCTGCTCGCGCAGTGCTTTCCAATCCTGGTCGAGACGCCACAAATACGGAGCGACCCAGAAGACGCCGCCTTCGATAAACGCCACCTGCAGCTCTGGGAATATTTCGAATACGCCTTCGAAAATAAAGCTGGCCATATGGGCCATATAAGCTTGCGTACGGGCAGCGCGGTATTCGATATAGTAAGAAGGATAACCGACATTCGTAGCGGGTGCGTTCATCCCATCGCCGATAGCTCCGACATGCATGGTGAAATTGATTCCATGCTTCAAGCAAGCCTCGTAGATCGGATGATACATTTTATTTCCGTAAGGATGATTCGAACCCGACGGAACATAAGCCTGAACCATTCCGGGATGGGAGCCGAGCCGTTCGATTTCCCGAACCGATGCAGCTACATCGTGAATCGGCAAGTAGATGGAGCCTCTGAACCGGGGCTCCTTATCGAGCCAATGCTCAATCGTATAATCGTTGAAAGCGGAACACAAGGCAGCCGAGTAATACGTATCGGCCGTGTTCGTGCACGCTATAAATTCACCGGTCAAAATCCCGTAGCGGATGTCGAAAGGATTCAGAAGCTGCTCGATCATGAAATCCAGATCTGAACCGGCAGGACCGCCGTTTGGAGGGAAAGAATCGGCTCTTTTTCCGATGTTGCCTCCGTTCAGCGTACCCGGCCCCCCGCCAAGACTCGGTCCCCACAGTTCAATACGCTCCCTGTATTTTCGCGGCAAGTAAGGGAACAGCTGCTTGATGTCCTTGAAAGTATGATGAATATCGCAATCGATAATTCCAACGCCTTTGCGTCCCTTTGTCTTCTTGGCCGCTGCTTCTAGTAAACTCATGTTTCATCTCCCCTTCTTTGTTTCGGCACGATCTGCAAGCGCATGTTTTACATCTCTATCATAAAACCTGAACGCCCCAGCCGAAAATGGTATTTCGCAAGCACGATTTGTCATTTTGTAAGGTCGATGCTATACTTTTTTCTACTGTCAACAGACCGATTACAAGGGGGCGGACGAAAACATGGGCAAGCGGCAGCATCCTGACAAATATGAGGAATCACGCCATTATGTTGTAGACGAGTTGGCCTTGAACGGCGGCTTATGGCCAGTGCGAATGGGACGCATCAAAGCAGGTCCGGATTATCGCTTCCCGCAGCGAATGATCGATTATTACGCATTGCATTTTGTTATGAACGGAAAGATTCGTCATCGCTACGGAGATCAGCAGGTCGAGCTAGCTAAAGGTGATGTTTTTTGTGCATATCCGGGTATCGTATACCACCATTTTATTATTCCGTCCGACGAGCCCTTGGACATGATTTGGGTTTCCATCGATGGCGGGCAAACTCCGCAGCTGCTCGAAAAAGCCGGCTTTCGTCCATCTGCTCCTTATGTCTCAGGTGTGATTGGGAAAGAGCTCGAAACTTCACTCGTTCATCTGTTCAGTCAACAAGAAGACAACAGCAGTCGGAGACAAGTCGAATTGATTGCGGCTATCTACCGTATATTCGGACTTATGATTCCGCAAAAAAACACCGACAAGTCGGATGCAGGACCTGTCGGCTGGATTCCCCGAAGCATAGAGTACATGAATATGCATTACACCGAAAATATTAACGTGCAAGATGTCGCTGCTTATATTTCGGTTCACCGAGCTTATTTCTCCAAAATATTCGCCGAACAGACCGGAATGACGCCCATCCAATATTTGCAAAAGCTCCGCATGGAGAGAGCACTTCAGCTTCTGCAGCAAACAAGCCATTCGATCACGGAAATCGCAATGACGCTTGGCTATCCCGATTTATATTCGTTCAGCCGGGCGTTCAGCAAGCATTACGCAGCATCTCCGAGTAAACTGCGCGCAAATGCAGCAAAGCAGTCTTATACTAACCTACCCTTTTTCAAACATATATCGACGAGCACGGAACGATTGCCGTTCCACCAATCCAATGCAAGTAAACCTGACTGTCCAGGTTTCAACTCACTTGCCAATTTTTCCAAATAAGCATGTACGCTGATGCCTTCATTCGCAGCTTTATCCTTAACATAACCTGGTACCCCCTGCTCAATGAACCAACGGAATACATCGCCAACTGCCGGTTGTCCCGCTTCATAGCCATACAACCCAGGAACAATCCCATCCTCTACGACTCCGCAAATTCCTTCCGCATATATTTCTTTATCACTCAGCAGCATGTGACATAAGGAAGTTCCCATTGCCATTACCATTTGGCCGGCGTGCACTGCCCCTGACCCCGCAACACCCACATGTGCGTCAATGATTCCTACAGCTACCGCTGTTCCAGGATAAAGCCCCATCATTGCAGCAGCGTGGACGGTCAGTTCACCCGCTTTAGAGCCAAGCATCGTAATGTCTCCTCGAAGTTTGGTTTCAACAAATGTTTCAAGCCTAGGGTCCAAGGTTCTAAAGAAATCCTTAGACGGATAGCCGTCTGTTGTATGCCAAAATGCTTTATATCCCGCACAGCAGCTGCTTCGAATGGCATTCGACGTTAGCTGTAGAACAACCCAATCCGCCGCTTCCATCAACCGATGTGTTTGTTCATAAACCAAAGGGGCTTCATTCAGAATCTGCCATGCCTTGGCCACCATCCATTCGGACGATGTTTTGCCGCCATACCGACTTAAGAAGGTCGCTCCCAGGCGATCCGCCGTCTCATTAATTCGATTTGCTTCTTCCTGCGCCGCATGGTGTTTCCACAGCTTGACATAAGCATGAGGCTCATCCCGAAACTCTTCTTGAAAACATAATCGGATGAAATCAAGATTCCCTTAAGATCAACTTGTTCTAGCAACGTTCTCCCCTGATCCAAACCCATTAAGTAGAAAGCCGTCGAGAAGGCGTCCGCCATCATCGCGTAAGGGGCAATAACACTGCAACTGATCCATTCGCTCGGTGAGTGTTTAGTTCTAGGGTCGATAACTCGTTTGCTGCCAAATCAATGGCGAATCCTTTAGCCACGGCACCTAAATCAATCACCAGCGGCTTCCGCAAATACAACGTACGATCCTGTTCATTTAAAATGATATCCCGATAGGTTGCGGAATCCGACGAGTAGCTTAGGATGATTTCCTCAGATAAATAATGCTGATTGAATCCTATATCTTCCATCGCTTTTCCCACCGCGGGATCAAATAAGCCATTCGTCCATTTCGCCACTTCCAAAGCAAATTTCAATGGCTCAAATAAAAACGGACTTATCCGTACGGGAGTCTTGATTTGTCGGCATGCCTCCATTAATTCACTGTCCAGGCTGAAACGACTGCAGGCATGTTCGACTTTCCGAAATGCTTTGAAAGCCCGATCAAGGGCTGCTTCTGTATGATCCTCTGATTTCCTCGTGACAACCTGTATTCAACATCTGATATTTTATCGCAAACACAAAAAGGCTTCCTGGCTTAAATGGAAGCCTTGCTTAATTGATTGCGTTTTAATCCCTTCGAGTAGCAATTTTCCTGAATTTATCTGTTCTCGCCAAAATCCGACTCCCCTTTAGTACATAGTCATCACTACCTTGCCATGTGTGGGACTTTTTGTGTTTTCTTCTAATTTGCACATAATTATAAGGAGTAGGTGCGTATATTCTATAACCTTTTGCCCGGCATCTGCTTAAAAAGGAAACGTCTTCTCCTAGAGACACATGGGGAAATCGTATTCGGTCGAACACACGTCTTTTAAATAGGATGGTTCCTCCCGCAACTAAACCAACGAACTTATTCTGTCGCTTAGGAAAGCGGAGGATGAGCAGCTTTCTTGCTTCCAGATAGGCCAAATATGCCCGTTTTCCCACAACATCAGCATTTGATCGATGCAATGCCTTCATCTGTCCGGTCAAATAAAACGGTGAGTAGAAATCATCATCATCGAACTTTGTGATGAACGGGTATTTCGCTTTGCTTACAGCATAATTCAGGCATCTACCTAAAGATTCCTTTTCAGGAATCTTATAGACTGAGACACCTTTATATTTTTTAGCTATTTTTCGGTACTTTGTTAAATCCATATTTTCTTTATTCAAGACAATTATCAGCTCTTTTACCGAGTAGTGCTGATTGTTGTAATTCGTAAGAATATTATTAAAAAAGTGTGGTCGATTTGTACTCGTGATGATAGATACTCCCTGTGAAGACTTAGAAAACTGGACCATTCTCTTACCTCCTTATCATAAGAGTTTGTAATCATATGATAACGGTATATGTTCCTCTAAATAAAAGTGCTTGTGTGTTTGTTGCGGCAACAGCTCAAAAATATCCATAATCTAAACACCTGTCTTCGAATCCAACGCACCAGCAGGCTCATCCGCCAAAAGATAGCGCCTAACCTTCAATATTTTCAGTTGAAATCGGTGAATAAACTTGCGGTTTATTGTCAACGCGACCTGCACTTTTAACCATAATTCTTCTATTATTTTCGATTGAAGTAAATATACAAAATGCTCCAAGAACAATCAAGATTATTGTAGTTATCGGAAACAGATAATTCATTTTCAAAACTCCTCACGGGATATAATAACGATAATCATTATCATTATTATATCCGATTTCCTCGAATATTCAATCTGTTCATTCCAACTGATTTTACATCCCTGCACGCGGATAAAAAAGTTGGCTTGAGGAAACATTAATAACGGATCCATGCTATTGTGAACACTACTCGATGCAAAGACAAAATTGGAGGATCTCATGTTCTACTTATACAGTTTCACACTCTTGTTCGGAGGTTTATCCGTTATTAACTTTATTTTTTCTTATCAAAGTAAACATATTGATGCGCACATTTGGTCTACTTTAAAGTTTCAACTGCTGATGCTGCCTCTTTTTTTAATTGCCAATATGTGCATCGGCTACGGTGTCAGGTTTGGTTATAAATCCACTGCAAATCTAGGCTATGTTCTTGTCGCTGCAAAGTGTTTGGAGATCTTGATTTCATTAATAATGGGATACTTATTTCTGAAAGAAATACCCAATTGGAAAACCTGGGTCGGTTTAGGTATTATTGTGTTTGGTATTGTAATCATGAAACAGAAATAACACCTATTAGGATGCAGGTCGCACGATACGTGCGCCTGCATCTGAAGGTTTTTCAAAGAGGCGACATTCTCATTTATCGTTGACGCAATAATCTCAATCCGTTAAGGATGACTAGGATCGTGCTTCCTTCATGCCCAACCACACCTAAAGGAAGCGCAATGCCTTGGACGAAATTGGCCGCGATTAACGTGATGATAACGGTCATAGCAAAAATAATATTTTGTTTGATGACAACCTTTGTACGTTTTCCAAGCACAATGGCATCAGCAATAATTGCTGTATCATCATTCATTAACACTAAATCTGCAGTTTCAAGCGCCGCGTCGCTTCCAGCCACGCCCATCGCAATTCCTACGGTAGCCGTTGCCAAAGCAGGAGCGTCATTGACGCCATCACCGACCATGGCAATACTGCCGAAGGTTTGCTTCAGTTCCTTGATTCGGGTCACCTTATCTTCAGGCAGTAAGTCGGCGTAAACCAATTCAATTCCCAGTTCTTTCGCAATTGCATGTGCCGTTTGTTTCTGATCGCCTGTTAACATGGCAACTTGAACACCTAGCGCTCTGAGCAAGGCGACTGCATGTTTAGCCTCTGCGCGGATTTTGTCTCGTAAGGCGATCACACCGACAACTCCCTGCGAATTGTGCATTACCGTTACGGTCTTGCCCTCACGTTCTAATCTATCAATTACTTCCTTCAACTCTTCAGTCCTAAACCGATTATCCAAAAAGGCAGGTTTTCCTATTTTCCATAAGTCACCCTTCCATTGTGCTTGAACTCCCCAACCCGTAAGCATTCGGAAATCTGATGGGCGATCAAGAACCACCCCCTGTACCTGAGATTCAAGTACAATAGCTTTCGCTAATGGATGCTCAGACAAGCTTTCCATCGATGCGGCAATTCTCAACATTTCGGATATGCTCATTTCCTGGAATGACAATATATCCGTGACTACGGGTTTTCCTGATGTCAACGTCCCCGTTTTATCAAATGCAATGGCCTTAATTGTAGCAAGATTTTCAAGATGTGCGCCCCCCTTAAAAAGGAGCCCCTTTCTTGCGCTATTGGATATAGCCGACAGCATAGCAGGCATAATGGAAGCGACCAGCGCACAAGGGGACGCGACCACCAGAAACACCATCGCTTTATAAAACGTTTGTTCCCATGCTAAGTGGAATAAAAGAGGCGGAACAACGATCAAAAGCAAGCAAATCAAAATGATGGACTTCGCATAGATCCGTTCAAACCTCTCCATAAATAATTGAGAAGCAGGCTTTTCGCTTTGTGCTTCCTGCACAAGACGAATAATTTTCGAGAACAAAGTGGATTCACTTAATTGACTGACTTCAATAAACAAAGCCCCTTGACCATTCAGCGTTCCGGCAAACACTTCATCCCCTTCGCCTTTGTCCACTGGAACCGATTCGCCCGTAATGGAGGATTGATTGACAGCCGATGCTCCTTCAAGCACGACACCATCAGATGGAATACGTTCTCCGGGTTTGACCAACACGATATCTCCAACTGTCAAAGCTTCAATAGCGACAACCGTCTCTAGTCCATCCTTAAATAGTACGGCAGTCTCCGGCTTCAAATCCATCAATGAAGAAATGTCACGGCTGCTCCGATCCATGGTGTAGGTTTCCAGAGCTCCGCTGAACGAGAAAATAAAGATAAGTACCGCACCTTCTGTCCAATACCCTATACTGGCTGCTCCGATAGCTGCAATGAGCATCAGCAAGTTAACGTCTAGATCATGCTCCGCGATAAGGGTATGCAAGCCTTCCTTAGCCTTCACAAATCCCCCCACAGCAAAAGCGATCAAATAGAAGATAATGGACCATAGATGGGAACCACCACTTCCTATCGCCCATGCAATAGCAATGAATATCCCACTTGTTAAAGCTGCGAGACCTTCTCCGTAACGATTAAACCATTCTCTTCCTTCATTGTGCTTTGTTTTAGAAAGTTTAACATCCTGCTGTTTAACACAGCCCTCTGCTGTATGAAAAACCTGTTTCATAATAATCACTCCTCCTTATTGAGAATGAAATCCATTATTAACTCCCTAAAAACGGCACATGCTGCTCCATAGAGGAGCAGCATGTTGAACGAGAATGATTCTCGTTTTTACTTCATTCAATTTTTTTGCCTATAACCAACTTTACTATAATGATTATAAATTAATTCGAAGGAAAAATAAAGTGAATTTTCTTTCCCAAGGGAAACTTTTTGTTGCAAAGGCAATTTTTTGATGTAGGATGATATTGTAGATATCAGGAAATACATATTTTTTTTGCCCTTAATTTTTCCTTAAGACAAAACTATTGCACAAAGGAAAGAAGGTTGTCCAATGGAACCGGTTGTTCAAGAATTTTTGCAAAATCGGCTAAACTTTTTATAGATTTAATTTTTGCGATATCCGCCTTGATTGCTTCATATCCCTGTTTATTAAGTTTCTCTCTGTCAGCAGCAAGTTTATAAAATTCAACCATGTTGCCGAGTTCGTTATCTGCTTTGCTGCGTCCTTCAGCTGCCATTTTTTCCATATCCTTTGACAACAGCTTTTTCACATCCGCATCGAGGCCTACTAAGCCACCTAGCAATACTTTATCTGCTGGCAATTCCGTAGACTCAAGCCATTTAGCATTTACAGCTTCATTAAAGTCGCCTTTTAGTCTAATTTTTGCAACTTCTTTGGTCGCATCTGTTTTATTTGCTTTTTCGTCCATTGTTTTTGGTTCGTTATCATCTTGCACCTCTCCTACATTTTTAGAGGCATTCTTACAGGCTGATGCAGAAATCACAACAGCTACACCTAAAGTTATGAGACCAAGCTTTTTATGCAAAACAAATAGAGTTGTTGCATCAATCTCCTTGAACCCCGTAACCATGGGATGTACGGAATGGTCTCGAAAGTTGTGACAGCTAGGGACAATCTTCTCAGGAACCACTCCTCCTGGATGTTCGAATAGGATGCTCATTTCCTATCCTAACAGCCTCATTGAAACGGAGCCTAAACGAATAGATGAACATCAGCTTAAGTTTACTCCCGCCGTTTAGGTTCTGTTAAAGTGAGAATGTTATGCCGCAAGGGGTGAAACGATGACAAATCTATCTGATATTAAAGTCGCAATCGTCATCGTCGAGCCCTCAATCGTGTTGCCCTGGTGAGCGTTTGGCCGGAAATGATTCTTTCCTATGTAAAATAGAGGCTGTCCCATAAGCCAAATTTATTATGTAAGCGTCGATAGATGATGGTGTTGATTACTATATAATTCCAGGTGGGATGAAGGGGCTTCTAGATCAGATCAGTTCAACCAAGTGTAAAAGCCTGCGAAAATACAGGAATTTCCGGGCGAATTCGGTTAAAAAGTGGAAATGCCTGCAATTGTGCAGGCATTTTTATCCTTTTCAGCTGATCATCTAGAAAAGGCCTCAAAAGCCTGCACAAACGCAGGAATTTAATCGTTGAGGCTCTTCCAAGAGCAAAAAAGATGCATAATTGCAGGTTTAGAGAAAGCAACTGGAGCTAGAGCTCAAGGCTGTGCGCCAGCAGTCAGGCGGATGATTAAACCGGCTGTATTCGGTGACATCAAAAACAACCGTGGATTCAAAAGATTCCTTCTTCGAGGCTTACCCAAAGTAAGTCTAGAGGTCGGGTGGCTTTCGCTTGCCCCTAACCTGCTAAAGAAAGCAGCAGAAGACGCAAAAAGCAAAGGAGTTAAGCAGATGCAAGACGGGGGTAAGCCCCGGACCTGAATCGTGTCTGCGATTTACGAGGAAGTTAGAACTCGGCAAGTTTGACAAGATCCTGAAATTATTATATAACCATAATAGTTATAACCACTATGGTTATAGGTATGTATTAAAATTTAGGAGGTTACTATGAAAATCACAGATCATTTTATCCCCGTCTTTACCAATGAACTGGATACAACCGTTGCATATTATGAATCTCTTGCAAACCAACCTATGGATCGAAGATGGGATATTCCCGAAGCTGGTTTGTCTTTAGCCACCGTATATCCTTACGTTATCGTATCTGGAAGTCCGGAGGCTTTGGAGCCTGCTAGATCACTCCGTGCCGTAGTGTACGTTGATTCTATGAACGAATTGAAGAACGTATTACAGCAGCAAAATACCCTCATCATAAGGGATCAGCACGGTCCTATTGGTCCTAGCATTTTTGTACAACATCCCGATGGCAGTTTTATTGAATATGTAGAGCCTGCAAAGGCTGCTGTTTAACTGGCGCAAATTTAAAACAAATAAATAAAGCTGCTCCACGGAACGTAGGGAGCAGCTTTATTTTGCATTCACTTTTGTCCGTAATTGCTCAACAATCTGAGCCAGAGTAACGGAATCCAGTTCGTTTTCCATTGCCTTCTGCGCATGAGAGAGTTGTGGCAAGAGAACCGATTCAATGTTCATGCCTACAGAGCAATTGGGGTCAGGTTCCTTATGAAAATTAAAAAGCTGGTTTCCTTCCACGGATTCGACGGCCCGGTAAATATCCAGCAGGGTTAATCTTTCGGGAGATACTCGAAGGGAGGCCCCTGCAACGCCAGATTTTGTTTCAATATACCCTGCTTTTTTGAGCTGAGCCATGATCCGTCTAATTACAACAGGGTTACTATTGATGCTGCGTGCTATTCGGTCGCCTGTACTATATAGCGGGTCCAACGCAATCATCGAGAGAATATGGACTGCCATCGAAAAACGACTGCTGATTTGTTTCATCTACTCACCCTCTTTGCTACACAGTATAGTTCCAATTAAAGATCAGGTCAATCGATGAACTTTTCAAGCGTCCAAGATATAGCTATTTCAATTAAATTAAAATTATCTGAACAAGAAATGAGTTTATAATTCTTTTGCCATTACGATGCTCGTTTCTTGATAGCCTAGCTTTTCATATAAACCACGCGCTATTTTGTTATGAGCAAAGACGTGAAGTCCCATACTCTTTATGCCAAGTTCTCTTGCCATCTTTTCAATTTCTTGCATCGCTTGCTTGCCAAGTCCACGTCCTTGATAATCTTCCCTAATCTTTATATCGTAGATAAACCCTTTGTTGTTCGGTTTCAATGCCAACCAAATCATTCCAACCTCTTGCCCATCTGAACGAATTGTTAATAATTTATTATTTGCGGTTTTCTCACCATCAGGCAAAAGTTGTGCGTATTGTTCTATTGCCTTACTGGTAGATTCATGTTCGTTCCAATTACCAGATTGGACGTTGCTGTTTGCGTAGCTTTTAATTGCAGAATTTAGGTACTCCTGGAATTCAGTCGAATTCATTAATTCTAATTTAATCATTTTTCCCCTCTCTAAAAACATGATAAAATATTTCACAGTATCAACTCTTAATCTTAACTCTACCATTAATACTAACACAAATTTGTGGACAACCAAGTCAAACAGGCCGAGGCAACCTTCGCAATCGCGGCAAACATTTCCATTCAGGGCCATCTCTCTGGTAAAATAGAGAAAATCATATTTTCACATTTGGGAGGCAGACGGCAACGATGGAACAAGAGCTAAGCGCACAGATCATGCAGTGGCACGAGGAGGATGAACACCAGCAAATCGTAGACACTCTAATGAAGATTCCTCCAGCGGATAGGGATTACGACATGATCAGCAGCATTGGTCGTGCTTATAACAATCTGAGTTTGTATGACAAAGCACTGGAACAATTTGCTCTCATTGCTGAGCAGGGAAAAAATGATCCATTGTGGTACTTTCGCGTAGGTTATTCCTATTATTATATGAAGCGGTATGAGAAAGCGGCAGGTGTGCTAAGCACCGCGCTGGTGCTGGACCCTGGCGATAAGCATTCAGCCAGATTGCTAGATTGGAGCCATAGCAAATGGGAAAAACAACAAAAGGCTGAATACCAGCGCAAACTCAGCAAACAACAGAAAGACCCGGGAGCGATCCCTTTTGAAGGTATGGATCTCGACAGTTTCTGGGAAGACAGTAACTATGCCAGAGAACAATATGTCTCTGATCCGCCTACGGATGAGCTGATTTCTTCTATAGAAGAAGAACTCGGCTATAAGCTGCCGGCAGCCTATATCGCTCTGATGAAGCATCAGAACGGGGGCATTCCCCATCATACATCCTTCCCGACAGATGAAGCTACCTCTTGGGCTGAGGATCATATTGCTATAACGGGAATTATGGGGATCGGCCGCGACAAAAGCTACTCGATCTGCGGTGATCTCGGCAGTCCGTTCATGATTGAGGAGTGGGGCTATCCGGATATCGGCGTAGTCATCTGTGACTGCCCTTCGGCAGGGCACGATGTCGTGATGCTGGATTACAGTCACTGTGGGAAGGACGGCGAACCTGCAGTCATTCATGTCGATCAGGAAGATGATTACGAGATAACATTCTTGGCGCCGGACTTCGAGACGTTCATCCGCGGTCTGGTCAATGATGAGGATTACGACACTTCCGAAGAAGATAAAGAGAACGATCTGCGCAAAGTGGCTGAAGGAAAATTCTCTCCACTGCTCACGGAACTCTGCAGTCAGGCCTCTGAGGTGGACGGGCTGGAGTCCAAAATACGCAGCGTCTGTACCCGGATCGTTCAAGAGAAGGGCCACTTCTCATTTCATGCGGATGAGCGGTCTCATCTCATGTACGATGTGCAGTTCTGGCTATACACCAACGCTTTCCCGACTGCCAGCCGTCAGCAGTATCTGGATACCTATGATCAAATGATCGCTTTCGGCGGCGAATTCGGCCAAGGAGGGTATGCTCCCGGCTTCATCAGCGATTGGCTGGATGGGCGGATCGGGGGAGGCCTTATCGTTCAGGAGAATGGAGTTCTCCGTTTCACGGACGAGGCACGCAGTGCGGTGATAGCAAAGTTTTCAGCAGAAACCGAAGCTGCACAGGCATTGACAACTGCAAGAGAACCGAAGGATGTCGCCCCCTTTATCCTCGTGAAACAGAACAATGGCGGCAAATCTGTCATCCTGACGGTCGGCAGCTATTTGACCGAGCTATTCAACAGCAGGGCGGACGAGGGGTTCGAAGGCAACGGTTACGATTGGGCATCACTGGCGGCGGTGTTCTTGAATGAGCGGATGCCGGAGCTCGCGGACACGATTCATTTTGACCCGGAAGCAGATATGTTCTGTGCCTACTCGAGTAATGGAACCGCTGTAGAACTGTTCGCATGGGCGTTCAAATCTGCCTGTGAGGATGAGGTACTTATTCACGATCTGTTCACTCGTGCAGAGTTGGACTGAGCTAAAGCCATATGTTAAACAAAGAGCGGGCTTCAACTCCCCGCTCCTTCGTATTGACTCAATCCTTTTCTAAATATAGCTATGCCTAAAACCACACAGTAAATTGCAGCCAACGGAGTCAGCAATCCTATCCAGCCCCAGCTCTGTTTGTCGAACAAGTAGGCCGCCGGAAAAAAGCTTACAAATGCATACGGAAGTATCAAGGAGAAAAATAACTGTACACCAAACGAATAGATTGTAATCGGAAATTTGGCGAATTCGGCCAAACTGCTGACCATCATTGGTAAGGAATTATTAGGGGCTTGTGTCCAGAAAACAAGCGAATTGGATATAAGGTTAATCGCAGTACGCGTAACCATAGCTGAGATAAATAACACAAAGCCAATTAGCGCCTTATCCCAAGTCCACTCGATATGAACATAACGAAGTGCATTTACAAGCATAATACCTCCTACCACCATGTTGCCTAAACCGTTCATTCCGACAGCACCACTAAGCACCTGAAGCACTGGCGATATGGGGCGAAGCAGCATTCGATCCAATTCTCCCGAGTTGACCAGAAATCCAATCCGCCATGTCCCTTCAAAAAAGAACTGAGAAACGCCTGTCGTAAAATTAATGATCGCATAAATAAAAATAACTTCCCAGAAATCCCAACCGTGGATTTGCGGTATTTTTTGATAGATGACCCATATAAAAATTAGCCCCATCACCTGCGTCAAACCTGCTGCAATAACGAGTAGCAGAAAGTCCGCCTGATATTCCAATATAGCTTTTAATTGCTGGCTCATCAGCCGTGTATATAAGTACATAGATCGACTAATCTTCCTCTTCAACCGGCCACCTCTTTCCCTTTTCAGCTTCGTCTCCTCTTAGCCGCCGTGTATCGTCACTTTTTTCACCGCTATGTTCCACAGCAATTTACCGAGCAGCCATAACACCACGCCCCATATCAGCTGGACCGCAACCATTCGAACAGCTTCCATGGAAGAAGTCTGACCCAAATAGATCGTAGCCGGAATGTGAACGATCCCCTGAAACGGAAGCAGCAGACAAAGCGATTTCAACCAATCAGGGAAAAATGCCAAAGGAGCCAATGCACCTGAAAGCAGGTTGGTGATAGCTGCTCTCGCCAGTGAAATACCATAGAAGCTATCCGTCCAAAAACAGCATAAGCCAGCGAGATAGACTACACCGAATTTCACAAGCAGCGCGGCAAGCAAGCTTATTGCAAATAATAGCCAGGCCGTGAAGCCTACAGGCATCTGAACTCCTGAGAAAAAGGCGAGCACCAAGATAGTCAGCACAATGGTCACCGTTCCTTCAAATAAGCTCGTCCCCAACGTTTCGGAGAAGCGTGCCTTCTGAAAGTCCAACGGCTTCAACAAATCCAAGGAGACGCTGCCATCGCGTATTTTCCCGGCAATACGGCCCTCCGAGGTAAAGGACAAAACTGAATTTGAAATAAACGTTATTAATAAATACGCTTTCATAGCTTCCCAAGTAAACCCGCCTACCTCTGTCCTCTCCGCGTAAATCGCTTTCCACAAATACATCATGGATACAAGGAGGAGAAGGCTGCCGACAATATTGATGATAAATGAACTGCGGTAGGCAATGCTGTTTTGCATAGACATTTGGGCTAGTGACACATATTTTCTAATCATTCGCCACCATCGCTTTCGGCGGCTCCGCATCCGTTAATACAAGCTCCCCTTCATAAACCCTGCGAATCACATGCTCGATCTTCGGTTCATCGATACGGAAGTCAATCACTTCACCCAATCGCATGACACGGCTCACGACTTCGCTGGCTGATACCTCAAACCGGTCAAAGCGGATCGCAATATGCTGACCATCCTTCTGTTCTACGACGGCTCCTGGCCAGTCAGTTAACAGATGTTCATTGCCCGATAGCGGCTGACTCAGCTGGAAGTGGATCGTCCTCTCCCGAGCAAAAGCGTCCTTGACAGCCTGAAGGCTCCCATCATAGATGATCCTACCCTGATCGATAATAACAAGCCTGCGGCAAATATCCTCGATGTCCTCCAAATCATGCGTCGTTAAAATAATGGTCGTTCCCTGTTCGCGGTTCATTTGCTTAATAAACTCTCGAATCTTCACTTTCACTGCAATATCCAAGCCGATGGTCGGTTCGTCTAAATAGACAATTCGAGGGTTGTGCAGCAGAGCAGCAGCTAAATCCGCTCTCATCCGTTGTCCCAGAGATAGCTTGCGTGTAGGTTGATGCAGAAATTCATCCAGCGAGAGCAGCTCGGTAAAACGATCCATATTGTACCGATAAACCGCTTCCGGAATTTCGTAAATATCTTTGAGCAGCGCAAAAGATTCTATGATCGGCAGATCGAACCACAATTGTGTTCGTTGGCCGAATACAGCCCCGATGGTTCTCGCATTGTCCGTTCTTTGCTTATGGGGAACCACGCCATCAACCATTACACTGCCGGATGTCGGCACCAAAATACCTGAGAGCATTTTGATCGTAGTCGATTTACCAGCTCCATTAGGCCCTACATAAGCTACGGCTTCCCCTGCTTCAATACTCAGGCTGATGCCGTTTACCGCCTGCTTCTCCCTGTATTTCTGGGTAAACATGTGTTTAACCGCGCCTACTAAACCTGGAGCTTTGACCGCTTGCCGAAATGTTTTGGTTAGATCCTGTACTTCAATTAGACTCATCCGTTCACCTGCCATCCTTATTTGGTCTTCCGAAAACTTGGAAAAATTTCCATACTACAGAATAATACCTTAAGGATGGATACTTCGACAATCACTATTTTATATGTAAAAGGCTAAATACGCAGCAGCGCTAGGCATAGTAGTGTCGGTAGGACCAATTAATACTGTACCACTCATACATTCACTGGAAAAATGTTTTGATAAGGATTAGTAATGAAATTTATGTAAGTACAACTGAGGGCTTAACGCCCTGCTTCGGCTCATCATCGTAGGGCGCAAAGGAGGTCCAGTCTGTACTACGTCCATGTACGCATTAGCGGCTTTGTTATTCTTAGTTAACCAGAAGTCGTTGTACTTCGTTTTCATATGCAATACCTTCCTTCTTGGGCGGCTGTGGAGTAGGAAGGCGGCTAGCCTAAGACGATACCTCACCTGTTCTATGTCAACTGGTCGTCACCAGATTGTTTTTTCACAGTAGTTATCGCGGCAAATGGCCAGATTGTTGCGAACATTTAACAGATAAGTCCTAACAATATTAATGGTAGAGCTATCTATCTCAAAAGATGCCTTGCCTTTTGATCCTCCCTATCGGGGCGGCGCATTCTACAGTTGCGAAGCATTTTCAAGAACCTGTGAGAAAGCAAACATAGCAAAAAACAGGTCAATCATGGTAGTATCTGACCATAATCGACCTGTTCATCGTAACGGAATAGCGTTATTTAGGTTATAAAATTAAAGCATCTGTGCATACAAACAATATAGAGAAATCTTCATACGGGTATTACATGGGTTAAATGTGTTCATGATTGAATGATGGATGATGGGTTCATTCGGCACTGGGTAGCGCCCCATTACCGGAAATGAAATAGTTAAGTGTTCTTTCAACTACACAATTATAGTTCAAAATATTCCTTTAGAAACTCATTGAAATTCGACCAACTCACTTCCAATTCTCCGTTCATTAGAAGGTCTTGACCCCCTTCAAAATCAACTTCATATACTTTATCAGTAATACTATCTAACACAAGTACTGCCCCAGTGGACAGTTCGCTTAGCACTAGAAAATTATGAAGAAAACCATGTTCCTTTCTACAAATTTCAGTATACACTTCTATGTTGTTTTTACCATCACATATATCAAGTAATTCATAAGGTACTGCCTCACTCCAAAATGCACCACTATACTTTTTATAAAATTGAATAAAAGCATTTGATGTAGTAACGTTTAGACGTGATAGAGCAGAAAGAACGTCACCTTCATTTTCTCGATTGTAAATTTCTTCTTTTAATGCAACTTCTAATCCTTTTGGTAAATTATCCATCTTAATACACTCCTCCTATTGTTGTGTCCCTCTCCATTTCCAATATTCAGGTGAATCAACCTTTTGGAACTGCTCTCTAAGAGATCCCTTACCTCTCCCCATAGGATAGTACGGGTGAGGCTTTCCACCATATGGATGAAGAGGAGATTTACTTATGTTAGTTATATTATGATATCTAGTACTAGCTTCAAACAAAGGTCCTATACCACTTTGACGTGAATGGTGTAAGGTGGCTATAAAGCCATCTGGTTAAATTGGGGCAAGTCCATGCCGTGAGGCAGCTTCAGCATTTGTTAAACCTATTCCTTGTTTCGCTCCTGTAGTTCGTTTCATGCTCCAATCAATATCATTTCTCTGAAAAACCTTGTAGGTTAAACCCGAACCACCAGATGCATTTGATGTATAGTGTACGGTATTTGTGAATACCTTAGGCTTTGAATCATCACCCGTCCCCTAAGTAGTAATCTTAAACTTAGGAATAAAAAGATGATAGTCGTTTTACCAACTATCACCATTATTTCAACTCTCAATTATTTGATTTATTTCTGCGGTTTTATATTAAGAACAACTCTTTTGGGGTTGAGTAATGACATCTCACGTTTGCAAATCCATTTTTGAATCTCCCCTGTTCCATCCAGGCTATCACCATCTTCAAAAATATCACCGTTCTCAAAAATATAGTTACCATAGCCGTACAACAAACTAGCTATTTCGGATGAGGTGATATTATTAAACCGACACTGTATATCTGGTAATCCCAAACCTGAAAGACCTACTGTATCCATTATCATCTCATCATTGGTTTGCTCCAATTTGAACATTCTAACATTCAATGCTCCATTTAAATACTCGCCATTTTCAAATCGACTAATAAATGATTCAGGGTCGGATATCTTTTGACTAGACTTCCAATTTACTGCGATACAGTTTGTATTTTTTAATATAGTCAATAAAACAATATTAAACAACTCTACTCTGCTTCGATAATCCAATTGTGAAGCGAAAACGTCCGAAAGCAAGCAACTATATTTCGCTCTACAAACTGTTTCATTTGCTTTTTCAAAATCCCAAGTTTGCTGCAAAGCAGGTGCGATTCTCTTATTATCTACTTGTGAATAGCTTCTGTTAAAAATGTATTGAACATTCAGTATGACACCTTCTTGTATCTCTACTTGGTAATCAGTAAAAGTAATTATAACAACTTCATTGTCATCATTATTCAAGACAATATTTATACCAAAATTTCGAAATAAATCTTTAGCAATTTTATCAACATCAACTATTGGAACTTCTTCGAACAGTAGTTCAACAGAGTATGTTGTATCTATCTGATTGACTAGTTCTTGCCCCATAATTATAACTCCTTCTCTTAATTCAATTTTTAGATTTGTTATGTGTAAAGATAGTTCTATTGTGTATGATCATTTATACATAGCCGCTCATTACAACATCTATTCCTATATTATTTATCAATAAGTCTCTAAGTGAGGGGGCAACTAAGACCGCATCTTCAACATCAATATTCCCAAATCCAACCATATACAATCCAAATCCCTCTTTACCTTCCATATAGATCAAGACATAACCACCCTCATCATCTCCAATAGCTAGAGATTCAGGGATATACTTTTGGATTCTGTGTGCTTCATTCATCTCTATACATCCTAACGGACTCCATATTCGGATGTACATTTGATTCTTTACGTTTATCTCTAATTCAGTTGCTATTTTGGACATCTCTTCATAATCATTAGGTACTTTTATAGTGGAAAAGTTTTGAAGACTTATAATATCCCCTTCACTCGCTGGTAAATCTTTTACTTCTACAAAAAACATATCACTTATTTCTTCAAAAATATTCATCTAGATTTATCCTCCGATACGGTACTTTAAGCTTGTCTAACATTTTATATTGTTGTTCCATTATTTTTTCTATAGTTTCTCTCGTAAAACCAAGCGCTTTAAAATCTTCAACAATAAAAGTAAGCTCCTCCTGTAAAGTAGAACTCCATTTCCCCTTCCCTTCAGCTATACGATCATCTCTTCTTTCTGACTGACGGTTGTTGAGTTCTGTATGTGGATGATCTTTATTTGCTCCAGGTATTTTACCTGTTTCAAGTGTCACTGTTGGTGCTTCTTTGTAATCATATCCATACTTTGCTAAATTTTCTTTCGCCCATTCACCTTGAAGTCCATGGTGTGATTCAAGACGCCCACCATTTGGTCCGAATCCTCTTGGTTTAGGAGCGGCATTTTTATGTGATTTATTAAATATTATAAAATTCGTTTCTACATTAGGCGGAGATTTTGAAGGAGCACCTTCACCCGTCCCCTTACCCCCCGAACTACCTCCACCCTTTCCAGAGCCGACTGAATCTCCCTCGCTTTTCAAATGATTCGATATCTTCCCTGATGATCCCTGCAAGATTTCCCTTAGCGTTGTTGTTACAGGTACTCTACCAGAAATTCCTACCAACTGCGAACTCTCAAACGGGTTAATAAATTTTACATCTAAAATCTTATTCATAGCCGCCTGGGTAAGCTTCGCGTAACTTTCACCCAGGGTAGTACCCTCTGCACTCAGTACTCGTATAGACTGATTGGATCTTGCGCTTATTCTTGTTGCCTTGGATGCTGCTCCTGCCTCGCCACCAACAAAAAAAGAAGCTATGGTAAGTACCAATTCCGTTCCATATTTACTTCGACTATAGGTATCTCCATGTATGACGTCTTCCTTGAAATCTTGCTTTACGCCTTCCCAGACTCCCGCCAATGTTCTCAGCAGCTCATCTCGATGCTCCTTGTTGGCATAATATTTGGCTGTAAAAGCGATTGGGTTCGTAACAAACTCCAAGGCTCCAAGAGGATTGTTGACGGCATAATCCAATCCCTTCCATGCCATGTTTGCCAGGATGCCAGCACTCATCGGATCGAAGTCCTTGTATGCTTCCCATGCTTTCTTGACGGGGCCTATAAGCGCACCAGATGCCGGAAGCTCAGTTTGAGCGACTCCCTGCTCCCGCCTGTCAGATGAATCGCACCTGGCAGCAGGGCGAGTTCACTTCCATGCTCCGTTCCAAAATACCGCAAGCTTATTGCATTTGGTCTGATTTTAGGTGTATATGGAATATGATTATCACCATTCTGAACTAGTTTTCCAGTCCACATTCTCATCGCCATATCTTGAACGGAAATACTCATCCCATTCTGGTCCTGTTCTTGGTATCTTTGTAGAATCACCCGCCCCTAAGTTGTAATCTTAAAAAATGAAGATAATAAAAAACAAGTCAATCACTTTAATGTTTATGATTGTTTTCCAGTACTACATGAGTCATAATATAATAAAAAACTACGGCTGATCTGTCTATGAAAGGAGTAAATTGTATCGAACCAGTTATTCAGCATTCTTGGGATTTAAACGAATCACAAGCAATTGTTCTACAAAAAGAACTTGCCTTAAAAGTAATAAAGGAAGACCAATTAAAGCAAGTTAACTATATTGCTGGTGTTGACGTTGCTTATAGCAAAAATAGTGATAGATTAGTAGCAGCAGTTGTGATACTTGATGCCACTACACAGAAACTAATTGAAAGCAATGTAGTTGAAGATATTTCTAATTTCCCCTATATCCCTGGATTGTTTTCATTTAGAGAATTACCTCCAGTTATTAAAGCATTCAGTAAAATATCTATAACACCAGATTTAATAGTGTGTGATGGACAAGGAGTTGCTCATCCGAGACGATTCGGGTTAGCAAGTCATTTGGGGGTACTGTTTAACACTCCAACAATTGGTTGTGGCAAAACCAAGTTACTTGGGGATTATGAAGATCCTGGTATTAAACGAGGGGATTATTCGACCTTACTAGATAGTAATGACGAAATCGGTATCGTATTAAGAACACAGAATAATGTAAAACCTATTTACGTCTCTATCGGACATCGAATTTCATTACCTACGGCATGCAAATGGGTTTTACAGTTAGCTCCTCGTTTCCGCTTACCCGAGACAACACGCCAAGCAGATCAATTGGTAAAAAAATCCTTAACTTTATTGGAAAAAATAAAGAAGGACAATAAGCGATAGAAACCTCCAAATGTTTATTCAATGGATGTTTTTGACGCTTACTGTCCTTTCTCTGGATCATTCGTATTTCCGCATGACCAAATCTTCTGTTACTAATTCTCAGTTTGCATGTTCCACTTATCGTATTTTTCTATCATACTTTTTTCAAAATCGTTTGGCTCTAGCATTTCATTTACCAATTCCCCTCCTATGTTCCACTCCCTATATATTATTTTAAACCCATATTTGTAACTCGCCATTGATTTTAAAATACCATTATCAAACCAAGACAGTGACTGACCAAATAATACACCCCTACACATTTCTCGGAAACTCTCTACTTTGCCATTCTCGAAAAAGTTAACATAATCGCCCTCAGCAATTCCGTTCTTATAATAAGAATAATAAGCTAAATTCCCATTCCGATATCTTTCATACACAAGCCCGGTTATTGGCTTTCCACCTTCTTCAATTGGTTTATCATATACTTCTTGCCCACTTTCCCCAGAAAAACATACGTCATCAGTAAATTCAATTCCTGTTAAGAAAACTTCATCAATTGTTAATATCGATTTTTGATAATTACTTCCTAACATCCTTTTTAAAATAACTTTTATTTTTTTATCATTCATTATTTTCACCTTCGAAGACAAGACCATGCATAATCATAAACTGATACCAATCATCTTCATCTATCCATGGGACAATTTCATAGTATTTGCGACCAAACACATAATTTCCAAGAAATTTATCAAGTGTGCCAAGGCATATCCCTTCATTGCTGTAAGGAATTTCTGAAAACCAATATACATTTCCATCCTGCTTATTTATGCCTAGTGGTTCAGACATAATTTTGCCCACACATAGCCAGTTAGTTTCCCAATCAGGCAGAAAGTCTAATAAATTTTGGTAATCTTTATTCTCCTGATATTCCAACATTACTATACTTCCTAATGAAAACCTGAGACTATTTGTACAAACTCAACATATTGTTGAATTTTTTGATTGGAATAATTAATTAACTCCTGATGAATGCTAAGTGCATTCTCTGTTATACCATCCTCAATAATCCCAAAGGTCATATTTGTTGTATTTGATCTTAAAACGTTCTTGGCAGTATTAATAATTTTCCTGAGTTCATTATTCATACATTTACGGATGCCGAAGGGTAAAAAGACCACAATACGGGTAACTAACTCTTATTGTGGCATTGTTAATTATATTGTACGATCTGATTGTTGAAATTTGAGAAAATATACACGAGAGAAATGATAGAATCCACTTACACACTGATTTCTTAGATGTTTTAATTAATTGGGTTTAAAGAGTGTATTTACAAAATCACTAAAACTAGGAGATATTAATCTAACGAACTCTTGTTTTAACTCTTTATCTTCTTCAATATAATCCATATCACAGAAATAAACGGACTCTCGCTCCTCCCCACTGACTGACAAGCATATAAGGCTATCTGCAGGGTCAAACCCAATAGGAACAAAGTTGGAAGGTACTATATTACCCAAATTGTATTTCGTGTAATAATATTCCAAATCCTCATCTCTTTCTTTACCAAGTGGAAGAAATAACATGATTGACGATGTTATTGTTTTGTCATTTGTTTCAAACCTTCTTCTAACCGTTTTTCCACCATTTTGACAAAGAAGAAACTTCTTATAATCATCTGGTAGGTTTAAATTATACGTTTCTTCAAAAATTTTAATCGCTTTATTTTCAATTGGTTTAAATGAAGACTCAAATTCTATATTCACAAAAATCCACCTACTATTCTATAGAATATAATCTATTTAAAAGTTCCGTAAAGGTCTCACAAATGGGTGTTATCGCTTCTTCCCCTACTTCTTCATGATCATAGAATATAACATATGGAATTTTTTTGGAGTAGCGATAGTCAAAACAGATTAAGTTACCAAATGGGTCTCTTCCAAATGGAATAATTTCTTTGTTAATCGAATCCTTTGCAATATCATGAAACATTTTTATGTTTAGCTCACTATTTGTAAAACTAATCAAATCATTGAATACTCCTTGTGCACCGTTGTTATAATCAAAGATATTAGGTTCGGGGTAACCACCATTAAATTTTTTGATGCAATCCTTATAATCTTGAGGGAAGGTCACTTCAAAAAGTTGTTCAACTAAAACTATAGTAGCATCATCAACTGACTCTTCTACAAAAATCCATTTTTTCAATCCCATGATAACAACTCCAATATTTCATTTTTCAATTTTCCCGATCGACCTGGTTTTCCGCCACCCCAAATCGCTCTACCCCCAGTATGTCCTGCAACTTGATGTTCAAAATAATCAACTATTTGCATTTTTCCTGAGTCTTGATGATGATGCCAGGTTAAAGTTTTTGGTACTTTTCCTTCTTTTAACAAAGCTATTTCAACTTCGCTGAAATTTCCAGCAAGTTTTGAGTTGCTAGTAATATCAGCATATAGTTTTTTTGAAAGATATTCAAACTGTACACCATCTGGTTCTAAGTAAAATTTTTCAGGTAAAGCAGTATCATATTTCGAACCAAATATCGGGAAACCTTCTTTATCAAAATTCACCTGATAATCTTTCCCATTCTTCATAGAAGTAAACGTATAAGTAGTAGTACCATCCTCGTTACGAACTTTCTTTTTATAGTTTTTGGGAGCATTAGGTTTCCTAGTATATGGTGGTTGGTTTTTAGCTGCATGTTCCATAGCCTTTTCGTAAGCTTCTTGCTGTTTAGCTTGGGATGTTTTACCCGTCCCCCCAGGATCAGGTTTTTCAATTTCAGGCAGTTTTTCTGGTGGCTTATCCGGCTTCTTCAAGAACTTCGACACAGCATCTTTCGTATCCTGCCATGCCTCAGCAACCGTCTTATTCGGCGACATATAGCCGTAAACAAGCGCTTCTTTAGATTGTGAACTAGGAATTTCTAAATCCCCAATTGTTTTCTTCAGAGCCTGAACTGAATCCCCTATTTCTTTCACTTCCTGCTTTAAGCCCTTAATTACCAATGTTCCTTTTTCTTTCAAGTAACTTTTACCTATGTTACCCCATTCACTAATTTTCCCTACAAACTTACCAAACTTCTCCGCTACGGCGCCCATCCCGTTAACCAACCATGGCGCTACCTTATTAGCTCCCTGCCCGATGTACTCGCCTACCGTTTTTCCTACGATCTTCGCATCCAGCAATCCGACCGTGGCAGCGCTAATTCCCGCGCTGAAGGCTACTTGCTTCCAGCTAAAGCCTTCTTCGTTATCCGTAAGCTGGCTTACAATACTTTCTGCCGCTCCGGATATACCATTTACAGCCATTCTCCCTAACAGACTTGCACCACTGCCAAATGGCCCGAATATCGCCCCAGAGGCCGCCCCGATCATCGATTCTCGGAAGGCATCCGCGGCATAATCCCCGAAGTCGCTTACTTCTCCTCGCCGGATATCCGATACCGCCTTCGCTCCTACCGCTATACCTCCGGCTGCCACAGCTCCCGCGACTACCGCGCCAATCACTACCGCACCTGCTCCTAGCGTCGCCACGGTCACTGCCGCTACAACTGCTACAACTGCTACGACCGCCAATGCGCCGAGCACATTGGCTGCCAGTTTCCCCCAGCTAAACTTCTTCTTTTTCTTCGGCGTTTCAGTTTCAGACGGCGTTTCAGGCTTGACACCTTGCTTCGGCTCATCGTCGTAGGGCGCAAAGGAGGTCCGGTCTGTGCCTGCCGCCTTCACGTTTGTCCCCAGAAAGTGGTAATCTCCTTCAATGGTAAAACCGCTTTGTGCCGCTAATTTCTTCGCCATCAGTTGACTTTGGGCACGAATCACCACACGTTTCGGCGTGTAGAGGGAAATGTCCATCTTCGCGTTCAGCGTCAGCTTCTTATGGCTCGTCATCGTAATGCCCGTCTCGTCATCGAAGCTCAGTTTGAGCGGCTCTTTGCTCCCGCCTGTCAGATGAATCGCACTAGGCAGCAAGGCGAGTTCACTTCCATGCTCCGTTCCAAAATACCGCTGGCTCGGATCGCCCATCTTGGCGCAGCTCGCCCCATTGCTTCGCACAGAGCCGACAACCAAGGCGCCTGCTCCTGATGCATCAGGTACATACAAGCTCGCTTGCGTGCCCACCTTGGGCATGCAGTACATGGCACTTCCTGTCGCTGGCGAGAAAGGATACCAATGCGCGCCTTCCTTCGCCTGCTTGCTGTCCACGCTCAGGTGCAGCTTCACCTGCTCTCCCTTGACCTCCAGCACTTCTCCGGACAGCGAAATACCTGTCAGCTTGGCATTGTTCGCACGCTCTCGGCGTATCCCCTCCGCCCTTGACAGACGATACGTGTAGACGAAATCTCCCTGCTTCATCCGGCCCTTCACTTCGCTGACGATGAGCGATTTGCCTCGAAAGGCCACTTCATCTCCAAGCGACATGCGCGCGGTACTCTGTATGTCATAATAAAAGAAATCCGTATCATGCAAACCGGCCTCATAACCGCCTGCACGCTGAAAAGCCAGCAAGTCCTTGCCCGCTAGATAGGAAGTATCTGCCGACAAACTCAGACTTTTTCCTGGCGGTATACCTACGAAAAGCTTTGGTCTTGCTTCCAATATATCACAGACGACTACGCTCTGGAAATGACTCGCCAAGCGCTTCAGCAGTTCCCAGTCGGTCTCGTCATACTGGATGACTGGCTCGACAATCGGGACGCCTTCCCCTACGCGATAAAGGACATCATGACCTGGGTACGCGCTCACAAGCTCGTCCATTACCTCGGCGTACGACATCGACGTATTCTGAAACGTACGACGATGTCTTTTTCCATCCAGCATCGCACTGCCCGATAGGCCCTCCAGCTCGATATGATACACCCCTTGGGTATGCGTCGTATGCGCTGCGCTTATCCACCCTCGGAACAGCGTCGTTTCCTGCTGGCCGTCGCTTTCATAGACACGGATCTCATCGCTAGCCAAGGCTTGCAGTGTTGCACTGACGTTGACAGCCTCATCTACGATGCCACGCACCAGAAGCCGTCCATGCTCATTCGGTTGCCAAGTGATCTGTACATCCTCAAGTTGATGAATCGGATAGATCGTTTGCACACGCAAATGCTTCTCTACCGCTACTTCGCCCATTCTTCCACCTCCGCTTCCTTACGTATCCTGCTGTCCATTCGTAATAAAGGTAATGCCCTCCTTGTCTTGCTGATCCCCGCTCCCCTGTTCCCCTTTGTTATTCTGATAGCCGCAGACCAACCGTGATACGGTCGTTAAGGCTGGCTTGCCATCCACGATGGCGTTCTCCTTGGCCTGCATCCATTTGCCCATCTGGAGCGGACAACAAGGCTTGCCAGAAATGGTCTGGCCATTCTCAGCAATCAAATAAATCGTTTCTCCGCTTGGATTCAACGGACTTGTACAAATGCCAAAATGCGGCACGTTCACATGAAACAGGTAATCCCCTTCATTCATCATCGGCTTGTCATTTACATACGACCCATGACTCTCCGGCAAATTAATCCGTCGCTTGTGGGACCCGCAGCTGCAAACCATTTGAGCCCCTCTCACAATGTAGAACTCGTTCTCAGACATCGAAGCTCCCTCCTTATGCAACCTGCTATTCTACCAGTACGCGTACCAGTTGAACGCCTTCGAAATCCCTGCGCAGTATACTTTCAGCAACGTCCAGTCTCACCACGATCAGCGGTTTTTCGCTTTCTTTGATCTTGAAGATCCTCTTGCCCGTGAGCTGATCTCCTTGCAGAACCAACTTCCGGATCACACGCCCGTCTCCCGCTAGCTCACTATTCGGACTCAGCGCGCTCACTTCCTCAAAGATTGGCAAATAATAATTATGCTGGCGGCGATGAGCCATATCAATTAATGGGGTCAACTTGAATATCGTGTCCGGCGCATACAGTTCTACCAAACGTTTTAATCGTTCCGAGATGAGATACAAATGACGATCCATCACATCAGGAAAGCTGCTTTCCTTCTCCGCCTTCACTTTGAAGAACATCGTATCCGCCAGTTTATGAGCACTGGTGAGGTGAATATCTCTCGAATTCACCTGTTTCCTTGCATCCAGCAGCTCAGGTGCGTCAGTGAGCCGTTCATCCTGCTTTAACACAAAGTAGTCCTTCATTGCGCTTTCGCTCCATCGTTTCCGTCATCTACCGGTGTGTTCCCGGACACAAGCAGCTCGCTCTGATCGCGGAATTCCCCTACCATCCAGTGGATATCAGGCGTTTTTCCCATACGTAGATATCCATTACTGGTAAGCAGTGCTGAAATTCTTGTTTTCATAAATTCGATAGCCAGCAGGTGATACTTCACGGCTTCGATCTGCTTAATTCTCGCTATATCCATCGAGGTGACTTTGCGCGCATACGCGGACTTCTGCTTCTCCAGCTCCTCCATCCTTCGAAACAACGGATCAAAGATAAAGTCAGCTCGCCATCCTCCCACACACGCTGCGGCATCCATAAACCAGTTGTGATCATACGCATCAATGCGATAATCAGGCCTATTCTCCATAATGCTAGTCCGCATCAGAGAGATATACACATACCGAATATCCCCCTTTAAACCTTGCTCCTGAAGCTCCGACACCTGTGTCCATACGGATTCAAAAGCATCGCTAAAGCTTTGTTCGATGCTCGAACGCTGCGCCTCCAGCGCTTGGTCAATCGGCAGCAGGTCCTTCAGCCATTGATCGAAGACAAAGCTCTCCAGGAAATCATCCAGCGCTTCTTGCTTATTCAAGCTGTCTCCCCCTCCGCTTAAACGATATTGACCTTGCCTCCGCTGATCGTCACCTGATCCGTTATCGCAAGGCTTGCGTCCGCTTGCTTCAAATCCACGCCTTGCTCGCCCTGAATAACAACTTTCGCCCCGCCGGTAATTTCAATATCGTCTTCGGCAGACAGCATAATTTTCTTGTCGCTATTGATTTCAATCCCTCCATCGTCGGTTAGCTTCATAAGCAGCTTGCCGCTGCCGATAATCTCAACCGAGCCTGGCTTGAATACAATTTGTTTACCATATTTGGTACTAATACTCTTCACCGATGGATCGCTTCGCTTCTGGGGATCAGATGACGCTGTATTCACGGAACTGGCTGCAAACGCATGCTTCTCCTGCTCATCCGGAAAATAGAGGCGCACCTCATCGCCCTCTTCAGGCATACAATACCAACCGCTCCCGTCCGGTGAGGAATATACGGTGGAATAGGCGAACCATAATCCTCCAGATTGCCCTCCATCGATATGCAGATTCACTTTTACCTGATCCTTGGATACCCCGGCAATCTTGCCAAAAAGTGAGACTCCTGCCAGCGCATAGGCATATTCCGTCGGAACACCAAGCCCCTCTCGATCCTTCAACACGTAATCATGGATCATGACACCTTTGTCTATTCTTGTCTCGGCTCGATATACGTACAACGTCCGCCGCTGGAACTGTACAGGGCTGCACAAGGTCAGAATTTTGCTGCTGCTTACTTCATAGCTGATGCTATTCTGTTCATTCAAGTCGCTCATGCCATTCTCGGACTTCTGCTTATAGCCCTTCAGATCTTTCTTTATGGCATAGTTATAGGCGTCTAGCTTCTGGGGTTCCCCTTGATCCGGCAAGCCTACCGATACTTTCACACCACTTTGCGTACAAATCGGCACCAAAGGAGCGTGAAACTGAGAGGCCACTCTTCGTGCAAATTGCCAGTCTGTTTCCTTGTACTGTACCAGCAAACCGCCTGTCCTTTTGCCGTTTGAAGCTCCATCCGTTACATCAGCCTGCGGATAATCGGCTACGAGCTGGTTAAACAAAGCGGAATACGCTAGCTGCGTGTTTTGAAACGAGCGCGTTTTCTTCTTCATGTCCATCCGCATCGTTTCGCTATACGCCTCCACCATGAGCTTTCTTACCCCATTAACGGCTTGTACCGTCAGACGGGTAACCATCCCTTGAAAAAGAATAATCGTCCGATCCTTATCCTGCACCGACACCTGAATCCGTTCTTCATCGTCGGCTCGCTCCACATACTGATCCAGCTTATCTTCGGGAACGATTCCGCTGAGCGTCAGGTGCGAATGTTCTCCTGCTTGCTGAACAAGTTTGAAATCCAGCAGACTTTCAAACTCATACGGGAAGACGACCATGTCCGTGTACGTATGCCTCTTTTCGCTCATGCGGATCCCCCACCTTCCTCCTCATGTATGATCCTTATCGTGCGAATGACTTGACGGGCGGCTTCTTGCCAATCCTCATAATCCCCATACGGACAGCAAAAAGTACCCATCACCGTCTTACCCTCAAATTCAAAAAAGAACATGATGTAATAAATAAATCCGTCCAACGCAGCCCCTTTGAAATCAAAATAGCCAATCGGCTTGCCGCCCGCTTCTTCCAGCCCTTCCGTATAAAAAACATGCGTCGGGTTCATTCTTTTAATCAAAGCCTTCATGCCCTCCGTCAGTTCCTGAACCGATTCATCATCCAGCTCCTGATCGATTTGGCTTAGCGTAAAATTGATCCCGCCTGTCTCATCGCTCTTAATAATTTGTGGACGCTGTTCATACGGGTATTTCAGCTTGCTTTGCTCCTCCGGCATATCTACGAAGTCGCTAGGCATAAGCACCTTTAGCTTTCCATCAAAAAAAGCCAACTCCGTAAACTCATAGTAGCGCTTGCCTACACGCACAGGCCCTGTACGAATGTCATTGGGCTGTTGGCTTTTCTCCACTTCATTGATGAAAGCAAGTATCCTCTCATCCGCATACTCCATCGTTTTCACGCCTCCCTTAGGTTGCCGAACATGACTTATAATCCCTCAATCCACAAGCATCCGACGTGGTCCACCCGATCTCAGATCAGGTCTCGCCCGCGTGCCCAACTGCGCCTCCTCCAGAATACGGGTTAAATATTTGTGAATCTGTACGTTGTCATATGCCTTATATTCCATTCCCAACCGACTCCCGATATAACGAAGAATCAATTCCCGATTCACAGTATTCTGATTCAGACACTGCATGGCAAATGCAATGTCATACGCATTCGTACTGCCAGCGCTTAACAATTCTGCGCCGTAATATCGCGTCAGCTGGGGGCTCAAACTGCTTTGACCTACCGCTGAATAGGGAATGTGAAGCCTATTCCACGTGTTATACTCCGTTGCGAAATCCGCAAAACTCTGGTAGTCCGAGCGCAGTTTGGCCCCTTCCTTCAGCTTGAATCTGCCGAGCTCCAGCTCGTTTCCTCGTAGGGAAACTTCGTGATCAAGCACAATATCTGCCTTGTAAAGGGTGAAATCAGACTGTTCCACCGCTTCCCCGAAGCGGATTTTCAGCACGGTCTCCCTACCGTTCGCCTGATACGGGAGCGAGTAGTCCTGCTCCAACGCATAGATTCTGCTCCCGAACTTGACAAGACCGCGGGACACAACAAGCTGCTCCGCTGTAATCCGCACCTCCGCCCCAGCTACGATCCCCTCCGAGTAAGCCTCGGTGGACAGCTCGGTGAAGCGCCTCGGAACATCCCGCAAACTTTCCAGCATATCCCCTTTGAGAATACGGCCTTTCGTAAAATTCGGATAAACGTTCGTGAACAATCCGCTCCTCCTCCTCTCTGCTCACCGGACTCATTGCCAGCTCTATTTCCAACCATCGAAGAAATCCAGCTCCGACAAATCGCCCTCAAAGGCAAAAAATTGCTTCGCCCCCCAATATAACTGCTCTTCCCGCCTAGCAATCGGCAGCACATGGAAGCCCCAAGCGTTCGACTCAGCGAATACGAATAGCTTCACTTCGCCGTTGATAATCGCGTCCGTGTCATCTTGCGGAATTTTCTCACCATACGCTTTCTTAATTTCCTCATAGCGAATCGGCTCGTAGCTGCTGGCATCGCTGGTGTATACATAGGTGTGCTTGATTTCTCCGTCGCTTCCCTTCAAATAAAGTTCCACCTCGACGGCGCTGAGCGGACGGGATACGGAGCCTTGTACGTGACTCAGCCTCTCCTGCATACGGATCAGCAGCTTTTCTTGTCGGCTGTGCGTAAAAGCAACAACCGAGTACGGCACCATCGGCGCCTCATTCGTCATGCTCGTTTCAATGACGCCTGCCTTGCGGTCGTGCAAATAACGGATGGCGCCTCGCAGGCAAGCGAGCTTTAAGTCAGGGACTTGTCCCGCATGCTCCGTCTTTTGGCGGAATTCAATACTGCGTCCGGCTACGAACTCCTTTAGAGCCTCCCGAAAAACATCGATGGTACAGGATTGCCCCGTCAGCTTAATAATGTCATAATCCTGGAGCTTCCCTTCCTGGTAATAATCTTCCAAAAACTTACGCACGATGTCATAAATATCCGCTTTAATCAGTTGATTGATTTCTTTGATGTTGAACACGACATTCGGAAAATCATATACATCCTTCATGACATCATGATCCGTAAGCGACAAGCACCAGCGATCTACAGCCGTAATTTTCAGATCATTTTCCTGCAGACCACCGCTGGCTGAATCAAACCGATTACGGACAATGCCCGTTTTACGGAAAAATTCCTTTTTCATATTGTCCGCGATTTCCCAGAGGAAATAGAAATTGCTGCGCACGCGCAAATACTCTTCGCGTGTCCGATTTTCATACGCTTTGAACCGGGTCGGGATCAGCTTTTCGGCCTCTCGATAAGCGGCTTCGAAGCCCTCGTACACCGAGCTTACGCCGTATTCATCCACATGCCGATACAAATCCGTTCCTGGAATATCAATCAATTGATCAATATCCGTCATGCGCCTGCGAGTGCTGTAATAATCAGCGAACACTATTTTCATAAATTGCATAATGCGGTAAGTAATATTATTGCCGCCATAATTGGTATCGCCGTTCTCATAGGCAGTATGAATCGTGAGCTTATACGAAAGGTGTCCGTCTTCGATCCGAAATCTGCAAGAGGATAGGTCCGTTGTACCCCCGCCGCAATCGATGACAAGCGCCTGATACAGCTCTCCATCCATAAAGCTGCGTTTTTCAATCTGATCAGCAATCGTGTTGTAAAGCACAGCCATGCCTTCATCTAATCCATGTTCCGTCCCCAGCCCATATTCCGGCAAAATGTCGGCAAACATGTCACTGAACTGCATTTTCAGCTTCACCGGACTGGAGATATGTAAATTTTTGAAACGACATTTGAACTGATGCTCCGCCATCTCCACCACATGAGTCAGATAAGCCCGCAGAATATCGCTTCTTTGGACAGTTGCCACATTGCCTTGCGGGTCCATCAGCTCTTCGGTCTGCTTATAGTTGTTGACCCAGCGCTTAATGCTGTGAAACACAGTGGCATGGCCTGTATAGCCATTCTTCTTCATCGCGTTCAACGCTTCATAGCCGTAATGGTACCGAATCCTGGAAGCATTCGAACAATCCGCCACGCTGATCACCGTCGGCAGCGCCTCAATCCATTCCTCTGCCTGACGAGTCGCGCGGGGAAAGGACACATAATTAATGCGTCCCAACTGGGTTATGCCGTTTAACTGATCTTGAGCAGAGGGCGCAGAAATATACGAACGATCCAGAAAAGCACCCGCTGTCGTATTCGAAGTACCAAAATCGATGGCCAGCACAACTTCCGTTTCTTCTAAGTCCCTAATCTCCAGATCGGCTATTGGCATGCGGCAGTAGTGAAGATTAACCGGAGGGAGCGGCTTGTCCTGCTGATATGACTTGTATATATATTCAGAATCCTGCTTGCGCAAAAAGAGGAAGCTATAATTTTGATTGGCCGTTTTACGGAAAGGAATCTCTTTGGACGCACCCAGGAAGTAAACACCAGGCTCCGCTCCATCCTTAATGAGATAGACAATTCCGCACAACTCTTGATGATCATTCACGATCAGGACATTCGACTCGGTGAATGTGCTGGGAACTTCAATCCGGTACCTGTCCCTGCTGTCTACCTGAAGTCCCGCATAAAGCGCTAGCTTCGCAGGCACCTTGAGGCTGCCATCGTCCCTCAGCGGCGTATTCAGGTAGCGCTTTAACACAGCTTCCACCCGCTCATGTCCGCCGCTTTTAAAGCTTTGGATCAGCAAGCTTTGCTCCGCGTTGCGATATTTCAGTACCGTTCGTATGAGCGCTTCTCTGTCCAGCGAGCCCGATAGCCCTTCCACGAGCTTCTCCTTATGACAAATACTTCGCAATTGCAAAGTCGTCATCTCTGATAACTCTTCTCGTTTGTAGGTGGTCTGGCTGCGCTCTTCCCGTTCCATGGGCCGTGACGAATTCAGCTTATAGGTATACCCCTTCATGTCACTTTCATCCTCTCTTGCTCCCCGTTCAATGTATGGCAATACGGTCAACCCGCATCGTTTCTTCGACATCGATAATGCCAAAATGATGTTCCCAATAGGTTAGTGTGTGGAAACGAACGGGCAGGAAAATTGTTTTAATCAACTCCAGCTTAGCGAGTGACGTGGCCGTCTTCTCCTGACCAACATAGAACAAGAGCTCGTCCCTTTCTTCGCAATTTGCGTAAATCGTGGAATGCTTGAACAGCTTCCGCATCGTATCTTTCAACAGATAGACGGCTTCACCTGTCTCATACAGACTGAGGATATTGCCCGCCACGACCTCCTGCTCTTCTTGGCTCAGCAGCTTCATCTTCTCCCAGACGCTGCTTCCGAATATCCCTGACTCCAAATCCCGCAGCACGAATTTAATATAAAACTCGCGTTTATTCATGCCCATCTGTAAATCCATATCAGCCAAAAAATGAATGAAAATATCGAACAACGTTTGCCGAAGCTCCGTTTCTTCCTTATTGTTAATGTCAAATAAATCCCGAAAAATATCATAGAAACGATAGTATGGATTGACTTCCACCTTAGCATCTACCGTTGTGGCGTTCAGGGTTTCATGGCTGAGCTCCATGTAGGGCGAGTAAACCTGGGCTGGAGAAAAATACAGATCACTCTTGGCCAGATTATTTTGTCTAGCCTTAATAACCAGATCCCAAATATAATTCACGCCCATTCTCCTTCGCATTTATATTCGGGGAAATAGATTTGAACCTCAGACACAAGAAAACTCATCAAATCATCGATAATAAAGCTATCACTCCCGCGATTGCGAAATCGTAACCGCATGATCTTCTTATCGCTCTCTACACGAACGTGATCGCTGATGAATGAATTCATTTCATAAGTCGCTTGTTTTCCATCTGCTTTGTCTAGAATGTCCACCTGCTCCAAATCCAGCAGCTCACAAGCCTCAAAGGAATTAACGATTCGGTTAATCTCCCCTGTAGCCCGCACGGTTAGTGCTTGTTTGCGGGCAAATCCGCCCGTAAAGCTATCTTTTCGCTTATTGGAAACGAGTCCATAAGGCAGTCTGCCGATCTTAGTTGCGATCGGCCTTGTAATTTTGAACACCTGCCATATCCCGGACTTCTCCTGCGGAGAGACCACAGTCAGTTCCTCTGGCATGCGCTTGATATATCGGATCAGCTCCGCATCCCCGTCAACGAGATAGCCGTGCTCCGCTCCCGTTTTCCGTAAAGACAACACATGTTCAAAATTCACCCGATCTGTCGCAGGAATGGGAAAGCCGACATTTTTGAGCGCCAGCCTTTCTATGTTCCATAGAGGCACCATATCCAACTTCTTAAAAGCGTCAAACTCCTCCAAATGAACACGGATTTCGAGAAGATCCTCATCTGCGCCAATCGTCCCTGAATCCCCTGTCCACACCAGATCAAAAAACTTATTAGCATAAGGGTGATTCATCGTTTTCCACGGTATATTATTTTTTTGGAATACATGATAAAGCTTTTCCAGTTCACCCATATAGGTCAAATTCTGCTGTAAGCGAACTTGTATCGCATGCTTCCCGCGAGAAGTAACAAGCTCTCCGCGAAACACTCGGCTTCCTCGCAGCAGCTCCTGAATTTTGCGGTATTCGCATTGAAAAAACGCCGTCATCAGCAGCGCCTCTCCTTCCGAGCTCTTCTGAGCCAGCACATGCTTCATATCAAAGACAGGCTTCTCGTGATCTCCCTCTACCATCGGATACAGAAACTCATGGATAGGATCAATCTCTTCCCTTGGGCAGATGGTGACATATATGTCCTGTCCTTCTTCACTCGCTTCCACTTCCTTGAACACCCGCTCTTCCAGCTTGCGGTTTACTTCTTCCTGATAGTCCACCAAGTTTAAAAATACGCCCGTCATGATGTTCTTTAGAAGCTTGCGCTGCTCCAGATCATCCATTCGGCTTAATCGATCCAGAATAATATCTTTCATGAGAATTACTTCCTCCCTGCCTCCTGGTTGTTGCCCTTGTCAGGCGAAGCATCTTGACTCGCCGCTGCGTTAGGTAATTTGGGCGCTGCTGCTGTCCCCTCGGCGGCGGCACTCGAAGCAGGGAGCGCAGGTGTCGGCGGGTTTAATTTCTCTTGAGCTTTCGTTATTTTCCGTTCGACGCCGAGCACTTTTTCCAACATGCCGATTTCCTGGTACACCTCTTGGGCCATGGCATAGGCATCAACAGATTGCTGAAAGTCTTGGGCGGCATAGCTCTGGTCGCCTTTCTTCTCCAGCTTGTCAGCGTCCAGCTGCCTCTTTTCCTTTTGTACGCCAGCCATCTTGGCATCTACGTTATCGATCTTCCCTGCAAGTTCTTTTTCCCCATTGCTAAAAGCGGCCTCTGCGGCTTTCTTTTTCGCCTTCACATACAATTCTTTTGCTCCTTCGTAATCTTGACCTTGAAACTTCTGGTCACCTTGCTTGATTAAATTCGCAACTTCCAGAAATGATGTCGTTTTGCTAATCTGCGCTTCCAAATCTTTTACATTGTAATCTCCCTGTGAACGCGCTTCCTTCTGAGCCTTCTCATAACTGGCAAGAGCCTTCGTATAATCGCCCTCTTTGAAAGCGGCATCTCCGTCCACGACAAGCTGCGCCGTTCTTTGCTTTTTCGTCAGCAATTGCATGTGCAGCTTATCATTCACTTTAATGGAAGCATTCCGCGCTTCACTGTACTCCTTAATCGCATTCGGATAGTTGCCATCCTGCACAGCGACGTCCCCATCCTTCTCATGTTCAAAGATAGCAGCCACCGCCTCCGCCTTAGCCTTAACCGCGCGCGCTTTATAATAGAGGGCTCCCCCCCCAAGCAATATCAAGGGAATGAGCACCATTGCAATCGTTTTTACAAGCTTCCATCTGTTCTTCGGAGGCTCTTGATAGACTTTATCCGCATAAATTGCCGCAACCGTATAATTCGGAATCACCTTCGTCTGCTTGCTCAGCAAAACATCCTCAATCGTATCGACGAGATCGGACGGATCCTTGGCTTCTTCCAGCGCATCCAGCATCTCTGCTCCGTCCACGCGCTCCCATATTCCTCGGGTACAGAGCAGAAGCACATCTCCATCGGATAACTTCACCTTCCGGGATATACTGGGATTAAATTCCCCACGTTTGCCCAAGTACCATAGCAAATTCGTTCTTTCCTCGTGCCGGTCCAGCGCATCCTGCGGAAGCTTCTCTGCATTAATCATCGTTTGCGTTAAGCTCTGGTCCTTGCTTTTTTCCAACAATCTTCCATTTCGAAAATGATACAGTCGCGTATTTCCAGCAACTGCCCCAATCATCGTTGTATAATTCGTCACGATCATGGTCAGGCTTGCCTTGCGCCGAACTCTCCTGCTTTCCACTTGCAATAAATCGTGGGCCTCCCGCAAATAGCTTTTCATCGCCCTTGAAGAAAGTTTTGGTTTTTGTATAAATTTACCAATTACAGCTTTAACAGCCATTTCGGCGCTTTCCATCTCTGTATCGGAGTCCAGCCCTTGAGCGATAACCCAACAAGCCAAATCGTCATGCTCTGTGAAAGCAAAATACTCCTTGTTTCGAACAAATGTCCCTTCTTCCGATATAAAGCTGGTCTTGAATTTGCTGTTATCCTTTCTCATCGCTGCCTCCCTGCTTTTACCAGCCTTTTTCCAGGATAATAATAGTCGCATTGTCTTGATGCTTGATCTCTTTTTGTTCAATTGCTTCTATGATGGCCTGGGCAGCATCGTAAGCGTTAAGTGGGAGTGACAGCAGCTGCTCCAACTCCACTTCTGTGAGCGTATTCGTTACACCATCACTGCACAGCAGCACGCGATCCAGCTTCTGTAAGTGGATGGGTTTCTGGCAAATTTCTATATTTTTGAAAGCTTCATAGCCCAAATAATTAACGAGCTGGTTCTTCATTGGACTGTCCAAAGCCTCATCCTTCGTAATTTCTCTCGACACATAGCGCTCCTCTAGCACGGCTTCCAAGATGTGCTTATGGTTGACGTCGATAAACTCTCCGTTTCGGAAAATCTTGATTAGACTATCCCCCACAGCACCCCAGTACAGCAGCCCTTCGCTAATAATGACAGCAACCAATGTCGTACCGCCTTGAACCCCTTTGAGGCTTCGTATAATTTCCGTATTACTAACACGTGCCGCTTTGGTAAAATAGCCTGAGATATCTGTCAAATTCTCCAGCTTTAGAAACTCTTTGACAAACGTGGTTACGGCTTGCGTGCTCGCGACTCGACCACCGGACAATCCGCTGATGCCATCGGCAAGTACAGAAATTGTGCCATGCGAATTCATGATGGTCGCAAAGTAATCATCTTGTTCCACACGTTGACCAATCGTTTGCCCATTGCCAATTTCCATACTAGGTTTCATCTTTGACTGAGTGCCCTTCAGACAAGCCCGTATAATCAATAAAACGAAGATAAGAAACGTAAGACCCAATACAATTTTGTAAGGCGTCAGCCCTTGCTGCGTCAAAATGCTCATGCTTTTTCACTCGCTTCGTTATCCCACTCAAAGTGAACGCCACACAGCGGAATAAATAAAAACTTGCTCTTGCCGAGCTGAATCACGTCATAGGCTGTCATCTCTACAGGCGTATATACCGCTTCATTGTTGTGATAAGCGAGTCCGGAAGCATCGCCAGGGAGAAGATAAAAGTTTCTTTTCTTCGGATCATAAACAATCACAGCATGATTACGGCGGGAAATGGTATTATCCCCAATGATTCGAATATGCATGTCCTCTGAACGGCCGATAAAGTTTTTCTCCGCCATAATGCGGTAATCTTGCCCGAGCTGCGCGCCTTCGATGCAAACCAACCAACCGGTAACCGCCTCGACCCCTTGAGATTCTCCTAAATACGGCATCGTTTTATCATTCTCAAGAGCTCTTGCTGCTTTGGAGTTGTCTGATTGAGACGCCTGCTCCACCACCAAGCTGCAGTAGGGACATACGCTGCCATGCTTTCTCATACTGAACATGTGTCCGTTGGCACACCGTGTCAAACTCATTGTCGTCATTCCCCCGTATTGGTCTTCGCCAATTCACTTGATTACTGTACGAGTAATCTCGTATTCGCAATATAAATCATGTCTCCGCTATCAATCTTGTAGGGTGCTTCGTTCTCCAGCACCTGCTTAGTGCTTGCACCTTTCCGCTTAATCCCAACGCCGTTGCGGGAATCGAGATCTTCCAGGTACCAGATACCCGAGGCATAATTCAGCACAGCATGCTGCTTGCTGATTAATGACGCATACTCCGCATCCGCCAAATCCACTTCCACCTCGTTGTCCGTCGAGCTTTTCCCAATTAACAAAGCGGTTTCCCCCTGAATGTACCATTCCTTCATTTTCTCCCCGTCCTCACTGAGCATAGCCAGCTTCGAAATACTGGAAGACGATGCTTGCACGCTTAGAACCTGCGCCTGCGGACCATTCTGAGGCGTCTCGCTCTTTTTCAATGCGTACATATAGAAGCAGAACAAAGCAGTGATCCCTACAATACATTTCAACAGGTAAAAGGGATTCCATATAAACGTGTACATCAGGACTGAAACTGTCAAAATAACGATCGCAACGTCAATGCCTCTTATCCAAGCATTTTTCTTGTCTTTCGCGATCAAGGATTCGGCTGCGTCCTGCATATCCAATTCCCCCGTTTCCTCAAATTACGTCCTCACTTTCTCTTTATGCCAAAATAAGCTTCAAAAACCTTCGCCGCATCTCTGTTCGTTTGTGGCTGCCTCGACATGACGCCGCCCATCGGAGAAACAGAAGCTGGTTGGGATCGAACTTGCTCTTCTCGTTTAGCCTTCAGCCCCGCATCATAAGAAGCTCTCGCCGCAGCATTGGAGAGCGTCTGGTAAGCTTCATTCACCAGCTTGAACATCATCTCTGATTGCTTGCTGCCTGCATTCGCATCTGGGTGATGCCGCTTCGCCAATCGTTTGTAGGCCAGCTTAATTTCATCCACAGTCGCTTGCGGCTTAATCTCCAACAATTCATAATACGTTTTCATGCCAACCTCCCTTACTAAGCATAATTACAAAAAATAGGTAAGGGGCTAATGCCCCTTAACCTACTTTTCCCTTTTTCATTCTAGGCTGCAAGGCACATCCTAAACAGCGTAACCGCCTTCGATTGTTGTGAATTCGGTTTTGTCTTTCTTTTGCTTAATGAAAAGCGTGAAAGAACCAACACCTTCTGTATCTCCGAAACGCTCGCCATAATCAACAACAAATGCGTTAGGGAAATGGATTTTTCTAATCACTTGATCAGCAGCGATAACTTCCAAGGTTACTTTTCTGTAGCAATCCGCTTTCTCAGCCGGTACCAAGGACCATAAAGCCAGCTTCATCGTATCGTCGGCACTCTCGCCATCTGTAGCTGTGATGATCTTCCCAGTAATTTTCATGAAAGCTCCTACATCAGTCGATCTTGCGTTGGAATCGTCGGGCGTATCTGTTTCATAAACTACGGTTTGAATGTTGTCCATGCCCAGTTCAATTGTTTCTGCGCCTTCTACTTTAAGTCTGAATCCCATTGTTAAATCCTCCTAAGTAAATTAAATAAATTTTATGTGAAAGGATGAGGCTTAGAAGCCCACCATTGACACCTGAATGGGTGTAGCTATGGATTATTATGCTTTGACAGGGGTTGTTCCTTTGGTGATCATGACTTCTAGATTTTTCACATTGCCATTGAACACCAAGTCGATTTGACACAAATTGCTCTTATCATCAATCATGAAGCTCATATCATCCCCATCTTGAATGATGGAGTTCGTAAATCCACGTGTGCTTAGCCACTTGCTCTTCTGACTATTCGGATTATTACTGAAAAACTTCACAATGTTATCATGCTTGAAATCTCCCGTTTGGAAGCGCAAAATACGTTCGATGTAGGTGCTGACCAATGTTTTATACAGGGGATCAAAACCTTCGTCTGCCGAAGCCAAGCTTCTTGCTTTGTACACCGTAATTCGCTTAATATCTTTGCCCTGCAGTTGAGCATTCTCCGAAGAGAACACGAAACCGAAGTTTTTACGATTAATCGCATCTTTAATATTGTTCGTGAATCCGGAGATTTCCTTCGCCATCGTTGTAACCATGCGAAGCCCGTTATCGCCGGCTTCGATATCGAAGCGAACGCCCGGAAACTCTCTGCTTACACTCTTGAACGATTCTTTTAAATATTCGCTGCATTGGTAGGCAGCAACGATACCTGCTGCCACATAAGCAGCGCCAATGTAAACACCCTCAATCCACAGCTTGAGAATATCTTCCTTCTCTTTGGAAAGCGTAACCCCGTCTTCGGTTTGCAGCATTTTGGTATCAATAACCACACCGGACTTATCCTTCGGAATGACCGTAAAATTAGGAATGCAGGGCACTGCATATTCACTGTACTCTTTTCTGACCAATACACCGCATTTGTCCATATATTTATCGATCCCAGAGGTCGCCATGCTGTTGAAAGTAGTTTCCTCTCCTGTTTCAAAACTAAAGAAAATTTGCAGTTTATAATCCTTAACGACTTGCAGCAGCATGGATAGCGATTCCATCGTGTTGCCGTCCTGCTTGGCTACCTTCTCATTTCCTCTGAAGCGTTCACGGCTAACCGTAGACGAACCGGAAGATTCCAGCTGTACGGAAGGCACGATCCCGAACCAAATCGTATCTGAGAAATCATTTTTGGCATTAACCGTGTTCAAGAAAGTTTCCAATCTTGGAATATTGCTGCTTTTCACCATCATATCCAGCTTGGCATTCGTAACGATAAGCGACGGCTGCATACCTTTGTTTTTCGTGGCATATTGGTCAAAATACATTTTCACGCCTAATATTTTTTCCACCAAGGGCTTAACTGTTTTAACAAATTCATCCTTGGCGTTTTTGTAAAATTCAAGATATGTGTTGTAATTTTGAACCTCTATTTCAGTATTAATATTGCTTTGCAGCGCAGGCAGTGGGCAGAACGTCCGAACAACTAGATCTTTTACGTAGGATGAAGGCGTATCGGATACGGAGTCGTAATCGTCCTCAAATACACTGATCAACCCGTTTCCGACGCTATCTTCCATGACTAGAAGCTGTGTGCTGTCGCTTTTGGGAGCTTCGATAATTTTCAGCTCACCTGTTTCACCAATGGTCAACTGACCGATTTGAATGGCCTCGGAGTGACTTTCTTCTTGCGAGCTCCCCAGGAGAAGTCTGGTTTTGATATCCTCAATGGCCAACGGCAGCATCGCCATCACATTGTTGTAGTTTTTACTAGCGTCCTCGAACATGAAGTTCAGCTTATCGCCGAGATCCAGCTTCTTCGGATCGCCATCGTCCAGTTTGTCGTGTTGAGCATACAGATAATGTATCTCTTTGCGCACTTGACGAATATCATCCATAACTTTCTTCGGTGATATCATATCAAGCAAATTTTCAAACTTAAAATCCACATTGGTAATGCCCTGGCTGCGTTTTGTGTCAATCAGTGTAAACAGCATCTTCAAAAAGTCGTTACTCTGGTCAATCTTAATTTCAGATACGCTGTCATCAGATATTCCCTCTGGCTTTTTGAGTGTATACATGACCTTTTGATTGGCCGCATTAAAAAATGAGTATACGCTTGGGGAAAATTTATCTAAAAACTCATCAAAACTTTTTACAAGCAAATGCTGATTGATTTCCTTGATCTTGTCATCGCTTAGACTGTCAATACCTCTGACGTCGCCAACGATTGTCATAATATCCAGCTTTTCTGGATTCATTTCCTCAAAGAGAATCGTTCGATTAGTCTGATTTATAATGTCCATAGTTTCACCTATCAGCTAGTAAGACTAGATTATCTTATGAGTCCTACAGCTACTCCCTTCCAAAATGTGTGTAGATGTAAAGTAAGTTTGATAAATCATAGTATATATTGGTTTGTTTTAGCAAATATAAAATATTATAACTAAAAAGGTACTTTATACCTATTTTCACTTTGTATTTTTATGTTATATTTTGTAAAAACATGGTATGAAGCAACCTGCACACGGGCCAATCCTCCCTTCATTTTCTCAAGAAAAAGAAAGATTTGTATGAAATTGTATTATTTTGTATGTTTGATCATAATAGAGTATTTCTATAATTATTTCTGTGTGTTTTCACACACTTTAACAAAATTTGAGAATAAAAGGAGAATATTTACTTTGAAATACAACAAAAACCATTCCATACAGATAGCACCTATTTTCGCATCTTTCGTCATCTTCTTCGTCATTTTCTTTTACTTACTGGCAGAGATCACTCCCGCCAAAGAGGAAGCAGAGTCAGGCATCGATGCCGTTTTCGTGATAGATAACAGCTATTCAATGAACGCTACCGACCCGAATCGAGTAGCTGCAGAAGTCATTAAAATGTTTATGGATATGAGTCAAGCGGCTCACACCCGAATTGGCTTTGTTGCCTATAACCATAAAATTGTTGAATCGCAAGAATTAACTTCGCTAGCTGCAGAAGAACAAAAGAACAAGCTGAAGGCAAAAATTGAGAATTTGAAATTTTCCGGGTATACGGATCTTGGTTTGGGGTTAAGCAAGGGAGCTGATCTCATTCACAGCGGGAAAAATAGCACCTCCCGCCCGATGATGATTCTATTGTCTGATGGAGGAACCGATTTTGGACCTATTTCCACAGGCAGAGAAGTCGAGGATTCTAACAAGGATGTCGAACGTATAATCAGCGAAGCACAAAAAGAGGGTTACCCGATTTTTACGGTCGGATTGAATCATGATGGCTCCGTCAACGCCGCCCAGCTCGAAAAAATTGCCGCTCAAACCGGAGGCGTTTCATTCATCACGGAAAGCGCTGCGGATTTACCCGACATTTTCAATCGCATATTTGCTAAACAAATCCGTTCCGTGCTCGTGCCAGTAGCCACGATTACGGCAACTGGAGACTTGCAAGAAGTAACCGTTACAATACCTAATGAGAACATCGATGAAGCCAACATTATTTTATTGTCTCCGCATCCAATAACAGAGACACATCTGTACAGCAACGCCAATCATGTACAATTTTATAAATCCCAAAAGTACTCCCTGATGAAGATGCCGCAACCGCAAAAAGGAAGCTATCTACTGAAATTCAAGGGAAGCCCCGGCGATCTTGTGAAAATTAATGCCTTGCACAACTATAATATACGCGCAGGTTTTGAAATGCCTCAGGTTGTTAAAGGCGTTCCGGCCACCATATCTGCCTTTCTCCTTAACGAAACCGACGGAAAAAAGCTGACAAATCCTGATATTTACCAAACCTTAAAAGCTGAGCTCACCATCACAGATGTAAGCACGAAGCAAGAGCAGAAGCTGCCGATGACCCTTGCCGGCAATGGCATGTCGGTCGAAACAACCTTTGCGCATTCCGGCAAATATCAGACCAGCCTCTTGCTCCAAGGGCCCGACTTCTATCGGGAAGCAACCGGTCAGGGGCTGGAGATAACCAATGCCTCACCGGAGGCTATCAGCGATGGGAACATCTTGTTAAGCAAGGAGGATGGGCCAGCTTCTATCGATCTTTCGACACATTTTCGCGATGTGAATCATGACAAGCTTAGCTATACCATTGATACCATCAGCAATGACAAATTGGCGGACTATTCCCTCGAGAACAACGGGATTATGCTCATCTCTCCGCATCGCACCGGAGAGTCCGTAATCAAACTAACCGTGAAGGATTCTGAGGGAGGCTCCGTAACTTCAAACCTCAACCTTACCGTTCGTTCCATTTGGACTCGGTACATCATGATCGGAAGCTTTGTGCTAGGCCTATTCCTTGTGACGCTGATTATCTGGTTCGTGCTTCGCCCTAAGCCCAAATTTGTCGGACGGCTTGAAGGCTACTTCTTGAATACAGCTAGCGGGAACGATATTCCCGTTAAATATTGGCCTCTCCCTTCCTTTGGCAAGCAGCAGACAATCCGGCTAAGCGATTTATTTGCCAGTCTAGCTATTAATGAACCGCTGCCGGAGACAGAACGCATAACGTTCCAAGCAGGTAAACAGGGAACTCTCTTAATCAAGCACAACACCAAATGCTCCATTGAAAAAGGAAAAACCCCCATTCCTAAGAACAAAAAAGAAATGATTCATTACAACGATAAAATCTACATTACCTTTGAGGACCACATCACAGAAATTGAACTACGCTATAAAGAAATAAAACCCAGCACCCTGTCATAGACGGGGTGTGGGTTTTTCTGTTTTTTTGAGCTTGCCAATCGATAAGTCCAGGCCTTTCAAACGGTAGTATTCCATATGAAGCGCAGCCTTCATAACCCGAAGGGAAGGACATCTTTTGGCGAATTTCACAGCCATTCCCCACATAATGATGAACGACAATAAAGCGCCAACTCTGTTATTAAGTTTCCTAGCCGATGGGAGGTTATCTTGAATCAACCTTTGAGATATATCCATAGGCACTTGACCCGTCAGAACATAATAAATGATTGCGGCCAAGCTAAACATGTCCGAATATGTTCCTTGCGTCGATTTATCTGAATATAATTCCAGCGGTGAAAATCCCTCTGATGTCATAATCGGATAGCTGGAAGCCGTATCCAAGTGAATAGCGGAACCGAAATCAATGACTTGCGGACTGCCGTCTTCACCTATCATGACATTCCCCGGCTTGAGGTCACGATGGATAATTCCTTGGTCATGCATGTATTGAATCCCTTCGAGTAAAGGGATTAGCGTCTTTCTTACCCAGTCAGCCCTTGTCATCGGATGATTTTGGTGAATACAGCTCTCTAACGTTTGCCCCTTGCAATAGGCCGTGACCAGGTAGCTGGTTCCATTTTGCTCAAAATCGTTCATAAATTCCACGATATTCTTATGCCGAAGCCGCTTCAGAATCGCAGCCTCCCGGCGGAAAGCTTCTCGCAGCATATCAATATGGGGTTGTGCCGATGGCTTGCGAGCAATAACGGTCGTGTTGTCCAGATCCCTCATTACAAGGGATTTGGGATAGTACTCCTTGATGACAACGCTCTCTGAGCTCTCAACGTGATAACCGAGATAAACGATGGACAGCTCGCTTGACGCTATGTAGCCGGTCAACTTATAGGTCTCGTTCAGCAAACTACCCAGCTGTAAATAGCAGCCATGCTCGTTTTTTTGATTCATGAAGATGACTCCCGTCCATATGGTTATTACTACCAATATAACGCGTTACCCCATACTTTGTAAAAGATGAATGCTGTCATGAAGCTCGTCGGGAGAGTTTGGAAATTGAAAACCGTCAGGGAAAACACACAAAAGCGCGCCCTCTAAAGCGACGCGCTTTCTCTCAATGTATTTATGATTCAGCTACAGCCAGCCAATGTCCGGGCTGCACTTCAACGAAACAAAACACGATGAATCACTTGTGCCGCTTCTGCCCTTGTTGTCGTTCCTTCAGGTACAAAAATGCCATCCGCCCGTCCGTTCAGTAAATGCAGACCCGCTGCAGACAATACAGCTTGTTTGGCCCATTCACTAATCTGCCCTTGATCGGAGAACGTAACATCATTTGAGGATACCTCTTTGTTTCCGAATTTCACATGCCAAGCCCGCATCAGCATCGTGGCCATTTGTTCGCGTGTGATAGCCGAATCCGGAATAAACTCATGATCGCTGACTCCTTCAACGATTCCCGCATTTGCAGCAGCATTGACTTCGTTCGTATACCAAGCCGTATTCGGAATGTCTACATATTGGCTCGCACCGTTCAAAGGAAGCTCTAACATGCGTGCAAGAAGTGCAGCAAACTCTGCTCTTGTAATTTGTTTATCCGGATAGAAGCCTTGTGAACCTACAGAAGAAGCCATCATCGGCTCGACCACCATGGATTGAAACATTTCTCTCGCCGCGAGGTCGCCGATAACTTGAGCCGCCCAATGCTCCTTCACATCAAAATAATTCACGTTGTATTCAAGAATGACGAAGTCTCCGCCACCCGACATGGTAAACACAGCTTCGGTGGAATCCGAAGAACGATTTGGCGAGTGAAATCTCAATTGTCCGTCTTCATTTACATGGTACAATCCGAGACGCTTGCCATTAGCCTTTGGCGGCAATGGCAAATGAACTTCAGCCCTTTGGCCGCTCGTACCGATACCCACAGCGGAAGTATTCGAGTTCCAATCCATATGAATCATCTTTGCTGCAGGAGTAATTTGGACAGACTGGCGGTTCTGCAGCTCCGTCAGCACGTCCAGCAGCTCGTCATCCCAGATTCGATAAGATAAAGAAAGTGAAGCTTGGCGTATCTGCTCGTCCGTCATAGCCGAAGCCGTTGCACGGAGAGACTCATACGGAACCACAATAGCGCCCCAGTCGAATTCGAGTGAAATTCTCGGCACGGTCATCGATTTAACCGCAGAGTAAGGGACATCTACTTGAGCCTTCCCTTCCTCCACTTTAATAATAGCTGACTCTTGACCGTTTGTTGGCATCAATTGCTCAGGACTCACTTTCAAGATAAACGCTTGATCGGCTCCTCCAGGTACAGTTGGAGGTACATAGCCTCCTCCGCCATTGCTGCTTCCAGCATTTCCGTTGTCGCCATTATTGCCACCATTATTCCCGCCAGTGTTTCCGTTACCGCCATCATTGCCGGTATGGCCATCTGCAATAACAACAAGCTCCGTACTAGCTTCCAGCCCATTATAGGTTGCGGTGATTGCAGCATGACCAGGGCTCAGTGCTGTCACTATGCCATCGTTATTAATTGTTGCTACCTGCTCATAGCTGCTATAGAATTTTAGACCGTCTTGTATTGGAACTAATTTGTTATCAGGGCTATACAACCCGAACACATTGGCCTGACCTTTCTCACCGACGGTTAACTGATGCAGCCCATCTATGGTGAGAGACTTAAGCTTAGGAGTAACATCGACTTCCTCTTGCTTGGCTTGAACCAATAGCGTATAGCTGCTGTGAAGAGCTTGATAGGTGGCAGAAATAACCGTTTCGCCCGCTTTAAGTGCCTTCACTTTTCCAGTAGCTACATCCAACGACGCCACTTCCGGATTAGAATTGGAAAGTTGGAGTCCTTGAGCTGCTATTTTTCCACCGTCTAAAAGTAGGATAGAACTGCTATCACTATATGTAGCTCTTACAACCGTCTGCCGTTCATCATCCACAATGGAAGGTTTCAAACCCTCCAACTGAATAGACTGAAGGACTGGGGACGTCACCGGAACCGTTTGAACCAATAACTTGTAGGACGTAATCAGAGAACCAAGAGACGCTGTAATAATCGTTTCGCCTTCTCCATGCGCTGTAATATTCCCATTTGCGTCTACGGAGGCAACTTCAGGCTTGCTGCTGCTTACTAGGAATCCGTTCACGATTTCCTTTCTGCCATCCGTATAAGTCGCTTCTACGACTGAATTCCGTCGTTCTCCCACCTTCATTGGCGCTAGTCCCTGCAAGCGGATCGATTCAATAACAGGTTTCGCGATAGAGAACGTACGTTCCTCTGACTTTGTTTGATTGCCGTAGGAATCCTTGGCCACTGCATACCAAGTGTAAGGCTGGTTATAAGCCCGCTGATTCCATGTGTGTTCAGCCACTCCCGTATCCGAGGCAGCCTGTTTAGTCTGGATAAGGTTAGGCGAGCTTCCTATTATTCCGATATAGCCTGTAGCTAGTTCGATAGGCTCGTTGTTGACATTTAACGGCATGGTGTAAAATTCGTGCTTCTCCTGGAAAAACCCGTAGTTATCCTTCGTAATAGGAGAATAAGGCACCATAGAGATCATCTGCTTTTTCAGATCGAAATACATCATACGAATGTACCCCGCTCCACCCAATGCAGCATCTTGATAGTCGTGCAGCAGCTCATATACGACTTTACCGCCAATTCGTTTTACATTGTAATAGGCCGATTGGTTGTGGCCGCACAATACCATAAAAATGTTACTGTTAGGCTGTACGATCTGCTCCATAATTTTTTTGCCGCCGTAATCATCTGTGCCATATGTTCCGGAATACAATAAGTATTCGTGCACGGCTAAAATGGCTTTGCGATCCTTGTATTGCTGCAAGACTTGGTTGGCCCAATTAATCGAAGATTGATTAAAGCCCCCCCACCCTATATACATGATGATGAAATCGACGCCGCCAGCGGAAATGAGGTCATAATGGTTCTGATTCCAGCTGTTATATTCGTTATAGTAAGGCTTCCCTTGAAACAGCTTTCCAGCAAATCGGAACGCACCAAAATATTTCCCGTACAAGGCGTTGTTCATATCGTGATTTCCTTGAATCACACCATAAGGGATACCCGCATTGTCCAAAATTTTCATGCTGTGATCAGCATTTTGCCATTGAGATTCCTGGTTTGCACTGTTCACAATATCCCCGGTATGAATCACATACTGGATTTTTTGTGCATCCTTATTGTCGGCAATCCACTGCGTACTGGCATCGTATGCGCCTGGGAATGATTCGGCCTCAAGCTGGGTATCCGTCATCCAAACGAAGGAAAAATCATACTGGCTTGGATCCGGTTTTTGTCCCGGAAGCATGGTGTCCTTCTGCGTTGCAGCTACGTACAGCTTGGCTACTTTGGTTGTGCTGTTCACCATCGTAGTCTTATTCAACGTACCGATCAGCTTGAAATCGCTATTGTCGCTATTTCCGTTACGAGAAGCGAGAAGCTCCCATTTACTAGTCGAATAGTTCCAAGCGTATAACATGACTTTCTCTTTGGAGTGTCCTTCCCATGACACTTCCAAATCTTTGACGTTGGATAGATCGCTATTCATTGTTAGATCAAAACGTTGATACGGATAATTAGACAGCGACTTGCTGCTGTAATAGTTTCCGTCTGATGCTTTGATTCGATCATACGCCTCAACAGGCAGCGCTGTTTCTGAAGTAATTGACGCACTGCTCGGCGGATCCATCGAATCCGTTCGCTCATAGGCAGCATCCGTCGTCAATTTGCTGCCAAAGTCTTTCACAACCTGCACATTTTTCTCATAAAAGCTGACATCCATTGGCTCTCCCGTAGGCGACTTCGCCTTTACCCGAAGCGTTACATCACTGGTTTGCTGAGCCTGCTCCCCGCTAGCACTTTCAGGAACAACGGATGGATTCAATTTTCGGCCATCAATTGTAAAAGTGACCGTTTTGCTCTCGATGACCGAAGGGTTGGCATTGGAAGCCGCCTCGACATAAAGCGTATGAGCACCACTTTTGAGCTCTTTCAACATGGATTGAAAGGTCTTGTCGTCCGGATTGGCGTTCAATGCCACATAATCATTGGCGTCAAGCTTATAACGAATATTGGCCTTTTCGCTTGCCAGTCCGCTTAAGCTTAAGTCCGGAGTAAAGTAGGTTTCACCTTGCTTTGGTTGAAGTAGCGTCAGTTGAAGCGCATTTTTCTTTTCTGGTTGGCCAAATACGATAAAATTGCTGTTTTTTCTCATACTTTTATACTCAGCCTTCACCCACGCCTCACTGCGAGCTACCTTGGAAACCCGGACCTCATCGACACCACCGCGATAACCGCCACCGGCAGCGCCAGCATCGGAAGATTTACTGATCGTCAATGGCGCGGTTGACGTGCCGCTTGTTGTGATCAATGAACCTGTGCGGGCTGCAGAATCTACCAGAACTCCGTCCCGGTAAAGCTTGAGGTTATTTCCCGCTGTGTTTTTATCATAGGTTAGTGTGAAATAAGTCCAATCTTCCGTTACGTTCCCTCCGTTAAGAGCGGCTGCGCTGCTTCCGTTTTTGAGAGGATCGACATCGTTAGTGAACAAATTCGCACTCCATTTTCCACCGGACAGCTTCATAAAATAGGCCTGGTTCAAGCTATCTGCGCTCCGCTGTCTAGCGATAAGGTAATACGAAAGTTTGGTTAATTCGTAATCGTTCGCACGTGCCCATAAGGAAACGGTAAGCTGTTGTTCTCCATCTCCGACAAGCCCGTTTTTCGCTCTTACATAACCTCGATGGCTCTCATAATAACGGCCTACCATGTTATATCTCGGATCATCTTTTGCGTATAACGTGTACGAAGGTCCACTGGAGCTTGCTCCTACAGCCTGCCGCAAGCCCATATTGTTATTGGCTGTCGAGTCCTGATATTGTTTGACGGCAGTAGGCTGTTCGAAATAATCTTGAATTCGTTCACCGAAATGGTAGACGAGCAAAAAGTTCGGGTCCCACACCGCTTTTTGCTGGGGGGCACTTAATGTGCTGCCGCCGTAATACAACCAAATGCGGTCTGATCTGGAAAGGCCATGGATCAGCGGAACTTTGACCCAAACGATGCTTTCATCGTTTGGATCCCATTTTTCCACCTCATAGCTCAGTTCTTTCGTTTGATCATCATTGTAAAATTTCAGATCGCTCTCCGAGGTTACGGCGTAGTCGATCGTTGTTTTGTTCAATTTAATAGGAACAGGAAAATCGCTTAAATCCTCCGAACCGTCGGAATTGTCAATCGTCAGCATGACTCGGTTATTCCGGTCCGAATCCTTCCATGGAGCAGGCTCAGGTGCCGTGCTCGCATAAGCACTGGATGGAGAAAATGACCCTGTTATCTGACATATGATCATGAAGGCCACGATAACCGCACACCACTTTTTTATACGCAGCATTGTTCGCAAGAAAGTCTCCTCCTACTTCGAGATGGTTTTATGTACTCTTCCGCCTATTTGTTCAACAATCTCAACAGGACTTGTACCGCTTCCGCACGCGTAGCGGGATCGTTCGGGTAGAACATTCCGTCTTCTCTTCCTTCCATCAATCCCAACTGTGCAGAACGATTCACGGAAGCTTGAGACCATGGAGCAAACCGATCAGAGTCGGTGAATGTGAATTCCTGGCCCGACACTTGTTTGCCGGCTGTGTGTTTGTACGCACGAACCAGCAATACAGCCATTTCCTCTCTATTGATTGTCGCTTCCGGATCAAAGCGATTGCCCTCTTTTCCTTCGACTAGCCCTAATGCTGCGGCTCCGCCAATATACGGCGAATACCAGGCATCTGTTGGCACATCATGGAATTGTCCGCTCCCCTCCAGATGGAGATTTAATGATCGCATCAACAATGCGACGAATTCAGCTCGAGTTACTGCCTGATTCGGGTAAAAATAATGGTTGTTGGCTCCCTCGGCGTTATGCATGGCACTCATAATCTGAATCGAACGAGAAGCCCAGTGAGCGGACGGAACATCTTTATACACTTTCCGATACTCCAACACCGCATATTTACCGCTTCCACGCAGTTCAGCCTGGATGCCTGCATCGGTCCATTGTCCTCTGATGTACTTCATACTGCCGTCAGCGAACAATTGGTAAACGCCAAGCAGTTGTTTATCTGCATTTGCAGGCACTGGGAATATGACCTGCACCGGCTCAGTCCAATTAGCAATCAGTCTGTCCTGCCCATTAGCCGATTGAACAGCGATCTTGAAATCGTAAACTGGCGATACTGGATTGAGTTTTGTATTGGAGAATGCTTCAGCATTGCCGATCAGAGCATTTACCAAAGAGCCCGAAATGACTGGCAATGATATCGCAATTCGCATTTGATTTTTATCGGCTACACCTTCAACCATCGCAGTTTGCAGCAGTTTGCCCGGAACTTGCAGTACCAGACCATTTTGTTCAAAGCGGATCATGTGGTTCCCCAGAAGCTCTCCAGCGTTAATCGGTAAGGTCACTTTGGAGACATCCGTTCCGAATGATACAGCAGTATTTCCTACTGCCTGTTTGACACCCGTTTCACTCATATCCAACACGCCGTTGCTCACATTTGCATCCGGTACGTTTGAACCACTACCGCTGCCACCTCCATAGCCGCCTGAACCACCGCTGTTGCCATTGCCGGCTCCTTGCTCCAATCGCACTGTAAGTAAGGTTGGTACCTTCTTGTTCCCATAAGTGGCCGTTAGCACGGTATCGCCTTGCTTCAAGCCGGTCAGTTTGCCTGGTCCATCCAGACGCAGCAATGAAAGATCAGCTACAATCCATTGCGCCGAATCTGTAACGGACACCGTGGTGGCATCATCATACACTGCTTCCAAAGCATATACGACCTGCTCTCCTACCTTCACACTCTTCGGTCCTATTAAACGAAGCGATTGCAGCTGCTTATCCGGTTGCGTCGGAGTCACCGGGTCCTTCTGACTTTTCACAACCGTGGAGAACTGCGCATTAAAGCCTTGATAGGATACCTTAAATGTAACAAGCCCCGTCTTTGCTCCGTAAATGGCTCCCGTTACTGAATCGATTAACGCTATGTCAGTGTTGTCGCTGACGTATATAACATCCCGATTCAGAACGATGGACGATTGATCGCTATAAATCGCTCGGACAACCGTATTCGCCGTTTCACCAATTAACAATTCGGACGGTCCTTTAAATAGCAATGATTCCATCTGAGGCTGACCCGGATTAACAACTGGCTTGTCAGGCACGATCTTGACGAACCAATCGGCTTGCAGACCGTTCCACGCTGCATGCAGATTAGCCTCACCCGGCTCTAAAGCCTGTACAACACCTTGATTGTCAACGGCTGCCACATTGGGTTGATCTGACGTGTAGGCTACATCAGAAGTTAGTACTTCATTAGTTCCCTCTTTATAAAAGACTTTTGTCAGCAGAACACCCGTTGTCCCTGCTTTCATTTCAACAGGTCCAGCAAGTTCGATATATTGCGGTACAGGCGCTTTGACCGTAATTGTAACTTCCGCTTTATACATGCCGTATTGCGCTGTTAATTTCGCCGTCCCTTTACTCAGTGGCGTAATCAGACCGGAGTTAGAAATGGAAGCCGCTGCAGGATTCAAGCTTTTATAGATGACACCCTGTTGAAGCTCGCTTTCTACGCCGGAGGCATTTTTCTTCTTAATGATGGCTTGTCCAGTCTGACCGATGGTCCATTCGGCTGGAATGTCCCACCGTATTGCTGAAACATCTTCGGGATTGCTGCCCGCCAAATACGTGTTGTACAAGGTTAGAACATCAGCTGCCGCAAATACTTTGCTGTACAGTTGAATAAATCCGATTTTACCTTTCAAAAAACCGGACGCTCTTCCCGCATCATCAACGGAAGCTCCAATACCCAAATCCGTCTTGGTCGACCCGCCAATCGCACCGACTCTAGACTGGCTGCCCACTTCCAATCCGTTAAGATACAGCTTTGCCGTCAATCCATCGTATGTTGCTGCTGCATGATAGATCTTATTAGCCGCAAGTGTCGGGGTACTTTCGACGATGACATATGCCCCTGCTTTGCCGAGCATATCCCAAACATAAAACCAAGCTTCCAGTTTCCTCGTAATCGGATTATATTGCAGAACATAATCGGACTGACTGTTCTTAGCAACGATCGTCTGTGCACTGTACAAGTCTTCCAATGAAAACGAAGTGACAATGGACATATATTCCGGACTTAGTGTGGAATGATGTGGAACTCGGACATAAGAACTGCTGCCATCCAGCGACAAAACGTTCTTGCCAAAGCTCGGATCGTAACCTACTGCGGCTGAACCGATTGAATATCCATCATGATGCGCGGAGCTGCTGTCTTCCGTAGCCGATTGTTCAAAACGGTAGTCCAGCAAATCCGCCTTTTCATCTGCGCCAGCCATTATATTCCCAGGCACAAGGTATGTTTTGGAAAGAATCGGCGCCGCCCAACGTCCTGTCGTTACACCCGCTTCGATATTCAGCGTATAGGTACTGCCCGGGCGCAATGCTTTCAGACTGAACTGCCGGTCTGTTGCCGGAACGGTCGCTATGACTTTACCGTCCATGGAAATCCGGTATTTATCTACGCCCAGAACGTCAACCGCCTCTGGCCACGAAAGCAGTACTCCGCCATCAGCATGACTTTGAACGTTGATTTGATCCCCATTCGGCCACAGTGTGTCAATCGGCCTTTTCAATTTGGTTGTTACTTCCAAATATGACGCATAGGCGCCTGCCGAATTCTCCTTACTGTACACGTTCACCGTATAATCACTGGCTATTTCTTTCAGTGCCACGCTGACCTGCTTATTTACGGACAAACGAGCTTTAGCATACGATGTGATGTCGTACTCTCGCCATTCCAGCTTATTATTAAATGAGATGGTCTGAATACTATTGCCGATAGCCGGCATGTTGTTATAGGTGATTGTGCCTTCATTCCAGCTATCATCGGAAATCCCAAAGGCAGCTATATCCTGAAGTGTAGCATCCGAGGCTCGCGAATCACTGATAGCTCCGTACAACTTAAGCTTCACCGATTCAATATCGTCCGCATCTTCCCTTTTGATACCGCTCAAATTATATTTAAAAAGACCATAGCGCAGATAGTTGTCGACTGTTGTGCTGTTTTTGATGTTAATGATCGATTGACTGCCATAATTACTGGTTCCCGGATTGCCTTGCACAAAAGTGTCATCCGTAGTATAAGCATAGATCTTGCCGCTTATATCCGGTATGGATTGTGCCGTTACTGTGATTTTAGATGTGGCGGTAACTCCGCCTCCCGTTACCGTTACATTCGCAGTACCAACCGCTAATCCAGTAATGACGGCTTTGTTTCCGGTGGATTCTATCCGCCCGATGCTTGCATTGTCAATAGACCAGTGCAATAACGTATTTGGCGAATCGACTGATGCCTCAAGATCAGCCGTTTCTCCGATGGTCAGATTCGCTTGATCGAAGTTTAATCCGATGCCCGGTACTCTGTAGCTGACCAAGGGTCCGTTAGCCGTCAAGTTGCCCAGCCGATCCATAGCCTCCACCCGAAAAGTGGCCGACTCGCCCGTCACGAAACCATAGGTGGTATAAGTATTTGTTGAACCATTTACTGAAGCCAGCAAATTATTGTTTTTGTATATCATGTATTGTGTTGCGCCTACACCGTCAACTGCAGCATTGGCAGCTGCCGACGGCCATGTCAATTGATAACCGTTAGGATCGACGGGGGTTCCCGTCAGTGTGCTGTTCGATGGCCAGATGGGAGCATCGTCCGTATTCCGGGTCGACTTGATGTTGTACAATAACTGAACTTCATCGTTATTTAGTGCTTTCGTGAAGATGCGGAAATCGTCAAGCTGCCCTTTGAATGGAATCTTCTCCGTACCATCCACACCGATATTCAGCTTTAATATCGCTGCCGGATCGATCGTGCCTGCACCAATGATGCTGATCGTTTTCTTCAGGACATTGTCCATGTAAAACGCAGCATTCCCGGTACGATTATGGGCGACGACGATATGATGCCATTGGTTATCGTCCACGATAAGCTGAACGGGACTGCTGTTGTTCAGGCTGGACTTGTGCAAATCCATCCGCGCCAAGCTAGCCCCCTTGTAATTCCACGTCAAATAGTGATTGTATACCCCTATTTCCCAACCTTGATTAGCACCGCCTGACCAATCTTTGTTGGAGACTATGGTAGAGTCTGCGGTGCCGATGACCGAGCTGTTGGCTTTCATCCAGAAGGAGACCGTGAAATCTTGGGCGGCACCGAACCTGAATTTACTGTTGCTATTGTTGTAATTAGCAATGTTCAAATATCCGCCCAGCGTCGTATCAATGGCCTGGTCTCCGACTGTACCGGCCGTATAAGTCAATGTGTTTTTAACCGTACCGTTATTCCCATTGCCTGAGGCATCAAGCGCACTGCTCTCAAATGGCAAATATAAGATTTGCTTATCGAATAAATCCGTATCGCTTGAAACAGCGTACGCCTGAGGTACCCGGTCATCATACATATACAATAGGAACATAGCGACGAAACAAAAAATGGATGCCAATAGCGTCATTTTGATACGTGGCATTAAGATAAGGCCTCCTTATATGATGTGGTAGTTGCTACGTTCTTCTCTGCCAAGCATCCGTCCTTTTCAACAAACGCCGGGACAAGTTCTCGTAGCCTAATCTGACAATGATATTCGCCAGCATGATCAGACTGGACATAGCTGCGGCAGCCGCCACGTCACCCGCATCGTCCATATTAACTATGGAAACGGAAGCAAGCTTGAAATCCGGCGAATATAGAAATACGACAGCCGAAATGGTTACCATCGCGTTGACAAAATAATACACAGCTATTTCCAATAAAGCCGGAAGCGATATCGGTACCGCAACACGGAAAAACAGGCGATATACCGGCGCCCCCATCGATTCCGAAACGATTTCGTATTCTTTATCCAACTGCTTCAGCGATGTTGTTGCGGTAACGAACGACACCGAATAGAAATGAATGATATTCGCCAGCACAATAATCCAGATCGTTCCGTATAGCCCATGCAAAGGGTTCTCCGGACGGTTGAAGAAAAATATATATCCAAGTCCGATCACCAACCCAGGCAAAGCTAACGGAAGTAAAGAAATAAAATAACCGATTTGCCGAACGGCTTTCCAGATCCTTAGCCTCTCAATAAGATAAGAATGTACAAACGCAATGACCGTACCGATGATAGCTGTTAGCAGCGCAACAAGCAGACTGTTCCAGAATGGCGTCAACCCGCCGGCAGATACGTTGGAGAAATCGTAATGTTTCAAAGTAACGCTCAAGTCATACGGCCACACCTTCACTAGTGAGGCGAAGAGTATTGTAAGCAGCAATACCACGATGCCTGAAACGATAATCGTACAGTAGGCCGTATACGCTAAATCACGCAGCCGACTAGGCTTGATTTGATATGGCGTCGATTTCACGGATACCATGGTCTTCTGCTTGCGTTCCACAAACCTGTCGATGAAAAATGCCGCTATTGCGGGAATCGTCAATAGGATGCCGATCACCGCACCCATAGACATGTTTTGCTGTCCTATGACCTGTTTATAGATGTCCGTCGGCAGCACGTTGTATTGGCCTCCTACTACCTTGGGAGCACCAAAGTCGGTAAAGCTGAGGGTAAAACAAACGAACAGCGAACCGATCAACCCGTATTTCATTTGAGGAAGTGTTATGGTAAGGAATTGTTTCCATTTCCCAGCTCCAAGCGTTTCCGCTGCTTCGTATAAGCGATAATCCGCAATGGAGAACGATACCATGAGAATTAAAAATGCCTGCGGAAACGTATAAATAACTTCAGATATAATAATTCCCGTGCTTCCATACAACTGAATATTCCATCCTGGCAGCAGTCCGAACAATCCTGTAGTCACTAGACCTTGGTTGCCGAATAAATAGGTCAATGCAATCCCATGCATCATCGTCGGTGCAAACAAAGGCAGCAGCGCGATGTAACGGAACCATCTAACGCCTGGGATTCTCGTGCGCTTCAATCCGTAAGCATAAAAAAACGCGCCCCCAACGGAAATCAATGTAGTAATGAGAGAAACATAAATCGAATGCCCTGCCGATCTTGACAATGCAGGAGTTGATAAATATTTGGAAAAATGGGCTAGACCTACCCATTCCTCCTGTTGATTGTGGAATGCTTTAACAAACAAATCGCCCAGAGGCAGCAGGATGGATATCGTCATTATGGCCAGCATACAGATCAACAACAAACGAATAAGCCATCCTTCTACTCCCGCTTTTTGCCTTGTCTTTGCTTTAAATAACATACTTCGCTTACTCCTCATTTACTTACCGCCATTTCAAGCGATTCCTCGGCCAACTCATCGTGATCTTCGAAAAAAATCATTCTCTCTTCAGGAATAACGACAGTACATTTGTCACCTTTATCCAACTTCAAATGGTGAAATTCTTCAGCCGATACATCGATGTTCAAAGGTTGTCCCGCTTCGATTCGCGGGCCTTTCAGCATAGTCTGCACCGTAAGCCGGTAGAAGGAGCCTCGAAATTCAATCGATCTTAGAATAACGTGAATTCCTCCTTCCATAGGACGCGATACGATCCGGATATGCTCAGGACGAACAGATAACAAATAATTATCCTTTCGCATAAAATTCATAGTTCCGATAAAGTCAGCGACGAAAGGTGTCTTTGGCCGATCATAGATGTCCTTCGGCGTTCCGATCTGAATGACTTCCGCATGATTCATCACAATGATGCGGTCGGCCATGGTCAGAGCTTCTTCTTGGTCATGCGTCACCATGACCGTCGTAATGCCAAGCCTTTTCTGCAGGTCACATATCTCCTGCCGCAGCCTGTGGCGTACCTTGGCATCAAGGGCCGACAAAGGTTCATCCAATAGTAGAACATCGGGCGATAACGCGATCGCCCTCGCCAATGCAACACGCTGCTGCTGTCCGCCGGAAAGCTGTGCGGGATAACGATCCCGCGCCTGGCTTAGTCCGACCATCTCCAGCATTTCTTCCACTTTTCTATGAATTTCCTGTTTTGTCATGCCTCTTCCCTTTAAACCGTAAGCAATATTCTCAAACGCCGACAGATTGGGAAACAAAGCATACGATTGAAATACAATGCCAAAATTGCGGTTTGCAGGGGGGACGTATGTCAAATCCTTCCCATTCATAACGACAGAACCGGAATCAGACAATTCTAGCCCAGCAAGTATGCGAAGCAGCGTCGTCTTACCGCAGCCGCTTGGTCCCAACAGGCATACGAATTCACCTTTTTGGATGCCTACTTGGACTTCTTTCAAAGCATGAAACTTGCCGAACGATTTACTTATCTTGTTTATCATCAAGTAGTCTGTCATAATGTCCTACCCTTCATTTAAGGAAACCTGATTACTTCTTACTTTCGCTCTTAGAATCGAAGCGTTTTTGCCACTCGGCAAGAATGCCGTCACGTTCTTTGGCCATCGTATTCAAGTCGTTTTTAATCAACTGTTTCACAGGATCTTTTTCATAGCCTTCTGGAATTTTATTGCCTTCAGTTTTCACGCTGATAATCGCATAATTTTTGTTATATTCCTTCATTGCATCTTCGCTTATCGCCCAATCAAGGAATTCTTTGGCGATTGGTTTGAGCGCTTTTTTCTTAATGAGTCCGTTGGCCTCAACATCCCAACCAGATCCTTCTTTCGGGAATACGACTTGAACGGGAGCTCCGCCTTTCTTCTCGGTAATACCACGATAGCCGAAAGAAATTCCTATCGGGTATTCACCGGTACCTGCCATTTTGGAAGGCTTGGAACCGGATTGCGTATACATGCCGATATTGTCGTGCAGTTTGTCCATGAACGTCCAAGCTTTATCTTTGCCCATTAATTGCACTAGCGCACTGACTGTCAGGAAGCCAGTACCCGAGGCAGCTGGATTTGGCATCGTAATTAAACCTTTATATTCTGGCTTCACCAAATCCTCATACGATTGGGGGATCGACAAATTGCGTTTTTCCATCTCTTTGGTATTCACAACGAAAGCAGTCTCCCAAGCATCGATCCCAACCCAAGTCGGCGGATTGGCTGTATCTTTAAACTCTGGAACGACACGCTCCACGCCTTTTGGCGCATAAGGTTCCAACATACGATTTTGATTCAGCACAAGCAAACTGGTAGCAGCCGTACCCCAGACGACATCAGCCTGTGGATTATCTTTTTCAGCCAACAATTTAGCCGTTATAACACCAGTGGAATCGCGAACGATATTAATTTTGAGATCAGAGTGAGCTTTTTTGAACGTTTCCAAGTACGATTTGATCTGATCATCCTCGAGCGCCGTATAGATCGTCAGCTCTTTGTTGTTGACTTCAGCTTGTCCGGCGTCAGCCCCTCCCGGTTTGCCCGATGTTGTGGTTTTGTTCGTCCCACATCCCACAAGAAGTGATGCCAACAACGTTACTGCAACAGAAAGCTTAAGTACTTTTTTCATTTACTATCTCTCCCTTTTTTTGCTAAATGTCAATTTCTTTTCAGTTTAAATGTACCTTAGTTTTGTTAACGGATCGTCATTTCTGTGTAAACAATTGATTAATTTTGTTGTTTTTTCTTTTTAAATGTTGTTAATTGTTGAATTTAACCCTGTAGAACACAGAACAAACGGTAGCAGAAACCAACGCAAACCAACGCCATTATCACAACCATCACTGTTACCAATGGAACCAAAAAAAGATGACCCCTGTCCAATACCAGGAATCATCTTCTTAGTTTAATATAGGAATACTGCCCTTTAGCTAAGCACATATAGGAATCTGCTGACTGCGCGGCAGCTCCTATTTTGACAAATGATCAATCTCCTTATTTCAGGGAAGTTTATTTCCAGCTGCTAAATAAAGTTCATACCATTCTTGCTTGCTTAGCGTAATTTCACTCGCTTTTGCCATTTCTGCTACTCGCTTTGCATTGGTAGTTCCCAAAACCGGCTGCATCCGTGCCGGATGCCGGAGCACCCATGCGATTGCAACCGCTGCGCTCGTCACTGATTTCTCTTCGGCTAGCCGACTTAAGATCTTGTTCAACTCCGGATAAAGATCGCTATTCAAGAACGTTCCTTCAAAAAAACCATATTGCAGCGAAGACCACGTTTGAATCGTCATGTCTTTCACTCTGCAATACTCCAGAATGCTGCCGTCACGATTCATGGAGGCATCATTACTCATATTGACATTAAGCCCCGCATCGACCATGCCACTGAATGCCAAACCAAATTGCAACTGGTTGACTATCAGCTTCTGATTCAAGTAGCGGTTTAGCAATTCAATCTGCATAGAATGATGGTTGCTGACCCCGAAATGACGGACTTTCCCACTATGATGCAACTGATCGAAAGCTTCGGCGACTTCCTCAGGTTCCATGAGCGTATCAGGCCGATGCAGAATAAGCACATCCAGATAATCTGTATTCAAGCGATGCAAGATCCCCTCTACGGAAGATACAATATATTCTTTCGAAAAATCGTAATAGCCTTTCCGTATCCCACATTTCGATTGAATTACTATTTCCTCGCGAGCAATGGGCAGCTTACCAACAGCCTTCGCAAAAACTTCTTCTGACCTGCCATTTCCATAAATATCGGCATGATCAAACAAGTTAATTCCTGCGTCAAGTGCAGCGCCGATTAATTGAGCAACCTCTGAGGGTTCCATTTCCGCAATTCGCATACAGCCAAGGGATATCTCCGATGTTGTTAAATCACTTTTTCCAAGAGCCAATTGTTTCATACGAGTCTACTCCATTTCATGATTAAGATTTTATACTTTCTGAGCAAAACTGTTCCTATATTGTTGCGGCGTTTCTCCTAAATATTTTTTGAAGGAATAGCTGAAATACTGAGAATTTTCATATCCCAAATCTTCGGAAATATCCATAATCTTCATTTTGGTGCTTTCCAACATTTTTTTAGCATGATTCATCTTCATTTCTATGATAAATTCATTTATTGTTTGTCCAGTCTCCCGTTTGAAGACCGCACAAATATAGGTAGGAGACATAAATACCTCGCTCGCAATCTCTGTGAGGGAAATATTATCTTTAAAATGCTGGTTCACATAGCGTTTAATACGTTCAACTAAGGTATTATGCTTTTTGTTGTATTTAGCGCTATAGTAGTCGGCAATGCAGATTAACATCTTGCTGACATGCGGCTTGATTTCTGAAATGGACTCAACCCTCATGATCGATTGCAAAGAAACCATGTAGTTTGCATTCACTTCCTCCACTTCATCTTCGGTTTCACAGATTTCGCGGTGAGCATCAATCACTAATTCCAGAAAGCGGCCTCGGATATATTCCTGAGAAAATTGATTTACTTTTGAAAGCAGTGAGTAATATTCTTCAAACAATTTTATTACTTTGGGACATTCGCCCAGTTTAATTTCAACTAGCAGAAGCTTCTGCAACTCATTCAATCTGGCACTATGATTCAAATCGCTTATTTTATCAATCGTGTTGGAGTCGATAATATCATTAATATGAATAATGGAATTATTGCCGGTATAAAACTTGTAGCTTACAGCATTGCAAGCGCAACGATAGGATAGATTAGCCGTTTTGACGCTCACACAATTTCCAATGCCAATAGAAAGCGAAATATCCTCGAAATCAATCAGCAGTTGTTCAACTCCCTCAAAGATTTGATTCATTTTCTCTTCATAACCGTACTCCTCACTAAAAATAATGACAAATTCATTATCTTTTGTTGAAAAGCAAATGCCTGCTTGAAAGTTATTTAATGTTTGTTCAATGATATTTTTAATGGAAAAGTTAAAAAACTGTATGCGCTCAACGCCTTCTCTTCTCACCCGATGTTCGTACTCATCCATTTTAGCAACAGCGACGGTGATGTCGTGCGTAATTTTAAACGGCAGATTGAAATACACTAAACGTTCTTGAAGATCGTCGTCGCTTTCCATCCCCTCCAAAATAAGATTGGTTAGAAATTTATCCCGCATTAAAGACATGTTCTCTGAAAGCTGCGACGTGAGCCGCTGAATGACCTGTTCGCGTTGAAACTCCATCTCAATGGTATCCCGTGCTTTTTTCAAGACAGAGATCACTTCTTTAAGCTGAATGGGCTTAAGAATATAACCAGCTGCTTTCACATTTAGCGCCAGCCTGGCATAGTCAAAATCTTGTACACCGCTGATTAAAATGATTTTCGTTGGAATGTCCTGTTCCACAAGCTCCAACGCCACGTCCAACCCGCTGCAAAATGGCATCTGTATATCCGTTACCAGAATATCCGGTCGGTGTTCTAGGCATAAGTCCAGTGCCTTCCTGCCATGATCGGCAATTCCAACTACTTGCATGCCCAAATCGGCCCAAGGAATGGAATCATTCAAAATTTCGGTGACTAGGCAATCATCGTCTGCTAGAACTACTGTTAACATCGTTGTCCTCCGAGGTATAATTCTTAGGAATCAGAACTTCGACCGTGATTCCTTCGGTCCTATTTCGCGTGTATCTAATCCCATAGGATTCTCCGAAAGTGCTTTGGAGACGCCGATGGACGTTTCGAATCGCAAATGAATTTTCTCTGGATTCCGTGGATTCCAGCAGCTGATTAAGCTCTTCTACGTCAGCGCCGACGCCGTTATCCGTAATGAGAATGACAATCTTGTCATCCACTTGCTTGGCGGATATCCTAATCTCCAATTGACCCTTATCAGGATGAAAACCGTGAATGATTGAATTCTCAACTAAAGGCTGAATGATTAATTTCACGATTCTGCTTCTCCGGAACTCGCGTGGTATATCGATACCATAACGCAACTTCGAACCGAACCACATGGATTGGATTTCTAAATAGCTATGGGTATGGTTGATTTCCTCTTCAAGCGTTATGATAGCACGTCCTTTGCTCAGCGAGTAGCGATAGAAATTCGCAAGCGATTTGATCATATTGCTAATGACCGGCGTATTATATTTGATGGCATACATATTAATCGAATCTAGCGTATTGTATAAAAAATGCGGATTGATTTGAGCTTGCAGAAATCGGAGCTGGGCATCCTTGGCAAGCAGCTCGGCGTTTTGCTTTTTCAAATCGCTAATCGTTAATTTCTCGATTAAATCTTTGATCTGACCGATCATTTGCTTATATTGCCGTATCAAATACCCGAATTCATCTTTTTTATTATATTTAAGGTTAATATCAAAATTATTCCCTTTTACCGTGCGCATAGAGGCAACCAGCTTCGTAATCGGACTGGAGATATAACGCGAGAGAAAGAAAGCCGCTAGAAGCGCCGTCGTCATACAAATCACGAGGATAACTACAACGATTCGCGTCAATCGAATCTGATCTGAATTAATTTCTCTTAAATTCGTAATATTCAATATTCTCCAGTCGATATTATCCATCATCTTGGAGGTTACGAGCACTTTGCCCCCATCCGAATCCATAATTTGCGATTGACCATAATTCAAATTTAGTTTCTGAATAAAGCTTTCTTCAACCTTAGATAACGGGTCGCTGCTCAAAATAATTTGATTGTTAGGGTCCAAAATATATAGTTTACTCTCTGGTGAGGGCTTGTAGTTTGAAAGCACACTATTGATTGACTTATTTTCCAGCTCAATTTTAACCAAAGCCGCATATTCATATTTATCCGCATTCTTTAAACTGAATATTCGCCTTGCCACTATGATATGATCGTGATCAGGACGAGCTTCTATCACAAAATTTTTACTTTTGCTGTTCACATACCACGGTTCATTCTCAACCTTAGAAATATCTTGAACCTTAGAAGAAATATCATACTTTTGGTATTCCGGCCTGTTGATTAAATAGATCGTAGGGACGATCGCTGAAATCGGGGAGGCATAATAGTTGGACAAATAGTAACTGTCTAATGCGCGATCCAACTTAATAATCTGTTTGACATTATCGGATAAATCCTGTGTCGGGCTTTCGCCTACCACCTCTTGAATCATCGGATTTAACGAGATTAAAGTGGTCATCTCATTGATGAATTCCAGCCTCTCTTGCACAATTAATCGCGCGGAATCCAAATTTTTCTCAATGAGCTCATTCATCTTCTTATTAATAATTCCGGTTGACCCCATATATACAATGACCGTGATAATAACAGAAGGCACTAAAATAGATGCAAGGAAATACAACACCAAACGATTACGAATATTCATACGTGTTTTCCACTGGCGCTGGCCCCTTTCCAATTAATCGCCGTGCAAGTTCAGTATAACAACAATACTAAAATAGCCACAAGATAGCGCATACAACTGCATAACATTTTTAACTTTTTCCCTCAAGTTTTTATATTTTATTGCGTTTATAAACTTGCTAACATAAATACGAAAGCGCTTCACAATACTAAAAGGGGGCTACAATTTGAGAACGAACTTTACTAAATCGCAATACCGTCTTAGTCTTGCATGCCTGTGCGGTGTATTGGTTACCACTGTTTTAGCTGGCTGTACCAACAGTTCGTCTAACACAAGCAATTCTCCAAGCAGCAGTGCAGGAGCTGCATCCGGGACAAAAATGGAAACCGTTAGGGTGTGGACGAATGATGCTTCGTACAAACCCGTTATGGATCCCATTGTTGATAACTACAACAAAGGCCAAGGCTTAAAAGACGGAATCAATATCGAATACAAAGTATATGGAAGCAACTATGATGACGTGTTAAAGGTTGCACTTGCAGCCGATCAAGCTCCTGAGCTTTATAAATTTGTCGGCACAGTCAAAGAGCCATTTATTAAATCAGGCTGGATGCTCCCGATTGACGATCTGCCAGGAGGCAAAGAATTCCTAGGTACTTATAAGGACATTTTGATTAAAGGATATACCACGTTTAACGATAAATCCTACAGCGTTCCTTATAAAGTATTGACCACGAAGTTTATGTACAACAAAGATTTGCTGAAGAAGTCAGGATTTACCACCCCGCCTGCAACATGGGATGATGTCGTTGCCTATGCAAAGAAAATTACACAAGACAATAAAGGCAGCGCTTACGGATACGGCGTACATTTGAAAGATTCTGCTTCATCAGGAAAATGGTACTTTGCTACTCAGTTTGCAAGTTCAGTTGGAAATATGGGCTTCGACTTTGCTACCGGTAAATTCACCTTTACAAACTTTACAGATAATATCCAGAAAATACTCCAAATGAAGGCAGATGGAAGTATATTCCCCGGCGGGGAAGGCATGGATAACGATTCGCTTATGGCGCAATTCGCTGCGGGAAGAATCGGGATGCTGCCAGGGGTGAATTGGGATGTCACTGCACTCGATAAGTTTTGGAAAGAAACCGGAACGAAATTCGAGCTTGGTGTCACTGATACCCCCGTTCTGAACCCAGCAGATAAGCATAAAAACTATGCTCAGATCGCAGATGTACTCTGTGTGGGACCTAGCGCCAAAAAAATGCCTGAGAAAGCGATGAAGGTGTATGCCTTGTTCCATAGCGATGAGGTTCTGAAAGCGATTCAAAATAACGAAATCGATTTCGTCGCAAGACAAGATATTCAAGCTCAGGCGCCTTCAAGCTTCAAAAAGGCGGGAACTGCAGAATTCGGGAATACGTCTAATTCCTATTTTGCTCCCACTCCACCCGACGGCGTCATAACCATTGAAGGGCAGCCATACCAAAATACAATTATCAATTTGATCGCTGGGCCGGCAAATGCAGATGTTTCGAAAGTGCTTACCGATTTGACCAATCGGTATAACACAGCGCTTAATAAGGCGGTTGCAGGCGGACTGGATCTTAACTTGTATGTGAACAAAGACTGGAACACCAAGTCAAAGTAACATTAGACTATACCAATTGAAAGTATGGCAAAGCCATACTTTCAATTCTCAAGAAAGGAGGCATCACACTTATGAATGGTATTTCACGTGGGAATGCAGCTCGGAAATATTTCACTTCAAATCGTAAAGATACCATGCAAGCCTATTTGATGCTGGCTCCAATGCTCATTGGATTTGCCTTATTTACGATCTACCCGATGCTATGGCTTATTCGATGGTCATGGTTTGACTACAACGGCATCTCAACGGCAAAGTTCATTGGGTTTGATAACTACGTTCGTGCCTTTATGCGGGACAGCCATTATTGGCAATCACTGCTGAATACATCGTTCATTGTTGTGGTCAAATTCGTACTTGAAATTCCCCTTGCCCTGTTTCTTGCTGTTGTATTGAACAGTAATAAAAAAATCAATTCCTTGTTTCGAACCATCTTCTTTTCTCCGACCATCGTCAGTACAGCCATTGTCGGCATTGTTTTCTTCTTAATGTTTGAGCCTTTTCAAGGCGCAGTTAATCAACTGCTGAAATCCGCTAACATTATCGATGCCCCCATTAATTGGTTTGGAGACAAATGGCTTGCTGATATTGTCATTGTTATCGCTAGTGTCTGGAAAGGTTTTGGTGTTAACATGATCTTCTTTATTATGGGTCTCCAAAACATTCCTCAAGATATTTACGAATGTGCGGATATTGACGGGGTAACCAAATGGAAAAAGTTTAGCCATATTACCCTGCCTATGCTTGCTTCTACAGGGAAAGTCGTGATGATGCTCTTCATCGTAAATAGTATAAAAATGTCTGATCTGGTCTTGGTCCTAACCAATGGACAGCCTGGCGGTTCAACAGAGGTTGTGATGTCGTATACCTTTAAGTTTTTCTTCTCCTATGGGGCAGCGGACATGGTTAGCCAATACGGATATTCTTCAGCGCTTGCCGTCATAACAGCCATCATACTGTCAATCGTGGTGGGTCTGTATATGACCCTTACCAAAAATGTCGGAGATCATTATTAAGGAGAATTGGAAGAATGAAAACTAGAAAAGCAATTGAAGCCATCCCCCTCTATTTCTTTCTGATTCTGCTCGCCATAGTCGTGATATTTCCGATCTTTTACGTTGTCATTAGTTCGATGAAAAACACGGCAAGCATATTAACGTCTACCTCGTTTTTTCCTGAAACGATTACATTTAAGAACTATGTAAAAGCTTGGAACTTGTCTAATTTCAAAGTTTACGTATGGAACAGCATCTATATGTGTGCGTTCATCGTCATCGGGACGATCTTCACTTCCATCTCTGCGGGCTATGTGTTCTCACGCGGCCATTTTATAGGCAAACGTCTGCTGCTTGCTCTAATTACGTTCTCCATGTTCATTTCTGCCGGCAGCTTATATCTCTATCCGCAGCTGAATATTGCCAAAATGCTGCATTTGAACAACTCGCTATGGGGCGTAATTATTATCTACATTTTCGGAATCAATGTTACGAATCTTTATCTAGCCAAAGGATTTATCGACGGGATTCCTAAGGAGATCGACGAAGCAGCCAAAATGGACGGCTGCAGCTTTTTTAGAATTTTCTACAACATCATTTTCCCACTGACCAAGCCTCTTATCGCAACCGTCGGCTTGTTGGCCTTTATGAATTCGTGGAACGATTACCTGCTGCCTATGGTCTTTACCTTGGGGAATCCAGACAAGCAGCCTCTCGTCGTTGGCATTGTGTCCATGAAGACCTCCGGAGAGTCCGTGACCTCCTGGGATCTGATGATGGCAGGCACCGTCATGTCGGTCTTGCCAATGTTAGTTGTATTCATTGCCTTAAATAAATATTTTGTCGCTGGACTGACTAGCGGAGCGCTTAAAGGCTAATTGTTCATTTGGTATGTTGCTTCCTAACATATAAAACTATAAGAATGGAGAGATTACGATGCAAAACAAATTGATGACAGGGGTTCTCCCTGCACTGGTCACACCTTTGGATCACGAAGGGAATGTCAAGACGGAGCTGGCTCCAGCTTTAATTGACATGTACGTCAACCAACAGGCGGATGGCTTGTACATGCTGGGGTGGACAGGTGAGGGGCAATATTTAAGTGTGGAAAAAAGAAAACAATGGGCCGAAGCGGTATTAAAAGCTGCCGAGCATAAACTGCCTATTTTCGTTCACGTCGGGTACAACGAGAATTTAGAAGATTCAATTGAACTCGCTGCACATGCCGCAGAGCATGGCGCGTATGCCGTAGCATCTGTTGGTATCTCTGAACAAGCCACATTGCAAGATAACGTCGATTACTTCAAACGTATTTCTACTGCCGCTCCAAACACCCCCTTCTATATTTACTGGGTATCTATGGGGAAAACACTGACTGGAGGGCAAAGCATCGATCCTTCGCTGCTCCTCGAGGCTATGGAAGAAGTTCCTACTTTTCGCGGCATTAAATTCACAGACAACAACTTTTATTTCTTAGAAAGATTCAAAAAATATCGTCCAGATCTTAACATTTTGACTGGAGCTGACGAACTAGCTATTTGTTCGCAGCTTATGGGAGCCGATGGCAATATCGGAGCTCTGCAAGCCGTTACTTGCTATCATCATAAAGTGATTATGGAAAAAATGAGCGCAGGCCTCTACGATGAAGCACGGGAACTTCAATATCGCGCCAATGAAGTCACGGAGGCGTATTCAAAGGCCGCAATCGGAAATTTACCAGGAATCAAATTGTTAATTGAAGAAATTTTCCACATTCCTGTTGGTTACTGTTCACCGACCGGCCCCTTTCATGGTGTCTATCATACCAACGAGACGGCGACTGAACTTATTGAAACTTATAGGAAAAATATCCTGGTTAGAGCCTAATCATGTTTTCTAAAAGAACATAAAACCAGCCCCAATACCTGTGAGGTACTGGGGCTACAATCCCTGGTTTGCTTTAAGCATTATACAAACACTTCATACAATCCAATCAGAACTAAAAGAATACCCCCTAATCGATTAAACCATTTGCCAAGCCATGTTCTAGCTATTTGCTGACCCGTTCGAACTCCAATATGTATGGTTAGTAGCGAGAATATACCTATGGATATCGTCGTCATGAATGGAGATAATCCGGTCACCCCAGCTCCAAACCCACCTACAGTACAATTTAGCGCAAGCGCAATTCCGAGAGTAATAGACTCCTTCCAAGAAATTACTTTATCTCCATCCCGATCCGCTATATTGGGACTATGAAGTAAAGAAGTGATTCCTTGATGACGATGCTGTACCGAGCTCATTTTCAAATCCGCCTTGATTGCAAAAAGTCCAATAATTACGAGTAGGACGCCCCCACTCCAGTTTGTAATATCGCTAGGAATGTATTGTGAAATTACATCGCCCAAGGTAGTAGAGATATAAGAAGCAATCATCGAAAGAATTGCAATAACCAAATTCGATATAAAAGGAACCCTGGTAGAGCGAGCACCAAATGAAAGACCAATCCCTAAATTATCCAGGTTGGCAGCGATACCAATTCCTATAATTGAAAACCAATGCATTTCCCTACCTCCATGCAAGCCCAATGATCAGATAGGCACTGCCAGTCCATTGGATTGAGCCTTCTTAATCAACGCCATATAGGCTAGAGCAGTATCCGTAATAGCCTGGTAATTACCCGTTTTGGCTCCCGCAGTCAAGCTTCCTCCAACGCCAACTGCGACAGCTCCCGCCTCCATCCATTGCGATACATTCTGGATAGTCACGCCGCCAGTTGGCATAAGCTGAGCATGAGGCAGCGGACCTTTGACTGCCTGAATAAAGGCTGGCCCGAACAACTCACCTGGGAACACCTTAATGATATCAGCCCCAGCTTCCAAACATTCGGCGACTTCTTTAATCGTCATTGCTCCTGGCATGATCGGCACTCGATAACGGTGGCAGAGCGTCACTGTGTCGATATTCAAATAAGGGCTCACGATGTACCGCGCTCCAGCCAGAATAGCGGTTCTGGCGGTTTCAGCATCCAGCACTGTGCCAGCTCCAATCAGGCATTCATGCGGATCAAACTTTCGGGCGAGCGAGGCGATAATTCTCTCCGCACCAGGTATAGTGAAGGTGATTTCAATGGCCTTAATACCGCCAGCCATGCATGCAATCGCAATCTGCTCAGCTTGCTTCTCATCCTCTGCCCTTACTACAGCGACTAGACCGCTTTGTTTGATTTTAGCTATAATCAGTTCTTTTTCCATGATGAAATGCCTCCTAATTAGCCGATATGGGTTTGCTTGCTTTCAAGGCAAACGCGTTTGCCGGGTTATCCGTCATCATTAAGCGAATTTGTTCATTGCTGACCCCGTTGTGTTTCAATAAAGGAATAAAGTGCCGGCTAATAAAATCCAAGCCTATTTTCCCACCGTAGCTTTTCATGCGTTCCCGGGTCGTATCAAGGCCCAGTAAAACTCGCTTCTCCAGCCCCCAGTCCATCATTTGATGAATAAGACGCGCTTCTTCCTCATCCGAGTGGTACTTGTAGCGAGCAATCGTATCATACTCCAGATAAACACCCATTTCCCCAAGTTTACGGTGCATGGCTAAATGGTCCAGCTTTCGATCTAAATGGCAGATGATGATTTGCCCGGCAGGAACTCCAAGCTCTAAGTACATATTCACCAAAGTTTCAGCCTGAGTATAGGATTCAATATGGCAAAGAATAGGTGCGCCTGTATGGATTGCGGCATAAGCAGCAGCGTGAAACCACCTTTTATCAGGATCGTTCATTCGCTCCTCATCCATGGCGGTTTTGATCACACCTGCTTTGGCCGTCATGCAGCTATTCGGTTCATCGAGGTCTGTGCGAAGGAACATGCCTTCTGTAAGCTCATGAACGAATAGGTCAAATAGTCGGTCCTGTTCATATTTTCGTATCCAATGGTCATCCCGGTAAAAGCTAAGTTTGTGAAAGCCCGTCGAAGCAACGATATGAGTGTCTGTGCGAATCGAGGCTTCCAGTAGCCACGATTCGATTCTCCCACAGCCTAAAGGCTGGGCATCAACAATAGCTCGGCCTCCGCAGCTTTGGAAGAGAAGCAGTTCCTCTACACTTTGGTGGTAATCGTCAAGGCACAGGGCCGGATTTAATGAAGAAGGCTGCCCGGGAGCGAGAAACAAATGTTCATGGCTGTGGCAGAAACCGAAGTCCTGCATGGCGACAGGGCCTCTTACTGTTTGAATAGGCATGCAAAGCTAAACCTCCCCGTCCATGGAATTTCTCTTTCTAATGAAAAAGCCGTCCTTTCGGCTGATAGCCTTATGGACAGCTTGGGCATTGAATGCTAGCGGTACCTTAATAGCACAAACCTTTCAGCCCTTAACGGCTCCAGCAGTCAAGCTGCTCGTAATTTGTTCTGTGAAAATCATGTATAGGAGAACAGAAGGGAGCGCGATCACAGTCATTACTGCGAATTGAGCAGCATAATTGGACGCATATTCACCAGTAAACTGAATTAACGAAAAGGGTAATGTTTTATACGTGTCTGTTCGTATGAAGGTAACCGCCATAATGAATTCGTTCCAAGTGTTTAGGAAGGCCAGAACGGCAACAGACGAAATCACGGGTTTGGATATTGGAATAATGATGCGAAAAACAACGCCCAGCAAGTTTAGCCCATCAATAACGGCAGCCTCCTCGATTGCCCGAGGTGTGGTTTCTAGAAATCCGATAAAGATAAACACACTTAAAGGGATTAGAAAAGCAATATTTGGTAAAATAAGGGCGAAATAGGTATCGATTAATTTGATTTTATTGAATATGAAGAAATTCGGCAAAAGCGTTGAATACAGCGGTACAATCATACAAATCATGACAAGGCCAGCCAAATATTTATTCCATTTCCAGTCGATTCTTGCGATCACATAGCTGAGCATCAGCGAAACGATGACGGTCACCGCGATAACGACAACAGCAACAATCGCACTGTTCAGCAGGTAAGCGGGCACGTGTCCGAGCTTAAACGCGTCGGCATAATTTTTCCATTGGAAAGGGCTCGGCCATTTTAAAATGTTGCTGCCGAAGAAATCACCGCTTTTTAGCAGCGAGAAGTTGATCATCCAAATTAATGGGAATATTTGTGCGATCGCTACTAGAGCCAAACTTATATAAAAGATTATCTGCACCAATTGTGTATAAGGCTTGGATAAGGTCCTCATTAGAATTCACCTACATCTTTCTTCAGCAAGCGATTCATCAACAGTGTCAGGAGCAGGCAGAAGAACACGAACAGAACGGAGATCGCACTTCCGTAACCGAATAGCCCGTCGCGGAACGCCTTGGAATATAAATACGTCGCCAGAAATTGTGTGCTGTTGGCAGGTCCGCCTCCAGTCATCAAGAAGACCGTCTCCATCTGTTTAAATCCAGCAACGACGGCGAGAACGAAGTTAATACGGATGACAGGTGACAACAGCGGAAGCACGACCCGCAAATTGTACTGCCATTTGTTGGCGCCATCAACGACTGCCGCCTCGTACAACTCTGACGGAATGCCTTTGATTCCTGCATAGTAGAGCAGATAAGCATAACCAAAACCTTGCCACATCGCCACGAAGATAATGGAGTAAATAGCGATATCCGGGTTCCCTAACCAGTCCTGCTTCCAAGAAGACAACCCGATGTCAGCCAGAACCCGATTAAGCAGCCCATATTGAACCGACAAAATGCTCACCCACATTTGCGAGGTCACGAACGTCGAGATAATGGACGGAATGAAAATGACTACACGCAGGAAACGTTCCCACCTGCCGGTATGAGGGGTAACAATCGCCATCAAGATGGCCAGGGGATGCTGCAGCAGGATGAACGCTATGCCCAGTAAGACTGCATTGCGAAGCGAACTCCAGAACACAGGATCATGGAAGAAAATTTCTTTGTAATTGTCCAAACCGAGGAAGAGATAGTCTACCCCGTCATAATTCGTGAAGCTTAGATAAAGCGCGACCAGAATAGGCAATAAAATCAATCCGAGAATGAATACCAGCCCCGGCATGATTAACACAGCAATATTCCGTTTCTCCATCCAAAGTTTGTTCATGTTCCTCCACCACTTCCAATTCTCTCTGTGAAAGGGAGCAAAACCCTCAACTATGCTTTGCTCCATGTTCCGTTTCCAACTATTGAATTATGGATTCAACTCTTTGTTTGATTTTTCGGCAATAACGTCGATGGATTCAGCAAACTTCTCAGGTGTTGACTTGAGCGCCAACAGCTCTGTAATGGCATCCAGGTAGCCCTTGGATGTGGAAGCAGAGAAACGATCCTGCGAGTTCGCTCCGCTGAACACTTTGGCCGACTTGAGAATATTCGTCAGATCCTTTTGAATTTGGGTTTCCTTGCCCGTGTTGAACTCATCATAGGATTGTGCCGGGAACGTAATGCCATTCTGCCAAACGGTTTTGGACCAATTCTCTTTTTTGAACATCCAGATGGCAAATTTCTTGGCTTCACCGGAATTTTTGGATTTGCTGGATACACTGTATCCGCCGCCAAACCAGGCCAGAAGATCGGTTGTCGGACTTTTGCCATCATCAGAAGCTGGGTACGGAATGGCGATCATGTTGCTGCGCACATCATCCGGGAAGTTCGTATCGGTCGAAACCCCCATTTCCCATTGGCCCATCAAGTACATGGCAGCTTTGCCTTGTCCGAACAAGTTTCTAGCTGCTCCGTAATCCAAGTTCAGGAAGCCTTCGCCGAATACGCCGCTTTTCACCATATCCTGCAATTTCTTCGCTGAGGTAATGACAGCTGGATCCTTGAAGGAGCCAGAGCGATCAATCGCTTTATGATACAAGTCGAAACCGCCGGATTGACGCGCTACAACAGCATCAAACAGTAAGCCCAACGGCCATGAATCTCTTCCATCCAGCGCTATCGGCACAACATTGGTGCCTTTCAATTTCTCAGCAATTTTGAAAAGATCGGCTTCTGTTTTAGGAGGCTCCAATCCATGGTCGGCAAGCACTTTTTTATTGACATACAGGACCAAAAAGTCCGTATTTTTAGGGATTCCATAAATCTTATTGTTCAACGTGAAAGAATCGAATGCCGCATCGATAAATCCTTGACCAGCGAAATCCTGCTTGGTGAAGCTGACAAGCGCATTGTTCTTAACCAAAGGTCCGAGATAGCGTGCGCCCCCCCACATCATCGTGACATCCGGGAGAGTATCCGAAACGTTATAAATTTTCAGCTTATCTTGGAACTGAGGATCTGGAGAAAGCGTTTCCACTGATATCTTAATAGAAGGATTTTCTTTCATATACTGGTCAATTAATAGCTGCTCCGCTTTCCCTTGACCACCTCCGCGATCCGGGTTGTTGCTGAAAAACTTAATTTCGACCTTCTGACCGCTCTCTGTCTTTTTATCTGCGTTAGGCGTGTTGGTCGCGCTTGGGGCTTTGTCTGTCGTGCTGCTTGACCCTGCTTGATCCGGTTTCCCGCAAGCCGTAACGAGGCTGGCAAACATCACAATGACCGTAACCGTATTAAGAAACTTTTTCAAAAGAACCCCTCCATATCATTTAATCTTGCATCAGCGCTGTAATTTCATTATAAAACAGGCTCATTGGGGGCATAACCTATGATTCTTCGGTAAAGCTGTATGTTTATTAGGAGCCATTTTGTTTTTTGTACTGGGAGGGCAGCATTCCCGTCCATTTTTTGAAAAAGCGGACAAAATGCGCTTCATCGTAATACCCGACCTCACGTGCTACCGTGTAGACTTTCCCATTATCTTGTTTGAGCAAAAGCTTCGCTTTATCTATTCTGAACTGGTGCAAATAGTCGAGAAAATTAATCCCCATTTCCTGGCGGAATAACGTTGACAAGTGAGATTGGGATATGAAAACTTCTTCGGCAATCGATTTCAGCGTCAAATTCGTCATATATTTGTCCTCTATCAGGGATAGCACATATTTAATAGTCTTATGAAGCGGTTTTTGTGTATTTCTAAGCTCAACGAATTTCTGAATAACAACCGTCAGCAGCGTTGACAGTTCCTCGAACGTTTCTTGGCACTGCACCTGCTCGGCATAGGCTTCGAACTGCTCTACATACAATTTGGCGGAGTCCCCGTTTGCAGCTTTAATTTCCTTAATCAGCGAGTCAATTAATGAGTAGGTATGCAAATGAATCCGTTGGATGGAAAGATCCTGCTCCCGGAACGTATTCAGCCATTCCTCCACCTCTATGACAAAATCCGAAAAATTGCTTGAAGCGATGTTCTCGCGAATACGCCGTTCAAAATCAGCGAAATCCTCCTGAAATTTAGAAGCATCCCCTGCAGATGACTCCAGCTCCTTGGCCTCCGATGCGATAAACAAGCCGTTTGCTCCATGGAAAAAACGACGCGACAGCGCTTCCTTTGCCTTCCGATAAGAGTGGCCAATCTCAGCCAGACTAGTCGCTGATCCCACACCAATGCTTACGCTCACTTTTAAAAATACGGCTAAATTGCGCTGTATCCCTTCAAGACTCATCTGAATTTCCGTATGAGTCATTGCTTGCGGCGCATTGGCAATCAAGATGAATTGATCCTCAAGCGTCAGCAGCTCGTGCTTGCCCGTGAAGAGGTCTCCAATACTTTCTTCCATGATGTTCGAAGCCGCGTAACGGATGAGTGCCAGGTCGGCATCCCGATAGGCTAGGGTCTTTAATTCCTTGGTATCGAACCGGAATACAATAACCAAAGCCGGATTGTTCACTAGCCTAATCCCGTATTCAGCGATTTCCTCCAGACAATTTCCCACGTTTTGCGGATCGGTGGATCGCAGCCACTTCATTAACCTATCTTCTTTGATCGTTTGGATATTGGCATTCCACTGCCTTTCCAATCGACCAAACTGGGAATCTTGGCTCCGCTTGCCAACTAATTTACCTTTGGCTCGCACAATAGCCTCTAAGACCTGCTTGGGGTTGCAAGGTTTAAGAATATAATCGAGCACGCCAAGTTTGACAGCCTGCTGGGCATATTCAAATTCGCTGTGTCCAGTTAAAAGCACTGGAATGAGATCCCAGCTTCGCTTGGATATTTCCTCAATGAGTTCCAGTCCGGACATGATCGGCATGCGGATATCCGTAAGAACAATATCCGGCCTATCAGCCTCCATCATCTCCAATGCTCTGAGGCCATTGGAGGCGGTCCCTGTAATGAGGATGTCCTCGGACTCCCAATCGATCATCGTGAGAATGCCTCCGCGAAATTCCGGCTCGTCTTCAACGATAAACAATTTATGCATGACCCTCATTCCTCTCTATAATGAGCATCGCTCATATCTACTTTTAATTTGACCGATGTGCCGAAGTGAAGCCGGCTATTGATTTCAATAGCGATCCCTTTTCCGAAATGATTCTGTAATCGCTCCCTCATGTTCAGCAAGGCAAAGCCGCCTTCAATGTCCGCAGAACCGGTTCGCTTCTCCATGAGAACCGCCATTCTTAGTCTCTCGAGTGTATCCGGCGCCATCCCCATGCCATTATCCGTAACTTCGAAAATGAGCTGCTGACCCTCTTCACGGATGGAGAGATGAATAAAGCCCTGCCCCTCCATCTGCTCGATCCCGTGGACCACAGCATTTTCGGCAAGCGGCTGCAGAAGCAGCTTAGGCACACGGAACTGCCGGAGATGCTCCTCCACTTCAATCGAATAAGTTAACTTATCGCTAAAGCGAATTTTGCTGAGAAAAAAATAATTTTCAACAATCATAAGCTCCTTCTCGATCGTTATGACATCCGCGCCCTGGCTCAAATTAAAGCGGAAAAATTCAGACAATCTTTGAATCATATCGGCCGTCTTTTCAGCACCTTCACGATATGACATCCAGGTAATCGAATTCAGCGTATTATAGAGAAAATGAGGATTGATCTGCGATTGCAGCATCCTGAGTTCAGCCTCTTTTTGCGATATTTCGGATTCATATACATCTTGAATCAATTCCTTGATTCTCATAACCATCGTATTGTACCCTTTGCCAAGCTGGCCAATCTCATCTCTTAGCTCAATCTCAACGTGCTGTTGGAAATCTCCGGCTTGAAATTCCCGCATCGATCTCAGAATCCGCATCAACGGATTGGAGAAGAGTCTGGAGAGAAGCCAGCTAAGCGGCACGTTAATAAGTAGAATCATCACAACAAAGCCAATAGTCAACCAACGAATTTGATTCAGCTGCTTAAGCTCCTCGATCTTAGGCTGGATCACAAGCACATGCCAACCCGTCGCTGCAGAAGCAGTATGTGTGATCAGCCATTGTTTCTCGTTCTTGTCCCAATCCACTTTGCTGAACGGCACATGATTATAATAAGGCAGCTCCGTAAACGCACGGCCGCTCCACTTGCCGTCGGAATCAGAGAGGATCGTTCCGTCCTCATTAATTACGATAATTTCAACGTTATCACGTGCGGGACCAAACGATTTGCGGAAGTCCTCTTCAGTCATGCCTATGAGCATCAACCCTTCCTTCTTGAGGCTTTCCGGATTCACGAGCACTTTGCTGTAGAATACCTTCCTGCGCTGGTCGCCGATAAACAGCTTCATCGGACCTTCCTCCACTCCCCAAGCGCCTTTGACAACCTGGGAAACCGTTTGAACATAAATCCCGCTCGTTTTGTATGCCTCATAGCTAATAATTTCGTTATTATTCAAGCTATTAAATTTAATCGTAGGATGATTGTCAGAAAAAATCAGGAGGGATTGGAAAAATTGCCGGGTGCTTAGCAGTCGGTTAATCATCGAGTTGACCACCTGAGCGGAATTGTAGCTGGCCTCTGGAGAGAGCAAGTCGTGCAGCTCTGACGAAAGCGACAAATAACTGTAAATATCATAAATATCTTTGGCCAAGTAATCCAAATGGGATACCGTTTGTGAGGAAATGTTGTTTTGCGCTTGAGCAATTTTATCCAGCACTTGGTTCGAAGCGGTCACATAAGAGATGAATCCGATGCTTCCAGCCGAGACAATTAATAATGGCATGAACCAGATTTGAAACTTTAAACGGATCGGGAGCTCTAGATATGCTTTCCTGATTCTCGCCAACATGATGTTCCCTCCCATTTTTACTGCGCGAAAGATAGTTCAATATCTATAGAGTACTAGAATTAGACCATCTTTTGAATAAAAAAGATTGAAAGCCCGATTCCTTGTAGGAAACGAGCTTTATCATGCTTGAGCGTATCTTCTATCATAACTTATTTACCAGGAATAGGATTCGGGAGCCGGACCACCCGGTCCAGGGAATAATTCGTCAAGTCTTTGCAGAACAGAAGCATCCAGCTTGATCTCAACAGCCCGGAGCACATCACGCAGCTGCTCAACTGTACGCGGTCCAATAATCGGTCCGGTAAGCGCGGGGTTCGCAAGCACCCAAGCCAGAGCGACGTTAGATTCCTTCTCCCCGAGCTCTCGACAAAGAGCGGAATACGCTTCGAGACTAGATCTGTTCTTCTCAATAACAGCCTTCTGTTGTGCGGTGCGGTTGCTTAAAGTCGAATTAAGCGCGCTGCCGCCTAGAACGCCCCCTGCCATCGGGCTCCATGCGACAACGCCAATTCCAAGATCATTCGCAGCTGGTAGAACCTCCAACTCGGGCGTCCGGTTGAGCAGGCTGTAAATATGCTGCTCAACGACCAGCCCCATGAACTTGCGATCTTTGGCAGCCGCCTGTGCTTTGACGAGATGCCAGCCGGCAAAGTTGCTCGAACCAATGTAATCGGCTTTCCCTTGGCGCACCACGCCTTCAAGAGCCTCCCACAGCTCATCCCATTGCGTTCGCCAGTCGATATGATGCATGAAGAATAGCTCGACATGCTCCGTCTGCAAGCGGCGAAGCGATCCTTCCAAATGTCGGCGAATTTTGTACAGTGACAATCCTTTCTCATCGTTAGGCCCATCGAGCGGATTGCATATTTTTTCGTAAGCCTTGGTAGCAAGGATCACTCGTTCGCGACGATTGCCCCCTTGGGCAAACCAACGGCCGATTATGGTTTCAGTAGCACCCGAGTTCTCGCCCCAACCATAAATATTCGCAGTATCGAAGAAGTTAATGCCTGCATCCAGCGCTTCATCCATTATACGGAATGCTTCCTTTTCATCGGTAGACACGCCGAAGTTCATAGTGCCAAGACAAAGCCGGCTAACCTTCATCCCAGTTCTTCCGAGATAGGTGTATTCCATCGGTTAACTCTCCTCTCCGTCACGCCATTTTGGATTATCGACAACGACAGGAGCGCCCTTCTCTTCAACAATCAGCTTGCGAAAACCTTTGGTTTCAATTGTGCCGTAATCATGACCTGAATCCGCGCGATACACGAAAAAAGTCACAAGTGATTCATTCCCTGTATTCACGCTTCGGTGGGCATAGCGAGGTGGGACGTATACGGCCTGTCCGGGGGTGAAACGCTCGGCTTGCCACTCTCCCTCTGGATTCTCCATCAGCATATACCCTTCACCGCTTAAGCAATAATACACTTCAGGAGTATCCAGAATGGTATGGAAATGACCCTTCGTCATGTAATATTCACGTCCAACTTTCCCAGGATGCACAATACTCGTACCAAACAACAGCTCGTTAGGGGCTTCTGGCATCGTCAGCTCATAAAACTCATAGACAAGCGGATCGCCTTCCGCTACCAAATTAGCGAATGCTTTATCATTCTCATACATCCCGGCCATTTTAGACAACATCCGTCTGGTGGAGGCATAATCTCTCGACAATCCGTTTGTCAAATCAAAATGAGCGGAAAAAGGGATCGTAGCAGCTTGTAAACTCATCTAGTTTCTCTCCAATCTATCGGTAAAGTCGGGCAAAAAGGGTTAACGCAGAGTGCCTGCGATGCTCTCCAGCTCTGCAAATGCAGCTGGATCTATGTCCAGATGGAAGACTTCCTGAATCACTTGCGTCCAGCCGTGAATAAAATAGATCCAGCCATCTTCGACGTGAAGCATGCTTCCTTCCTTCTGGCGGTTGGCTTGGTGCAAATAATCAAGAGCACCTCGATAGTTAAGCTCCCATACCAAACTTTGGGATGGAAAACATCCCTCATCGGTAATGGGTGAGCCGGGCTGATCTTTACCAAGCCCTGTGGCATTAACGACCAGTGAATGCGGCTTTAACCCGCTCAGAATTTCGTCGTTCTTAGCCGATTCTGGCGTTAAGTAATAGGCGGCGGCGGCATCGGGCGCAACCAGCTTCATGATCCGTTCTATTTCGTCCAGACGCTGCTTGCTCCTGTTGGACACGATTAGTTTGGTTGGCCGGTCCTTTTTGCGCGGATCAAGCAGATAAGCAGAGATTGCGATCGCGCTGCCGCCTGCCCCCATGACAAACAGCTCACCGCCATGCTCCTCCCAGTAGCCCTCGGGGACGAAAGCCTCCAGAGCCAACCCGCTGGAGATTGGGTCCTTGGCATAGCCTTCCAGCCGGCCGTCTTTCTTGGATATGGAGGAAAGCTCGCCGAACATCGTCGCATAGGGGTCCAGATAATCAAACAAATCTTTGGCTGCATGGTAAAGATCGATTTTATGAGTCGTTACCAATGCTCCAAGCGATAGTTCATCATTTTTAATAAATTCAACAGCTTCTCTGTACAGATCAGCATCAGCGTGAATGCCGATGTCGATCCCTTGAATGATGGCGTCCTTGAGCCCCAGTGCTTTCGCCCAGAGCGGGAATAATTTCATAATTGAAGATTGAGCCGTCGTCACGCCAATGAAATAAAGGGTTGGCCTTTCGGCTTTTTGCAGCTTTAGCATCTTGCTGCTCCTTTCGAATGTTCTTCCAGCATATTTAATAAATTGTATGTCGATATCGTCGCCATTCGCTCCACGGCTTCTTTGGTGAAAGCTCCTGTGTGTGAGGTTAGCAGAAACTGCTCCAAGCCTAACAATTTATGGCCCGCTTCCGGCGGCTCCATTGAGAATACATCCTGAGCGGCTCCAGCAATTACTCCTCCAGCAAGAGCGTCATACAAAGCTTCTTCGTCCACAAGTTCCCCTCTGGATGTATTGATAATCAGAGCTGAGCGCTTCATCTTGCCCAATGTTTGACTGTTGATCAGGTGCTTCGTCTCCTGCGTATAAGGAAGATGCAGCGATACGATATCGGACTGCTCCAGCAGCGTATCCAGATCATGTAAACGGCGGATACCGTTCGTCTCCAGGAAGGATTCATCGTGCATGTAAGGGTCGTACATGGCAACCTGCATGCGAAGACCTTTGGCTCGGAGCGCAACCTCTCTTCCGATCTGGCCTCCGCCAACCACACCGATGATCTTGGAGGTCAGCTCGACGCCTAAGACCCGCTCCCACCCGCCCTGCCTGACCGCAGTAACATTTTGCGGAATGTGTCTTGCCAAAGCAAACAGGAGACCGATCGCGTGCTCGGCTACCGAAATGTGATTCGTGCCCGCCGCATTTCTGACTTCGATGCCAAGCTCCTTGGCTTTCTCAAGATCAATATTGTCCAGGCCCATCCCGTATTTCGAGATGGCGCGCACATCTTTGCATCTCTCCAGCACAGCTGCCGGCAGCGGGTCAACCCCAATAATGATGCCGACGACGCCTTCACTGGCAAGCTCAATGATTTCCTGCTCCGTCATCGTTCGCCCGAATCGGTTCTCCACGATCTCGTAGCCCCGCTCGGCCATAAGCGGGTATACAATTTCCTTGTAATTATGAAATGATTTCGGAGTGATTAGTACTTTTTCCATACAGGACTCCTTTATAAATCGAGCTCTGACATCGTTGCCGGCAGTTCATGCTTGGTATTCACTTTGCCAGGGCCCGTTACCAGGTCGAAACAAGAAACGATCAGCTTCCCATTCCAGATAATCGGCTCACTAGGCTGATCGAGTTCACCATTGAAACCATTGGAATCCGGGCTTTGGGCGTACCGTTCGACTGTGCCATCCGGATATACCTTGGCAATTGCATTGGCTGAGAAATCGGCAATATACAAATGGCCACCTTCGTCCATCACCATGCCGTCGGTCGTCTGCAGTTGATCTGGGTTCTTCGCCCAAACGACGTTGTCCTTCACTGTACCATCCAAATTAAACGTAATCTTGTGGACGGCTCCATCGCCGAAATTGCCTACATACAAGTTGCCTTGCGGATCGAACTCAATGCCATCGGCACCATATTGATCGTTCTCATTGAGGGTCAGCAGCGTTGTCAGCATATGCGGATCATCCAGCGTATTGTTGATCTGAATGCCCTCCTCGTCGAGTCCGAACCGATACACACAGCTTCGCAGCAGTCCCGTAGGATCCTTTACCTTGGTCAACACACTTTGTGTGACATACATATGCGAGCCGCGAATGCGAATCCCGTTAGGATGCTCCATCCCTTGCGCAACAACAGTCGCTGCAACCACTCGGTCATCCACGATGCGAAGCCTCAGAATCCGGCCTTTGAAGCTGCCTGCCTCCGAGCCCGACCAGCCTTGATTGTCGCAAATATACACGTCACCGTCCGGTCCGAAAGCGATGCCCATCGGGCAAGCGATTCCTGTATCCGCATGAACCGGTACTTCGACCCATTTGCGCACTTGTCTGTGGGAATCGATTTTGACGAGGCAGCCTGGCCGGGAATGATCGGCGAAATTGGGACAGGATAGCACCAGTGTTCCATCCGATGCTACCGCCATACCATCGGGTGTCGTAACATACTCTTCCGGCAATAATGTGAACAATTTTGGTTCTTTCATTTTAAATTCCTCCTTCAATCTATGTGTTTCGTCCCTTCGTTCATTTGAACGTGATCACTGTTTTCTTCAGACCGCTGTTTGTTCCAACCAACTCGAATGCTTCCAAAATGTGATCAAAGTCGAATACTGTTGATACAAATGCCTCTGGTTTCAGAACACCGCACGCAATCCAATTCATCACCTGCAGGTGGCTCTCCGATTCTTCCAGCTTTGAGGGCCATTGAATGAAATCCAGATGCCAGTTATACGGCGCTTTGGTCCAATCCAGACGCATTTGGGTTTCGGGTGAAATCCCGTAGCAACAAATATGCCCGTAGGGTGCAAGCAGTTCCATACTCTGGTTAATAATTTCATTTTTACCGACAGCATCCACAGAAAAGTCCACACCGTTATGACAAATGTTTCTTACCGCTGCTGTCAAATCGCATTGCTTGCTATTAAAGGCGTAGTGCGCACCGGCCTGCAGCGCCTCTTCCACCTTCGCGTCACTCGTTACAGAAGCGATGATGGGTCCCATACCCAGCAGCTTGGCAAACGTGACGAAGGCAAGCCCGACAGGACCCGCTCCAAAAACGACCACACTCGCATTGGGGCGGAATCCGAAACGTTTGCAAGCGCTGAGCACCTCGCGAAAGGTAATGATCATGGGAGCAACCGTGATATCAATATCATGCGGCAGCCGCTGCTGGGCATAGTAAGCTTCGGAGAATTCCGGATATCCCGGCCCTTTGCCATCTTCGAGCAAAGATTTGCTGTCTCCTACAACCGCATATTCGGAGAAAGCCCCCCATCCGGAATGAACCCCGTCCGTCACGCCTTCGAGAAACGGCAGCAGCACTAAATCTCCAACTTGCAAATGCCGGACGCGTGCCCCCGTCTCCACCACACGACCTACCCCTTCATGCCCCAGCACCGCAGGATACGTATCAAATCCTTTGAATTCCCCATGAATCAGCTTCATATCCGTTCCACGGCAAATGCCGCAGCTAACCATCTTCACCAACGCCTGATATTCCCCATGCACGGGCTTCGCTATTTCACGGATAGCTAGCTGTCCGTCTTTGTCTACAACCAGACTTTTCATAGCCTCTGACTCCTCTCTGCACGAAGCGCTCAAACTATCAGCGCCTCTACCTCCTCTTTCGTCGGCAGCGAAGGAATCGCGCCGATGCGCGTAGTCGCTAGGGAACCAGCCGCATTAGCAAAAAGCAGCATCTGAGGCAGCCCTTGTTCCAGATGGGGTACGCCTGCTTTCATACAATGCGCAAAGTTATGCAGCATCGCTGCCACGAAAGCATCTCCGGCTCCCGTTGTATCCACAACCTGAGCAGCATATCCGGCTACATATCCACTTGATTGCCCCGTTGTGTAATAACACCCGTTTTTGCCCAATGTAACGACAACCAGTTTGGCTCCCCGGTCTAAAATGTACCGGCCGCAAGCCTCGACATCTTGACAGCCCGTTATGAACGGATACTCTTCCTCACTGATTTTGACAAAATCGGCATAGCCGAACCCTTCATTAATTTCCTTGTATGCCTGCTCCGAGTCTCGCCACAGATCCATTCGCAAATTGGGGTCATAGGAAATCAGCAGATTGTGGGCACGCGCATATCCAAGTGCACGAAAGGTAGCTGCTTTGCTGCTTTCACTGCCTAAGCTAATAGACCCGTAATGAAAAATTGTCGCATTGCAAATGTAGGATTCTACAATTTCTTCTGGCATGAGACGCATGTCCGCTCCAGGGTGACGATAAAACATGCATTCCCGATCTCCGTCCGGCTTTTGCGCCACGAAGGAGAGCGTAGTCCGGGCCTCCTCATCAAACGCCAAATAGGAGGTGTCCACCTTCAAATGCTGAAGCACGCTTTTCAAATAGTAGCCGAACGGATCGCGCCCGACCTTGCCGATGAATCCGGCAGTTCCGCCTAATCTTGCAATACCAGCTGCAACATTGGCCGGCGCTCCGCCTGGTGCTTTAAGGAAACCTGTACTCTCCGTCAAAGGTACATCTTTGTTCGTGGAAACGAAATCAATTAACAATTCTCCTAGACAAATGACATCCAGACTCATGACTCCCCTCCTTTACCGTTCTCCGTTGACGCTCCAGCTTCTCCAGCTCTATTTGCGCTTAGCAGGGCGAATGACCTAGCTGCGCTTTCCATTAGCATGAAGAATGCCTGACTTTCCGGAGCGGTCCCCGGCCGATCAAAAAATGGCGCCGCGCACGATCCTTGAACGAGTCCATCGCTGTCGACACGTCCGTGAACAGCTCTGCGCATACCATCCGCGTAGCGTGCATAGCCATTGCCCAGAAGTCCCATTCCAATAGCCCGATAAATGGTATAGCTTAGCATTTGCGCTGCATTGGTCTCGACAAATGTCTCTGCATCATCCATAACATCGTGGAACAATCCATCTTCGCGCATATGCAGCAAACAACCGTCAATCGTTTCCAGCAAATAGCCAGAAATGCGGTTTCGCTCCGCCTTCATCGAATCAGGGAGGCTGTCCAAAACCCTGACCATGCCGGCAGCTGCCCACCCGTTGCCTACACCCCAATGCGCTTTGCGAACGAATGATTTCGCCCCATCATCCCATATATGGGAAAACAACCTGGCCTCCGGGTCCCAGAGAAGCTTCCAGTAGCCATCAACTTGTCTTACTGCTTCTTGGTAATAACCGCATACCGCCAAAAAAGGCGGCGCCATATAGAACGAATCAATCCAAACCTGCGGCTTATCTACCACATGGTGCAAAATCCCCTCCTCTGTTCGGGGGGCTTGGTGCAGCAGCCATTCGAGCATGCTTGCCTCCGCCTGCACAAACATCGGGTCGCCCGTGTGCTTAGCTGCATAGGCAACGGCTTCGCCATTGGCCGCAGAGTCAGTAACTGAGTATCCGTCATTCATGACACCCAGTTTACCCGAAGCATCTTGCCGAACAACCGCATCTCTCGCTAACAAGATTGCCAGCTCTGAATCTCCGCTTTCTAACATTGCTTGAGCTGCAACCCCTTGTTCCCAGGAAAATCTTTGCATGCTGAGCAGTGCTCTTTTTACTCGTTCCACTCGCTGCTCATCTTCAATCAAGTTAGGCGCTCTATCTGTCACAGCTGCGTCTCCTCCTTTATTGCGATTGGCTTGCTCACCGAATTGCTCACGCCCGCACACCAAGCAAGCGCTTCTCCCAATAGTTGAATGACGCTCGCATGTTCTAATCCATCGGGAAGATGAGCCGGTGTGAGGCAGCTCACTCTGCCATCTCCAAAGGTATGTCTCCAAGCAGCGATGGAACTCCCATCTACGGAGGAAGAACGTAAATAGACTTCGGTCTGATCTTCCTGACAGCTTACAAAATAGTGTTCGTCCAGTATCGTAAACCTGATGCCCGCTCCTTCATAATCTACAGGCTGGTGCAGCGTCGGATGTGAGAGGAAATGACCTCTCAGCATCTGGACATACTCGCCATTTGCCGGGTAGGAGGCAAGGCCGGAGTGCCAGGCCAGCCAGCCGCCGCCACGCATGACATACTGTTGGATCGCATGACTTATTTCCTCCGTCATCCACATCCATTGCGAATCACCTTCGGGATCAAGCCGATTCTCCTTGAATAGAACGACAGCATCCGGCCGCTCGTCTAATGCACCGATCAAATCCTTTATTTCAATTATTCTCACTTCCGTAGAAGTCCGATCTCCGATAGCGGAAAGCACCGCTGACATCAAAGACTTTTCGAGTAATTCTCTGGGATGATAGTAGTCCCCCAGGACAGCAAGTATTTTATACATAGGTCCTCCTTACAAGCATCCAACTCATTTATTCAGATCCAGTGTACAGCCAACTTTCTTTCTCAAATTCATCATATAGGCATTAACATTCGGGCAGTACCCCACATCTTTCGCAAATCCTGTATATTTATTCGATGCTTAGTCCCTTTCCATTGCTCCTTATAACCTAAAAAGACCGGAACCCCATTCTGCCCTTGGAGTTCCGGTCTTGTAATCATGGAGTGGTGATGCTATACCCTCTGCCTTTCACCGTTGCAAAGCTGATTATCCCTGCCTCAGCCGTGTCTGTCTGAACGCGAACATCCGCATCCCATACCTCGCTATGTTCATCGATACGAAGCTTGCACTTCTCCCCGGCTTGGGACACTATTCGTACATGCCGAATGAAGCCCTCTTCCCAGTTGATGTCAACTTCAAATCCTCCACGCGCCCTCAAGCCTTTGACGGAACCCTCCGGCCAGCTGTCCGGCAAGGCGGGAAGCAGTTCTAGATACCCCTGATGTGATTGCAGCAGCATCTCGGCAATGCCAGCGGTTACTGCGAAATTGCCATCGATCTGAAACGGCGGATGCGCATCGAACAGGTTGGCATATACGCCTCTCTTGTTTTCATAAGATTGCTCACTTTTTACAAGCTGCAGCAAATTTCCAATCAGACGCAAAGCTCGATTGCCGTCTCGGAAGCGTGCCCATAAGGCTACTTTCCAGCCTAAACTCCATCCCATGATCGAATTGCAGATGCAGATCGCCAAGCGGCAAATAAGATTGCGTATTAGGCCCCAACATGCCTCTGCTCAATTGATCCGCTTCCAGAAACCGCCCCTCATATAAAAGCTGACGCACTTCCGGAAGCAGTTCCTTCGCTTGGGGATTGTTCCAGTCCTTTGGCGGACCGGACCATAACGTATCTTCATTTAATTGCAGAAGCTCCTTTTCCACGCCGCCGAAGATCATAGCGCCAAGCCGCCCATTGCCGACAGGCAATGCTTCCGTCCATTCTTTTGCAGCAGCCTTGTAGGTAAGATCCATATTATCCTCCGTTCTCATTCATAATGAATTTTCAAGCCCTGTTCCGACGAAATCACCACCGAATCCGGCTTCATATGTTTTATTTGGACATGGTTACAGGGTCCTAACTGTGTGAATGTATTATTATCGATAACCACTTCACTGCAAGCCTCCAAGTTGATTAAACTGGCTGCATCGGAATGGGCATTGAACGTCGACCCGACAACATCATTGTTCAGAACTTGCAGTCCCTGCGTGCTTTTGGCGTGTACGAGAGGATATCCATTGAGATGGAATTTATTGTCTACAACACGAATATGTCTGTGAACTGGGCTGCCCTCATGCATGTCCTCATTTTCCGGAGCAATGTGAATCACCGGTGTTCCGCAATTCACAAAACGATTACGACGAATCGTGACGTCGGTTACCATACCTGACTCATACCAGCTTTGCGCATCATCGCCTATCAAAACTCCGCTCATTCCCATTCCTTCGAACTGATTGTCCTCAATAACGACTTTTTTCCTTGTCGTAACCAAAATACCGCGGGTAGGAATCCGCAAGAAACGATTATTGCGAATATCGACTTCAGGTGTCCATGAAGCATTCTCGACGACATCTCCTGTTTCTATCTCTTCAGGAATGGATTGTTCGAGTGTTAGCAACATATCTCGCAAAGTAATTCGTTCTGCCTTCTTCACCGTGCATGAAGCATATACAGTAAGCGAAGCCGCTCGCACGAAATCAATCGTATCACCTGAGAAAAACCCATCAAAACCATACGTTTGCCCATGCATGTAGCGTACAATTATTTGATGGGGAGCTGGCTGATCAACAATTCGCAAATGCGTTCCATGCACATTGACCGCATCATCATGAGCTCCTTCGAAATGGCTGTTCTCGATGCTCACGATCCCTCTGACACTCGATAGATGCATAAAATCAGCAAAAGCAGCACAAGTGCGGCCGGCTTCCAGTCGCGGTGCCAAGCGCAAGTGATTAAACAGCAAATTTTCGCTGAATTGCCCGACAATTCCTAAACCATGCATATAATGAATATTCAAAGAGGTTCCCTTGATGTTCGTGCTTTGATGAATAAATATGCCCACTTGATCCCGAATTCCATCGCGCATTTGAAACACGCGTCCAACTTTCGTTGCCGGCAAGCGATCATAGTGAAGCCGCAGTTTGCAAGGCTCAAGCTCCTCTATACGAATGGCTTCTGTTATCGGGTTAGGAACACGATACGTCGTATTAGTCTCAGGATCATATTCTTGTGCGGGTCCATCTGTATACCGCCAGCCTTCGCCAATCCAGCTAAGCGCTCCCGCTTTGAACTCATACCAGGAATCCGCATGGGTTCGAACGTCCAGATGCTGGCTCCCCACCGCTTCAACTGTAATCTCTGACATCGTAGGACGTTCGAAATCCGTGCTAAAATTATTTAGCGCTATATGATCGCAATCATCCAGCACGATCATCGTCATTTTCCCGTGAAATAGGAACAGCGAACCGTGCCCTTCCACCGTTAAGTGACGAATCCCCTTGAATAGCAGTCCAATTGTTTTCGTAATGTCAGGGTTTTCTTCTTCCGTTGTGGTGTTCGAAATATAGTAGGGAATTGGGGCAGCATATTGGGGGAAAAAGTCATACCGGCCTTCGGGGAACTCAAGCACGGCAGCCCCATCAACAGCTTTAACAGCATCTATCGCTTTCCTCACAGCAACAACAGCATCTTGCCCTGAATCGGGAACTGCTCCATAATCGGTAACACGGATTACCGTAGGGGTGGAACCGGTGTTAAGCTCGTGAATTGGCATTGGCATAATCCTCCCTGATCTAGATCTATTCGCTTCCTCGATGCGCAACCAAGGAAATGTCCTGCTTGAAGCTTGCAGAACATTCCCTTGGTTATCTCGTCTTCTTTATTTATTTTGCTTAGCCATTTCTGCCGTTACTTCCGTAATAGCTTGCTGTAAGCCTTTGCTGTCGTAGCCCTTCAGGATATCATGCCACATTTTGACCGGGTCGTCTTTGCCCAAAATGACTTTGGTGAAATCATCGTCGAAGTTGATCGCAGAAAGCTTATCTTTGGCTGGCGTGGACATTGTGCTAATTTCGAATGCGGTCGGAATCGGTTTCGCATTCGCCATTTGCCACTTCAACTCATTTTGAATAAACTTCACAGGCTCTTCTCCAAAGGTCGTTCTGTTCGCTGCGTTATCTTCTATCGAGCTGGCATTTCTCCAAGAAGCCAGCTGCGAGATGATATCAATCGAAGGATATTCTTTCTTCAAATCGATAAACTGGCCCTTCTCGTCTTTGGGCCGAATGACCGTATAGTTATCGCCATCCTTCGTGTAATCCTTGCCCGCAATGCCATAGTCGAACATCTCTTTGCCCGCAGGAGATAGCAGCCAATTATAAATTTGTAAAATACGATCCATTTTTTTATCGTCGACATCCGCGTTGATCATGCTTTCAGACCACCAAGAAGTTGTGGTATGACGATACACATTGCCGTCTGCGGCAGGCCATAGATGAAGAAGCTTCACATGATCAAAGAAATTTTGGCCCGGATTATTTTTCTCCCATTCAGCTTTGACCCCGCTCGACCCTTTAACCGAATCTACATTAAGCGCCAAGGCCCCTGCTTTATTCTGATAAAACTTTTGGTTCCCCTCTCCCGCTTTCTCCACCGCAAAGTCTTTATCCATCGCACCATTTGCATACAGTTTACGCGCTTGTACAACGACAGCATCCATTTGCTTGGAAGCATAAAATGGTATCCATTTCCCGTCTTCCTTCAGCCAGCTTTTATTGCCGAACTGCGGGAACGTCGGAACGAAGATTGAATTGAAATAGCCGAGCGTATTCATGACAATCCCCGTCTTGTCTTTCTTGTTGCTGCCATCCACATCCTGTTCAGCGAACGCTTTCAACATCGTTTCAAATTCATCGAAGTTTTGCGGGTCCTTGATCCCTAATTTATCCATCCAGTCCTTCCGAACATAAATCGCGCGGTCTACCGCCCATAGATCCGTATTGGGATAAGTCATACGCGGTATCGCATATAGCTTCCCGTCTCTATAAATGCCTTGAACGTCCTTCGCTTTGGCTATCGCTTGCACATTCGGATATTTGCTTAAATCATCCGGCAAGGCATGAATCAGCTTCTGTTTGATCCACTCGTTGTAAGTTGCCGGAATATCATTGGTCATACTGTGGGTAATAATATCTGGCAGTTCGCCAGCCGCAGCCCATACTTGCGATTTTTCCTTATAATTGTCCCAACCGATATCCATGGCCTTGAACGTCACATTGAAGTCCTTCTCCAGCTTTTGCAAGATTTCATCATGTTTCTCAAAGCCGACCCCAATGCCCCACCAAGAAAGAGAGATCGTTAGATGATCTTTCGAAGATCCGTCTTTGGCTGTGCCTGCTGCCGTTGAGGAGGTTGGGCTCTTGTCCGGTTTCTGACTGCAGCCGGTAACGAGCGATGTGAGCAACACCGAAACTATCGATAAGGTGCCAATCAATTTTAAATGCTTCATAGTTTTGTTATCCCCCTATTTTCCTGTTTTATAATAAAAGCTTCATGGCTTCTACTACCTACCCTTTAATCGAACCAATCATGACACCTTTTGTAAAATACTTCTGCAAGAACGGATATAAACAAACAATCGGCAGCGCGCTGACAACCAAAACAGCCATTTTGAGCATCTCGGGACGCAAGCTCGTATTCTGCGATACAACTGTGCTTGCATTGATATTGGTCAACAGCTGCTGATAGTTCGTAAGAATTTCTCGTAAAAGCGCTTGCAAAGGAAGCAAATGGACATCGGTCATGAACAACACTCCGAACCACCATTCATTCCATCGATCTACCGCGTAAAAAAGCGCGATGGTCGCCAGCATCGGTCTGGATATCGGCAAAATAATTTGATAAAGAATTTGAATATCGTTGGCACCGTCTATCTTGGCTGATTCCTCCAGCGCCGCTGGCAATGTCCGGAAAAAAGCCATACAAATAATCAGATAGAATGTATTGACTGCCACCGGCAGGATCATGACAAGCAAATTGTTGATTAAGCCATAGTTTTTCATCGTCAAGTACAGAGGAATTAACCCACCGTTGAAGAACATGGTGAAAATAATAGCCGACATGATGAATTTCTGTCCGGGAATTCCTTTTTTAGACAAAACATACGCACCAGAAACCGTAACAATCATATTGATGCAAGTGCCTACCAAGGTGACAAAAAGGGTGACATACAGCGCTTGCAGAAACCGCGGTTCGTGAAAAATATAGCTGTACGCCGAGAAATCAAAAGTCGTTGGAATTAAGTAGACAATTTGCTTCGAAACCGCAACCGAATCGCTGAACGACATCAAAATGACATTGTAGAAAGGAAAAATCATACAAAAAGTTAGAAGAATAAGAACCGCATGAATTACGATATCGGCGATATTGCCCTTTCCTCGCCTTTTGGTTGCTTGCTTGACGCTTGCAGCTGCTCTCTGTTGATCCACCGTTGTTTCCATTACAGCAGCCCCTCCCCGCCAAGCCTTCTCACCATGAAGTTAGCCGAATATAAGAGCGCAAAATTGATGACCGCTTTAAAAAGTCCAACGGCCGCTGTTACCCCGAAACTTAATCCCCCGCCAAAAGCTGAGCGATACACATACGTATCGATAATATCTCCGGTTTTGTAAACACCTGGATTATACAAATTAAAGATTTGTTCGAATCCGCCATTCATCGCATTGCCTACAGCTAATATGAGCAAGATTGCAGCAGTGCCGCGGATTGATGGCCAAGTAACGGCCCAGAGCTGCTGGTAACGGTTCGCGCCATCCACGTAAGCGGCTTCATACACTTCCGGGTTAATTCCAGCAATAGCAGCCAAATAAATAATCGCGCTCCAACCGACTTCTTTCCAAATGTTAGAAAGGAACAAAATGGGTCGGAATAAACCGGCATCTGTCAGAAAGGTATATTTCTCGAAACCCAAAGATGAAACTAGCTGATTGAGTACCCCCGAATCGCCTAAGAAGTTAAGCATGATGCCGCTTATAATCACCCAGGAGATGAAGTGTGGAAACGTATACACAGTTTGGTAAAACTTCTTAAACTTTTCTCTCGTGACCTCATTAATCAGCAAAGCAAGAATGATCGCTACCGGAAACTCGAGTACGATTCTGCCTAAACTGATAAGGATGGTATTGTTGAATGCCTGCCAGAAATCGCTCTGTATCATCAACTCATTGAAATTGGCTAAACCAACCCAAGGACTATGCAGCATGCCTGCTTTGATATGGTATTCTTTGAATGCAAGCACAACCCCATACATCGGAACATATTGAAAAAACACGTAATAAAGTAAAGTAGGAAGAAGTATCAAGTACAAATACCTACGTTTATAAATTTCCTTCCCGACTAACTTTTCCATCGCCATCCCCCTCGTAAGCGCTACCATTTAGCATGTATTTATTATCTCTGAGGGAGGCCGCAGCGTCTATGCACGCAATTTATGCCTTTTATCAGAAAATAATCCGCTCACATGACTCAACAGAAATGTTACGAGGATACTTCTATAATTCATCCATAGGAATGCTAAAATTTGTCCATACCCTTTTACACGAGCTGTTCATTGCGATATTGCGTAGGTGTTTTTCCCATTATTTTTTTGAATAAGCGAGTAAAGTAAAAATAATCATGATAGCCAATTTTTTCGGAAACCTCTTGAATAGACAAACTGCTGCCATCTAATAATTCGCAAGCATACTTGATTCGCAGCTTGGACATATACGTGGTAAATGTCTCCCCTACTTCTTTCTTGAATAGTTGGCTGATATAACTTGGATTCATATAAAATTGCTCAGATAGGTCCTGTAAAGATATGTCCTGCTGAAAGTTTTCTGTGACGAATTGGAACATCGCGTTAAAGGTTTGGTTCTTGGTCTCTGCCAATGCCAGATCAGGTGTTTTCAGATAGCGGGCAGCCAGAGATCTCAGCTCGGCCATCATATCGAATACATGATCGAACGATTGTGCCAATTGCTCGTAGCTGTACAAGATATTTTCCGTCTGGCCTAGCTTGAATAGAAAAGATACGGTCATATTGTACACTTGGAAAGCATGACGTATGGATAATACCTGCTCCCTGAACAAGTCCTCTATGCTGCTAAATACAAGCTGAGCGCTTTTGTGATCTTTATCGCGGATGGCATCGCTCATCCTAAGCATATGTTGGTTTAATTCAGCATCCTTGAACAGCTGAGGTTCATACGCGCGATTGTCCTTAGTGACAAAAAATTGATAAGCCATCACATCGGCATTGGCGATTTCACCTTTAATTCCGCTCAGTTCGCAAACTTTATTGCTTACCCCGATTCCCATCATGCCCGCCGGAAACTGAAGCGTCCATTTTGTCCGCATAGCTTCAGCTTGCCTTCCGCTTAGTAAATATGCAGTTTTGGAGGTGCCGGTTTTGAGCTTAATTACACGCTCATGAATATCTGGAAGTTCTCCTGAGCCAACAGAAACGACCATTACGATGCCATCTACAGCCACATCCGAGATACCGTGCTGCATCAATTCATCCTCGAGTTTCCGCTCGTTCGCGGCGCTTGGGTCCTCTATCCAAGGAATCAGGGATGAGTCGTCGGAAGGCTTGCCAGCTTCCAGCATTTGATTTAGTTTCATCAGAACTCCGGCTATTTCCAATTCATCAAACGGCTTCAAACAGTATGCGACCGCACCGTAATTCAACGCTTTCTGCACATAGGCAAACTCCGCGTAACCGCTGACTACTACATAATGAACCGGAAAAGGCAGTGATTTGCCTCTTTGAAGCAGCTCCAAGCCATTCATTTCCGGCATCCGTATATCTGTAAAAACTACATCCGGCTTGTACCTCCATATGGCTTCCAAAGCATCAGTTCCGTTGTAAGCTTGACCTACTACCTCGAAGCCATAGCGCTCCCAATCGATCAAATCCTTAAGACTCTCCACGACCCAGCTTTCGTCATCTACAAGCAATACTTTATGCATCCTGATCCCTCTTCTCACCGATTATCAGTTGAATGTGTGTCCCGTTTCCAAAGCTGCTTTCAATCTGTATACCGCAATCATCACCAAACATCAACTTAATCCGGTTGTTGACATTGACGAGACCGATGCTCTTCTGTTCTTCGAAATCCGCTAAGTCGGAAGCAGGCGCTGCCAGCCTGCTGCGCAGTTCTTCCAATCGCCCAGGGGCTATGCCTGTCCCATTATCCAGCACGGCTACGACCAGCCTGCCTTGATCGTCGATAGACGCTTTGATCCATAACTCGCCTTTTCTGAGCGAAGGCTCGAAGCCATGATAGATCGCATTCTCGATTATCGGCTGCAGGATCATTCTGGGAACTCTATAAGCAAGCGCTTCCTCTGTGAACTCATGATGTACCGAGAATCGATCCGCAAAGCGGATTTGCTGAATCTGCAAGTAGGCGTCAATGATCTTGGTTTCCTGTATGAGGGGCACAATGTCAGCCCCTTTAATGCTGTATCGGAAAATGCTGGATAGTGCCCGCGTCATTGTTTTGATTTTACTTTGCCCTTCTACGACAGCGAGGCCCGTAATAGCCTCCAGTGTATTGTACAAGAAGTGCGGATTGATTTGACTCCTCAGAAAGGCAAGCTCCGACTTTTTCTTTTCCAACTCGATATTATATAATCTCGTGTTTGTTTCAAGCAAAGTCTCTGTCAAATGATCAATCTCATCCAGCATGCTGTTGAACTCGGAAGCCATAATACTAATTTCCATGTAGCCTTGCAGCGAAATTCGCCGCTTGAAATGAAGAGAGTCCCCTCTTTTGAGTAAAGTCATGAAAAAAATCAATCTTTTGATCGGCCGCAAGATGTTATTAATAATGAACATGAAGGGGATCGATAAAATAAATAAACAGATGCTTAAAATAATTAATTCTTGCTTTCGGATATCGAGCAAATCCCGCAGCAACTCATTTTTGGGGACCATGCTCAAAATACTTCCACGAATATCCGGCAGCTTTTCCTCCTGCATGACGTAGGGCTCGCCCTTCCATCTGATCACCTTGCCTTCTTCAACGTGATCTTCCAAAGAAATACCCGATAATGGACTGCCTACTTGCTCATTTGTATTGCTTGTAATGACCTTTTGATCCCGATCCAATAAATAAATTTGCGTATTCGTCTGCTTTGTCGCATATTCCTGTTCGCCAACCAGCGCTTTCGGATTCACAATAAAGTACAGCGTCCCCACATGTGTATTAAACAGGTCGCCTTGTTTCAAGTAATAAATGGTTGTAGCAAAAATAATCCCTTCCGCCGTTCCATAAAGGCTGCCAAATTGTTGGATCCCTGCATAATAAGCATTCACTTTAGGCGGAATGAATTGTCTCATTTGGGATACATAACTGTGACCGCCATTCAGGTCTACCCAAGCGCCGTCATCTCCCGAGATGACAATGTCCATAATGCCTTCTTTTAGCTCTTTTTGATTGCTTAACAAACTATTTAGTTTTTTGAAGAGCTCATATTTGGCCAAGTTATTGTTTTCAACCAAAAAGCTTTGTACATCCTCGCTGTAGGATATATTTTGCATCAATCTATTAATGACATCCTTGTTGGAAGTCACATTTTTCTTGATTTCTGACACCGTTTGCTTGACGTAATCTTCATGACTTCGTGTGACCATCCCGGACATCATAGAATAAGTATGAAAGATAATACTGAGGATAACAATAATCGTTGTAATCGCCAATATCACTAATTGTGAGCGAATGGATAATTTCCTTAAAAAGGCCACTGCAGTTCATCCCCTTCTCCAACATTTACGACTTATCCCTGCTTTGATTATACGAGGAATTTATTTCTGTACACTAGCTATCCCAACATTTACATAATACTTTCAATTCCTCGCGTAGTAAAATTACCCTTAACAAAAGAGCCCGAAACCGCCATTGGGGTTTCGGGCTCTGATTCATTAACTACATCGTTTTTTCACTTTGTGCGCTAGCATAACGCTCATTTATCCGGTACGAATTCTGTAATAAGAAGAAACCGATAAAACCGCAGATCGTGATGCCAAAGCAAATTTGGTACAACACGGCTGCTCCTAGATTCTCGAACATCCAGCCGCCGAGTATCCCTGCTATGATTCCGGATATGCCTCCCCATGTCAGACCATAAACCGCTTGCCCGCTGGAACGGTATTCCCCCGGGACAAGGTGTGAAGTAAGCTGTGTCCCAACGTAGTAGTAGCCACCGAATGTTATGGCATGCAGCAATTGGATGAATATGACCTGGATAGCCGAACTCGCGACAGACATCAATAACCAGCGAGCCGAAAAGAGTAGGCTGATCACGGTCAACCAGCCCAGCATGGTGCGCGAATTTTTCTTCAAATACCGGTCCAGCAGCAAAAATACGGGCACTTCCAGAATGGCTGTGGCGAAGGCAGCCCAACCGACAACCGTATTAGTTCCGCCTAAGCCCCTAATGTAGATACTGAGAAAGGTCGTATTCATCGAGTTGGGGATCGATATAAGCACGCCCAAACAGACGAAGATCAGGAAATATTTATTTTGAAATACCGTGAAATAGCCTTTGTTTGTAAACTTCGCTTTCTGCTCCCTTTCGTTGCCGCTGGGCATCAGGAAGGTAAAGAATATGGCGAATAGCAGCATCGCATCGAATACAATCCAGAGCTTGTTAATTCCCAGCCAGCCAATGATCGGACCCGCAATGACCGCAATAAGCGCCCATCCCAGCGACCCCCACGCACGGAACTCTCCAAATTTACGATTAGTCCCCTCAATGACGTTAAGGATCAAGCTGTTGCTTTGCGTGAACAGCGGGCTTTGAAACGTGAAATAAAACAGCATCAGACTGTAAATCAATGGGTAGGATTCCGTCATAAACACAAATTGCATGACACTAAAGTTACCGATTAGGCAAATAATTAGAATGCGCTTGTTGTTGCGAAACCGATCCGCACAGTACGCCCAGAATGGATTAGCTACCAGTCCGATGAGCGGGCCACCGGCTACCAGAAGTCCGATCTGCACATTTGAAAACCCGATATCCTTCAGATATAACGCGAAGAATGTGCTATAAATAGCCAGGGCCCCATAGAGCACAAAGTTGAACACCTTCAGCATTCCAAGCATATTGCGGCTAATCGTATGATCCGGCATGTTTCCTTCATCCCTTACAATTTGACATTGGTTGACTCAGAATACGCGATGATCTCCTCTTCCGTTACTTCACGTCCCAGTCGGTCGGACAGGTACACGCCTTCGCTGATGAGCATGGTCTGCAGCGCAATCTCCGCAGTCGGCAGAAGGGGTACTCTTCCCTGCAAGGCCGCGATCCAATGATGCTGCGAGGAGCTGTACGCATCGTAGTTCGCCTTGAGCCTGCCCCAGCGGAGCTCCATGTCGTCCAGGTTCACGTTGCTGTCCATATCCATGTCCGCCATGGTCGTATGAAAGCTAAGACCACTCGTCTGAGATATGGACGAATACGAAGGAAGCCGTATTCCGCCCTTGCTGCCCATCATACTTGACCCTTCGAAACCTCCCATATGGATCGACCATGCCTCGATGAGATCAAGCGTTGCCCCGCCTTCGAATCGGATAAACCCGACACCAAGCTCTTCGACGTCGAACTCGGATTCGATTCTTCTCGCCTCGTCCATATCCATCTCTTGATAAACTTTGCCGGATACGCTCTTCACCTTCGGAAGATCCAGAAGATATAACATCTGGGCAATGTGATAGACCCCCATGTCGAGCAAGGCGCCTCCTGCTGCAGTTTCTTTCCGGTTGAAAAACTTGGTGCCATAGCCATCTACGAACGGACGTCCTCTGCGGCGGAACCCTGTTGATCTGGCATGGTACAACTTGCCCAAGCTTCCTTCTTCAATTAACGCTTTGGCTGCTTTGGTCTCTTTCTTATACAGGGTGTTCAGTTGGATTTGTAGCATCTTGTTGCAAGCTTTGGCCGTCTCCAGCATCGTATTGCCGTCATAATAGGTCCCGGCAATCGGCTTCTCGCAATAGACATGTTTCCCTGCTTCAAGAGCTTCAATGGTGACTGGAGCATGGAAATTGTTATGGAGGCAGACATCGATCGCATCAATGTCCGCCCGTTTCAGCATCTCCCTGAAATCGGTGTATACATCCTTGATTTGAAACTGGTCGGCTACATGCCGGGCGGCTTGCTCATTAATATCACAGACAGCGACAACCTCAGCATGCTCGATCTGAGCATAGTTTTTCAGATGCGTAATACCAATCAATCCTACGCCAACAATGCCAATTCGAATTTTACTCATTTGTATTCGCTCCTTTGATTTCTATTCTTTTACATGCAATAATACTTTTTTCATTGCGGCAACGGCCCACTCCACCTGAACATATTGATTGCCCGGCGCATTATCCTCAATTGCCCAATAATCTTTAAATCCTCTGTCATGCAGCGTTTGTGCAATACGAATGGCTCGATCTTCCGCAGCCAGCGTTTTGCCTCCAAAATGAACATGGCATGCCCATGGCGCGATAATGGAATCTCCATGCTCGGGATCAACCTTCCAGCGGTCAACATGCAGCAAAATACCGAAATTAGGATGGTTGACCGCCTCGGCGATCTGCTTCAGAAAATGAGGATTAAGAGAAGGCCCCATATGATTCTCCGGGCCAACCTTACTGCCGAAGTCAGCTGCGATCCGGCAATACTCTTGATATCTTTGTACGATATGCTCAAATTGTTCTTGGCTCATCTCGAAGAAATCGCCTTTGGGATCATTCGAATACGAGCCGCCTGTATCAATTCGCACCGTCTTAGCGCCTAGTATGTCTGCTGCACGCAAATGCTTTAACGCATTGTGATATTGCAGCTCGCGTTGCTCCTTGTCCAGATCCCATAAAGAAGCGGTATCGATGGCAAAGTTAACGACTGTCATTTCTTTCTCATCGAGGGCTTCACGAATTTTATGAAGATAATCATCATCGGCCAATTCCCACACAGGCTTGCTTTTGTCCACGAAGAAACCGTTATACAAATCAACCGTGTTCAGACCGTAACGATATTTCACCGTTTCCAAATAACCAAAAACGTCCATTTTACCTTGTACAAATGTGTTCTGGAACGAATACCCGCCAATAGATATCTTCATTTCGCTCATCTCCCTGACTTTTTGTTTTTTGCTGCCCATTCATCCAATTGCTTCTGCTTCTCAGCAATGACCTTATCTATCCCTGCCGCATGTAGCGCAGCATTGAATTTAGGAAGATTGACTTCTGGATCCAGAGCGCCATTCTCTAGACCGCTTTGGTATTGACGAACAACGTTTGTAATCGCTGCCAACTCCGTTTTTACCGGCGATGGGTTGTAGCTGAAACCAAGGGCTGCAGACTTTTTGGATTCTCGATTGTATTGATCCATCTCGTTCCACAGATCAGGATTGTCTGTTATCCAAGTGTGCGATAGAAGCTGATTGCCAAACATCCACCCTTGCCGCATGTTGTAGCCGCTGTTTGTAGCATTGACGCCAGGCGGGAAATCAATTGATTTGCCAACCTTTACATAGTGCTTGCCCTCAATCCCCCAGTCGATGAGATTAATCAAATCTCTATCCGAGTTGAGCAAGTTCAAAAACATCATGGCCCGCTTCGGATCTTTGGAATTGGCAGGGATACCGAGCATAATAGCTGTAATATTGGTTGTACTTGTGACTTGCTTGCCGATATTGACCAGCTCAAGCTTCGTATTCGTACGCGTTTCCGTCTGGGCCAGCGCACCCGGCTTGCCTTTTTGAATGACGCCGAAACCGACGTTAGCCTTGATTAAATCGACTGCTGTTTCTTTGCTTGTCGAAGCATCTTTGCTAATATAACCTGCTTCATACCAGCGTCTAACCGTTTTTAACAGCTTCGCGTACTCCGGCGTCTCAAATAAATTGACGACCTTGAGATCATCTAAACTATTTAATACGCCAATATTGTCACCCAGAATGTCCCAGCTGCTTTCCAATATACGATTTAAGATAGGTGCAGAAGCACCTGGCTTGCCAAGCGGAGTTATCGTAGGCTCATTCTTCCGAATCGTCTCCAGAATCGGATCCAAATCGTCAAACGTTTTCACCTTGCTTGCATCCAGTTGATATTTTTCCAGTAGATCCTTGCGCATCATAACGTTGGTATTGGAGGCAAAGTCTCTAATACTTGGAATGGCATAAATTTTCCCATCAACTTTGGTTGCTTCCAATATCTCCGGTTGGAGGGCTTTAAGAATGTCTTGCCCTTGGGATTTAAGCAAATCGTCAAGCGGCAGCAATTGTTTTTGCGCTACTTGCCTTGAAAATTCCGTGCCTCCTGTTACGATTAGATCGACTTGTTCATTTCCGGTGAGCATAAGTATGGTTTGCTGATCCCAAGCGGCTGGTTCAATTCTTTCCAATTTAACTGTCGCATTGATTTTTTTGAGCGTGATTTGGCTCATCTCTTTTTCAACCAACTCCAAATCCTTCTGAGCCGGTCCATAAAATACTAACTTAACCTCATATGGCGGCAGCTTCTCATCACCGGCTTTAATCGTTCCCTTATCTCCCTCAACCACAGTAGACTTAGTCGATTCTTTGCTGCAACCTGCCAGTATCATCGACAACAATGTCATGATCAAAAGCATAATATTTACCCTATTACGCATAGTAGATCCTCCCATTCTAATAGTTGCGACCCTCTTGGAACTCATTATTGCTTTATCCTTTGACTGCACCTACGGTAAGTCCCTTTGCAAAATACTTTTGAAAGAATGGGTAGGTCACTAGGATAGGAATCACGCCGATGGCGGCAATCGCCATTTTCAAACCATTATTAGGAATGCCGTCTGGTGTCCCCATGTCAGCAACAAAATGCGAGTTACTGGCCAAGTATTGCGCATTCAAGAGAATGGTGTTGAGCAATACTTGAATACTGTACAGCTTGCTGTCCGTTATATAGATGAGCCCATTAAACCAGTCATTCCAATAATTGATCAATTGAAATAGGCCAACCGCTCCCAATACCGGGGTAGACAACGGCAGAACGATTCGAGCAAAAATTGTGAATTCGCTGGCGCCATCCATATAAGCTGACTCGATTACCTCGTTTGGAATATTCATGGTGAAAAATGTGCGAATCAGAATCACAAAGAATGCGCTTACAAGTAATCCAGGAATCAGCAGGGCGAATAGCGTATTTTTGATCTGGAACACATTCGAATACATTAAGTAGGTAGGAACAAGTCCTCCATGAAACAGCATGGTGAAGAAGATAAAGAAAGAAATTGCGTTTCGTAGCGGCATATCTTTTCGAGAAATCGGATAAGCAAGCAGCGTCATCACGATCAAACTAGTAACTGTCCCGATTACGGTTACGAAAATCGAGATGCCATATGCCCGAATCAGCATAGCCGGCTCCTTGAACAAGTATTTGTAGCTCTCCAGACTGAATTCTGTCGGAAACAACGTGTAACCGTTCTTGATAATCGAATTCTCGCTTGATATCGATGATGCAACAAGCAGGATGAAGGGGATTAAACAAAGCAAGGAGATTGCGATAAAGATACCATGCATCACCCACTGTTCCGTTTTCCTAGGCATCATTTCATCTCACTCCTTTTTTAGAACAGTGAATTATCCGGATTAATTTTCTTAACGACATAGTTCGAAATCAGGATGATGATAAACCCAACAATCGATTGATATACCCCTGCCGCAGATGACATGCCGATGTCTCCGTTTTTGAGCAGAGCCCGATAAACATAAGTATCGATAACATTGGTTGTTGGCATCAGAACACCGGAGTCAAGCGGGACTTGATAGAACAGACCGAAGTCTGAATAAAAAATACGGCCAATTTGGAGTAAGGTCATGATGATAATAACTGGCATAATCAGGGGAATTGTAATTTTAAAAATTTGCTGCAGTTTACTGGCGCCATCGAGCGTTGATGCCTCATAATACTCCTGATCAATACCAACTACAGCCGCGAAATAAACGACACTCAAGTACCCTGCTGTACTCCATACTTTGACCAATGTCAAAATGTATGGCCAATACTTGGGATCGTTGTACCACATGATTCCATCATGGCCCAAGAGCGGAAGGATCGTGTTGTTAATGAGTCCCGTTTCCATACTGAGCAACGAATAGACGAGATAACCAATAATGACCGAAGACATTAAATAAGGAAGCAATAGGATACTTTGATAAAACCGGGGTAAGAAACGATTTTTCAATTCATTCAATAATACGGCCAATGCGACTGCGACAGCCAAATTAAGGGCAATAAAGACCAGGTTGTACAAAATTGTATTCCTTGTAATGATGTAAGCATCTTCTGTTTTGAACAAATACTCAAAATTTTTGAACCCGACCCACTCGCTGTTCATAATGCCCTTGGCGAAGTTAACATCCTTAAAGGCAATCGTTACCCCGAACATGGGAACGTAATTATTGATGAGCAAATAGAAGACTCCCGGTATTAACATAAGATAAAGCATTTTGTATTTCTTCATCTTCTTTAAGCTCGCATTGCTTACCCATGATGACATGGTTGTGGTCCTCCTTTCCGCAATGTACTGGTGATTTCATCGCTTGATTACATTGTAATCTTGGAGTCCCCTGCCGGGCCACTACTAAACTGACATGTTAATAATACAATTCTGACCTTTGGGATTTACGATACTCATTTGGATTCATGTGCACCCCATGCTTAAATATCTTTGAGAAATAAGAAAAATTCGAATAGCCCACACTTAATGCGATGTCGCTTACGGACATATTGGTGGTCACGAGCAGCTCCTTAGCCATCGCAATTTTCTCTTCCACTATAAACTCCACAAGGGATTTGCCCGTCTCTTTTTTGAATCGTCTGGACAAATAGTCCGGATGCCAATTGACATGCCTTGCAATATCCTCTCTAGAGATGGCCTCGTCAAGATGCTGCTTAATAAAGGTTAAGATTCTATCCATGATCGATTGGGTATCCTCCGTTACATAACAAAACTTGATCGTCTGATCCAGCGCATACTTCACCCAGATCTGCAGATCAGTCACAGAGCGTATAGCCTGCGACATTTGCTCGATCGCTATCGCTTCCCCAAGAACCTGATAGGCTTGCCATTCTTTGAATTGAATAAAAGAATAAATCATCTGCAAGAAATTTTGGAAAAATTGTTCCAGAACCTCTGCTTTCAATCCAACGACTTCCTTAAGCGAGTTCAAATAGCGCTCTGCTTCGGAAAGAATGGCGTCATAGGCGCCTTGCTCGAGCATCTTTAACCAGACGTTCATTTGCAGGACATCGATCGATTCCGAGCTCTTCAAATCCTCGCTTAAGAAGAAAACGTGATTACTCCGATTCAGGTTGCTATCCTTCATACAGATCAAGCTGTTATATCGGATCGCCATCTCATGGATCCATCCCTGCTCGCCCACATAACACGAAAGATCGCAGCGGAAATATTTGTTGCACGACTCGATGTACATTTCACACAGCTGTCTCATATCCTCCATAAGATTCTCGGTCTGTTCACGTACAGGAAGGATCGCTACAAACACGTCACTGCTCATGCGTACCAATTGGCCATGTTCATCGCCGCGAAAGATCATATGGTCCGCGGCATTCAGAAGCGCATATTCCATAAGCTTCTTATCTTGAGCATTCAACTTCTCCGCCCAGCGCTGAACGAAGATCAGGATCGGCAGGAAGGATTCCGTCTCTCGGATTGGCAGGTTCTTTCTGTGCAGAACATCCCGTATCCGCTCCGGACTCGATAGGCTCTGATCCATCACTTCCTGCCAGAACCTCTCCATCAAAACAGATCGGTTCGTATGCCATAGATTGGCGAAATATTGGTTCTCTATCATGCTGATGTGCTGTTCTCTTTTTTCACTAATCATCTCTATCCCTTTTAGAACAACTGCTCTCAGTTCATTGAACTTAACAGGCTTGAGCATATAGTCAAGGCTTCCCAATTGGAGAGCTTCCTGCGCGTAGGCAAAGCTTGAATGGCAGGTTAGAAATATGGATTGCGTTAACGAATGTTGCTCTCTTACCCATGACAACAATTCAAGTCCGCTGCTCTGAGGCATCTCAATGTCGCAAATCATAATGTCAATGAGATGTTCACCAAATATCCTCATCGCTTGCTTCGTACTATGAGCCACATGAATATGGGAGATCGACAATTCTGCCCAATTCACTCCAGCTTGAACGGCTCTCACCGCATGGATCTCATCGTCAACGATCAGTAATTGATACATAGTATCCCTCCTCAATTCTCATTTTTAAGAACGAATGGGAGCCTCACCGCTACCCTTGCACCCCCATCCGGATGATTGGATATTGTCAGTTGAGCCCTACTTTGGTAGATCAACCGTAATCGACGTCTGGAATTCCATATGCCAATATACCCGTTGTTCTCATCCGCCAAGTCAACTTCAGATTGCCACTTCACCAACGCCTCTTCTGAGAATCCTCTCCCGGTGTCTTGGATTACGATGCATAGATAAGGCTCCTGCTCCCCGCAAAGCTCCATGTCCACGGTTAACCGAATCGGTTCCTCCATCGTAATGGCATGTTTAATCGTGTTCTCTACGAAAGTTTGTATGATCAGCGGAGGAATCAATGCCTGAGAAAGCGAATCGTCACCGTTAATCTGATAAGTAAACCCATCCTGAAACCTCATTGCCTGGATCTGCAAGTAGTTGCGGGTGTGAGCGATTTCATCTTCCAATTTGACGAACTCCAGGTTGTTCTGAAACATGAATCTCATATAGTTGATTAAGTACTCTGACATATCCTGTATTAATTGATAGTTTTGAAATTGGGCAAGGTTATAAATTGTATTCAGTGCGTTCAGAAAAAAGTGCGGATTGATTTGCAGTTGCAAATATTTAAGCTCCGCTTTCTGAATAAACAGCTGCTCTTCATAGACGGTAATTTTTAATGCTTTGATCTCCGAAACCATGCTGTTAAACACATCATTCATCAGTTCAAACTCAAAGGAAACAGGATATTGCTTGACCCGTTGGTCCAGATTGCCGTCGCGCACTCGTCTCATTACCTCTACGATCCGGTTAATGGGGAGTAAGATAATATGCCGCAGGAAGATATAAAAAATCGGCAAAATGATCAGGGCTCCTAAGATCACTAGATACCAAAGGCGCTGAAGAAAAGGGAGATGTTCCAAGATGACGCTATAAGGGATCAAGAACAACAGGGAGAAATTACCTTGCTTGGAATGTGTACTGACTTCTAAGTAGTCATTCTTGTTAGCTATGGCAGCATTGTCACTCATCGGTTTGAGATTTTCTGTGACAAGCAAAGATTTCCCTTCAGGCCCCATATCCAGCAAGCCAAAAGGAATCATCAACTTCGATGCTTTCACCCATGCGCCGACATACACATCCCCAATTTTTTGTATTTTAACGATATAGTATTCTTCGTTAATTTGGTACGGAAACCATTTGGCGAAGTCCTGCTTCTGGAAATCTTCCCTTTCCCGAAGCATCCGAATTATCCCTGACTGAATCGTTTTCAGTTGTTCCATCGTCGCGTCGGACGGCTGATTCGTGATAAGTTCTTTATTAACCGATGAATAAATGAATAGATAATCCATCTCTTTGTAAGTATGGATATCTCTTTCCAATTTATTGAATAGATTGATCTTCGCCAAGAAATAATCGTCGCTATTCACTTTTGCAGATATATCCAACTTAATTAAATCGTTCTCAAAAGCGACCATCGTTCGTAAATACTTATCGATCTCCTCCAAATTCCGGTCAATTTGATCCATGTATAACGCTACCAAATGGCGATTGGAATTGGCTACTTGCTCGCGAACAACTTTCATCCCGTAGTAATTATCGAAAATAAGCAGAAGCTGCAGAGGAATGACAAGCAGAAGAAAGCCCACGATCAGCTTGAATCGAATGGACTTATTCGAGAGTCTATGTATGAATGTCATGATTCATTAACCTCCTAAGGCAAAGCGCCCATATTCCAGAATTCGGAATATATTCGATACAAGCGTCTGTTTACCTTCCAAGAGATTAATAAAATACAATGAAAGGTCTGCACATCTTTGACGGAATTATAACTCTAATTAACGTAAGAGGTTGTCCCTTAAGCCAGATTTAGTAGGTAAGCGTCGATAGATGACGGGGCTTCCAGATCAGATCAGATCAGATCAGATCAGACCAGACTAGACCACCCAAGCGTAAAAGCCTGCAAAATTACAGGAATTTCCGGGCAAATTGGGTTAAAAAGTGGAAATGCCTGCAATTGTGCAGGCATTTTTAACTTTTTCAGCTGATCATCCAAAAAAAGCCTCAAAAACCTGCACAAACGCAGGAATTTAATAGCTGAGGCTATTCCAAGAGCAAAAAAGATGTATAATTGCAGGTTTAGAGAAAGCAACTGGAGCAAAGACACTTATGGGGCAGCCCCTTAGCGGTACACTTGCCCGCCTGAGACTTCGTTCCAGATAGGATGACCTGAAGAGCTGCGCAGCATGAGAAAGATATTCAGGCAAGTGACGGCGCTGCATGATCGCTCCGCAGCCAATGAGTCCTACTTTCAACACTTTCTTCATCGCGCGCTCCCCTCAGCTTTCTTCCCCAAGTCGAGTCCAATCAAAAAGCACACCCATCGCTGAGCTTCGATTGTGAATGAGTAAATCGTACGCCTGAGGTGCATCCCATGGTGAGAAGAGGTGTGTCATTAACGGTGTGACATCCATTCTTCCTTGCATGAGATAGGTTAAAAACAGATCCGCCATCTCCGGATGGTGCCATCCTTTATAATTCATTTGCGCATGAATGCCTAAGATGGAGATGGAGTTAGAAACAACATTACGCCCCATTCCCTGTGCGGATGGCGTAGCCGTATCTCCCAACAAAATGACGCGCCCCAGAGGTTTAACCAACTGCGTAGCTTGTGCTAATACAGCTGGATGCCCGGTAATGTCAAACACAACATCCAGCATCTTGCCCTTGGTCTGCTCTGCGATTTGCGCCTTCGCCGTACCCGCATCCATCGCCAGCCGGTGAATGCCCGGCTTATCCTGCACAAGCTGGACGCGGCTCTGCGCAGGGTCCATGGCGTAGATTTCTTTGGTGCCAGACAGATGCAGATATTGCGTCACCAGTTGCCCAAGAAGCCCGAGCCCGATCACGCCAACCGTTTCCCCGAGAAACAGCTCCGCTCTCCTCACGCCAAGCTGTGTCGTTTTGGACAGATTGATCCACACGCCTTGTTCCGGGCTGATCTCCTTTGGCAGAAGTACAGCATGAGCTGCCTCGGCTTTGAAGAATTGCGTGTGAGCATTCTCCACAAAGACGCGGTCACCTTTTTGAATGTGCTGAACGGCCGCCCCCACTTCCATCACTTCAGCAACCATGGAATAGCCGGGATGGAACGGATACTGCACCCAGCTTGACCAATTAGTATCAGAATCAAAGACGCCTCTCAAGCACTGAAGCTCTGTCCCTGTGCTGATTAAAGAACGAATCGCGGCGCATAAAATCTCTGTCTCGCCAAGCGCCGCGTCAAAGGTTATCTTGCTGACCTCCACCTTTTGCTTTTCTGAAAAAATAATACTGACAGTTTCCATCGACTTACCTCCTTAGGTGGGAATGACTTCCCTTGAGATAAGTGTAGATGCGACTGCTACTAGAAAACAGAACAATCGTTTGTTGAAGTTTAACACTTTTACAGGTCATATCCTTGAGTTATCCGCTTGAAAATGTCGGGAGAAATGTAAAGCCATAGAGCATGCAGCGCGAACGATCGTCTTCCTCATGCTCGGCAGCTAACCCGACAACAACTTTATTCCACTAAACCCAAAAAAGCCGCGATTTACGCGGCACTTAATGAGATAAAATTGTGACAAGTCAAGTTAGAGATCCTGAGCTCATCACGTGAATAAAATCAAAAAGTATTATATACATTTTCACATTCTTTCGCGGTCGGTTCATAAAAACAGTGCTTCTTCCAACGTCCTGCAAGCGGCTGATTATACCAAGTTGATGGACATGGTCCGGGATTATCAAACGTTCCTGGACGGAAATACCATAGGGAGAATTTCCCTGGCCAATCCCGCTCCCCATTCACAGTCCGTTGGGCCAGACGGCGTTCCCTCTCTCTTGCGTTTTGATAGTACGTACCATGTTGCAATGCTTCGAACGCATGCGGCTGGTTAATCATTTGGGGAATTGTGCGGATTCCTTTAAAATCGGAGCAATTCGCTCTTATTCGGTTAATGCCAACATTTCCAACAAGGAGCATACCCTTTTCACCTTCGGTCTCAGCTTCAGCTCGAAGCAACCTTGCCAACATATCAATATCCTGTTTCCTGGCTTTTACGACTGCCATTGACTCACCTCTTTAGATTTCTATACACATCATATTGTAGGTGGGGCGGATGTGTTACTCTGGCAAATATATTCTTGAACAACTGAATTCGGGAGGAAGCCCCAAAAATATAAAACCGCTACTGACACACTGTTGTCAGTAGCGGTTTTATATAATCGGGATAAATAATCGTAAAGGAGTGGAAGATAAGTGCAAAGGATTTTGACTCAAAAGGATATGATACGGTATTGTATCATTTATTATAGGAAGGATGGTATCTCGTGAATTTTGCTTCTGTACGCATCATTACAGACGACGTGGATCGTCTCGTTCAGTTCTATGAGAAAGTCATGGGTGTTTCGGCGGAACGCCCCGCGCCGGTCTTTGCCGAGCTCGTTGTGCCATCGTGCACTCTCGCGATCGGCCACTCCCAGACGGTGCAACTGTTCGGCGTTGGTTCCGCAGAGGCGGCCAGCAATCGCACTGTTATCATCGAGTTCCGCGTCCACGATGTGGATGCCGAATATGAGCGCTTAAAGCCGTTTATCGACGAGTGGGTAAAGGAACCAACCACGATGCCGTGGGGGAACCGTGCTGTGCTGTTTCGTGATCCCGACGGCAACCTGGTTAACCTCTTCACGCCGGTAACCGAGGAAGCGATCAAACGGTTCAGCGGTAGGCGTTGACGGACAGTTGAAGTGAGTGAGGATAAAAAGAGACCAATAGAAAGAGACCATAGCAACGAGCTATGGTCTCTTCATTTTATCTAGGTTATTCATTATTAAATGACCGTACCGAAGGTATGTCGAATTTCAGATGGGAGTGTGGAATTTCCGTGTGCATGGTGCCGATCGGATTGCCTTTCAAGGGAGTTTCGGAAAATCAAGCAGTGCAGCCTAAGTCCCAAATGTGAAATTACCAGAAGTCATACTCATGCGATTCTTGTTAATTCACTGTTAATTACCCGATGTGCGGCGACATAACGATCTTTCGGACTAATCCCAAACGAGGCAAATTGCACCTTCAATTGATTGGTAATGAATTGGACTTCATACTGCTTGGCATTTCCCACAAAAAGGCTATTGTATGTGGATGCATTCGGTTTCACTATAAACGCAACATTATGAATCAATTTCTTCTTTCCGTTTAATGCATACACTTTGATTCTTACTTTGGCATTCTTATGTTGATGCTGGTTTAGCGAGTTCACAACAATATCTTTGGATACAGTCTTGTCTTTCTCCGTTAGGTTATTCAGAGGTCCCGTCGTATATTTACGAATCATACATATTCCCCTCTCATCAATAAGATATTACGAAAATGTCATGTCACTGTAATATCTTATTCATTCAAGGGTTTATCTGATTGGACGAAGCCATCTTCTTTAATCTCCAAAACCAGAGATCCAGCCAATTTTTGATAACAGGCTCATTGGCACCATCATCCGAGTACTCGCCAACCTGGTCCAGAATACATACGTTATCTCCCTTTTGTTTATCTATCATATTGATTTGCTTATTCTCTAGCAACCACTCCGGTTTAATGTTAATAACGACAACGCCATCCGGCTTAGCCACAGATTGTGCGAATTAATGTAAACAATCTTACCACGAAACATGAATCGTTCCCGTTATGCCGACAAGTAGCAGCCGATTGTCTTCCTGCAAACCGCTCCAATCCAAAATGCTGCTATCTCCTCGCTTGATTTCAATAGCTCCCGATTCTAGCATCTCTAAAGGCGGATAAATGGTCACTTCTGCGTCCAGCAAATTACTGATACTGAACGTGCGGACCATTCGCTTCATCTTCGACGGAGTTGGCTGGTTCTCGCGGCACGATACCCGGCTGCGTTCCCGTTGGTTCACGAAAACGCGGCACTCATCTCGAAAGGTTCGGTCTAGCGAATACAGCCCCGCTTCACCGTCGCCAAGAACGACCGTTTGGCCTGGGAACAGCGGTACGCCATCAGGGAACCGCAACTTAAGCTGTACCGACGAATCCTGCTTGCAGCCGGTCATGATGAAACCATTCTGATGCCGCGAAACGAATAGAAGGGCAGATTGGGATTCCGAATCTTGCTTTACTTGCTGCAGCGAAAGGCCGAAGTCCTGAAGCATATACCTTAGTAAAATGGACGTATCCATCCATTCGCTATCCTGCCCAACTGGCAGATGGGTGACGCCTGCCTTAACGAAAGGCAGCGAACCTCGTACCCAGCCAATGCGCCCGCCTTTCCATTCAGGCAGCGAACGAGAAAGGGCGAAGATCCGTTCTTCACCATCCTGTGCAGCGACTGCACCGATCCGTGTCCCGGCTTCTTCTTTATTGCGCAGTGCAACACCCAGTGTGCCGTCACCGATGTCGGCGCGATGCCGCAGCTTGCGTTCACCTCTATCACCGTAAACCTGATCTTCCTCGAATGAAAGCTCGAGGGCCAAATCCCCCTCTAGTCCGCCTCCTTCGGCAGTTTGCAAATTTAACAGCTCCAGCAGCCCAGGCTGCCGCACATCACCGTACAGCAGCACCTTGCCGCCACCTTGGACGATGTCTGCCAGCTCGGCGATCCGTTCGTCGTCCAGCCACATTGACGATACGAACAGTATCGTTCCGTTGAGCTTACGCCGAGCTTCGGCTGACATCGCACGGAACGTGTCTGTGCCGAGTACTGTGTTGACTGGGAAGCCGTGATTGATTGCGCAGCGCACGAACCAATCATGGAAAAACACGCGGCCTGAAGCTTCGTTGTCTCCTTGCACCGTCTCATGAAGCTCACGGAACGGATACAGCCAAGTGACGAGCCCCGGTTCATCGGGTGCTTCGCGGAACGCTTTTTGGATATGGGGAATCACCTCGGCAGGTCCGTCCCCCCACAACTCACCCTTCTCCGTATCAATCGTCAGAATTTCTACGATACCAGGCATCTGGAGCGCTCCGCCCACATTGACGCGCGCGACCGACAACGGACCGTAAATGTCGTGCGGCTCACGATCATAGTAGTCCCACCACGGATTTTGCCAAAACCAGGGATCATTCACATAAAAACGATAAGGATACGTTTCCCCCGGCAGCTCGGCAATTCTGGACATGTATCCTGTCAGCTCCAACCCAAAATCGTAATTAAGCGCTCCCCAAGGGGAGTTCGGCGGCGGGAAGTCGAGGTACTTCTTCTCATATAGCTCAAGCAATGGAATGTAATCTTTGGCAAGGTCCATACCGGTCCCGTAATTGGTTCCTCGCACCTCTGTCCTCACACCCGGACATTCCCGCTTGAACAGGTCCCAGAATGACATGATTTTGGAGGAAACCTCGCTATAGTCAGCTAATGGCAGATCTGTCCCATTATAATTAGCACCTAAGTAAGTCCATGGGAAATAGGACAAGGCGAAGCCATTCGAGAACCAGATATAATCGAAGCCGATCGCGGGAAGAAAACTTGCGCATTGGCGCCCAAGGAACTCCCCGAACGGAGTGCCCTCTGGAATACCGCCGGGATAAGCTGCATAAGCCGAACTATCCGCATTCAACTTGGACCAGGAACAGACGACGGTATAATCCGCCTTCAGAGATACGTATGTACCGCCAAGCTCCGCGCGATTGATTTCCGGATGATCCTTATACTTGAAATCGGAGTAAGCAAACTCCGGGCCCGCATCGAAAGGAATGCCTACCTCTAGGTGAACGCCGAACTGCTCCTCCGCAATTCGTTTGAAGGAATCGACAACTCGGCGCAAATCACCATAGGTGAATCGAACTGGATTCTCTGTATACAGACGGGCAATATGAGGATCGCTCTTGTCCTGAACATGACTGAACATCTCTTCGTTTGCAAAACCGATATACCGAGCCCACTCGAATTCGTCTTCATACTGATCGTTCCAGGTCAAAATCTCACTGCCGTCCGATACCCACAGCAGAAGCGAAGCCGATTCAGCCATGCCGATAAGCGGCTGCCATTGCCGTAGTGCTTCCATGCAGACTTCCTCAATCGCAGACTGTTCGAGACTCTTGAACGGCTTAAGACTCATTTCCAGCGTAGCCCGTTTCAACTGCTTGCCACTGCCACTTGTCTTTTGTGTCACCTTATTCATGCGAGTTCACTCTCCCTTAAACGATTTGCAGTTCGATGCCCAGCACTTTGGCAACGTTGCGGATTTTCGGGGCGACATGCCCGACGCCCAGCGCGAAATGGTGAGTCGGGCCAGCCGAGCACCATTTTTCAACGAACTCGGCAACCGAGCAACCGAAGCTGCAGCGCGTGTTCGTGTTGCCGGTTTGGGGAATTTCACCCTTGATCGACTCGCCTTCTGTAGCGATCATCTTGAATTTGCCGTCTGCCGTTTGTGAGATCCCTAGCAAGGTAACCGGACCTGACTTGATGCTGAACTCAACACCGATGCCAGAGCCGCGCTTGCCGTGGAACAAATCCAGCCCACGAATAATCGGTCGGCCATCGCTGATTTTAATGTTATGCGGTCCATCATGACCCACCAGCACGATGTCGTCTACGAAGTCGCATGGATGAAGCTCCGCGAACGAGCCTCCTGCGTCGAGCCTGTCCATAATTAGCATCGCTGCGCATGTCTTGAGATCCGCTTCGCCCGCAAGCGGAATCCCTTTGCCTGTAAGTAGTGAATTGCCGAGCACCAAATTCGAACCGATCCGCTCGTATTCATTACCATCCACACCTCGGTAATAATACGCAAGTCCAGTTAAACCATTCTCCGCCACGAGTTTGTCGAGCCCCACAGCAACCTTTGCCGACCACTCCAAGTCTTCTTGCTTTATTGGTCTCGTTACAGGATCAATAAACGGATCGGCGATCGTAAATACACTCTTGATCTCGTCGATTTTGTCCGCAGTTTCGGCAGCGCTTACACCGTTCACCAGCTTAGCCAAATCGCACATTTCCAGCATCTGCACATGGGAGCCGAATGCGGCGGTGAATGCCGTCGGGTCCGAATTCATGTCGTACATTCCTTCGTAAGTGTGACCCAAGTAGCCAATTCGTGCATGCTTGAAAGCACGACGCGCGTTCGCGACCTGACACCATGACCTCAGCTCGTTCGCAGCCCGCGGATCGTCATGCAGCGTACCAACGATCATGCCGGCGGCAGGTTTTCCCGCACGGATCAACACCCCGCCGATTTCCGGAAGCGAACAAATATTATCGTTGGCAAGCTGCATGTACGTTGTCGTGTTGCGGTAGTCAAGCCGTTGTCTTGGCTGAAGCGCAACCAGAACAGTTGGCACGCCAACGTTCAGAATGGCGGTAGCTGCCGATGATGAGGTTACATATGTGCTCAAAAAACAAAACAGAAAATCGATATCTTGACGTTTCAGATACGAAGCCGCCGCGAATGATTTGTCGACATTGTCTACAAAGCCAGCGGAAATGACCTCGACCTCATTCGCCGCCAACATCGCTTCGAATTCCTTACCGTAGCCGATCAGTTCTTCCCGAAGCCCGGGAAATTGCTCCCAATAGGGCTCATGCCCTACCGTTATTACGCCTACGCGCGCTGATGCACGTTTGAATGATACACTCATTTTCAGTTCTCCCTCCGTTGTTAAAGAATACATTAATAGATTAATAAATATGAGGTTTCCAAACAATGAACGGTGCAATAATAATTAGTAAAATTCTACGAATCCTTGGCATATGAAAAACAACCAACCTATCTCTAGGCTGGTTGTTTGGTGTTCCCCCTTTACCCCGCGTCAATTTGAAAACTGAGCGTCTTGCTTACTTCAACATTTCCGACGCCATCCTTTGACCGATAACTAACCACATACTGGCCAGGATATGCAAACGTGATCGGTCCCATATAAGGCTGCCAGGTCGTCCCGTTATCCAGACTATACGCTGTCGCAGCTACACCCGTCTTGACATCCGTTGCAGTCAGGGTGACGGTAACTGGACTGACATACGCCCCATTCGATCCGTCCGGCTGATCCGGCGATAAGGATGCCGTTGTCTCCGGCGCTTGCTGATCCCATTCAATTTTGCCGAAGAGACTTGTATCCTTTGCATTGCCAATCCCGCTTGCCCACTCTAACCAGCCGAGTCGTCCAGCGCCATCATTATCATTCACGAGGAGCGAGATATACATTGGTTTCGTTACATCTGCAATATAAGGATATAGTTCAGACCATGCGACATGAATCTTATAGGTTCTCTTTCCGCTTTGCGTACTATCGACAAGCAAGCTGCCGTTCTGTACGAGTTGACCTGCCGGTGTCCAGTTTGACGGCAAATCCCCGCCAATATACGGAGAAGAACCCTTATACAACTTAGGACCGCCTGCGGTGAGTGCTGCCTGAAACTCCACTTGAGCTCCAGCTAAACCTATACCTGACGTATCCAAGGCGAATTGGACACTGTCACCCATCCAATAATTCCCAACCGACTCATTTTGCACAAACGTTGGATCCGACACGTCGATGACCAGATCGAGTCCGTCATTCGCAGCGCCAACCGCAGCTCGAGCAGCAAACCCGGAAGGTTGCGAAGAATTAATAGTAACGAAATTCCAATTCTGATCGATCCAATGAATATCCGTGCTCAATTCACCCGTCGTACGGTTGAATAACATCCCTGCTTTCCCTGAATCAGAGGCTGTCACATTTTGTCTGGCTTTCTCGTAATCCGACAAAAGTACATTCATGGTAGGTGTCAAACCGGCAAGATAGGTCGCGTTTACATGGCTGATAAAGTACATCTTCTGAGGCTTTAACTGCATGTTGGACAAGGAAGACTCTGTTCCCCCCGTCCAATCGCGTACAACGGTTCCACTCGTGAAAGCTCCAGAAAGAGCAGAAGCAATCGGAGCAGTATTCGCATCCTCAGACCATACAACGAGAAGAGGCGCCCCGTCACTTTCAAAATACACGGCTTTCTGGTTTCCGCTAAAGGAGTATTCCCCTTTGTACACAACATTCTTCCCTAACGTCTCTATAAATCGATGCATGACGACGGATTCCAGCCTTGGCTCGATTTGCGGTGTTTTTCTGAACAATCCGGCCGCCTGCGTGAACCAGCCCTCTGCATGAGCGAAAGGAATGGCCTCACGTTCTGTTAAATTCAGCATATCGAAGTAGGCAATCTGCTGAACGCCATGCTTCATTTGGAACATGTAATCAAGCAGCATCGTTCTTGCAATCTCAGGATCAGAAGGAAGAACCTTTAAGTCGGAAGCATTTAAGAGCCCTGCATGGCTTTCCGAAGTCACCCATGGTTTCGACGCTACGCCATACATTTGATCATACTTTGCATAATCTCTTGGATCCGGAAACTTGCCATGCAGCGATAGCTTATCGAAATATTGGTCTCCACCGAGACGCAGCAGCTCATTGTAAAATGGCAAATAGCGGAAGCCACCCATGCCGCCAATCCAAATTTCCGAGTCGGGCTGGATACTTTTAATCGTCTCATAGCCCGTCTTTAACAGTTCAACGAATTTCTCCGGCGTATCATTCCAGAAAATGCTTCCCCCTTTGAGATGGGGTTCATTCCATATCTCCCATTTCTTAATCCGATCTCCATAGCGTGTCACGAGTGCCTGCAGAAAAACAGCAAAATCGTTCATATCCACGGGGGCGTAAGATGCATACCCTGGAACAGCAATATAGATCGTTGTATCTTCCGGATGCGGAGAAGCCCATTGCGGCGTGAATACAATATTGCCGATCATTTCCATGCCATAGCTTTGCAGCTTATTAATGTGCTCATCAAATGCCGTCCAGTTGAATGTACCGCGACTTGGCTCCAGCGCTAAACTGGCATCACCAAATTGCGTCCCCCATGGAACCGTGTGAATTCTCGCAAAATCAAAACCTACCATATCCGCGAGTTGCATGGATTTATCTCCATCAAGACCGTAACTAAAGCCAAACAATGGATTTCGATCCGCCTTGCTTTTGGATTGGCTTTCAACGACGGCTACCGCGTATCGATCACGAACAAATTCGGCCGGCGTTCTTTTCGGGTTAGATAAGATGCGATAAGATTGCTGAAGCGGTAATGAGCCGGGAACCCCTTTTTTGGTGTAGTCGAAAGCGACTTCATAATAGCCTTCGCGATCCGGTGTCCAAGCCCAACCAGCCGTTAGTAACGTTTGACGATCCACCGTTATTTGCGTAACAGCCTGATTATCCGAATCGTATACCGTACCGGTTACTGTTTGTACGGCAGCTGGCAGTTGTCCTTCAACTCCCTTAAACACAACGTTCTGGCCAAGCTTCCACCAGTTAGCGAACGTATTCGCCTGAAGCGGAAAGGATTCAACAGCTTCCATTGTGGCGTCGTCATAGTAAATCGTTCCTTGATTACTGACACCGCTCACTTTGGATGTAGCCAAATTCAACTGAATTTGATTCGTGCCTGCCGGAAACTGACTATTATTAATCGTAAACGCAATGTCAGTCCAATCATTGCTGCTCAAATTAGGAGGGTTAGCCGCAGCCGTTCCCAAGAATGCCCCATCTTTAAAATAGCTAATGAACACCCACGGCCCATTGCCAGCGTAATCGACCGATTTTTTGGCTTTTACGGACGTTTTGATCGTTTGTATGCCGCTGTCAATCGGTATAATCTTGGAAGACCAACCCGCTCCGCCCATACCCGTGGCGTTAATATAGAGGCCGTTGGCGCCACTGAATTTGGTTGCGGTCGTTATCCCCATATCCACGTTCTGCGCTCCACTCCACAAAGAAGAACTCCAGTTGAGAGGCACCAGCTTCGAATTGCTCAGCTTCGTTTCTTCAAATCCCGGATTCACTAAATCATAATACCGAGAAGTGAGCACACTAACTTCATTACTTGGAGCTGAAAGATTACCCGAACCATCTCTAGCTCTGACTGTAAAGGTATATCCACTATAGGACTCAAGACCGTTCACTGTATACGTAACCCCAGTAACCGTCGCTACTTGAATCGAATCTTGAAAAATGTCGTAGCCCGTCACACCGCCATTGTCTGTCGATGCATCCCATGATAGCGTGACACTTTTCATCTTAATGGCGGAGCCGGTTAGATTAGCTGGTATTGTAGGCGCTTCCATATCATTGGTGACGAAGGCATTGCTGGCTGCCGATTCGTTCCCGGAGGCATCGAATGCTTTCACTGTAAAAATATCACTGCTATTGGAATTCAGTCCACTTGCGGTAAAGGCAAGCCCTGTCACAGTGCCCACTAACGTCGTTCCTTTGTAAATATGGTAACCGGCCACAGCAATATTGTCGGTAGAGGCATTCCAAGCCAAATCAACGCTTTCAAGGGTTTGACCTGTTGCATGGAGATTCGTTGGCGTAGTGGGCGCTTGCGTATCTGGCAGCACTTCCATTGTTACATCATCATAATAGATTGTACCTTGGTAAAGTGCGCCACCAGCTAACGTAGCAAGATTCAACCAGATCATATTCGTTCCAACCGGAAACTGGTTGCTAGTAATCGTCAAGGTTATTTCAGTCCATGCACTGCTACTTACGCTGACAGCCGGCGCACTTGTAGTACCAAGAAAAGTCCCATTATTTCCATAACTGATGAATACCCAAGGACTGTTTCCGGTATAATCACTTGACTTTCTTACCTTTACTGTACTCTTGATGGCAGGCATACTACTGTCAATTGCAATGGATTTAGAGACCCAACCGGCGGCACCGGAATCCGCTGCACGGATATAAAGAGATTTGGTACCGCTGCTGTAGACATCTGTCGTGACACTACTGTCGACAGCAACTGTTCTCGACCATAGGGCAGACGTCCAATTCACGGGCATTAGCTTTGATTGACTTGTCGTTGTTTCTTCAAATCCAGGATTGAGTATGTTGATCATGGCAGCTGCTTGCGCATGCGCTGACACGGTGGGAATAAACGTGATCATCAGGGTGCAAATCATCAGCCAGATCACCGTTTTCTTCATTCATTAATCCCTCCTTTATAAGCTTGTGATGTTGGTTGACTAACATTTCTACTGTCTGTAGTCTATGGCCTACTCCTTCACACTACCCAACACAATCCCTTTCGTGAAATACCGTTGAAGAAATGGATAGACAATCAAGATTGGCAACGCCCCAAGAAAGATTTGCGCTGCGCGGGCCGTTCTATCGGAAACGAGCGCGATCACCTCCAGATCGATATTACTCTTAACCAAGGTATCGAGCCCGACCACCACCGTGTATAAATAACTTTGCAAAGGATAGTGTGTCGGCGAATTCATGAAAAGGATGCCGTCAAACCAAGCATTCCAATGCGAGACAATGGCAAATAGCGTAAGCGTCGCTAAAGAAGGCGTCGAGAGCGGTACATAAATACGCCACAGAATGCGCCAATGTCCGGCGCCGTCCATCAAAGCGGCTTCCTCCAATTCCTTGGGCAAACTGCGGAAGAAATTGAGCAGAATTACAACGTTGAATACCGAAACAGCGTTATGTAGTACGAGTGCCCAGACAGAGTCAAGCAGCCCAAGCGAGCGTATCGTCATATAGAGCGGAATAATGCCACCGCTGAACAGCATGGTAAAAACGAATAGCCAGACGTAAACCGTTCGCCCTTTCAGCGCAGCCCCTTCTTTCGAGAGCGGATACGCGACCATGATCGTCAATACCATATTCAGCGTCACGCCGAGTGCCACCCTCTGAAGGGTGACGATTAAAGATTTCAGAAATTCCGGTTTACTTAAAATAAAATCGTATGATTTCCAGGTGAAATCAACCGGCCAAAATCTTACTTCGCCTGCTGCGACGGCGTTATTCGAACTGAGCGACAACGAAAGCAGATGGATCAGCGGCAAGATACATAAGATGGATAAGCCCAAAAGAACCGTGTAGTTCGAGATAACGAACACTTTTCGCGGCCAGGATGTAGAATCGAGCATCACGAGTCCTCCTTTTAAAAGATACGGTAGTTTGCAAATCGGTAGGCTAAGAAGTACGAAGTAGAGATGAGGATCAACGATACGAGTGACTTGAATAGCCCCACTGCCGTTGCGACGCCGTACTGCGCATCAATCATCCCGATGCGATATACAAAGGTGTCGATGATATCCCCACTCTGGTAAACGATAGGGCTGTATAAATTAAATACTTGCTCGAAGCCGGCATTAAGTACGTTGCCAATGCTGAGCGTAGCTAACAACACGATGATCGGCGCCATGCCGGGCAATGTAATGTGAAGTGTTTGCTTCCAGCGGCCTGCCCCATCAACCCTTGCGGCTTCGTACAAAGCCGGATTGATCCCGAGGATAGCAGCTAAATAGACAATCGTGGAGAAACCAAATTCTTTCCACTCATTGGAGATGACCAGCGTGAACGGAAACCAACGGTTGTCGCCAAGGAAAAAAATAGGTTCAATTCCGAGACCCTGAAGCCCCGCGTTCACGATCCCCGTTTTCGGTGAGAGCACATCGAGTAGAATGCCGCTCAGGATGACCCATGATAAGAAATGCGGCAAATAAATGAGCGTTTGCATGAACCGTTTCATTGCTTCTTTGCGGATTTCATTCAGTAAGAGTGCTACGACGATCGGTATGACGAGTCCGGCGAGAATTTTCATAATGGCGATATAGACCGTATTCCAAAGCACCTGATAAAAATCCGGAAGCTCCATGACATAGCGGAAATTGTCCAGTCCAATCCATTTCGAATGAAATAACCCTTTTGTCGGAATAAACTTTTGAAACGCAATGGCCGCTCCTGCCATTGGGTAGTAACTAAATATCAAGATAGCTGCCAGGCCCGGAATCAACATGGCATGCAGGGGGATCTGGATTCTCCACGTTCTGCTCTTCAATCTGTCATCCCTCCGTATTTTGTAATAAAGACGCAAAGGGACAGAGCTTGAGCTCCGCCCCCAGTTGTTTCCTATTTGTTCTTGTTGTACCAATCGTTCACTTCTTTCTCGATCGTTTCGCCGCCCAGCTTCTTAAACTCGTCTGCGAATTTGTCAAAATCATCGATGGGCGCGTCGCCCATAATGATTTTCGTATACGTCTCGTATACCTTTTTCTTCAGTGTAGGCAGCTTCTCCGACATCGCAGGGGTAGCGGAACCAAGGAACAGATTATATTGACCAATTTTAGCTTGGTCGTACTTATTGATCACGCTGTAGGTACCATCGGCACCCATGACCATATTCGAAAACCACATGGTATCGTCACCAGCTTTAAACTTTGACATGCGATCGTAGTGAATGTTCGCTGGAAAATCGAGCTTACTTCCGTCGCCTTTCTTGAGGGCTTCCTGTACTTTGCGGAACGCATCGAGATTCGTATTAAGCGGATCGATCACGACTGGTGCGTACTTACCCGGGAATATCCCCGTTTTGCTGTCTGAAACGAACGGATTCGGATTAGGCGCATAGGACGTTTCGTAAAAACGATTCAAATAAATATTAGCCAGCTGGATGACGGCCTCCGGATGCTTCGAGCCTTTCTTCACCACATAGAACGTGTTGGCCGTATCCCAAAGCTGAGGATTGGCGGGCTTCGCATCAATGGAGAAGAGTGGATACACTTTCCACTGCGCCTTCGGATCCTTCGTATGGTTTTCTTTTTGAATAAATCCTCCGTCAGCGACAGTTCCAAATGCAAGCCCTACACGTCCCGCTGCCACATCCTCTTGAATTTTCGACGTCGGTTTTACCCCGAACTCCTTGTCAAGCACGCCGTCCTTATAAAGCTCCTGCAGCTTTTTAAGAGGTTCCTTCATCTCTTTCTGAACGCTGCTGTATACGAGCTTGCCTGCCGAGTCCTTGACGAAAATATCTACGTAGGCATGATATCCGTTAAAGAATCCATTTAGTGAGCCGTGACCTCCATCCATGAAGTCCTTGTTCAGCGCAAGACCGATTGTGTCTGCCTTGCCGTTGCCATCTGGATCCTGTTTAGCAAATGCCGTTGCTGTTTTGAACAGATCATCCATTGTTTTCGGCTCTGGTAAGTTCAACTTTTGCAACCAATCGGTTCTTACATAGAGCATCGGCGCTGTACTGATACCACCGTTGGCATATGTCTTGGGAATGCCGAGAAGTTTGCCGCCGATCGTTGCAGCTTTGAACCCTACGCCTGCATCCTGATTTAACACGTTCTTTAAATATGGTGATGCCGCTTGTTCCCATACTTTCGTGAGATCCTCCAGCATGTCAGCATCAGCGAGCCGTTTCATCTCTTCCTTGTTGACCTCCAGGAAGTCGGGGATATCCCCAGATGCAACCGAGACGTTCAGCTTCTGATGATATTGCGAAGCATCGACTGACCATACGTTTTTCACTTTTATTCCGTATTCGTTTTCAAAAATTTTCGTCCAAATGTTGCTGTCAATCGAATCACCTTCTGCGTATTTAAACGTTGCGTCGACAGAGCGAACTGTGGAAACCTCGATTGACGGACTGTATTTGCTTAGCGGCTGAGCGCTTGTCGCCGGCGAAGACAACGGACTTGTCGATGCACTGCTCGTTGCAGCAGGCTGATCTTCTGACTTGCTGCAGGCGCTTGCGACGAGCGATAAGGCGAGGAACGCCCCCAGTGAAGCAGCTCCAACCTTTTTATTTCCGATGTTCATTTCCGTTTCCCCCTATTTGGAAAATCGTTTCTATTCGGTACAACTTTATTATAAAATCAAATGAGCCGTCTTCGAAACGGGACATTTTTGCGGCAATTGACTTTTTTTAACTAGTTTCTTGAAGCTTCTCAGAGAAATCATGAAAAAAGGCGGCCAAGAATTTGGTCGCCAATAACCGACTATTTAACTGTGGATTCGCGGTATTCCTGTGGAGTTACCCCCGTCTCCTTCTTGAAGAGTCTTGTGAAATAAGCCGCAGAATCTAGTCCGACAAGTGCAGCAATATCTTGAATTTTGTGATCACTTGTCCTAAGCAGCTGCTTACTTCTGTTCATCCTAACTTCCGTCACATATTCAAGTAATCCTTGTCCCGTTGTCTGCTTATACATGCGCGACAAATAAGGAGAACTCAGATGGACTAGCTCGGAAATCTTCGTCAACGATAGTTCCTCATTCAGGAATTCGTTGACATATTGCCTTATACGTCCAATTAAGTCAGTCGTCCGCTCAGCCTGCTTCCGTCCATTATATTCCGCCAGTGAGTCGGCTATTGCAGCCAGATGCCGTACGGTCAAACTTAGATCAGCTTGCACAGGCAGCTGAATCAACGCTTCTAGACTAAAAGCCGCGCCAATCAGCGAAGCTAAACGCCGCTTATTTATGTAAGTAATAAAAAAGGCCGTCATTGTGGTGATTAACTCCAGTTTAAGCAATTCGCCTTCTTGACCGTCCGGCAGAACAGACCCCTTTACCGCGAGTTCGGCAAACAAGTTGCGACAAGCTTCCCTCTCGCCATTGTCAAGATAGGTTTCGAGCAAGTCGAGATTACGAAGGTACGCCCGCATGTCGTTTTCCGCGAAGAAGTCTCGACTTGACCTTTGCTCTTCCCCTGCGGCATCGGAAAGTTCCCTCATCAAAACTTCCGAATCATGATAAGCTCCGCCAGCCAGCTGAATTTTGAGCATATCAATACGGGGGGACAAGTCTTCCCACATGTATGGTGTAGAAGCAAGTATGAGTGAAATGGGGACTTTAAGTAAGCTTTTTGTGGCATTTTGAATAATCTCTGCGTTACCCGCAAGCAATTTGTATGCCTGTTCATCAGCAACCGTCCGTTCTTCTACTGCACGGCATTGAACAAGCCATACAAATCTGCCACGGTCATAAGGGAAAGCTGCAAAGTTCAGCGATTCTTTCAAATATTCTTCCGCTATATTTTGGATAGAGTAATACAAAAGTGCTTTATCACCCGGCAGGACGAAGGAGCCCCACTCGTCGATACGCCCCAAGGCAATCTGCACCGGCCGCCTAGCGTCCAGCCCAATCTCAAGCTCATCGAATCGCCGTATGCGTGCATCGAGCGAATCCACTTCCCCTTGTGCGAGCTGCAGCAAATAATCACGCTGCAGCGACGGCACAGCTAGATGCAGTTGTTCGCGAGATCTCTTTAATATTTCTTCACTGTCAATCTCCCTTGCGATATCGTCAAGTGCCTTTCGAATCGCACTTATGATCGCTTCGTCCCCCTCCGTCTTGAGTACATAGTCGATGCCTCCCTTGCGGATAGCTGACTGGGCATAACCGAAATCATCATATCCGGTTAAGAAAATGACGCGACAGCGAGGCCACCTTTCACGTGCAAGGTCCGCCAGTTCCATCCCACTCATGCCGGGCATTCGAATATCTGTAAGCAGTAAGTCGATTTTCCCCTCCTCAAACTTATGAAGAGCTTCCCTTCCGGAATATGCCTTTATCATCTCGGCATCCAACCAATCCAGCTCCATCAAGGCATCCGCCAAATATTTGACGGCAAAAGGTTCATCATCTACAATCATTAACCTAATCACTCGTTAACCCTCCCTTTCTTTTGGAATTGATGCGGGAAGCGGAATCACAATCGACACACTAAGCCCTCCACTTGGTCTCGATGCAATGCGAACACCCGCTAGGTCACCGTATTTTAGCCGGAGCCTTCGGTGAACATTCAGCACGCCTGTGATTTCAGTTGGTTGCTCTTTGCCATTCAGCCAACCTTGCCAATGTTCGAGTTCATCTGCCATCATCCCTTTTCCGTTGTCCTCCACGCTAACGAATAATAGTACGCTACCGCTATCGTGAGTGACGGTCGTGAACCGAATTTTCACATGCCGATTCTCATGTTCGAATTCAAAGCCGTGTTGGTAGGCATTCTCGACAAGCGGCTGCAGAATGAGGCGGGGAACCATGAAGGTCTTGAACACTTCTTCCAGTTGATCGATCGAGAATGTAATATGCCCGGAGAACCGAATCGTTTGAATTTCACAGAGTGCACGAACATGCTGCAGTTCCAGCTCCAGCGGTACCTCTTCCACTCCATTTCGCGTGACATATTGGAAATAATCGCCCAAATATTTGGAAAATCGGGTTGAATTATCGAAGTCGTTCGCCTTCGTCATCCGGTAGAGCAAGTAGAAACTGTTATATAAAAAATGCGGATTAATCTGCGATTGGAGCTGCTTTAGCTCCGATTGCTGTACGCGGATTTTTTGTTCATAAACTTCAAACACAAGCTTATTGAGATGGGTCACCATATAATTGAATTGTTCGTATAAATCATGAAATTCATCGCTGCTTTTATAAGCCAGTGCGACCTGTAGATCACCGGATTCCACCTTTCGGAAAGCGCGAATAAGCTTTTGGAGCGGTCTGTGGATCAACCGATACATATATAGCGAAAAGAGCACAACAACCACAATTGCGACGAGCGTAATCAGCCACATGTATAACCGATATCTGTCAAGCGCTCCCATAACAGCGTTTTCAGGAACAAAAGCAAGCAGCGTTACCCCGAGTGCAGGCGAATAAGCCGAAACCGTTAAGAATTGCTGCTTCTCGATGGAAACAGTCCTCATTTCAGCTGGCGAATCCGTCGTTCCGGCTTTCTCCAATTGTAAGGATTGCTCGCGCAGCGGACTGCTGATGGAAGCATACGCTTCTTCGTTGCTCGTACTCACGATCTCCCAATCCGGGTGGATAACCGCAGCTCCTCCAAGCTTACTATCTGACATTTGGGACAAATATTGTTTGATCTTCGGAATAGACAGCTCTAGCTCCAATACGAACATCGGGTCGCGTCCCTCTGCTGCTTGCGTCGTAGGGTAATACTCCCGCAGCAGCACCTTTTCCCCATCATGATAAAAGAGTCCGCGGTGCGGAACCGCAGCGTCTTTCTTCAACTGCGACAACTTATCCTGAAGCAAATTGCCGGACAGTTCGTCCGTCGAAATGGTCCTGCCGATTGGCGGTATATAGGCGCTTGCCCTAGCCACGTAAAGGCTCGACTGTTTCATCACATTCAATCTGGCCTGAAACCGCTTAATAGAGGCAAGCTTCTGATAGTCCGTTAAGCTTTCGCTTGTAATACTGAGCGATTCCAAATCTTCGTCGTTCACGTACTCACGCTGCAGGCGCAGCAATCGATCGACTTCATTTTCTAGCGACGTTCGATAGAAGAGAAGCTGGAACTGGAGCGATTTGAAAATTTCTTTGCGTACGAGTGTAGATCCCCAATCGTTAATCTGCGTACCTACGACATACATGGGCGAGATGACGATCAAAAACGTTACAATTAATTTACTCAGAATCGAGAACCTTCTATTTCCCCATCCGTTTCGCACAGATTCACCGCATCTTTCTTTTCTTTTTATTATATAGGAGACTAGGTCTATCGAATACTGTTGGATTCCTTTCAGCATAATCATATCCACTCCAATCTGGCTAGGAAAATGACAATGATTATTGGAGGCAGGCTACGATTTTGTTATAATCAGCTAGACTTCCAATGATAGAGCATGTAAGGAGGATTGCACGATGATTCATCCGATCGCCATTTACTTCGAGCATTGTGAACCGGACTGGCATGTCCCTCTCGCGGCTGCCAATAATCATATATTAATTTTGATGACTGGCGGTGAGATTACGTATTCCGTTGGCGACCAATCGTTTACCTTGAAAAAAGGTGATCTTCTGTTCGTACCGGAAGGACACATTCGAAGCGCGCTCAACCATTCCAAGCGAGTCCACGACATGTATGTCGCGCATTTCCGCTATGCGGGAACCGGGGACGGCTTGCCGCTGCTTGCCGAACCCGCTTGTCGGCTCACAAGACCGCACAACTTCGATTACATCAAGCAGCGTTTCTCTTCGCTCACCCAGTACTGGCTTCAAAAATCGACCTACACGCAAACGCTTTGCCACAGCGTACTTCTTGAAATCATTGCGATTATAAACGAAGAAGCCAATACAGGAGCGATATCGCACCCGAAAGCTCATGGGATTACCATGCAGCTGAAGGACTATATTTTGCATCATTACCGCGGGCAGATCGATATGAAAGAAATGGCGAATTATATCGGTCGAACGCCGAACTATATCAGCTCCGTCTTCCGCGAAACAACTGGTCAAACGATCACAGAATATATCCAACAAATACGAATCGCTGCCGCATGCGATCTCTTGACCGGCTCGCAGATGAGCATCGGAGAAATCTCTGATTTCCTCGGATTTTGTGAGCAGTCCTACTTTAATAAAGTATTCAAGAAAGTCACAGGTACGATGCCCTCCGCCTACGTAAAAGAGCGTTTGAAGGTGTGGCAGTAAGCCCACGCAGTTCATAATCCAAATTTTCAAAAATCGTAGAATTACTCCAAAAAGCATCCCAGCGTTCATTGTTTCTACTACTTTTTTTTCCTACAATGAGAAGTATTCAGATCGACAACCTTCCCATTGACTGGAGGAATCATCAAATGGAAACAACCGCTAATTCTAATCAAAACCTTGACGTGAACCTGCAGCCGGATGCCCCCCGCTCTGACCAGTGGGAATGGCATTCGCCGCTTGCCGCCCCTTTCCGCATAACCGGGCTGCCATGGCTTGAGCAGGATGGACTTTATCGAAGATTACCGCTGCATCCTAGCCACCCTATTCGATCCGAAGTGGATCGTCTTGCCAATTTCACAACCGGCGTTCAAGTTCGATTTCAAACGGACTCCCCGAAACTTGCAGTTAGAATCGCACTGGCGGACAAAGCCACGATGTATCAGATGCCCGCTACGGCGCAATGCGGCGTAGATTGTTATATCGGCTCGGCAGGGGAGCAGCAATATATAAACACCACACGCTTCGAGCTTGCGCAAGCTGAATATGAGAGCGTTCTCTTCGAAGCTTTTTCGATGGAAATGCGGGAAGTTACACTCAACCTCCCCCTCTATCAAGGTGTCAAGGAGCTTTGGATCGGAACTGCGCCTCATTCTTCGGTAGCTGAATTCCAAGGATTCTCCTCCGATAAAAAGGTACTTCTTTACGGTACTTCCATCACCCACGGCGCTTGTGCATCCCGTCCCGGTATGGCTTATCCGAATCAATTAAGTCGAATGTTTCCACTTGAGTTTGTAAGTCTCGGTTTCTCAGGAAACGCACAAGGGGAGCCCGAGTTGGCTTATCTTATCCGTCAAATCAACGATCCTGCGATGCTTGTACTCGACTATGAAGGGAATACGCCAAGCACAGACCATCTGGCACAATCCTTGCCGACCTTCATTCGGATCTATCGCGAAGTTCATCCGAACATCCCCATTCTCGTAATCTCCCAAATCCGTTTTGCCAAGGAAGCCTTCGACGACGAGCTGCGTCAGCGCCGGGAAGCACGAAAAGCACTTCAACGTGGAATCGTAGAGCGCCTGATTCAAGAGGGAGATGCCCCTATTTACTTCTGTGACGGTTCGGAGCTGTTAGGTCCGGACTATCAAGAATGTACGACCGACGGGATCCATCCTTCGGATTTGGGCTATAAGCATATGGCAGAAAGACTTAGGCCCGTTTTTATGCAGCTTTTGCAAATATAAGATGTAAACATCCAATTAGAAAACTCCGCGTTCACTCCAAAAACATTTAAGCGCGATGCTTACGCCCCCTTGCTCCGATATTGTAGGAACACGTTAGCCAACATGAAATGCTTCATTTCATGTTTAAACCAAAAAAAAGCAACCCAAGCTGCAAGCGCTGGGATTGCTTTTTTTGGGAGCAGAATCGCTCAGATTAATCTGCTTGCCACGCCCGATCATCGCCCGTCAGAACAGCAGCAGTCGTCCCCACAGAGACTTCTCCTTCAACGAATCGGATAACCCCAAAGCCAGAAGTGTCCACCCAACCCATGTCCGTCAAATTGTTCCATATTGCCACACTGTTTCTTGTTCCAATGCCAGGATCATCATTAACCTGAACATCGAATCCCATAACATGACCTGCCTTAGGGGTAATCGTATTCCATCTGATTGCAGCTTCCACCCGATATCCAAGGATGTTATGGTCTTCTCCATATACCGTCTTAGTAACAGATCGCAGCTGATCTCTAAGGAATGTCCCTCTAGAGCTGATTTGATTTAAGTAATTGAAGCGAATTTGCGCATCATCGTTCTCGTACAAACTGCTTTTGTGATTATTCTCATCAATAAATAATTCTACAGAATCCTGCAAATGGGCTTGGGCATTCGTTGCGCTTAATAGCGGGTCATCCACTTCAACCAATACGTATAAATACTGATCATCCCACAGGGTGCGGAACTTCCCTTTAGCCCCTTGAGCTGGTGAAGTTGCTAAGTAGCGATCCGTGCTATTCATACTGCTCTCATTCCAGATAGTGTCTACCTCCCCGTCGATGACAGGTGTACCTTTCTTTGCTTCCGTATACAAAGAAGCCTGGGTAAATTTCAACAAACCGACATTGGCCATCGTGACAGCTTGCTGGCCCGTTATGTCATTCCAATGGATGGTTTCCGTGCCATTGGTAACGCTAACATCAAATCCGATATTTTTCCCTACAGCAGGCAAGGTGGTATCCAATGGCAATCGGAATATGCCTTTATAGCCGCCTGCTTCCTCCTGCATATAGCTGCCTTCGCTTCCTTGTGACTGCAGCCTGCTGTACGTATAAGCATGATCATCCTGATCATATGCCGGCGTTCTGCGGTTGTTTCCATCGACGAATAACTTTATGGCATCCATGGCGTCTACAGTGCCATCTTTCACTTCTACTTTGACATACAGCGAGTTGTCATGCCATAGCGTCTTGAATGAAGCGGTTGTGTACGTGCTTCCAGTAACGGATACTGGCGTCATATAATCCCACACAGGGTTCTCTAGTCCGGCAGCATCGATCGTCAAAGCCCCGCTTTGCTCGGAATGTATCGTTTGAATGCGTACTGGAAGCTTACTTGGGTCTACCAACGCCCAATACGCCGACTTTGCTTTTAAAGATTCATCGAAGAGAAGCGGGAGATCTTTTCTGCTTACTGGCGTGCTGTCTAGCCAAGTGCGATCATCAGCTAATCCCCAAAAAGTAACACCTGTAATATGCGCTTTATATTTGTTGAAAACTTCGAACATATCTTTGTATTGATACGCTTGCTGAACCAACAGAGCGTCCACAATCTGCTTATCGGTAATGGCATCATACTTTTCAGTGGCATTTTTGTAGATGGACATATCCATCTCTGTAATCTGAATATCCAGGCCAAGTGCTGCTAGCTTCGCCAGGGTACGATCTACCGTATCCTTATCCGGAATATAAATCGTATTGTGCGTTTGCACGCCGATTCCATGAATAGGAACTCCCTTTGCTATCAGGTTCTGAATCATACTAATGGTGAAATCAAGCTTGGCAGGTGATTCAAATAAGCCAAAATCATTGTAAAACAGCTTGGCGTCCGGGTCTGCTTCATGTGCATACTGGAACGCTTTCTCAATAAACTGCGGCATCGCCGCAAATGGACACGACCACCAGAACACAAAAAGCAAAGGAGCAAGCAGCTTGCGGCTGCCCGACTCCTTTGCTCGCTTTTAAAATTCATTTTTCATGAAAATGAGCCATATCCCTTGCTTCTCTAACCTTTGGGACATCATCCCCGTTTTGCGCGTAGTTCGTTTACTTGGCATTTTTATTATCAATCAGTTTCGCCGTTTTCAGCAGTCGCTGAACGATGGCTGCCGTCTCCGCCCGGGTAATGTCGCTTGTCGGCTGCAATCCTTGATCCGAGCCGCTGACTATTCCGCTCTTCACCACAGTCGCCACCGCCTGCTTCGCCCATGCGGATACCACCCCGTCTGCAAACTTGCCGAGCACCGCTTCCGCTTCCGGGCCGCTGATGCCAGCGTCAATCCCCGCCAGCTTCATCGCCCGCGCGATTATCGCCATCGATTCTTCCCTGCTAATCGTCTTCGCTGGGCCAAACGTTCCGTTCTTGTACCCTTCAATGATGCCATACTCCTGCGCTTTCGCCACCGCTCCCATGTACCAGTCGCCGGTTTTTACATCGCTGTAAGCAGATGTACTCCCTTTATCGGCCAGCCCCAGTGCGCGCACGATCATCGCTGCGAACTCGGCGCGGGTAATCGCTGCATTCGGGCTAAAGTGCGTCACATCGACGCCGTTTACGACCATCCGCGACGCCATGTCGTTCACCGCTTCTTTGGCCCAATGTCCCTCCATATCCACGAATGTCACGGGGTGCCAGATCAACGCATATGTGCTGTTCGTCAAGCTGTTTACGACCGCGTAATATTTCCCGTCGTAGGCAGCAATGTACGTCGGCACATGATACACCTTACCGTCCGCTGCAAGCACCGTAGCCGTTGTCACCTTGCTTGGGGCAACACCATCCGGAAGCGGAATGTCACGCTCTACGTATGTGCTGAACTTGTCCACTTCCACCGTTTGTCCATTGTACGAAGCGGTTACTGCAAAATCGACCGGCGGCGCAATGACGCTTAATTTTCCTTGCTCCGCTGCATTTGCCGCAAGCTTCGCCTGCGCATCGTCGCTCTTTACGATGTCCACATGGACGACGATGTCGGACAATTTCACCTGACTACCTAGCTGCGACGCCAAGCGGTCAATCACGATTTGCGCTGCGGGCAGCTTGTAGTTGCCGTTAGCCGTCTGCACTTCCAGTACAGCCTGCTTGCCTTCCATAGCTTTCACCGCGTCCCCTGTCAGCTCCACCGTCACCTTATCCGAGCTCACAGTCGAAGCAGGGATCACGATAACCGGCTTGTCTCCCTCTTGCGCAAGCTGCGCCGCTAGCCTAGCGGCGTCTACCTTCGCCGTCAGCACGGTCCGTTTGTTCTCTTGCGTCATCGCTCCCGTCGCAATCTGATCCAGCGTCTTACCGTCAATGATCACTCGGAAACCGATTTGGCCGCTTCCCACGGATGAGCTGGGCGAATCGCCTCCGGAAGATGATCCGCTGTTTGAAGCAGCTCTCGTTGCCGTAATCGTATACGTTTTCGTTGCTCCGCTTTGTGCAGTCACGACTACCGTAATGGTGTTGCTGCCCACGCTCAGGCTGATCGGGCCGCTCGCTTGACCGCTTGCTACACCCACTCCGTTCACCGTCACCGTCGCAGCCGGGTCATATACGGATGCCGTCACAGTCAAGCTGCTCACGCTGTTTGCCACATTCGCCGCATAGCTTGTTGTACTCGCATCGAACGCAGGGCTCAGCGCTGCGTTCGATAAGCTCAAGCCACTCAAATTCGCATTGTCGGATATCGTCCCCGCTCCCGCTTGCGGTGTCGCGCTCGCTTCATTGGAGTTGCTGCTGCTGCCACCCGCATTGCTCGCCTTGACCACGAAGTAATACGTCGTGCCGTTCACCAGGCCCTCTGCGGTGTAACTGTATATTACACCGGACACGGTCGCAATGGAGGTTGACCCATAGGAACCGGAAACCGTTCCTTGGTAGACGCTATACGTCACGGCTCCGGAAACACCGCTCCAACTGAGCGACACTTGACCATTGCCGGCAGTCGCTGTAAGCGCCGTCGGCGCTGAAAGCGTGGTATCGCTCACCGTGACAGTCAGCGTCGGGTTCGTTCCACCGCTCATCACGAACGTGAACACTTGTGCACCTGTTCCCAAGCTAGCTAAATACTCCTTTTTGATCGTCACCATACTGCCGCTTACCAAGAAATTCGCCTGTCCGATGCTAGCTCCATTCCATTGAATATCCGTCAGCGTGTTGCCGTTCAGCGTCATCGTCGTCGTCACGTCAGCCTGCGCCGATATAAGCTTGTCGAAGCTTCCAGTCGCCGGATTGATCGTGCTGTTTGGCACCGCTGTCCACTTCGCATAAATCGTGGTGTCCCCCGTAATCGCCATGTTTGCGAAATCAAATACAGTTGCATACGTGCCATCCATGTACCAACCTGCAAAATTGTAGCCGGGTTTCGTTGGATCGCTCGTCGGCTTCACGGCGTACTCGTTATGCGGCACCGTTTGGCTGGCTGCTGCCGAACCGCCGTTTACGTTAAAGCTAACCATATACTTGTTGAGCGTCCACTTCGCATAAAGCGTCGCATTAGACATGCCGAGCTTAAATGTACTTCCTTCGGCGTAACTCGTTCCTTTGCCGTCCGCCATCGTATTCCACCCTGCGAACGTATAGCCTGTCTTCACCAAATTCCCCGTGTTACCCGGCACCTTAATGCTCTCGCCTCGTGCATACTCATTATTGTCCGTAGGCGCAGTTCCTCCGTCCGCCCCGTTGCTATTGTAGGTGATTGTACAAAGCTGCAGTAATACGGGGTATCCATTGTTAGCCGACGAACTCAGGATCCAAACAGTAGTGAAGTCCCAGCCGCTGTAAGTGGATTGGGTCTTCATCTCGGTCGTGGTTTTGGGAACTCCAAGTTTTGTGTCCGAACGTCCTGTCGTATTTTTATCGTAGAAGAGGTTGCTAGTGGGAGCGCTTGGGGTATGTTTCCCGACTAATCCGCCCAAATTGCTGCCTGTGCCGCTGACGCTGCCAGTCGCATACGCGTTACTAATGGCGCCGCCAAAGTTATCCCCTATCAACCCGCCGACACTATCAGTGCCACGGGCACTTCCAGTCGCATATGCGTTTCTAATGACGCTATACGCGGAGTTGTTGAACCCCACTAGTCCACCGACGCCAGTAGTGCCGCTGACGCTTCCAGTCGCGAAGACGTCGCTGATCGTACCGACGTTATCCCCTACTAGTCCGCCGACATAGGTACCTCCACCACTGACGTATCCGGTTGCATACGCATTACTGATCGTGCTGCTGTTATACCCCACCAGCCCGCCGACCATCGTACCACCGCTGACCGTGACGGCCGCGTAAGCGTTGCTAATCGTACCGCTGCTTTCATTATACCCCGCCAGTCCACCGACATAACCGCCCATGCCACCGCCGCTTACGCTGCTGGTAGTCACATAAACGTTACTGATCGTGCCGCCAGCGTTATCTCCTACTAAGCCGCCGAGATAGTTATTGCCTCTGACGTTAATGCTTTCAAGCCCAATATTGCGCACCACACCGCGGCTGGCAACTTTACCAAACAAGCCTAAATAGTCGGTAGCTGGGCGGTTAATTCTAAGCCCGATGATCTTATTCCCTCCACCATCCAATGCGCCGGTAAAAGCAGCGCTACTTGTGCCAATAGGAACCCAACCCGCTCCGCTATTGTAAAAAAGTCCAGCCGAATTTTGCGTATCATTGGTTACATCAATGTCGCTCCCTAGCTTGTAATAGGCCGACAAATTGTTGCGCACAGCATCCAACTGCGCGGGAGTCGTGATGATCCACGGATCTTGGGTTGTCCCGCTTCCTCCCGAGAAGGGGCCGGCCGCTTGAACCTTCCCGTATTGAAGCGGCAACAGACCGCCGATCACTATAACGAGCAGACAAGCAACAATTTTTCGTATCATGTTTTTAATCATTCTTCTTTCCTCTCCCATATAAAATCGATTTTAATGCGGAGTCATAACATCTAGTTCCATTTCCACTTCATGTGTTGACTCCTCTCAATCTTTAATTGCAGCAATTTCTATTTTACCGAAGCATTCTCACAAAATTCTCACAAAAACGGTATATGAAATAACTCCTTATTGGGAGAAGGCAGTCAGCGTCTGATTGCCTTCAAATCGTCGTTCGAGTGCAAAAAAAGAAGACCAGAGCGGCAGCCCTGATCCTCTTGGGAATCTTGCAAATGACTATTTGACTTAATGTATCCGATTTTTTAGTGCTTCAACTTCCGTTTCAGACAAGCCTGTTACTTTAGCAATCAGTGAAACCGGCAAGCCTTCCTGCAGCATATTCGCGGCCACCTCGGCCTTCCCTTTCGCTTCACCTCTGGACTCCACGTAGTCCAAGGCAGACTGTTCATCCAGAAGCGCCCTTTTGCGTGCCTCATACAGCATCCGCGCTTCTTTGTCCTGACTCAAAAACTCCAGCGTCGTCATCGCTTTTTTCAAGCCTGGTGTGTCCATCGCTAATTCCTCCCATTGGTCTTGATTGGTGCCGTTAATGAACATCAGCCAATTTACAAGTCGGCTGTCCATTTCGTGAGCTTTGATTCCCAGCTTCGACAGCTCCATAAAATGAATTTCAATATCGTCGATCAGTAGCTCGCCTGTATGGTCTTCCCTCATGTGAAAAATGTTATGAAAACGGTCATTTGGAATGTAGTTGTAGGTCAAGATGTTGATTGAAATAACTTTTTGCAAGGTCGTGTAGGGCTTTCCTTCCTCCAGTTGCTCCTCGTACATTTTGGCCGAGTAATATAGGCTACGCTTTGCCATATCGTGCTTGTTGGTGACCTGGATTTCCAGATTCACCTGTTTACCATCCTCGGTTTTAGCACGGACATCGAGGATGGATTGCTTGTCGTCCACGGCATTTTTATCGATATTTGGATTCAATATCGTCAGGCTGACAAATGGCTTTGGCTCGGTTTCCCGCAACGCTTCATTCAGGAAATTGAGCAGCACTTCGTCTTTATTCTCTTCACTGCCGAATATTTTTTTGAACACAAAATCGACAAACGGCTTTAATAGTTGCTCAGTCATCGTTTCAACTCCAAACGGCTTACGATTTCCAGCGATTTCACTATTTCCATTATACCACAAAAAGGGTATGTCCTAGACGAGAACAATGCCTACTACTTGTCGCGCCGCGCAGGCAGACAGCCCAATTTTGATGCCTTTGTCGCGGCATATGTGCCGCTGTGGCGCGCAGTCAAGCAGCAGGATGTGTCCGGCTGATTAAACTTCCTCGCTATTAATCGTCTTCCGAGCTAAATTGTTTTGTAATTTGTTAGCAACTGGGTATTCAAAACATCTATCGCTTTCAAGTATTTTTGCTATTCTCTTTTTTGTGAAGGAATCTAGCGCCTGAAACTCTTTACCGCAATAATACCACATTTTGGATAATTCTTATCTTTCTCGTCGAAAACGATTCGATCGCTTTGATCAACCTGATCGTCCCGATAGAGATCAAATCCTCCAGATCTTCTCCAATGTTATCGAATTTCTAAACGATATAAAATAAAAAAGCAGATGCTAATCATTAAGTAAAAATGATAAGCACTGCTTTTTCTTTACTAAACTGTTATGTTGTACTAAGAACTAGCTTTACTTCAATAAAAATTCGTTAATTAGAAAATAAAAAACACCTGAAAAAACTAAAAGAAAGAAAATAATTGTTAATGGGAGAAGTCCATCCAATTTTTGTTCGTAATTGTCTCTATGTGAATTATTCATTTTCATTCTCTCCTTCATTTCATTTCTAGACTCTATATTTCATAGTGGTTAATCCTTTTAATAGGAATTATTAATCTTTACTATTTGCTCATATCAAGCTCATCTTTACGGATGAGAATAGCTCCCCCTATAGCGATAATCAAAGGACTTGCTACAAGTGCACAGCAAAGCAAAATAAAAGATATCAAAGCTGCCAACTGGTCCATCTCCTTCCACCGTATATGACATCAACCATAATACTAATTAATATCATAGAATTGAAGCGGATGAATGTAACCAACCAATCAATCAGTTTTTTATGCCATCCACTAACAATAAGCCGAGGTGAACGATGAGATTAGTCCATTAATCCATTCATGTTCACAGAATGCTAAATGATAATGACGAAAACATCGATTATTTCTCGTAGATAAGTGGTATTATAAACTTAAAATTTATGTGGTTTGATTGATTATTCGAGGGGATTTTAAGATGTGGAAACCTGAACGCAATACTAAAAAAGCTCTTTACGAACAAATTGCCGATCATCTCGAGCAAAGAATTTCCTATGGGGAGTTTCCTCCGGGTAGTTTGCTGCCCTCTGAGCGGAAACTTGCTGAACAATTTGATGTGAACCGCAGCACCGTCATTTCTGCATTCGCCGAACTCCGATCCCTTGGGATTATCGAAAGCCGTACGGGTAGCGGGACTCGGGTAAGTACATCCAAATGGGGGGCCACTCCGAAGCATACTCCAAACTGGAGTCGTTTTGCCGAAGGAGGAAATTTTCTTCCGAACCTGCCCTTTTTGCGAAGGATCCGCGAAGCGTTAGCTCAAAATCCATCGCTGATTGATTTTGCGAGCCCTGAACTATCTGCTGATTTAGCACCCACAGATGAAATAGCTACATTAATGAGTAGAAACGCATATACGTCCTATATGGGTTACGATAACCCTCAAGGTTCGACTCTATTAAGAGAGGCTTTAGTAGAATTTCTGAACAAATATCGAAGCATTCGGACAACGGAATCCTCCATTCTTATCACATCGGGATCCCAGCAATCGTTATATTTAATCACGCAATGTCTGCTGTCACCTGGTGATGCCGTTGCTATTGAAGATCCTTCCTACTGCTATTCGCTGCCTATGTTTCAATCAGCTGGTCTTCGTTTGTTCCGCCTGCCGGTCGACAATCATGGTATACAGCCAGAAGATATTCGCACTTTATACAAGAAACATCGAATTAAGATGGTCTTCTTAAATCCGAACTACCAGAACCCGACGGGGACGGTACTAAGTAATGAAAGACGCAAACGTCTTCTTGATGTCATTAGTGAATTAGGACTTCCTGTTGTGGAAGATGATCCATACAGCTTAACTTCTTATGATGGCGTTCCTCCTTTACCACTCAAATCAATGGATACTATGGGTTCAATTCTATATATTGGCTCATTCTCCAAGATCGCAGCCTCCGGCTTACGGATAGGATGGATGGTAGCGCCTCGTTCCATTGTGGAACGACTAGCCGATGCTAGACAACAGATGGACTTTGGATTAAGCATCATTCCTCAGCTGGTAGCGGGACAATTTTTGCAGTCATCTTTTTTAGATCCCCATTTGGAGCGATTGCGTATCCAGCTTCAATTTAAACGGGATTTACTCATCGAATCCTTGGAGAAAGAGCTTTCAGGTCTGATTGAATACGTCGCACCAGAAGGGGGATTGCATTTTTGGTGCAAATTGATCCCGAATATTCCGGACGCTAAATTGTTGGAAGAATCCATTAAGAAAGGAATTATATTTGTACCAGGGAGTGTGTATGGTTCTGATTCGGGTTACGTGCGGTTTACATTCGCCAGAACCAAGCCTGAGGATATTGAACTGGGGATAGCCAGATTTGCTAGGGCAATACGTGAGTTGATTAAATGAAGACTTTTGCAAAACGCACTCAAGCAATCCTTAAGCGGAATAGAAAATTCAACATCTATACCGCTTTCTTCCTTTGTTTCCCTTATCGCTGCATCTTTCAATGATTTCCCCTCTTCAACCTGCCCATCCAGCCCTCCTATCGGCATCTCTAACGAAAAATCATCCAAAGTTCGAAACGTTTCCCCTCCATTACTTGATCCCAAATAAATGAAAGTATGCGATTTATCAAATTATCGCACGAATATTCGTGTATACATATTCCATTTTTGGATATTATACCAATACATACTATGATCCTTTTTCCGGGGGGAAGCGATGGAGTCAACTTTTTCAAGACGGCAGATCCTGTTCATGCTGCTGCTGTCGCTTGGCATCTCGAATCATGTGTTTATTATTCCTCATCTTATCCAAGCGGCAGGACGGGACTCCTGGTTCAGTATCCTGCTTGGGTATGTGGTTTTGTTAGGCTGGAGTTTGATTTTGTATCTGGTTTTAAAATCCATGCGCGCTACAACAATTAACGATTGGCTTAAAGATAGGATCGGAAAATTTGGAAGCTGGCTCGTATGCGGCGTAATGGTCTTATACCTCCTGATCTTAGGGATATTGATCATTTTCGATACAACAAGAAACATAAACATCTACTTGCTTCCCAGAACACCGAACGCCGTAGTCGTTCTCAGTTTTGTGCTTGTTTCTTACAGCGCGGCAAGATCGGGACTCAAAACGATTGTCTATATGTCTACCGTTTTATTGCCGATCGTATGGTTGCTGGGTATCGGAATATCCATATTTACCATGAATAGCAAGGATTATGGCATCATTCATCCCTTCTTTGTGGAAGGATTAGGGCCGAACCTGCACGGAGGGATGATTGTGTTCGGAGGAAGTATAGAGTTGCTGGTCTTGCTGCTTCTGCAGCATAAAATGAGCAAACCTATTAATTACGGAACGCTTTTTGTGCTGCTAACCTTGCTGATAGGCCTTGTTGCCGGACCTACCTTAGGGTCCTTATCGGCGTTTGGTCCTGCAGAAGCCGGTAATATGCGATTTCCTGCCTTCGAACAGTGGCGGTTGGTCATGATCGGAGACTACATCTCTCATGTCGACTTTTTGGCTGTATTTCAACTGATGGCCGGCAGTATTACAAGATCAGCTCTTCTTTTGCATTTGCTGTCCGAACTGATTACAAGCCGATTCCCGAAGTATCGCCAAACCGTACTAGGCTGCTGTACGGCTCTTGTTTCCATACCTTCTCTAATGCAAATCAGCGACATTAAGATGCAGGAAGCCACCCACCGCTACTTCTATACGTTTGCTTTCATTTTCGGAATCGCAATGTTGGCTGCTCTTTATATATTTTCCTTTATACCGAAAAAGAAGGGAGGATATTGAATGAATCAAGCCCCTGAGGAAGTTACGCTCTTTGCGGAGTTGGACTATAATCTGAGCCATGGAACTTTACAGAAGGAAGCAATGATCCAAGTCTTCTCTCAATATTCCGACATCTATTTTCCTCCGCTGCCGCAACCGGAGTTGTCGGACAAAATAACGGTTCTCTATTGCGAAGGTATGATTGATAAAAATCAACTAAATGAGTATTTCGCCAACGTGTGCCTATATGCAAGCCATGCAGCCGTGCATCCAGGCGCAGCTTCGGACCAAACGGAAAAATTGCCTCTATTCGCCATAAAAAAAACGATCAGAGAAATGGTTGCGGGCCTTTTTAGCGGCCAACTGATCCTTTATTACGCTGGAAATACCGACTTTTGGGTGGTGGATATTTCCAACATTCCGAAACGTGCCTTACAAGAATCCAGTACGGAAATTTCGATTAAAGGACCGAAGGATGCTTTCACGGAAGAACTGTTTACGAATATGGCTCTGATTCGGAAGCATTTGCAAACGGGAATGTTATTCAGCGAAATGTTCGTCATCGGCGATTTGAGCAAAACCCGCGTATCGCTGCTCTATCTAAGCCACAAAGCGAATCTGGACATGATTGCCGAGGTGCGCCAACGATTGGAATCTATTCAAACGGAAAGCGTTCTGAGCAGCGGGCAGCTCGAACAGTGGCTGTCGAATCGGACTTACTCGCTGTTTCCCTTGATTGATTATATCGGTCGGCCCGATTATGTGATAGAAACTTTGTTGCGTGGAAGATTCGCCATTATTGTAGACGGATCTCCCATGGTGCTCATCGGGCCGAGCAATTTTCTGGAGCTGCTAAAAACGCCTGAAGACGTTCATTTTCCTTATTATTACGTTATGTTTCAACGGATGCTCCGAATCATCGGCTTGATTCTAAGCATTTATTTACCAGGATTCTGGATGGCGATTGCGACCGTGAATCTGGATCAGATTCCACTAGCTTTATTATCGACGGTCGTCCTTTCCCGCGATGGACTGCCGTTTCCTATGATCCTTGAATCGCTGGTACTGCTTTTTTTGTTCGAATTGCTTCGGGAAGCCGGCGTCAGGATGCCTAAGGCAGTCGGACAGACGATCGGAATTGTCGGCGGCCTGATCATCGGAGACTCTCTCATCCGGGCAGGCCTTGCTTCTCCCACGCTGCTCGTCGTTATCGCCATTTCGGCAGTGGCTACATTTTCATTGGTCAATCAATCCTTGTCCGGCACAGTCAGCATTCTCAGGATTTTCATTACTTTGGCATCCGCTTTCCTCGGCGTTTACGGATTCATCATGGCTATGTTCGTCATCCTGATTTACTTGTGCAAGCTCGAAAGCTTCGGATTGGCCTTTCTTGAGCCGATAGCCTCTTTGCGATTTAAAGAGTGGTTGGCTGCTTTTTTGGTCAATCCGTTCAAAAGATCTCGTTTCTCGACTCCGATGTTAAAAAAACAAAAAAAGTGAGAAGACTGATGCGCAAATCCATATGTACACTTGTCTTGATCGTTGAATTGTTAATCGGTTCAGGGTGCGAAACCGATATGAAAAATATTGAAAAATTGAATTACGCGAACGCCATAGGCGTCGATTACAAGGATGGAAAGTATTACGCATATATACAATTCATCGATTTCCAGAACGTTGCGAAAACTACCGACGGACAGAAAGGGCCAGCGAGAATATGGATAGGCGAAGGGGTTGGATACACCTTCGAAGAGGCGCTTTTCCAAACTTATGAAACAGCTCAGGAAAGAATCATTTGGGGGCACGTGACAGTTCTTTTGATTAGCGAAAGCGCATTTAAAGAAGGGATTAAAGGAATTTATGACAGTTTTAGTCGTTATCATGAATATCGTCTGACGCCGTGGGTATATGCCACGAGAGAATCGGTAAAAGATATTTTTTCAGTACCCGGATTTTACCAACGGTCTCCGCTCAGCACCATTCTTCACGAGCCGAAAGGGATACACTCCCAGACTTCCTACGTAACTTCGATAAAGCTTCAACAATTGATGAGACAGATCAATGAGCCGGGATTTACTTCGTGCATCCCGACGTTGGCCGTTAACAAAACACAATGGTCGGAAAAAAATAAGCCAGAGCCCAAACTGATGATTGACGGGGCGATATTTCTTAAAAGAGATTCGTACAGAAGTTATTTCCCCTTGAAAGAATTATCAGGACTTCGTTGGGTTAAGCCAGGTACAATACGCGCTGGCATCCCCGTACCGGATCGTAAAGATCCATCGGTTCAAATCGTCGTCGACAATCCGAAAGCGAGCCTTACCTATATGAATAGCGGGGATCGGCCGCAATATGACGTCAAAATGAAAGCGACAGGATACATAGTCAGCCGGACCAAAGATGACCTGCTGAATTTCCAACAATTAACCGACGAGACGGAGAAAGCGATCGAAGTTGAAATCCGAAGTTTGTTCCAAACGGGGATTGCTAAAAAGACGGATGTCTTGAATCTGGAGTATAACTTATTCCGGTATCATTATGGTGAATGGAAAGCCATGTCCCCAGCAGAAGATAGCTTGCTTACCGACGATGCCCTCCATGATATCCATATTGACCTCAATATTACACATACTAGTTCGGAGAAAAATAAAAGCGTTCAAGGAACCGGTCGTCACTGAAAATTGCCCGTCCTGAAAATACACAACCCGCTTCGCCTGCTGCGCAAACTCCAAATGGGATCATGCAAGGATACATCTTTGCGTGTTTTCTTCAACGAGTGCAGATGCGTCAGGATCTCGTTCTATTTACAACGAGCCGCGAAAGTCGCGAGCTCCGTGCTCTTGTTCGGAGGTTTATTCGTTATTAATTTTATGCAGGTCGCACGACACGCGCCCCCTGCATCTTTTAATAAAACACACTTTCTTTCCCTAGGGAAACTTTTTGTTGCAAAGGCAATTTTTTTGATGTAGGATATTAATGTAAATACTAGGAAATACATATTTTTTTGCCCCAAATGTTGCCCAACAACAAAAATATTGCGCAAAGGAAAGAAGGTTGTCCAATGGAATCGGTTGTTCAAGAATCAAAACCTCAATCCTCCCCAGAATCAGGGTGGAGGCGAAGAAGAGTCGCAAACAGCTTGCCCGAAGTTTACAAAACGCTCCCTATCCCTACAAAAGGAAGCTTCTTCCGGAAGCTCCTGGCCTTCGCAGGTCCCGGTTATCTGGTTGCCGTAGGTTATATGGATCCTGGGAACTGGGCGACTAGTATAGCTGGGGGATCCGTATACAACTATCAATTATTGTCCGTCATCCTAATTTCTAACTTAATGGCTATTGTATTGCAGTCCTTAACGGCTCGATTAGGCATCGCGACAGGTAGAGATCTTGCGCAAGCATGCCGTGATCATTATAGTAAACCTGTCAATTTCGGACTCTGGGTTTTATGTGAATTGGCAATAGCTGCTTGTGACCTGGCCGAAGTGATCGGCTCGGCAATTGCCCTAAATCTATTGTTCGGACTTCCGCTGCTGTATGGCGTATTAATTACTTCGTTCGATGTCATCCTGGTTCTCATGCTGCAAAATAAAGGCTTCCGCTATATCGAAGCCATTGTCATTTCCTTAATCGTTACCATCTTTGTATGTTTCGGCATTGAAATGATTCTTTCCAAGCCGGATATCGTTGGTATTATGGGTGGTTTTGTGCCAAGCACCGAAATCATTAAAAATCCGGCAATGCTTTACATTGCTCTTGGAATTTTGGGTGCAACCGTCATGCCGCACAACCTATACCTGCACTCTGCTATCGTTCAAACAAGAAAATACGAGGAGACGTCCGAAGGAAAACGTTCTGCAATTAAATTTGCTACGATCGATTCAACCGTCGCATTAATGTTAGCTCTATTCGTAAATGCAGCTATACTAATCCTGGCTGCAGCCGCGTTTCATACATCCGGCCATACGGAAGTAGCCGAAATTGAAGATGCCTATCAACTGCTGACTCCTTTGCTCGGTACTAGCATCGCGAGTGTACTGTTTGCGGTCGCCCTACTGGCCTCAGGGCAAAACTCTACCCTGACAGGAACTTTGGCCGGGCAAATTGTTATGGAAGGCTTTTTGAATATCCGACTGAAACCATGGATAAGGAGATTGATTACCCGACTGATCGCCATAGTACCGGCTGTTATCGTGATTGGTCTATACGGTGAAAAAGGAACCGGTGATCTCTTGATTTTAAGCCAGGTCATTCTTTCCCTACAGTTGTCATTTGCTGTCATTCCTCTGGTGATGTTCACATCCGACAAAAGGAAAATGGGAGAATTTGTTGCTCCGAAATGGCTGTCTAGGATGTCTTGGGTTATAGCAGTTATTATAGCCGTTTTAAATGTATACCTGCTTTATGGCACTATCTTTGGTTGAAAACACATCATTTTTCATCATGTTAGGATTCAAGTCTGATGCCAATTTGTATAAAATTAATGCTACTGTCCAAAAAAACCAGTCCATCACTAGATTACAGTGCCAGACTGGTTTTCCATTTACCACATGCTGGTCATCAGATAGCGAGACAAGGACAAAAAACAGGAACGTTATTTATCTGCCTCCAACACATACCGGCGAATCGCCTGCGCCACTCCGTCCTCCCTGTTGCTGCCCGTGACGGCATTCGCCAATTGCTTCACCTCGTCCTGAGCGTTGCCCATAGCTACACCTATACCGGCTTCAAGAAGCATTGCTTTATCATTCAAGCTGTCGCCCACAGCCATCACCTCCTCCATAGATAATGCCAACAGATCGCATACCTCGCGTATTCCGCTCGCTTTGGAAATACCCGATGGATTGAGCTCGATGTTGCTCGAATGGGAATTGGTGATCTCGAATAGCCCTACCTCTTCTGTCTTTGCCCGAACCCGTGCCAGTTGGTTCCGGTTTTCCGAGGAGTAACAGAACTTTAGCCATTGGGACTCTGTGGTAGTTCCGCTCCAATTGTCAGCATCAATCATTCCTTCTGTCGTATAGCCATAGAACCAACAATCTTCATCAACGGCAATTTTATGAAGCGCCATAACAGTTTCGACATTTAACCTTTGTCGCATATGCAGCTCGCCGGAAGACTTCCACACTTCGCTTCCATTAACAGTCACCATCGGAGATTCCAGACTCAGCTCTTGCCAATAAGGCTTGGCAGTCTGTACCTCCCGCCCCGTTGCCACAATGACGGTAACTCCTTGAGAGCGCGCTTCAGCGATCGCTTTCCGGTTTTCTTCAGATACTTGGGAGTCCTCATTCAGCAGCGTCCCGTCCAAGTCAAGTGCAATCAATTTTATCCTGCTCATGTAGTTGCCTCCGTATTTGATTAAACTATCCTTTTAATCCGCCTAATGTGATCCCTTGTACCAGCTGCTTTTGGAATATGATAAAGACCAAAACGGAAGGAATAAGGATGACGGTTACTCCAGCCATAATAGGACCGTAAATAATACTTTCGGAAGATTGAAGCATCGTAATTCCAACCTGCACCGTTCTCATATTCTCTGAATTGGTAACTATCAGCGGCCACAAGTAGGCGTTCCACAAACCGATAAAAGATGCAATAAAAATGGATGACAATATGGATTTCGACATGGGTACCAATAGGCTTGTAAAGAACCGGAAATCGCCGCAACCATCGATAAAAGCTGCATCCCTATATTCTTTTGATATGCTCAAGAAATGCTGCCGCAGTATGAACATATAAGTTGCGGATGCCATCATGACAATGATGACTCCGGAATAAGTGTTTATTAATTTCATGTTTGCCACTGTAATATAATTGGTTATAAAAAGCATGTCTCCAGGAATCATCATCGTGCCGAGAATTACTAAGAACCATATTTTCTTTCCTTTAAATTCTAGGAATGAAAATGCGTATGCGGCCAGGCTGCTCGTAATTAATCTGCCAACGGTTCCAATAATCGCAATCAAAAAAGAGTTCCATATAAATCGGAGAAGCGGCGTTGAAGTAAATACGATCTCATAATTTTTTAGAAATAATCGGCTTGGAATAAATTTAGGCGGATATGAGCTTAAATCGCCAGAACTCATAAAACTGGCACTTACACAATAAATAACCGGGGATATGACGATCAAACCAATGATGATACACATCGTACTGAATAGAAAGTCGCGCATTTGCATGGCAGTCTTCATGAATAATGCACTCCTTTCTTTTCATACGCAAAGGTAACTAAAGTAAATAACATAACAATGATGAAGATCATAATACCAACTGCACTGCCATATCCGTATTTGCCATTCTCGAATGCTTCGATGTACATTCGGTATATCATCGTTTCGGTAGACCCCATAGGGCCACCTTTTGTCAAAACCATGATCGGACCGAAAACCATCAGTGAATGAATAATATCCGTAACGATCAGAAAAAAGAGAGTTGGGGACATCAATGGAAGCTTAATATGAATCAGAGATTGAAAATAACTGCTTCCCTCCATATCCGCCGCCTCCAGCAATTCTCCGGGGACATTGCGGATAGCTGCCAAAAGAAACAAGAAGCTGAATCCAATGCCCATCCAGATGCAAACAATAGCAATGCCAACCATCGCATACTTTTCATCACCGAACCAGTTGATGCTAAGTCCAGTTAGAGCGTTGAATACGCCGATCGACGGATTTAAGATCAGTTGAAAAATCATTGCCGCCGAGGACATCGATACAGCCATGGGCAAAGCGAACAAAATCTGGTAAATACTTGTCCCTTTCCGTTTCTTTTCCGCCAATAATGCCATGCAAAGGCTGATTATTATGGTTCCCGGAATCGTGATGACGGTATATTTCAACGTATGAGTAACAGTTTGCAGCATTCTTTGATCACTGAATATATTTGTAAAGTTTTCAAACCACACAAATTCAATCGGATTGCCATTCAAATCGACTAATGTAAATCCTAAATAAAATGTTTTCGCAAATGGGTAATAGGTGAATAAGAAAACAAAAATTAAACACGGCAGCATAAACAAATATGGCTTAGCGGCTTCTCTCCATCTTTTCTTCGCGAAATGATATTTTAATCCCTTGCTTTTAACTTGTTGAGTTGAACTGATATTCACGCGGGATCATTCTCCTTCAATAGCAATCAGATGAGCGACGACCGGATAATGATCCGAAGGATACCGTCCGTCAATCATCCGTCGGTCGATTTGAATGGATGACACTTGCACGTCAGGAGTAACAAAAATATAGTCGATCGGCTCTCCTTCCATTCTTCCGGAATAGTTATCATGGAACGATGTTCCTATGGGTCCAACCATCACGGAATAAGCATCCGACATGTCCACAAGCGCATCATCCCAAACGGGCTCTCCCCTCATAAAGCGGATCACCGCATTATCAGGCTGTGAGTTGAAGTCACCTGTCAATAAGGCAGGAACATCTTTTGCAGTCCGCAGTTCCTTGATTCGCTCCCATATAAGCCGAACACCTTGTTCCCTGGCCTGCTGCCCCTGGTGATCTAGGTGGGTATTGAATAATAGTAGCTCCGTACCTGTGCCTTTATGCCGAAAGTGCCCCCAGGTACAAATACGTGGCAGAGAGCTGTCCCAGCTAATACTTGCCGGAATCTCCGGCTGCTCGGATAACCAGAAGGTGCCGTGTTCCACAATGTCCAGTTCGTCTTTTTTGAAAAAGATTGCGCAGTGCTCATCTCCTCGATCTCCAAGCCGATCCTCGCCGATCCAATGATATTCCTCTAACTTCAGATCCTCCAGCATCCTGGTATTTCCTTCCTGAGTACCCAAAAGCAGCGGACTATGCTCTCTGATCATTGCTGCCACTTTCTCGTAACGGTACTCCCAAGCATTATCACCGTCCTGTGCCAAATAGGTTCTCAAGTTATACGTCATCAAAGAAATATGCATAGTTAGCCCCCAGCATCATTTAATATTATTTGCCCGGTTGTAATCCTTCAAAGCTTTGTTGCTTGCATTTGCCATATCCGTGATCGCCTTATCTATGTTTTTCTTGCCTTGTACGTAGTTTAAGGTCTCCTCCCGCATAGCCTGGCTGAACTCGGCGCTTACCGGTCCCATCGGCTCTTGAGTTTCGGCAGACGACGCATGGAGCTGCTCGATTGCTGTTTTAAACAATGGATTTTTGGTCAAATGCTCTTTCATTTGAGGCAGATCATACGTTTTGGTGTTTACAGGGAAATACCCGGTTCCAGTGTGCCATACAAATTGGGATTCCGGCGTAATTCCATATTTCAGGAATTCCCATGCAGCATCTGATGCCGCTTTATCTCCCCGGTTCATAATATACAGTGCGGAACCGCCGACCGCGACTCCCCCTTTGTCCGTTTCGTTCACTTTGGGAAGGAATGCGGTGCCGACTTCAAATTTATCTGCGACCTTAGCCAGTGTGCCTTTTAATGCTGCAGTAGATGTAACGAACATAGCCAGTTTTCCCGCTGCAAACTCTTCATCTGCTTTGACATCGGTGCCCGTCTGGATGCCTCCGGCGTCTACCGCTTTTTTCCACTCTGACAAAAAGCGTTTCATTGCTCCGTTCGTATCATACTCAACAGCCGTCATATAATCGGCACGTCCGTTTTTGTTGTTGCCAATATAGGCTCCCTGCATGCCAATCCAGCTTGACAGTTGATATTGATCGGGGGTGACGGAAAAGCCCCATTGGGTAACTTGACTGCCACTTTTCTTGCTCATTTGTGCCGCGTATTTTCCTAATTCGTCTATCGTTTGCGGAGGCTTAGTCGGGTCCAGACCTGCCTCTTTAAACAAGTTTTTATTGTAATAGAGCAAAATCGTAGAATTTGCAAAAGGGATGCCTACTTGCTTACCTTTAAAGCTAAAGCCAGCAAGAGTATTCGGCTCTATGTCTGTGACTTTGAACGAAGGATCTTTGGCAAGCAAATCTTGAGCCCAGATGACCGCCGGTACATCTTTAATATAAGAGGTGTCCGAAGCAGGAATCTGTACGATATCCGGAAAGTCCTTTTCGTTCTTGGCCTGAACGGCTGCTTTTACTTTTTTCAGAAGATCAGCGTAGGATCCTTGAAACACCGGTGTGATTGTAATTCCTTTTTCCTTACCGACAGTTTCATTAAAGTTTTGGACCATCTTTTTGACAACCTCTTCGTTCGAGCCCCCCATGGCGTGCCAAAATGTCAAGCTTACCGGCCCTGTGCTTTTGGGTTTCGCTGAAGTGTTAGCTGCCGGTTCACTACTGCAACCTGCTAATGCCATAGCTAAGACGGCTACTGTCAAAATCGTTTTCATCTGTTTCTTCATTCATAGAACCTCCCTTTTCATATTGTATATAAAACCTTCCCCGTTTATCGGGAATGGCAGTTCACATAACTTATATCCTTTAAGCTACTTAAAATATAATCCTAAATAGGTGAAATTTCTTCACTAAATACTTAATCCGATTCACAAAAAGGGCTATTTATTCTCATAGCTGCTTTCCTATAATCCCCAGGAGACATCCCTACAATTTTTTGAAATGCATGGTAGAATGGGTTGTGACTCTGAAACCCTGATTGATAACATATATCTACAATGGATAAATTTGTATTCAACAGTAATCTTCTTGCTTCATTCACACGTAAATGGAGCAGATAATCCTTAAATCCTTCCCCCATAATCTCTTTAAATAAGTGACGTACCCGCGAAGAGCTAAGGTCAAGTTTCTTAGCGACATCTGAGAGTTCTAGAGGTTCTCTAAAATTTTCATGCATGTAGGTTAATACAGGCGCTAATTTGTAATAAAGCGCAAACACTTGGTTAAATTCCCCCGTCGATATATGACTCTTGAAATGTCTAGAAAGTAGAACACAAATTTGCAGAATGTAACTACGAATCATGCCAGGGTACGCTGTTCTTTTCTTTTCCATCTCCTCATTTACAGCTAAAATAATCCGTCCGATTTCTTGGGCAGCCTCTAATTCGGAAGATATTTGATTAATAAACTTTCTTGGACTATAGAAGAATGGAATTAATAATTCTTTTTCAATTTCAATGAGCTCTTTTTTAAAAAAGACAAATATGTACTGGCTCGGATTTTCAGGATCTGACTGAGCAATGTGCCGTTCCATATGATTGACGATAAACACATCACCGGGATTCACACTAAATTTTTTATCTCCAAAGTAAAACCAACCTTTGCCGGAGAGACAATAACCAATTTCAAATGAAGTATGCCAATGGAATGTTTCTAGTAACGAATTAGGAGTCCATTTGATTATACCAACAGGTATGCCTTCTTCTAATTTATTGAAAACTTCCACAAATTTGCCCCTTCCAAACTACATTGATCCCAACTAAAACGAATTGCTGTAGATGAATACTCCTGACTACGGAAAATAAACCGTCAGATCCTCCTGACGGTTATTTTTAAGTTACAAGTGAATTTCTGCCTATAGGGTTCCAGATCATTACTTCTTTGAATTTGTAGTTGTTAAGAAAGCCTCAATCTCAGATTTATTCGGAATACCATCTAGGGCACCTTTTCGTGTAATTTTAATTGCAGCAGCAGGTTTTTGATAAATTCAAATTCAAAGGCAGGAATCCACGTTCTCGTTCACATAGAGTTCGCTGGGTTGAATTCGATGTTGGCCGATGTGTAGCAGCTCTGGCAAACGTCCCATCCGCTCAGCCAAACGAGAAAGCTTTTGCTCATTAAAATAAGATAACCCCGTATAAATTCGGTCCTGAAATGGCTCAAGCCATCTTGGTTCCAAGCTGCCAGAACCGAAATAAACCCCGAGCAGAGAACCGGCTGTTGCCCCAAAGCTATCTGTATCGTTGCCTTGCATCACCTGCTTGCAAATCCCATCTCCGACATTCTCGGCAAATCGAAATGTATTCATTAAGGTGCCTATTTCCTGATAAACCTGACAATGGCAATAATTCGCATACTTAAGGTTAATGCTCTGATAAGCTGCCAGCCAATTGTCTGCATTCGCGACCATCTGCAGGCAATCCTGAGTAATCTCGTAGAATCGGCTCCGTCTAGGTACGAATTGCAGGGCAGTACTCATTATTTCTATCGGATCGCGCAGCACATGCGCGACAGCAATCGCAGCAGCAATGAACATCGTGGCGTAGATACCGGTCCGGCGATGTGTAAAGCTTGCATCCCGCCAAGCCAGCTCAGCAGCAAGAGCTGGTTGACCAGGGCAGGCATAGCCGTAAGCGTCTGCGCGAATCGCCGCACCGCATAGCTCTGTATCCTGGACCATGAAGTCAGGCCAACCCTCGATTTCAGAATGATTAAATATATCCCTATCATGCTCCAAATAGCTCATCCCCGATCGAAGCAGGATAGCCCTCTCTGGACCCCAAGTTGTGCTTATCGGAATATGATTAATCCATAAGTCTCTTACATTTCTTTTTGTAAAACCAGTGCCGAATTGCTCTAGCGCCATCATTCCCATTATGGTGTAATTGATATCGTCGTCAGGTGCCACGTAATGCATTCGCCCGCGGGTCGTCTCATACCAAGACCAATGACGACGATCCAATGCATGGAGGATTTCATCAGAAATGTAATCGTTCAGTGGCCATTCCCCTACGGAAGTTAGCGCTTGACGCAATTCCGACAGGCTGGGATTTACCTCAATTGGCTTGCCCAACATGGAACCGCAAACTGAAGCGAGGAATCCCGTCTCTACTCGCTTGGAGCTGTCCTTCAGATTCAGGATTCCGACCTGTCCGAGAGGTCGAGCCGGATCGCATTCCCGCCATATCTCCTCTAAATCATTAGGTTCATAGTAAGACCAATTATCCCTCATTGGAATAGAAGCCAAGCTGTGAGCGAATTCCACATAGGCATCATAGCTTGCGGGAAGCTCTTCCAGCTTGGCTAAGTAACCCGAGGTTTGATGTCCCTGCTCAAATTTATTGCGCAGAATTCCCTCCAATTGACGTTTAAGAAATGTAAGTGATGGTAGCATGCTGTATCTCCTTTATTTGATTACTCTTTAACAGATCCTAACGTAATCCCATGGATAAAAAACCTTTGCAAAAACGGATAAATGACTAAAACTGGAATCATTGCGATGAAGATTTTGGCTGCGTTCAATGTCTGGTTGGAAAGCTCGCTCATCTTTTGAATTTGTTCTGCTGTCATGGTTTGTGCATCAATGATTACGACCAATTGTTGAATGTAGGTTTGCAGCGGATAATGATCGGCGCTGGACATCAGCACAAGACCGTTAAAAAACTCATTCCAATGATAAACTATGCTGAATAAAGTAACCGTAGCAAGCACTGGAACAGCCAGTGGTATATAAATGTTCACAAGCATGTACCATGGACCCGCTCCATCCACTAACGCCGCCTCTTCTAACTCCTTAGGCAGATTGCGAAAATAGTTAATAACGAGAATAACACTAAAAACCGGAACGCTGTTTCCCAACACAAGCGCCCAAATATTATTGATTAGTCCGAATGATTTGACCGTTTGATACCAAGGGATCAAGCCGCCGTTAAATAGCATAGTAAAAACCAAAATCCACATGAGTACATTTCGAAAAGGCAAATCTTTCGCATTTTTGGATAACGGATAGCCCATGAGAATGATAATTACAAAATTAAGACTGGATCCTAACACGACACGCTGTATTGAAACCCAAAAAGAATTAAAAAACTTGCTGTCGCCCATAATTTCTTTATATGAACTCAAATTAAACCCCACCGGCCATAATCCAACCCGACCCGAGGAAGCTGCTGCATTATCACTTAACGAAATCACAAGTGTGTACCATAAAGGAAGTATACACAAAAGCGCAATGCCAACCAGAAGCACGACAAGCAAAACATCAAATGCTTTGGAGCCAAATGTTTTTTCTATAACCATAGTTGTAATGCTCCTTTATTTAAACATCAATTCAAAAAGTAACTGTCACAGAGGTTACTATTAAAAAATACGATAATTTGCAAATTTAGCAGCCAAGAAATAGGACGTTGTGATCAAAGTAAAACTGATAACAGATTTTAACAGTCCAACGGCCGTTGCCAAACCATACTGTAAATTCAATAAACCGGTTCGATATACCCAGGTGTCAATAATATCACCGCTTGAATAAACAAGAGGGTTATAAAGATTAAATATTTGATCGAATCCAGCATTCAAGACATTGCCAAGACTAAGTACAGAGAGCAAAATAACCGTTGTAATAATTCCGGGCAGCGTGACATTTAGCAATTGTTGCAAACGCGACGCACCGTCGATCGCAGCCGCTTCATATAAAGAGGGATTGATGCCCGTCAAAGCCGCCAAAAAAATAATCGTGTTAAATCCAAACTCCTTCCAAGCATCGCTTCCAACAACAATGAAGGGAAACAAATCTGCTCTGGCAAAAAAGACAGTAGGACTTATACCAAACACAGACAAAATCCCGTTAACCGGTCCTTTGTAAGAAAAGATATCCAAAAGAATACCCGAAAGAATAACCCAAGATAAAAAATGGGGCAAATAAACAATCGTCTGAATCCATCTCTTTAAAATTGTCACACGTAATTCATTCAACAACAGGGCAAAGGTAAGCGGTACGACCATATTCGCGATAATTTTCATTACAGCAATAAAAATCGTGTTAAAAAAAATCGTCTTACTATCATTAAGCGTAAACATATACTTGAAGTTTTCCAATCCAACCCACTCGGAGTGAAACATGCCTAAGCCAGGATTAAAGTCCTGAAAAGCAATAACGATTCCGAACATAGGAACGATACTGAATAGAGTCAACCAAATAAATCCAGGGAGGAGCATGAGATAGTAATGCTTGGCATAACCCTTAGTTATCATTCTGTAATCACTTCCATTCTCGCATGTTTAGAGAAAGGCGCCAGATTTCACTGACGCCTTTGGGGATATTTACGGTTTTGCGACTTCGTCTATTTCTGCAAGAATTTGGTCTCCGCCTTGCTTCTTCCAATCGAGTACAAACTGATCGAAGGAATCTAATGGGGCAGCCCCCATGATAATTTTGAGAAATGTTTCCTTTTCCAATTTATCCAGTGCAGCCCATCTGCTTTCCATGGTCTTGGTCTGCGAATAGGTGACGCTGTATGTTTTTTTATAAGGCTTTTGCAATGGAGAGATGCCGACGAATGTAGAATACATTCGTTTCCATACTCCCAAATCCGCATTCGGGTTCCAATACTGGATATCATAATTGTCGTAAGGCTCCAACTTCACTTTCTTTACATTTTCAGCGTCCGATTTTAATAGGTTATATCCGGGAAGATTTAAGTCTTCTGGCTTCTTAGTGCCCGCCAAAACCTCTTTCAACATTTTATAGGTAACATCCATGACATCCATCGAAGCAAAGACCAGACGTAATGGATAATTGCCAATTGCAACATTCACGTCAAATTTCGATTCATCTCGATACAAGAGATTTTGCATTTGAATCGCCGCTTCAGGATGCTCATATCCCTTCCGAACAACGAGATATTGGTTCGATGGGTTGCCCATATGCGGAGTAAATTCGCCATTCACATCAAGTGGTGCGGTATAGGCCTGCCAGTTTGCCTTCGGATTATTCTTAAACGCATCCGCTAACGGACCATACCCACCTGACCACCATACACCAAAATAGATGCCCGCTGTTCCATTCTTGATTGATTCCTGTGCATCCTTGCGAATGCTCATTTCCTTATCGATTAAACCTTTGCTATAGAAATCACGCAGCTTGGAAAGCGCTTGTTTCGTTTCAGGCTGAATCGAACCGTACGTTGCTTTGCCATTAGAGCCCTTAAGCCAATATCCCGGATAAGAATGGAATGAAGCAAAAATGGGGTCAAACCCATAGTTGTTGCTATTCGGATTAATAAAATCCGCATTGAGCTTTCCGCCTAGTTGCGGACCAGCAATACCGATGGTGTCTGCCTTCCCATTACCGTCGGGATCCTGCTCCACGAAGGCTTTGGCTACCTTTTCCAACTCATCCATCGTCTTAGGAGGCTGTAGGCCTAGCTTATCTAACCAATCCTTGCGAATCCACATGTAATGTACCATATCTGATTCCGGTGTTACATTTGGCAAGGCATACATTTTCCCATCAACTGTAACTGATTTGAGTGCAAGCCCATTCGTTGTTTCAATAATGCCTTTAATGGTTGGCGAAGCGTATTTATTATAAACATCGGTTAAGTCCTCAAGCTGGCCGCTTTTTACCATTTGTCTGAACTGCGTCTCCTTCACCACCAACGCATCAGGCAAGTCGTTACTCGCAATGGATAAATTCACCTTTTGTTCGTAATCTTTTCCTCCAGCGGCCTGCCAAACAATCTTCGTATCAATGTTCAAGTTTTCTTTCACATAACGCGTATACTGGTTATTCTCGGGAGAATCGCCGGCTGGTAAGCTTTTATCCGACGCATCAACTTCTTTTCCAATTTTAAGCGTGATTGGTTTCTCGGATTTCCCAAATGGATCCGCAGCTTTGTGCACTGCCGCCGTTGAAGAATTCGGTGATTCTTTGGAAGAGTTTGATTGACTACATGCGGTTAATACAATGATCATTCCTGCAAGTAAAATCTGAATACCTTTTTTAGACTTGCTCATGCGTGCCCCTTCTTTCTCTTTTAAATTAATCCACATCTAAAGGGTATCACACAAAGGCATTTAGCTAGGATAGGCGACGGTTGCCTGTTTAGAGAGCCAAATGACCGACGATTAGCAAGGTTTTGCGACTCTTTTTTCAGCTATCCACTTTTGCCCCCCTATTTATCGGACATTTCTCTACCTGTACCCAGAGTTTGCCGATATTTGCTCGGAAGCATGTCCGTTTGCTCACGAAAGGTGCGGCTAAAATACTTTTCATCCATATACCCAACGTTTTCTGCAATCCAAAGTATTGTTTTGTTGGTGTAGAGCAGAAACATCTTTGCTTTTTCGATACGAACCTGACGTAAATAGTCACTAAAATTCATACCAACAATTTCTTTAAAGCATTGACTGAAGTAGCTTCGACTCATATTGACTCTTTTCGCAATGTTTACCGCTGTAATCTGTTGATTCATCTCTTCCTGAGCTATATACACAGCTTTAACAATACTCTCCATAACCTCTTGCGAAAAGGTAGGTTTGTCCATAGCGTTACGGATCATATTCCGTGTGTTTATAAGCCATTCATCGACTTGATACCAAAAATCAAATGAATCCAGCAGTTGAATTTTTACTAAGCTTACAGGATAAAATAATAGGTTCCATTTATCGATTAACGTATACAGCAACCCGAAAAGCTTCGCCTGAGGTAACCGCATCATCTTTAAAGCATCGATATGCTGCTTAAATAAACTGTCCTGATAGATCCATTCGTAAGACGACCATTGCTCTTTCAGATCATTTATACTTTTTTCAGACTGTACTTGCCTGAGACAGCCCCATTCTTGCAACAAAATCGACCCCATGCTGGAATCTAAATCATAATCGTAAAAGAAATCCTTCTCTCTATATTCTCTTAACCAACGATGAACATCTTTATGGGGCCTGCCGTAGAGACCAATCAGCTTTATCAGCGCCCATCCCGATTTAGTGTTGACCTCGTGTGCAAGCCTTTCTAACCATAATTCGCTAGACTGCTCCACTGGTTGTGTCCAAAGCCAAAGGTTGCTGTCCACTTCAATCATCAATTGATTCGCGTGTTCGCACCACTCCTCTACCCAATAGTCTCCAACATCATTATTTAATGAGAGCAATGCATAACCTTGATCACTTGTATAAACCTCATTTAGATTTGCAGCTCGTTTTTGTTCTTGAGCAATCCGGTTGTAGATTCTTTCAAGCACTTCCTCAAAGCGCTCCTTTTCGAGCTGAACCTTAGCAATGTAATCAATCGCTCCTAATCTAAGCGCCTCTTGGATGTATTCAAAATCCTGATGGAGCGTCAATACAACAATATAGATATGAGTGAACTCTTTACGGACCCTCTTTATTAATTCAATGCCCGACATAACAGGCATTGCAAGGTCAGTAAGCAGCAAATCAACCGTATTAGATTGTAAAAATTCCAATGCCTTTTCGCCATTGCTTGCTTCCCCGACAACCTCCATATCGAAATTCTGCCATGGCATTGCCGATATAAGGCCCTTTCGAACTAATTTATCATCATCAACAACCATTACTTTTATCATGATTAGGTTCCACCTCCGAGAGCGGCAGACTTAACAAAATGCTCGTCCCTTTCCCTATGACACTATTAATTTCCAACTTGGCCCGCTCACCATATTGCGAATCAATCATACGCTTCACATAGTTCATCCCGATGCCCATACCAACCTTCCTATTTTCAACTTCTGAGTTATTTAATAAATTTTGTATGAATTCTTCTGACATCCCCGAGCCGTTATCGTGAATCGAAATAGTAATCGTTTGTGTTAATTTCACCTCAACTCGGATGAAGCCATCATCGCTTAAGCCATGATAAAGCGAGTTCTCCACGAGCGGTTGAAGGATGAACCGCGGAATCGGCATTTTCAATACCTCTTCATCCACATGAATCTGCACATCAAATTGAAAATCATAACGAATTTGCTGCAAAATAAGGTATTGCCTCAATGCCTCGATTTCCTCTTGTATTGTTGAAGCTTGTCCTAGCTTGCCTAAATTATAATGCAACAGTTTATTTAAAGAAGTTACAAGACGATCGATTTCGATCTGCCCGTTCATGACAGCAAGCCAATGCACGGTATCCAACGTATTCATCAAAAAATGAGGATTGATTTGATAAAGCAGTTTCTCGACTTCAAGATCAACTCTGCGCTTCTCTTTCTGCTCAACTTCCGCGAACAACTCCCAAATTTGTACTTTCATTTGTCGAAATTGATCCAAGAGATAATCAAACTCTGGTATTCTTGTCTTTGCTATACCAGATTGGATTCGATTCTGCGCCATCAGCTTAATTTCTTTATTGAAGCCGCTCAATGGTCGATACACCATTTTCCATAATAGCCAAGCCAGGAACAGACTCATTCCCAAAAAAACTAACGAAAATAGTAAGATTTGAACGAACCATCGATTCATCTCTTTATTATAATCTGCTTTCGGAATCACGGAGACAATGCTCCAACCTTGATTACTTTCCTGTCTAAACCAGTAAAACCCATTTTGTGAGCCAGAAGATTTTCCATTTTCAATGCCAGGGAATATCGTATCCATTGCATACGTATCCGGCAATTCGCTGTAGGCAATTCTACCATCATTGTCAAGGAATATATGAGAGTTCTTAACTCCGGTTTGATCATTATTTAGGATGCTCTGTGTCAAATGGAACCCTGTTTCAATGTATACATAAACATCATCCCGATTAGGCAGTTCTACTTTTCTTAAAGCAGACAACACATATTGATTATCAAATGAATTGTTGCTTACATGTGGACCATAATAGGAAATTCCAGAGTATTGGGCAAGCAATGGCAATTGTTCCGGAGAGAAGCTATTCTTGACTCCCGAATTTTCAAGATCATAGGAATGATCATTTTGGAAATAATAGAGGGTTAATCCGATACTAGGATTCGTGAAAGTAATGAGGCTTAATTCATCCTTCAGATTGCTTTTCATTTTGACTCGTTCGTATGGTTGACTATCTGTACTCGATAACAATTGATCTAATTTCTTGCCTACACTGCCTTCAAATGCAAGCTGTTGGGATACATGGTTCAAATTGCTGATGGTGCCCTCTAACGAGAGCTCAACTTGCTTTAAATTACTTTGAATGCCGCTTTGAATTTTATTTGTAAGAATAGAGTAGATTGTATAGTAAGAAATCAGACCGATGCTAATAAACGGAATCAACGAGCTAAATAAGAAGATCATAATAATCCTCTTTTTTAAAGTCAGGTATTCATAAAGAAATGATTTCAAATTTCTACTCATATTGAAAAGTATACAGACACACGCTCCCAAAAATAATATTTTCTGAATCTAGAACGTTGTAACATCCACTGCTTTACCATTGGTTGACCTTCTAACCAAAATAACACAGTACCCTCATTTTCAACAATAACAGAATTCGTTGTGGAATTTTCTCTTTCACCGCAGAGGGAATCACACAGGCGCATCACCACAAGCATAAAAAAGGAAAATTAGTAATTCGGAGGAAACCATTCTAAAGACGTCACATTTTTAGCACCCCCATCTTATCTGTTGGAATTCAAAAGGAGCAAAGCATCCCTTTTAAGGTTGCTTTGCTCCTTTGTGTTCATACCTTCATACTTATGATACGGTTCAGCCTATTACAATTTTATTATCCCTTTATCTCTTAAAAAATCATGCGCTACTTTTTGTTCTTTTAAACCTTCCGAATCTACTTTTGCGTTTAGTTCTTGCATATTACTCTCGTCAAGTTTATCTTGGAGTTTGTTCAACGCTTCGGCAAGTTGGGGATATTTGGTCAGGATGTCCTGACGAACCAGCGGCCCTGCATTATAGGGTGGAAAGAAAGATTGGTCATCTTCCAAGATGATTAAATTGTTCAGCTTGATCTGACCGTCCGTTGAGAACGCATCAATCACATCAACACTATTGTCATTCAAAGACCGGTACATAATGCCATGATCCATGCCCTTTACATTTTTAAAAGCCATTTTGTATACCTTTTCTAATCCTGGATATCCATCTGGACGATCCTTGAATTCGAATTCGCTGCCAAGTATAAGTTGATTCGATACTTTAGCAAGATCAGTAAACGATTTTAGCTGGTACTTATCTACCGTTTCTTTTTTCACCGCTAAGGTATACGTATTATTGAAGCCAAATGGATTGCCGAAAACGAGTTTATCGTTTTTCAACAGATCCTTTGCTTTTTGAAGGGTTTCTTCCGCGGTACCTGTCATTTCCTGATAGTAATTCGAAACGATTGTCCCTGTATATTCCGGATACATCTGGATATCGTTGTTCAGGAGAGCCTTCCATGCCACGTTAGAGCCACCTAGATTAAATTTCCGTTCAACTTTAAGATCGGTTTGATCCTCAATTACATCTGCCATCATATGAGCCAAAAGAATATTTTCAGTAAAGTTTTTTGAACCTATCGTTATCGTTTCTTGCTTGCTCTTTGAACTACATCCGTTCATTACAATAGCTAAAATACCTACGATACTTACAATTAGCAAGTTTTTGATTTTCATTTTTACCTCCACTTTTGAAATTATATTTTTAATCCTCTCGGTGTCGTCAACTTCTCCAACCCTCCCAACAAATAATCGAGCACGATGGCCAGGATAGCTGCAGGAAGAGCACCAATAAGAATTAAAGCATCAATATTTCTTTGAATACCGATAAAAATGAAATCCCCCAGTCCTCCCGCACCAATAAAAGCTGCCAAGGTTGCTGTACCCACATTGATTACCGTCGCCGTCCGAATGCCGGCCATGATGACACTCAGTGCCAAAGGAAGCTCGATTTTGAACAATATCTGCACATTCTTCATGCCCATTCCTTTGGCGGCTTCGATCAGAACTTTATCCACATCCTGAATGCCCGTATATGTATTCCTGACAATCGGCAACAAAGAATATAAAAACAATGCGGCTATCGCTGTTTTAATCCCAATCCCAAACAAGGGAATCATAAAACCCAGCAGGGCCAAACCGGGAATTGTTTGTAGGATCCCCGTCCCTCCCAATACCCAACTCTTCAAGAAGGGGAAGCGCGTTACGGTAATTCCCAATGGGACACCTATGACTATAGCAAGCAGCATCGAGATGAGCACCAGCTCCATATGTTGAAACGCGGCGACGCCCAAGTCTTCCCACCGCATAGTAAATTGAGTGATCAATTGTTCCCACAACGTTTGTTTCATAAACTCTCCTTTCTTCCTGCCCAATGATCAGCGAATGCGGTTAGCAAACTTGACCTTGTTACGACACCAATAATTTTATTGTTTTGTCCCACGATCGGAATGACGCCGAATTTAGCGTCTGTGATGGCGATTAGTGCATCTTTGGCTGTTGCTGTTTCCTCTAAATAGGGGACAGCTGGCTGACTTATTTCCTGAATAGATCGAATGTCTTCCATTTTCATTTGCAAATCGTAAGCCGAGACAATGCCGATCAACATACCTTTATCGTCGCCTATAATCAAAGTATCCGTCCGCCGCTGCCTCATAAAGGTTAGTGCTCTAGCTGGTGAAAGCGATGGAAGCGCAGTCGCTGGGTTCTCTCTCATAATATCTTTAACGGAAATAAAATCAGGATTTTGGTAAATACGATTCTTTCCAATGAATGTTTCTACAAAACCATGTGCAGGCTCTTTGAGCAGCTTATCCGCTGTGTCCAGCTGCAATAAGGAACCGTCTTTCAGTACAGCAATTCGATCTCCTAACTTCAAAGCTTCATCCATATCGTGGGTAACAAATACGATGGTTTTGTTTACCGTTTTTTGAAGTCTAATCAATTCATCCTGAAGCTGCTCTCTAGTCAACGGATCCAATGCCCCAAACGGTTCATCCATGAGCACGATTTCCGGATCGGCAGCCAAAGCCCGGGCAACGCCAACCCTTTGTTGTTGTCCGCCAGATAGTTCCCGGGGGAATCGTCCCGCAAAAAGAGCCGGATCTAGACCGATCATATGCAGCAACTCATGCACGCGCTCCTTTTTCTTCGCTGCCTTCCAGCCTTTCAAATCCGGGATCAGAGCAATATTCTCTTCGATCGTATAATGCGGAAAAAGTCCTGCTTGCTGAATCACATAACCGATATTTCGGCGAAGCTCTACAGGATTCGCTTTCGTGATGTCTTGCCCGTTAATCGTAATTGTGCCTTCAGTATGCGGCATTAATCGATTAATCATTTTCATCGTTGTCGTTTTACCACAGCCGCTTGGACCAATGAGAACAATGAATTCTCCCTTCGCTATTTCAAAATCCATGGATTTAACCGCTTGATATCCGTTTGGATACGTTTTACCGACATGTTCAAATTTAATCATATTAACCTCCTACTGAATTGTTTTATAGTTCACTACTATAACAAAGACGACCACAACTGACAACCCCATACAACATTTAAAGTTGTATGTTACTATATGTATCATTTAGCGGTCAATCCATATTTAAACAAGGTGCTTACTTAAAAAAATGCAGCACAAAAAAGCCTGTTGAAGAATATCAACAGACTGAAATGATCCAAAAAGGGCTTTTTTACTATTCTTTGTTTTCTACAGAATTGTTATTAATAAAAAGATTTGTTCGCTGATACGTATAACTATCACCAACTACAACAAGAATGTCATGTTCTCTTAGAATAACATGAGGTCCGGGAGAGATAGCTACCTCTGTGCCTCGACGTAGTGCAACGATCGTCGCACCGGTATTTTGCCAAAATTGAAGATCGGAAATGGTTTTCCCCACTACATGGGAGAATTCATTCACGTTTATTTCTATTGGATTGTAAATCTTCAGATTTTGAAGACGGTCCGAATAATTAATAATTTCAGTAAGAATCATGTCAAATTTATGATCCATTTTCTTCTTTTCAACTAATAATAATTCTAACTCTTGTTTGAGCGAATAAACCGACTTCAAGTAGTTATTTTTTGTTATATAGTCATATGCCCTTTGATCAGATAAAACAATGATTTCTTTGCCTTGTGAGACAGAAACAATGTTTTCATCCTTTAATAGACCAATAGCTTTTCGAATTGTTTCAGGTGAAACATGATATTGACTAGCCAATAGGGAGCGTCCTGAAATTTTTCTTTGTATTGAGAACTCACCACTTACAATCCTTTGAGCAATATCTAGCGCTATAGACTTATAGCCAGAAACTTCTTGCATGTATTCTTCTCCTGCCCTCTTTGAAATATAGCAACTACACCCCACTCGCAAACACTTACATTATATCAAATTTATCACACAAGTATGCAAATACATTTCTTATTCGTGATAATGTTCAGATTCCACCTTGAATCGCCATGCGCGCCGCACATAAAAAAAGCCGTTCATGATGAACGACTCAAGTTACTAACACATTTTCCTTTTGATCTGGCACACACTCTAAATTAATGCCCATAAATCGCACCTTATCTGGGACCATTATTTCAAAACGTTCAAAGTTTTCATCATACGCCGCTACTCGCATGTACGTTCTGTAATTAAGTGTGATCTTTACAGGTTTTTTCAAACCTTCACGCCTCCACCTAAAGTCATCTACTGCCTTTAATACTTCTTCGGTTGCATCTTTCAATATTAATTTATTTGTCATAGCAGAGCACTGTCACCCAACCTAAAATTTATGTTTATTAAATTATATAAACATAGTCAGCCGTTTGTCTAATCAAGTTTTGATAAAGAAAAAAAGCACTCGTAATGAGTACTTTCAGTCTCTAGAACACGGAGCGCGCTGTAGAATTGTGGCTGACATTAATCAAGGTAACTTGAGTTTGTATGTTTCGGGTTATTTCGGCTGCCTACAAAACGGTTTCTTGCTGCTCCTATACCGACTAAAAAGAGTAAGACCGAAGCGCCAAGCAGAATGAAAAGCGGCAGGTTCCAACTATTTGTCGCATCATGCAGAAATCCTATAAGGGCAGGACCGATTGCGGCAAGAAGATATCCGACCGCTTGCGCCATGCCAGACAGTTCCGCTGCTTGATGCGCATTTTCGGTACGTAAACCGAAAAACATCATGGACAAACTAAAGGCGCAGCCTCCACCAATTCCGAGTATGATAATCCACAACAGAATTATATTGGAGCTTCCGTATAGAAGTCCGAGCGTTCCCGTCATAAGCAATATGATGGTGATAACCACTAACAAACGTTGGTTAGACATGCGCCCAGCAATAACGGGGACAATAAAGGTAAATGGAAGCAGAGCCAACTGCATGATCGAGAGGTACCATCCTGATTGGTTTGAGTCAATTCCTTGCTGCTTTAGTATTTCAGGCAACCATGCGATCAACACATAGAAAATCAGGGACTGTATACCCATAAACAAGGTTACTTGCCAGGCAAGAGGGGATCGCCAAACATTCACATCGTTGCTGGCCATCTGTTGACTCGTCGTGGTTGTTGGCTTCGTTCGATTTCTTAATTGGGGTAACCAACAGAGGATCGATACAAAGCTTAGAATCCCCCATATTCCCAATGCTCCCTGCCATTTCAGACCTGCGTTCACGGCTAGCGGTACACTGATTCCCGATGCGATTGCTCCAAATAAACTCATTGAAATCGAGTAAACACCTGTCATGGAGCCAATTTTTTTGGGGAAATCCCTTTTGATTAAACTTGGCAATAATACATTACATATGGCAATCGCGAATCCAAGAATTGCTGTCCCCATATACAGATTAGCTGCGCCGGATAAAGAACGTATTACAATGCCAACAGTTAGAAAGATTAGGGCAATCAAAATGATACGTTCAGCCCCATACCTTCGTCCTAATTTTGGTACTAATGGCGATAATATAGCAAAGGCAAGCAAAGGTACCGTTGTTATCAGGCCTGCTAATGTATTTGAAATACGAACGTCATCCCTTATGAAACTCGTTAACGGACCGACTGAGGTTAACGGAGCACGTAAATTAGCTGCAATAACAATAATGCCGAGAATTATCAGCCCTATAGAGGATGGTACGAATTTTTTATTTGGTTTGTTCCGCATTCTTCGTTTCTCCTTCCTGAATTCATACGTATTTATTTCTTGCTGATTGACAAACTATAATATAACATTCGCGCGAACAACAAAAGTATATTATAGTATACTATTTTTATCAATAAGTATTTTATAAAATACCTGAATTCATCTAAAAACAAAAATACAACTCCGAATTCCCGTCATGGAATTCGGAGTTGTATGTAGGAAGTGGAATTTTTTCGGCTTTTTAGAAACCATACTTTAAGGATATATGGAGCACTGTTTCGCTATTCGTATGATTGGTATAAGAGTGAGGACAATCTGCACGAAAACTGATCGTATCATATTGATTCAATGTGTAAGTCTCTCCATTGACTTGAATTTCAATGGAACCAGTCATTACTGTCGCAATTTCAGTTGTATTCACATGATGTCCTTCAGGGTGATACGAGCTATTTGGCTGTAAGTAAGCCCGACACATTTCAATATCGCTACTTGCGTTTTTAAAGACTGGCTCAATGATCCAATTTTTTTGATCATTAGAAAACCGCAGTCCTTCGCCTGCTCGATACAAACTAACAGGGTCTTCTGATTTGAACAAAGCCAATAGCGGTAAAGATAAGCCTTTGGAAATTTTCCATATAATCGCCAAAGTTGGATTTGTCTCACCACGTTCGATATTCCCCAGAGTAAGTTTGCTTACACCCGTTAATTCCGCTAAGTCGTCTAAGCTCATGTTTTTTTCTTTTCTGTACTTTTTCAAGGCACCGCCGACTTGTAATACAATTTGTTTTGATTCATCGATTTCACTCACTTGATATTCACCTCAACAAAAAACATTTATAGCTAGTATATTGTTTATCTGGACTTTTTTCCATTCCTCCCGAAACCTCGTACGTCGGAAGCAACATAGCAATCCAAAAGAAACTATTAGTTTCATCATATGTTATCATAAGTACCAAGCATAAATTATTGCAGTTAGAAGGGAGTAAGACATGGCAAATATCGAGCACTTGCAAACCGTACATGTTCCAGCGTCGAAGGTGTATGCAACTTTAACCACCGCTGAAGGACTGTCCGAAATATGGACCAATGAACTCATTATTAATAATCAGATTGGCTTTATTAATGAATTTCGATTTGGCAGCAATGACATAACTAAGATGAGAATAGAGGAATTGATCACTAATAAAAAAATCGTTTGGCAGTGTATAGATTCAGATCCAGAATGGATTGGTACGATTATTTCCTTTGATATTCAAGAGAAGAACGGGAAGTCTTTTATTACTTTGCGTCATATGAACTGGAAAGAAGTAACGCCATTTTATCGCTCCTGTAACTACAACTGGGCTATTTTCCTTTATAGTCTCAAATCCTATTGTGAAGATGGCGATGGTATCCCCTATCATAAACGTAAGTTTTAATGATTTTACGAAAGCTTAGCCGCCCATTCTGGGCGCACATGCAAAGTAAGCTTAGTTTACTATCCCTTTCTTCGTAATTTCTACCTGAATATTAGGAACAAAATGCACTTTTTGATAGTTGCTCCCCCAGTCTTCCTTTTGTTTCTTCCAACTATCGGGATGGAACGCCCTGAGTTTTCTGCCGATACCTAGTCCATCACAGCGGGCATTTTGCATTTTTTTTATCGTTTCATTTATCAAGAAATTCATCTCTTTAGAAAGTAACTGATTTAATTGAGCAACCACTTCTTTATCATCTAAGTGACTTTTCGGGTATTCTACGATACTCACCTTCCATTTTAAATCCAGCATAACCGTAATTTGATCGCCTGATTGAGCCTGTATTTTCATTTTTCGCTTCGATTTATTAATATTAAATGTCAAAAAATCATAACCGTTCTGACCTTTACTTATTTTTCGGGTGAATCTCGCCACTTTTCCCTTGTCGTCTTTCATCAATAAATACATGGTAGATTCATCTGAACTTAGTATCCCTGTAAATTGACGTTTATGAAACATGGCGCTTTGCGAAACGTCCACTCGTTTCCCATTTTTGATGAGGTATGGAAGAACAAAGTCTTCTCCAGAGTCCTTTATCACAGGATAAATCGTTTCTACGGTCACTTTGGGAACGCTTGTCGTCAATTCTTTGCTCTTAATCAATTCATCAATTTCTTCTTCAATTAAGACATTCCCTACTTTTTTAAGGGAAAGCAAGTCTGACGCCTTCCCTTTCACCACTCCGATCCTCGCATTTAGAGCGCTCTTCGGATCGCGGTAAATATTATCAAGAATCGGATAAATATCTTGTTTGGCTTGTTCCTCTCCAATAAGAATGATCCGATTTCTGTAAGCTCGAAGAAACCGGGATATTTTATCATCTATTTTATCACGGCCTTCCAGTGTCGTATTACTATCTGTATAAATAATATCGTTTTTAGGACTCTGTTGTTCGATTCCAGCCATGTCCCGTATGACAAAGGTGGAGAGAAGCTTTCCATCGGGTGCGAGATCAAACCCTGTTCCATAAAGCAAACGAGCATTTTTTAAAAGATCTTGATCCCAACACCCGGTCATCCATAAGAGAATAAAAATAACCGTGATTGAAAAGAAACACTTTTTCATCCGACTTACACTCTCCTTGTTCTTGTAAAATACGAGAAGATGAGCAGGATCAAAGGAAGCCCAATCACCAGGACATAATGAGACATCCTAATGATTCGATCGATAAGGGCAGTGATCGATGGGTCCTGAGCAATCATAGCCAGAATAAAGATAATGATCGCGGCATAGGGGACTGCCTTTTTATGTTCCCCCCCGTGAAAGAGACGACCCAATCCAGTTGTCGCCATAAATAACCAAGAGACAATAGCCGTACTAGCAATAAAAACCCATAAAGATAGAAAGATTAAATCGATTCGTTGAATGAGTTGGAAAGAAAATCCTTTCAGCATATAGAGCAGAGGTTCCTCAATCGCGGGCATGACCGACGGGCTGAAGATGACTAAACTAGTAAACACCTCAAATGAGTAAAAAAGGGTAATCACCAGATTCCCCAAAGATGCTGCCTTTAATTTCTCCCCGTTTGTCCCTTCTACAAAAGGATAGATCACCAATATCACTTCATACCCGATTAAAGGAAACAACGCCTCGTTCGCAGCTTCGAAGATTTTCCCCCATCCAGATTCCATTATAGGAAATATATAATCGATATTCATATTGACATAACCCATCAAGGATAGTAGTACCATTACAATGATCGTCAACGAAGAAATGACAAACAGTCTGGCTATCACTCGAATATTTTCCTTAACCAAATATATACAAGTGAGGAGGGTGAGAATTAATAATGCCCATCTTGGCGTACTTTGGAGAACCCATTTTCCTATGACATCGGCAAATAAGGTTAAAACCTTTCCCGCTGAAAATAGAAAATAGCCAATATACACAAGGCCAAGCAGATTCCCAATAAGTTTGCCAGCGATTTTCGGTAAGAAGCTGAATATCGTATCGGAAGGAAACCGTCTGCAAAGAGCCCATAGAATCAATATAATCACTTGTACGCCCAGCCCGGCAATTAATGTTGAAATCCACCCGCCTCCCTTGGCTATAGCCTGCATGTTATGAGGAAGAGATAAAATGCCGACCCCCACCTGTGATTGGATGACAAAAAACATGAGCTGCCTTTGAGTAATTCTACTCTTTTCCGGAATCATCATGTTCCCACCCCCTTGGATTTTTCACTTGATTTAACTTACTTGGATGCGGGTCATGAGGGCGCTGATTCAAGCTCCAGATTGGAAAGCGTGTTAGTGCATCCTTCATATCTTTGATTCGAAGCGGCATAACAGGCGCGAAATAGGCTGTACCAAAGCTTTCTAATTTACATAAGTGGATTAAGATGAAAAGAAGGCCAAACGTGATACCGATTAAACCAAACATCGCGGCCAAGATCATAAGCGGAAAGCCCAGAATGCGAGTGGCCGTACTTATTTCGCTTGACGGGGCAACAAACGACGCAATAGCGGTTAAGGCAACAACGATGACCATAGGATAGGAAACTAATCCGGCCCGCACGACAGAATCACCGATGACCAAGCCGCCAACAATACTTACGGTTTGACCGATTCGGCTCGGCAGCCGAATTGCTGCTTCACGCAGTACCTCTAAAGCAATCTGCATAAAAAGAGCCTCCACGATCGGTGGAAATGGCACTCTATCAATACTGCTTTTGACGGTATATATCATATTTGAAGGAAGAATTTCCGGATGGAAGCCAATAATCGCAATATATAAAGCAGGTCCTAGAGAGGCAATGATGAAGCTCACCAGACGAATCAATCGAATGAACGATCCGACAATCCACCTGCTGTGATAATCATCTGGGCTTTGATAAAAGGCAAAAAAAGTCACAGGCAAAATAAGCGCGGACGGATCTCCATCCGATAAAATAACAACACGGCCTTCCATGAGATGGGCTACCGCCCGATCCGGTCTTTCCGTAAATAAGATTTGTGGAAAGAGAGAAAAAGAGTTATCTTCAATCCATTCGGCAATGTATCCAGGTGCGATCACGGTGTCCATCGCAATAGAACTAAGTCTGTGATCCACTTCTTGGACCAGATCCTGATTCGCCAGATCCTGCATATAAAGCAGAGCTAATTTGGTTTTGGTTGCCTTTCCGACCTTGTAATAACGAACGACCAGGTTCGTATTCTCAACGCGCTTACGAACCAAATAAAGATTCGTGATGAGGTTCTCTATAAAACCATCATGTGCGCCGCGAACGACAGCTTCGTTCACTGGCTCTGATATATTCCGTTTATTAACTGCTGCTACATCGAAAATAAAAGCTTCTGCGATACCTTCGAAAAACAAAGCGCAATTCCCTTGAACTAAGGCCTGAGATACCTCATTCAGATCCGTTTTCTTCGTAATCTCCATCGAAGTAACGAGTTCATCTACGGTTCCTTCTTTTTTTTCTTCTATGGGCTTAAGGATTTCTTTTTGAATTCTCTGTTGGTCAGAGAGTGATTCCAAAAAGATGATAAGACCCTCCAATTGATTAAACCTAATGCTCCGCCACTTCAGATCACTCGAATGGAACAACTGGTTTTGAATGTATGCCATATTGGGGGGCAAAGAAGGGAAAACTTCCGTTTCCATTAATGGTCTTTTTTCTTCCATGCCCTTCGAAATCAGTTTTCTTAATAGATTCCTCATTCCTGCTCCACCCACACTCAAACCAATTTTCATTAATTTACCCAGTATAATCAACATTATCCAACGTAGATTCACTTGTAACATGCTGTTCATTTGCCGTTCATTTTCAATATCTATACTTTGGATATTACGAAGGAGGGAAGCAACATGTATTTAGCTATTCGAGAAATGAGGTTTGCTAAGGCCCGGTATACGTTAATCGCTACAATTATGGTGCTTGTTTCATTTCTTGTTCTGTTTGTCACTGGTCTTGCACAGGGGCTTGCCTATGATAACGCGGCTTCCGTTAAGAATATGGCTGCAACTCATTTTGTCTTGGAACAGGATTCTAATCACCGCTTCACTAGGTCTCAGATCGATCAGAATCAACTTGAAAAGGCTGGATTAATCGTGGGAAAAGAGCATGCAGAGCCGCTTGGTGTAAAAATGACAACGATTATTCCATCTGATCGTACGGAGAAGATTGATGTCACACTGCTCGCGGTCAATCTCGATGGCTGGCTAGCGCCAACAGTAACAGAAGGTTCGTCCCTTTCAGATCAGATAAGCGGACAAGTTCTCGTTGATCAAAAGCTGTCTGCTTCTGGAGTCAAAATAGGCACAATCATTGCCGATCAAGCTACAGGAACAAAATGGACTGTAAACGGATTTGTGAAGAACGAGTCATTCAGTCATACACCGGCTGTTTTTCTTAATAAACAGGACTGGCTTAATCTCCAGGCGAAGACACTTACTCGTCAAGGAACTAAATCAGCAGATAATCAAGTTTACAATGCGATTGCCATTAAAGACTCGAACGAGAAAGTTAAGGATCTTCAGGCCGCGCTGCCCAATACAGAGGTTATTACGAAGTCTGAGGCAGTATCAGCGATTCCTGGATACAAAGAAGAGCAAGGCTCTCTTATGATGATGATTGTATTTTTGTTTGTTATTTCTGCTTTTGTATTGGCAGTATTCTTTTATGTCATTACGATCCAGAAAACCAGTCAATTTGGTATTTTGAAAGCCATCGGTACACGTACTGCCTATTTAGCTAGGAGTGTGACGATGCAAGTTTTGCTCTTATCAGTCGGCAGTTTGGTCATTAGCGTCCTGCTGGTACAATTGTTTGAGGCTGTATTGCCAAGTTCTATGCCATTTCAATTAGGCTTCTCCACCTTGGCACTTACTTGCTTGTCCTTTGTAGCAATGTCTCTGGCCGGGTCGCTATTTTCGGTGTGGAAGGTCGCCAAAATTGACGCTTTGGATGCGATAGGGAGGACAGCAGCATGAGAAACAGACTTGTTTTACAGGAGATTACACGGACTTTTGAGGATGGCGGTATCGAAAGAACGATTTTGGATAAGCTAAATCTTGAGGTTGTCGAAGGTGAACTGGTCGCGGTAATGGGACCTTCTGGCTCAGGAAAGAGTACATTTCTGTCCATAGCAGGAGCACTTCTTGAACCTACGAGTGGGGATGTTCTACTCGATGGAGAATCTATCATTGGTAAAAACAAACAAGAACTTTCTGAAATGCGACTTCGAAAAATCGGATTTATTTTTCAAAGCGCCAACTTAATCCCTTACTTGAAAGTGGACGAACAACTGATGGTAGTAGCCAAGCTTGCCGGAATGGACAAGGAGAAGGCTGCCAAACGAGCAAAAGAGTTACTCGATAAGATGGGATTACTTCATCGTCGAACGGCATATCCTGAGAAGCTTTCAGGAGGGGAACGTCAGCGGGTCGCTATCGCAAGAGCCTTAATGAATGACCCAGCTGTCCTGTTCGCAGATGAACCGACAGCAAGCTTAGATGCATCTCGAGGTCATGATGTAGTAAGCATGATCGCGAAACAAGTAAAGGATCAGCGAAAAAGCGCCGTTATGGTTACGCATGATGACCGAGTGCTGGCACTTTGTGATCGAGTGCTTTTCCTTGAGAATGGGAAACTTATCAAAAAATAAGGCAAGCCTCCAAATTCACCTTCTGCTTAAAAATGCAGCAGTGGAGGACACAAACAAAGGAGCTAAGCGGTACAAGCCGCTTAGCTCCTTTTTCATTCCCGTCTTTGTCCGTTCCGATGGGGTCATGCAGGGAAAAATCTTCCTCGTTTTCTTCAACGAACGCAGGTGCATCAGGATTTCGTTCTCGATACAACGAGCTGCGAGGGACTTGGCCCCTCCCGCGACGGGACTTTCACCGAGTAGAAGATGCATGCCACTGGGCACGCCAAAAAGAAAAGAGGATGAACTTTCTTCATCCCCTTGCTGGCGTCAAATGCTTGAATGACTTATCCCGTCGCGCTTAACAACAACCCGCCGGATAAAGATGCCGATAATCAAACCTATAATCGAGACGATTAGCGAAAAGAAGAACGCGTTCCGGGAGCCGAATGCTATCGCGTCGGCCATTCTATCGAGAGAATTCGACAACATGGAATCCTGCAAGCGCGTACCCGTCCCTCGTGCTAAGAGACTGACGGCAATAGCCGTTCCGATCGCGCCTGTCACCTGTTGAAGCGTACTCATGACAGCTGTGCCGTGTGGATGCAGAGCAGGCGGCAACTGGTTCAGCGCGTTCGTCTGCGCTGGCATCATCACCATCGAGATTCCAACCATCAGTCCAATATGAAGGGCGACGATCCATCCCGCTGAGGAAGAAGCCGTTATCCAGCAGTAGAACCCTAACGTTGTCGCAATGACCAAGAAGCCTGGGATAACCAGCCGCTTCGGACCGTGCTTATCGAATAAACGCCCCATCGAAGGGGAGAGGATTCCGTTCAATGCGCTGCCCGGCAGTAGCAGGAGGCCGGTTGTGAATGCGGAGAACTTCAAGCTGTTCTGCAGATATATGGGTAAAATAATCATGCTGGACACAATAATCAACATGCCGATCAAAATGATTGATTGCCCCACTGTGAACATCGGGTACCGGAAGACGTTTAAATTCAGCAATGGCTGAGGTATGGTTAGTTGCCGAAGCACGAACAACGCAAGGAATACGATTCCGATCAGAAGGAATACCGTAACCGCCATGCTTGTCCACCCCGCCTCCGCTTCGCCGGCCTTAGAGAAACCGAATACGACAGAGCCGAAACCGATAGTGGATAATACGATAGACAACAAATCGATCGGCGGCTTCGTACGCTTCGTTGCATTTTCCAAGTACCTCAGTCCTATTAACAGGCCTATCCCTAGTAACGGCAAGGAAAACCAAAATATGTAACGCCAGGACAAGTATTCAATCAGCAGCCCTGATAAGGAGGGGGCGATGGCAGGCGCGAACATGATGACGAGGCCGACGGAGCCCATCGCCGCGCCTCGCTTCTCTGGCGGATAAGCGACAAGGATCATATTGAATAAGAGCGGAAGAAGCAGGCTCATGCCGATTGCCTGCAGAACACGGGCTGCCAATAACATCTCGAAACCAAACGCCATCGCCGCAATCAAAGTGCCGGTTATCGAACTCACAAGCGAGATGATGAACAACTGCCTGGAGGTGAACCACTGCAGCAACAATCCGGTCATCGGCATAAGGATGCCGAGCGTCAGAAGGTAGCCTGTCGTTAGCCATTGCGCGGCAGAGGCCGATATGTGGAAGACTTCCATCAGATGGCTGATGGCGATATTCAACGCCGTCTCACTGAACATGCCGACGAAGCCGCAGACGAGCAAGGACGTCATCATAAGGTTTCGATGATTCAATTCATTCCTCCGTTAACATGAATGGTCTGACCGGTTATCCAATCGGCATTATCGCTCACTAGGTATTCAATGACATTGGCGATATCCACAGGAGTACCCAGGCGGCCAAGGGAGTTCATGCCCTTCATGAACTCAAGTTCTTCTTCTGACTTGCCAACGAAGAAATGCTCGGTTTGTATCGGGCCAGGTGCTACTGCATTGACGGTAATTTGTTTGGAACCGAATTCCTTGGCTAACTGACGAGTAAGGTGTTCAACCGCACCCTTGGTGCTCGCATAGACACTCATATCAGGGAAGGTTAGTTTCGTCCCTGCTGTAGAGATATTCACAATTCTCCCGTTGCTTTCCATATGCTTCCACGCTTGCTGACAAGCAAAGAAGACCCCTTTGACGTTAACCGCGAATTGATGTTCGAACTCCTTCTCAGTCACCTCGGACAAAGGGTTGTTCGTCATCACCGCCGCATTGTTGATCAGAATATCCACTTGGCCGAACTCAGCCATCGTCTTGGCGAACATCTCCTCAATCTCATCTATTCTGCTGAGATCGGCGCGAACCGCCAACGCTTTTCTTCCATTGCTCAAGATCGTATCCACCAAAGCAAACGCATCCTCTGCGCTATTCGAATAATTGATGACCACCTTGGCCCCCAATTCCGATAACCGCTCGGCAATGCCGCGTCCAATTCCTCTAGAAGATCCGGTAATCAACGCTACTTTTCCATTCAATGAATTCATGTCTAAATCCTCCAGTTTTCTTGTGTATTGGTGTGCAATTAAGTTGGGTAATTGATTGTTCAAACTTTAACACTTAGAATTCTAATAGTCAATATATATTTTACTCGACTTCTATCCGTATCCTAACTAACCAGCGGTTCCGTTGACACTACTCATTCATTCTTATATAGTTTTAGTACTTACAATTAGAAATTTAATCGTTAGACAGGAGGAGTCCAGCATGGATACCAACCACGACACCCCGTTTCTGGAAATGCTGCAGCTTATCGGGCTCAAATTAAAGAAACAAGCCGATGAGAGCATTAAAGAACTAGGCTTGAATTCTCAGCAGGGAAAATTAATAGCCTTCATCCATGAACATCAGGAGCAAGGCCTTATTCAGAAAGATCTCTCCGAACGTTTCCATGTGCGCGGAGCAAGCATCACAAGCATGCTTCAGGGACTTGAGAAGAAGGGCTATATCGAACGGAAGATCCCCGCTCATAACGAACGGCAGAAGAACATCTACGTCCTGCCCAAGGGCCTTGCCTTGATCAATGACTTCGAAATATCCTTCCAGCGGGTAGAAGAGAAGATCGTTCAGAATCTCAACATAGACGATCGGGAAGTTCTTCAACAACTTTTGACGAAGATCAATCAAAATCTGTAGTCAAAGTTGAGATTATCCCCACAAGGGTTGTGGTGCAAGAATTGAGGCATTCAACAGCAGAAAGGACAGACGAATTATCCGCCTGTCCTTTCCTAATCATATGCATGGCCTCGGTTGCCTTCAACGTCTGTTCTGTAGTGCGAAACGTTATGAAACCAAGATTTGGTTTCGACATAATCACCCAACAAACGGAATCAGACTCGTAAAAAAAAGCAGTGACGGACTAAGGTTCGAAAAGACCTAGACTGCCGCGCTGCTTTAATTGTGCGCGATGATTCAAAAAATGAACCCCACTACTCTTCACCTTTCCTTGCTGGGAACGTGATTATCGTACCCATGTCTTTGTTGCTATAGATGTCAAGTCCGCGGCCATAGATCTGACGGAGACGACGGTTTGTGTTCCGTAACCCGATACCGACTGGCGCTTCAGACTGATCCTGCAACACCTGATTCAGGATCTTTTCGTCAAAGCCAACCCCATCGTCCGACACCTGGATTTCGACATAGTCGCCACGCTCCTCCACGGAGATTCGCACAGTTCCTCCTCGAATCCGCTTCATAATGCCGTGGCGAACACCGTTCTCCACCAATGTCTGGATCGAAAGTGGAGGAACCAGAGTCGACAGCAGCCGTTCAGGAACGTCCCACAGTACGCGAAGCCGATCGTTGAATCTCTCCTGCTCGATAAACAAATAAGCACGAACCAATTTTAACTCTTGCTCAAGCGGTACCAATCGTTCAGAATTGCGAAAATCGAAGCTTGCTCTCAAGTATTCACCAAACACAGAAAGTAATCTCTGCATCCGTTCGGCATCAATTTCCTTCAAAGCAGCGATTGAGTTGAGAGTATTAAACAGAAAATGTGGCTGTACCTGAGCTTGCAGGAAGGCTGCCTCAAAACGCATCCGTTCCGCAGTCGTCGATTTCAACTCTGTGAGTGCCTGCACTCGGTGCTGCAACTCTAGACTATCCGCTGGTTTGGTCACATAATCATTGGCCCCGGCCTGGAAGCCGGCTGCTATATCTTCGGGCCGACTGCGAGCGGTTAGCAGCAGCACTGGCAATTCGGACATCGCGAATCGCAGCCGGATTGATCGTGTCAACTCATAGCCTGACATGCGGGGCATCATAATGTCCGACACGACCAAATCCCACTCTCTAGTGTCGATTAGCTTTATCGCGTCATGTGCTGAAGTAACGGTAATTACATGGTATTGGTGCTGTGGCAGCATTTCCTTCAAGATGCGTAGATTAATCGGGTCGTCATCTACAATAAGCACCCAAGGTTTTTCAGCTTTTGCTTCGGTAGCTGAGGTAGGCTTCGGGATTTTAAGTATTTCCTCCGTGGTTGTCTGTTTCAAGAGTGTCTTCTTCGGCTTCGTTAATTCGGATGTAACCTCTGGCTTTGCTGTTGCTGGCGCTAAAGGCATTGTAAGCTTGAAGAGAGAGCCCTTTCCCAGTTCTGACTCCGCCTCAAGCGCCCCGCCATGCAGCTCGGCAAGTTGACGGCTTATACTCAACCCCAGTCCAAGACCGCCTCCCCCTGCTGTTAGGCTAGAGTCCGCCTGCTCGTACGGTTGGAATATCCGCTTCATTACTTCCGGATGGATGCCGATTCCTGTATCCTCCACTTCTAGCACCCCTAACTCCCCACGAACGAACCCCCTAATGGCGATATGTCCTTGGGTCGTAAACTTTACCGCATTGTGGAGCAGATTGAATATAATTTGTACCATCCTGTTTTCGTCCATTAGTACCGATGGGAATGATTCGGGAATTTCATTGCGCAACTCGATAGATTTTCCTTCTATCATGAACCTAATCATATCGATTATGCCATCAACAGAAGGTTGTACCTGTACGGATTGCGGATGCAGCCGAAGTCCTTTGTTCTGCAGCCGTTCCAGGTCCAAGAGATCATTCAGCAGCAAGGACATTCGATTGCCTACCGTTACCAAAAGCTTTAACCGTTCCTGTACGTCTTGGGATACGATTTCTTGCTCCAACACGCTGCGCGCTATGCTAATCATCCCATGAAGCGGATTGCGAAGTTCATGGGAAGTGTTCGCGAGAAAATCATTTTTTTGTTTATCCGCTTTTTGTAATTCGGCAGCCAATCGCGCCGTCTGCTGCATATTCCGAAAATACATTCTGAACCAATAACAAGCAAAGGCGATATATACGACAATAAAATCGATTGGATAGAAGTGTACGGAACGGAAAACATAACTAAAATTATTCAAGACGCCCCAAACCAAATTCGCGCTCAGGCCAACACAGGCGAGCCATAAATAGATCGAGTCTCGATCAAGACGCAGCGTAGCGCGAAATGAGAGTACTGGTACATAGATGGTGCCGATAAGCAGAAGAGGGATCGTATACAGATCAACCCAAGCTATATAACTCGTGGGCAGCAGTGCAACCGCAACCGTCAAACTCAGTACCATAATTCCGTAATATCGATGCCAGGGCCATTTCGACAAAGTAGGATACAACTGCTTCATGAAAATGAGCAGCAAGGCCGTTGCCCACAAATAACTCAGTGTATAAAGCCTGAAGCTGATGCCATACGACAGGTTCAGCCATGTGACTAACAGCTTGTCATCCGTGACGAGAACCGACAGACTGATACAGAACATGATCATTACTAGAGTAAACAGCGCCCGTTGCCGGACACCCATAAAGAACAAAACTGACGCATACACCAAATGAATCATCATGACGACACAAACAAGCAGTTGCATCGCCATCGAGAACTGCTTGTGACGCATGATCACGTCTTCAGTTCCGAATTGAATCGATTCGATCAATCCGCCATCCACGTTATTTACGAAATTGGCTACCTCGACGATGATCTCTACTTCAGACCTGTTTGTCGTGAATGTGACATTATAGGGTGTCTCGTAAGCAACGGTATTGTCTGCAGTTTTCCCTGGCTTGCCTGCTGCCCCAAGTTTGGTTCCATTCACGTACAACTCAGAAGCAGACATCGTGGGTGGCATCGCAATTGTCATCCGCTTCTCATCCAATGAATTGTCCAGCAAAATGAGAAGCCGGTAGCTGCCAAATCCAGTCACCTGTTTAGGGTTAGCAAAAAGGCCTTTCCACGAGCCTGGCAAAGCAGCGGAAACGCTGCTTGTATTCATAGCCTCATCATCCGACTGCATGAGTAAACGTTCCGGATAAAACATCCAGACACCCTCCAATAGTATCGGACGGCTCAGAGAGCTCTCGCGAAGATCAAGAACTCCATGCATGGCTATTGCTCGAACGGGGGGCGAGCCGGCAAATATCCAAGTCAGCCGAATCCCAGTTAAGACCATAATAAAAATGAGAGTAATGGAGAGTATTTGTTTGATGTTCATAATAATAATCATTCGACAATCCTGGTTATAAATCCTTTACGGGCATTGGGTTAAGCTGCTGCACCGCATAAAGGGCATACTTATAAATACTCCACAGCGGCCCTTTCTATTGCCAACCCTTGTTTGTACCTTTGCATAAATACATCAAAGCCATTAACGTCCTTTTGCTCAGGTAATATGGTCTTACCGGCTTTCTCTGCAAATATCTTTGTAGTCAAATAATCATCTAAAGTCTCGTTCTTCTCTTTTTCAATCATGTAAGAAGCAAGCAGCGCAATGCCCCAAGCCCCTCCTTCACCTGCTGATTCCATTACGGAGACCGGAACATTTAAGGCAGCTGCCATAATTTTCTGCCCGACTCCTTCCGTCTTGAAGAAACCGCCATGACCCAGGATTTTCTCCAACTTCGCATTTTCTTGTTGTAATAGGATGTCCATTCCAATTTTAAGTGCTCCCAGTGAGGTAAACAGATGGGTTCGCATAAAGTTCGCTAAGTTGAAATTACTATTCGATGTACGTACAAATAATGGACGCCCTTCTTCGAAATGCGTAATGTGCTCACCCGAAAGATAGCCGTAAGCTAACAAGCCACCACCGTCTGGATCGCCTTGCAGCGCTAAATTATACAGCGTGTTGTATAATTGATTTTTATCTATATTTTGTCCTAATACTTTTGCAAATTCATCAAATAAGCCTACCCATGCATTGAGATCAGATGTACAGTTATTAGAATGTGCCATAGCAACCAGACTGCCAGTTGGTGTCGTAACAAGATCGATCTCAGCGTACACTTTAGAGAGTTCCTTTTCCAATACAACCATAGCAAAAACTGAAGTGCCGGCAGATACATTTCCTGTTCGCTCAGCAATACTATTTGTTGCAACCATCCCCGTCCCTGCATCACCCTCAGGTGGACAGATCGGAATCCCTGCCATTAACTCTCCGCTGATATCTAGAAGTCTTGCTCCTTCTTCTGAGAGAACACCTCCATTTTCTCCTGCCACTAACACTTCGGGCAAAATGTTCTCAAGTTTCCACGATAGTTCTCTATCCTTAATTAACTGATTGAATTTTTCAATCATATTGGCACTAAATTTTTTTGTCATTAAGTCAATTGGAAATACACCAGAAGCTTCGCCTATGCCTAGTACTTTTTGCCCAGTGAGCTTCCAATGAATGTACCCGGCCAATGTGGTTTGGAAATTAATTTGGTTAATGTGCTCTTCCTGATTAAGAATGGCTTGATAGAGATGAGCAATACTCCAGCGTTGCGGAATATGATAGTTGAATAAATCTGTTAAAATGCTCGACGCCTGCTCCGTTATATTGTTTCGCCAAGTGCGGAACGGAACTAATTGCTCACCAACCTCATTAAACACCATATATCCATGCATCATGCCGCTAAAACCAATTGCTCCAATGGTTTGTAAAGGAACTCCGTAGCGAGATTTCACTTCTGAAGCCATCTTCTGATAACAGTCTTGTAAGCCACTCCAAATATCCTTTAAACTGTAAGTCCAAATGTGGTCAACATAGCTATTTTCCCATTCAAAACTGCCGGATGCGATTGTAGAGTAGTCTTCTCCGATTAGAACAGCTTTAATTCTCGTCGAACCAAACTCAATACCCAGTGATGTTTTTCCGTTTAGAATTGCATGTCTAATGTCATAACCCATTGACTATTCCTCCGCTCATTTCAACTTCCAAAGCATATCATTCCATTGCAGCTCACGCTGGAGTTGAAGCAAATTCGTATCACGATCGATAAGTACACATTCGATACCAATCATGCTTGCCCAATCAAGAAGCTGTTCTGGAGTAACTTTATATGAAAAAACGGTATGGTGTGCGCCACCGGCCAGAATCCATGCTTCCGCGGACTTTGGCAACGAAGGATGTGGCTCCCAAAGTACACGTGCTACTGGTAACTTGGGCATTGCTTGTGGAGCTTTTACCGCATCAACAGTGTTTACGAGTAGGCGGAATCGATTGCCCATATCGATGACTGTTGCGTTCAATGCAGGTCCTTCTTGACCATCAAATACAAGCCGCGCAGGATCTGCTTTTCCGCCAATGCCTAGTGGTTGAACGATAATTTCTGGCTTATTGGCCGCAATTGTGGGGCAAATCTCCAACATATGTGCACCCAGCACTAACTCTCGACCTGGCTCAAAGTGATAAGTATAATCCTCCATGAACGACGTGCCTTCCCCACCGGCAATCAGTTTCATAATTCTTGTCAGAGCGGCCGTCTTCCAGTCACCCTCTCCTCCGAAACCATAGCCCGCTGCCATAAGTCGTTGAACAGCAAGTCCAGGGAGTTGATCTAATCCATGCAAATCCTCGAATGTTGTTGTGAATGCACCGAAGCCACCTTCAGTCAGGAACGCTTTTAACGCCAACTCAACACGTGCTTGATAGCGAATTGCTTGACGCACCGCGCCGTCTTTGCGACCTTCTGGTGTAAACACATACTCAGCCTCATATTCGTCCATCAAGGCATTCACTTCAGCTTCCGTAACGGCATGAACACGTTGAACGAGATCACCAACACCATAACCGTTGACTGACCAACCAAATTTAATTTGCGCTTCGACTTTGTCGCCTTCTGTTACCGCGACCTGACGCATGTTATCACCGAAACGTGCGACTTTCAGTCGTTTGCCTTCTTGAATAGCAACTGCTGTACGCATCCAACTTCCTACACGTTCTTGAACATCACTGTGAGCCCAGTATCCAGCAACGATTTTACGTGAAATTCCCATTCGAGCACCAATAAATCCATACTCGCGGTCTCCATGCGCAGCCTGATTCGTATTCATGAAGTCCATATCAATCTTGTCCCAAGGGATATCACGATTGTATTGGGTATGCAGGTGCAGTAAAGGCTTACGGAGCTCACTTAAACCTGCAATCCACATTTTGGCTGGGGAGAATGTATGCATCCAAGTAATAAGGCCGGCACATGTATCATCAGTGTTCGCCTCAATACTTAGTCGACGAATTTCATCAGGTGTTGTTAAAACAGACTTAAAAACGATAGAACAAGGCAGATTCCCGCTTGCATTCAGCCCCGCGACAATTTCTTTTGAGTGAATAGCGACTTCTTCAATCGTTTCAGGACCATACAGATGTTGACTACCAGTGACAAACCAGAATTCATGTTTTTTCAATTCGAACATTGAAACCCCTCCAGAAGAAAATGATTTAATCTTACACTGAATTATTGTTATTGCTTGTTTGGCCGTAATAAGCATTTTTGCCATGCTTACGAAGAAAATGTCGATCAAGTAAGATTTGATCCATGGAAGTGCTATTAGGATTTAACTGTTGGGTATTTAAAGCAATCTTCGCCACTTCCTCTAGTACAACCGCATTATGAACAGCATCGTGTGGATCCTTGCCCCAATTAAAAGGAGCATGATTTTTGACCAGCACGCCTGGCACCATTGTAGGATCATAGTCTCGAAACGTTTCTACAATCACATTCCCGGTTTCCAGTTCATAAGCTCCTTTAATTTCTTGCTCGCTCATATCTCGAGTGCAAGGAATTGATCCATAAAAATAATCAGCATGTGTCGTACCTAGCGCCGGAATTGCGCGCCCAGCCTGCGCCCAGCTAGTCGCCCATGGAGAATGCGTATGAACAATTCCACCTATTGTTTCAAATGCTTGATACAGCACTAAGTGTGTTGGCGTATCAGAAGAAGGTCGCAATTTACCTTCAACAATATTGCCCCCTAAATCAACGACTACCATGTCATCCCGTTTTAGCTTTTCGTAAGGTACGCCACTTGGCTTAATGACGACAAGTCCAGAAGGACGATCAATACCGCTAACATTTCCCCAAGTAAAAGTAACGAGTCCGTATTTGGGTAAAGCAAGATTCGCCTCAAGAACGGCTTCCTTTAAAGATTCTAGCAATATTGCACGCTCCTTTTGTCTGACATACATTTCGTCAATTTGATTATAACTTGTACGTACAAGTTTGACAATTATATTTATTTAATTTGAAACTATTTTATAGTTGTACGCACAAATACCTCAAATGATTACAGATTCATCGCGAAAAAAGGAACACTATAGCCCCAATTGGGGTCGTGTTCCTGACGCTGCTATGGTATCTACTGCTTCATGTTCTCATATTCCCCCTTTACCATAGATACAAATCGTTCCCTTTTAGCTTGAAAATCGCTTCCATGAAATAGTAGTCGCCATAAATAATCGCGTGATGATGGTTCACCGAATGATAGGCAGCTGAACCGTATTGAACCAGACAATCACTATCCGTTGTCCAATCAATTCGGATACTATCCAACGTTTTGAGCATCTTCAACGCAGCACCCAGATACAGACTCTTTTCATGCTCGCCTACGACTTTCGCAATTTCAATCAGACCGCATGCTGCAATCGCTGCAGCCGTATCATCCTCGCGCTTCGGTTCTTTCGGCTGACGGAAATCAACCGGAATCACGCCATCCGCAGGAATGTTTGCGATAAAATAGTTGGCAATTCGTTTCGCGGTTTGCAAATAGTCATCCTTTTGCGTATGAATATAGCTCATCATGTACCCATATAACGCCCAGGTCTGCCCTCTCGTCCAGGAAGAGCCTTCTTCATATCCTTGGCCGCCATACGATCTAACTACGCCGCCTTCAAACGGATCAAATTCTACAATGTGGTTCACGGATCCATCCGGTCTGACAAACGCCGTCATCGCCGTATCGGCGTGCTTCATCGCAATTTGCTTGAACCTTGGATCACCCGTTTCTTCCGAAGCCCAGTATAGCAGCGGAATATTAAACATACAGTCGATAATCGCCCAGCCTCTTGTATCGGAGCCCTCCAAATCGTTCCATGCCCGAATAAAGCCGCCTGCCAAATTAAAGCGACCTGCGAGCAGTACAGCAGCATGGAGTGCTCGTTTGCGAGATTCCGGATTCTGCGTCACTTTATAATTCGCTCTACTCGTCGGCAACCACATAAATCCAACATCATGATGCAAACCGTAAAATTCATCAAAACAGCGATCTAATTCTTTTTCGGAGATTTGTGCGATTTCTTTATATTTTTCGTTACCTGTTTCGTGATGCATAAGCCACATCATGCCGCCCCAGAAGCCGTTGGTCCACCAGTTAATTTCATCCGTTTCGGTACCCGTAGGATTGTCCACGATGCGATTATCATGTGTGCCGTTGATGGTCGTGTACGGAATTTTATATTTGGACTTTTCGCTGACCCAGTCCATTTTCAATTTAATTTTGCCAATCACAGTCTCTAGCCAAATTTGGTCTTTTGCCTCAAGCATGCTCATATCTTCTACCCCTTAAGTTTATTTGATTTCAATATCCAAAACTTATTCGGTTAGCTTTGCGTACATCCAATCGTATGACAATCTCCCGCTAATCTCATGAGCACCAGGAAAAAGATCTGTTGCCAAAAGATCTGGCTTTCCAATACTCGTATAAGCAGCTTGAATCACTTCGACTGCTTTTATAAATCCTTCTTTGGGAAAAATCGGATCATCCAAGCCCGACTCGAGAAACAGCGGTCTAGGCGCAATTAAGCTAATCAGTTCCGGTAATTCGGCATGATTCAGAATACCTGGGGTATAGTTACACAAACAATGGTGAACCGCAAGAATACTTTCCTTGAACGTGTTCGGGAAACCTGCTAACACAGTTGCATGCAAGCGCTCGTCTAGGACGGAGGCTATGAAGGCTATCAAACCGCCTCCTGAGAAACCCATGATTCCAATATGTTCTGGGTCTACTTCCTCCAAACCACTAAAGTAATCTAATGTGCATAAAGCCTCTTGAATACGGAGCCCTGTCAATGTCTTACCAACCATTAACAATTGTGCAGCCATCGTATAACAAGAGCTAGGAGCGTTAGGGTCTTCTTTTAAGTCTGACTGTAACCTTCTCTCTCCGAATCCCACGACATCTGGTGCAATTACGACCATTCCACGATGTACAAATTCGAGGGCAAAGTTATGATAAATCCCAGGCTCGCCTTCATCCCATGAGCCGTCTGGATGCATTCCTAGAATTTGTCTACTTCCATATCCGTGACCGTGAACCGCCACTACACCTGGCAGTTTTGTCTTCCCAAATCCTTTAGGTACTAATACATAAGCAGGAAATGTTAATCCTGGCGTGGCAGATAGTTCTACCCGCTTTCTTATATAAGTGCCACAGTCCATTTCCTCCAAAAGCACTGGCGTATGATTTTCTTCCTTCTCAAAAACACCGATGGACCGAGCTAAAACTTCTCTTAAATGTACTTTTCGATCGGTCGCTTGCCTACTGCGATCTAGCCCTTGGTTCATCCTTGATTTATCATATTCAGTTGCCAGAAATTGATCCGCTGCCCACATAAGCTCATCCTCCATATGAAAACTGTCGTAAGAGGAATACCCTTACGACAGTTGCTCATTTTATTATTTTTTCACAGATAAGAAAGCATCAATTTGCTTCTGCATTTCGGTTTGAATTTTTTTCACCGCGGAGCTCGCTTCGGCTTTATATTTATCCCAATACGTTTGCGGGTCCACTACACCATTAAAGATAGGATCCATGTACTTGTCCCGAAGTGTATTCAGTTGAGCAACTTCATTGGCAACTGACGCAGAGTCGAAAGTAAAACCAGCTAATTTGCTCGGTGTAAAGTTTTCAGCTACTGCCGTGTATCTGTTCAGGGCAATCGTCTCCGCGCCTAGGCTTTGATCATAGCGATCCATAGTTGGATTCCAAAGCCATGCATAAGGGAACCACGCATAGTCGTTATCAAGCTTCTTGTACTGATCGTCGCCAACAGGCTCCCAGTTTTTGCCCTTTATCCCGTATGCAAGCAAGTCATAGTTATCCTTTTGCTGTGTCCAGTTTAAGAATTGAATCGCACGCTCTTTGTTTTTGCTAACATGCGTCAGAGCGAGGAAATTCCAAGCTTGGAAAGTAGACACATTCGCTCCCTTCTCTTGTTTAAACAAAGTCACAGCTTCAATTTCGCCATTTACGCTCTTCTTCACCGCAGCCGCATCGTCAGCATTCACACCAAAATCGTTGGCATTGATAATGGCTGCTTTACCCGCTTTATATTCGGCCTTGGCATCTTTGACCGATAACACATCTTGATACATCAATTTATCGGTATATAGTTTTCTAGCATCGATAATCCAGTTCCAAACCGTTGAATCCATTTGATCAAACATGTTGTAGACCTTACCGTCGTTATTTTTCAAAAATAGAACACCATTCGTACCAATTTGTGTATCATCAATGTGGCTATCATAATCAAAAACTTTACGGAAGTTCGCCCAATCCATCGGGCCTTTATTCGAGATAATCGGTGCTATGTTGGTTTCTTTTTCCTTAATGACTTTGGCATAACTAATCAAATCATCGTACGTCTTAATAGGAGCTACGCCATATTTCTCTCTCAAATCTTTACGGACATAAAAGACACGCCCTTGAAAGTAGGAATTGGTAAGCGGGATCGCCATAATTTTGCCGTTATATTTATTAGAATTCCATAATTGTTCGGATCTCGTTTTTAATATATCTGGGCCATATTGTTTGAGTAAATCGTCTAGCGGTTCATAATAGTTGCCTGCTACCATTTGACTCAAGTGAACCCAAGGTGCATCGAATACTAAGTCGACATCCTCTCCAGATGCTAGCGTAACTTGTGTTTTTTGAGTGATGTCGGAGAACGGTACGAAAACAACGTTCAGCTTCACGTTAAGTGTACCCGACATGCGTTTTTCCGCTTCTGCAATCACGGAGTCAAAATCTTTCGGACGATCACCTGGAATCATAATTTTAAGTGTAGCTGGCTCGTTCTTCTTCACAGCTGAAGATTGTTGTGTGTTCGTTGCAGCTGAGGATGTTGCGGATTCCGCCACCTTGTCTCCATTGCTGCAGCCTGCCAACACCGCCATAACGGTAACTGCTGTCAAACCTAAGCTAATCCATTTCTTCATTTCTGTTTGCCTCCCTTTATGAACCCTCTTCCTTATATGTTCAACCGGTATCACCCGGGGAACAACATTACCCTTTAATCGCGCCAACAGTTAAACCGCTGACAAAATATTTCTGAACGAAGGGATATACCAGTACGATAGGACCGATCGTTAAGCACACAGTAGCCATTTGAACAACATTCGTAGGTGCTGACACACTATAGGAAGTACTGCTTCCTGAAACATAAGAAGAAACATTTAAGTTCGAAATGAGCTGACGTATCATCATTTGAAGCGGATGCAGCTTATAATTATCGATAAATAGAAGGGATAACCACCAGTCGTTCCAATATTGCAGCGCATAAAATAGCGTTATTGTAGCAATGGCCGGCGCCGTGATGGGCAAAATAATTTTGAAGAATATACGAATTTCTCTAGCTCCATCGATGGTCGCCGATTCATTAATTTCATAAGGTAACGTCCGATAAAAGGATACGAGTATAAATGCATAAAATGGATTTAACAAATACGGTAAAATGAGTGCCCAAACGGAATCCTTCAGATGCAGCCAGTTAGCGATCAAGATGTAGAAGCCGACCAGTCCGGCGCCAAATACCATCGTAAAATACGTAAGGAATGAAAGGATATTGCGATATTTAACCTTACGGTTTGCAATTACATAGGCATACATCGCTGTAATGATGACAGAGAGCGCAGTTCCTAGAACTGTAACCAGAATAGAGACCCGGTAACTGCGAAAGATCTGATCGCCTTGCAAAATGAATTTATACGCATCGAGTGTTAGAGCGCTCGGCAGCAATTGATACCCATGTGCCATAAAGCTGGCTTCTGAAGCAAAGGAATCAATGAAGACGAGCCAGAATGGCACAAAACAAAACAAAGCAAACAAGAAAACAATTAGGTTCATACTCAGTCCAACTGTTTTTTCACGCAACGATCGGTTCTTCAGATTAGCATTCAAACGGTTAACCTCCTAGAACAAACTTGAATCTTTATCGATTTTGCGAACTAATCCGTTAAACACGAGGATACAAATCAATCCCATAATGGATTGATAAAAAACTACGGCTGCCGACATACTGAAATTCCCTAGCTGACGCAAGGCACGGAACGAATATGTATCAATGACATCCGTTGTCGGGAAGAGGACTCCATTGTCACCTACGATCCCATAAATCATGCCAAAGTCGCCATAGAAAATCCGACCGACACCCAATAAGGCAAGCATGATGATAATCGGTCTGAGCAAAGGAATTGTGATATGAATGATTTGTTGAAACCGGGATGCACCGTCAATTTCGGCTGCTTCATAATAATCGGATGAGATTCCTGTAATAGAAGCTAGGAAAATAACCGAATAGTAGCCTGCAAATTTCCACACATAGATAATGGTTAAGATGGCCGGCCAGGCACCAGACTTCTGGAACCAAGCTACTTCAGGCAGCCCAAGGGTGATCAGGAATTTGTTCAGCAAGCCATCACCTGTATTTAAGATAGCGAACACCATTAAACTAACCACTAACCACGAGATGAAATATGGCAAAAATATAATGGATTGTGCTAGTTTTTTAAACAGCTTCATACGAATCTCATTCAAGAGGATCGCAATGCTGGCAGAAATGAGTAAACTGAAGATAATGAATAATCCATTTAGGAACAATGTGTTGAAGGTTACCTGAATCCAATCATGTCCTTGAAAGAAGAATTTGAAATTATCAAATCCAACCCAAGGACTCCCCCATATCCCATTCATAAGTTGATATTTCTTAAACGCGAGCAAATGACCCGACATAGGGACGTAAGCGAAAATAAGTAGAAATAGAAGACCAGGCAATGCCAATATATAGAGATCGACATTTTTCCTGATTTCTTTGAAGAAACCCATCTGTTCATCACCTCAACCCTTTTTGTTGTAATAGCAGCTCTTGTCGATGTGCTCATCATAATTCGCTGGGCAAGGACTGGTAAAGTCAGAAGATTGACGATTCAGTCCTTCAAATGGCTGTACAGATGCGAATAGCCGTATTGAATACAAGGAAGCAGAATAAGTACTTCCATGAAGGAACTGCCTTTCCTATAATAGAAGTTAGCTATTAGAGGGGGATACTCATGAAAATCATAACTCGGATCAAAATGCCTCTGCTGTTTCCAATGCTCAGCCTGTTATTCATGATCTTACTTACATTTACCTTATTCATGTCTTACGAATATTCCAAGCAAGCAACAGCTGACGTCAACACCTTCTCCTTAGCTAAGATGCGGCATTCTTATCAAAATACCTTATTTACCTTCGATACTATTCGTTCCTTTGGGGTTAGTACCTATCAGGACACAGCGATAAGCTATTGGCTGATCTCAGATCAACGCGATCCACTCAGTGATGCGGATGCTTTCAATGCAGCTAGCCGCTTTGCATCCCTACAGCCTTTCATTCATTCCATCTATTTGGTAAATACGAAAACGCGTAAAGTCATAGACACCTCAACTAGCCTGAAGGATTTCAATACTTTTCAAGATCAAGGTATCATCCGGAAAATTCTGGAGGATCGTCCATCCTACATTTCTTATTTCAATCATGCAGTCGGCAATGAGACCTATATTGGAATGATCATGCCAAACACACCATCAACGAATTCTGGCTATTTAGTCATTTTGCTCAATAAAGATCAACTTCAAAAGTTTCTGCTGCAGAATGAAGATACCGTTGGTTTACAAATTAATATTACGGATAAAAACAAACAAATAATGCTCGGTGAGAGCATTTCGAATGTGGCGCTTACGGACACCTACTATCAGGCTCCAGACAAGCCGTTTCAACCCATTGAATATAAACTAGGTAAAGATAAACGAAAGATTTCATCTGCTGAGCTGCCCATTGAACAATGGGTCATGCATTTTGTAGTCGATGAAAACTTCTTGACTAAGAACATTAATAAGTTCAAACAGAAGTTAGCCTTTTGGTGTGTGGTTCTTCTGATTCTCATGCTTCTGCTATTCATTTGGAGTTCACGTCGAACGTTAAGTCCTTTTCGCAAATTGTCCGCAGAATTACAAAATAAGCTTGGCCTTCATTCGATTCAACAATCGGGAGCAGATGCTGACATCATTCGAAGTGGATTTACGTTTCTCATGGATTCCCTTCAGAATATGAATCATTCGCTCAAGGATTATCGCCATATCGCCAAAGAAGAATTCCTGCGCCAATGGCTGTTGCAGGGAACAAAGCTTGAAGGAAAGGTTCATAACGAAGTGTCTCCATTGCTGGCATATGAATACCTTCATCTGGCCATCTTACGGATTGAAACCTACAAATATTTCGTAGATACGTATAATTACAACTCACGAAAGCTGCTTAAATATGCCATGGGCAATATTGCACAAGAAATCTTCAACGAAGCTGATTACACGTGTGAATCCGTTGATATGGGCAGTGATCATATCGTTTTATTGCTGGGTGCCCGTGACTTCACTGAGCAGAGAAGTAAGCCTGACATCAAAGATTCCTTAGAGAATGTTGGACTTCAAATCGAAAAATGGCTGCAAATTCGAACCTCCCTCGCGTTGAGTACCACCTTATCCATCCAAGATAATTTACGACAGTCTTATCAGGATGTGTATGAGTTGTCATTGCTTAAGTTTTTTAATGGGGAGAATAAAATTTATTGTGATGCTGACTTGGAAGAGAGCTTTCAACAAGAACAAATCTATCCGGACCAAATTGCCTTAAACGAGTTGATACAAGTGATTAAGCAGAATGATGCGGAACGTTCTATCGCGCTGCTAGACCGGTTACTGGTCCAGTTAAAGCATGCTTCCTATTCCGAGTGCTTGTTCCAATTACAAATGATCGTCTATAGCTTATACAAAGCATTTAATAAGGTCACAACGATGAAGGAATCCGTTTTGGAAGAGTTCCGCGCTGACCGATTCTCTTCACTCGCTGAAGCGCAAACTTGGATCGAACAAGAAATCCTCAGCATCATGGAAACCCTCAGCCAGAATCAAATTGGCGGTCGCAAAGGGGAACTGGTTCAAGAAATCATTGAATATGTCCAGGATCATTTGCAGGATCCTCTCCTCTCAACAGATATCATCGCCGACCATCTTGGCTTCTCGTCCAGTTATTTGAGACACCTGTTCAAAGAGGCCACCCAAGTCACTTTAGCCGATTTCATCTTGCTTCAGCGTATTGAGCAGGTCAAATATTTACTGGTCAACACAGAGGATACGTTAGCTATCATTGCATCCAAGACAGGATTCCAGACTCGAAGTCACTTCTTCAGCGCTTTTAAAAAGGCGACGGGATGTACACCAAGTCAATATAGAAATGAATTTGTAAAAGCTAATTGATCTGCAGTACAACACGATTAAGACAGGCCATTACGGAGATCTATAGTGACAAAAACCAGTCTAACACTTTATTCTCGTGTTTTGACTGGTTTTTCATTTTAATTATTTATGATAGAGAGATTTGTCACACCTACAACCCTATCCCTAACATCTGTTGTGCATCAGTTGTTTTACTTAGTTACTGTCACACTCATCGTATTGCTGGATGTTGCACCCGCATAGTTCACTAACTCCGCGCGGTATACATAGGTACCAATGGCCTTGTTCGTTATTACAGCTATTGCCGATTGACCTGACGGTGAATTGTTCGTCAATTCTTGCGAATAAATGAGGACGTCATTCTCATATAAACGATAACTTGTACCATTCGTTCCCCACCACTTATTCATCGTGACGTTGAAGTTCCCGTCATTATCCCAGTTGTTGTTCGACAATACTGGTTGTGCTGGAGCTGCTTGCGTTACGATTACTGTGTGTGTGCTGCTTCTTGTTGTCCCGTACGCATTCGTTAGTTCAGCATAATATTGGTAGGTCCCGTTTGGCTTATACGTAATCGCTGTTACCGTTGACTGAGCATTCGTGGAATTGTCCGTCAGCAATTGTGTATCGATTAGTGTGCCATTTTCATAAAGTTTGTAAGATTTACCGTTATTTCCGTACCACATATTCATGGTGATCTGGTAATTACCGTCTGCTATTCCATCAAACCCGTTATCGTCGGAAAGAACGACTGTTCCCGGAACGCCTTTACTCTTCGCTATAATATTGTTTACAGTCGCCGTAACCATTCCATGGTTTCCAGCCGCATCGACGATTTCAAATGTGAAACTGCCGTTCTGAATGAACGTATAGCTCGCCGAACCGCTGTTGTTCGTAATCGTTACCTGCTCGTTTGGTAGGATCGTGGCAACAACTTCTTGATTCGTCGCTGCTGTTTCACTGTAAACCACAGTTGCGGTAGGAACGATTTTATCGATGTTGCTGACCGTGTAGCTCGTCACATTGGAGACATTGCCCGCTGCATCCGTTCCTCTCGCATACACGGTGTCATTGGCGGTGACAACTACAGGAGCGCCGTACACTGTCCATGTACCGGTATCGCCTACTTTGTACTCCTTCACAGCTGCGTCAGCCGGATAGCTGATCGTAAGAGTTACATTGCTGTTCGTCGGAGCCGTAATATCGGCGGATAGTACAGCATCTGCTGGGGGTAATTTATCAACAATGCTTGCGACAACATGAACCTCATTCCCAATATTGCCTGCAGCATCCGTCCCTCTTGCGTATACCGTTTCATTATTGTTAACTACGACCGGCGTAGAATAAGCAGTCCAGACGCCATTCGCGCCCACTTTGTACTCATTCACCACAGAGTCAGCGGGATAGTTGATTGTGACGGCCATATGGACATTGTCCGGTGTATTTGCCGTAACGAAGGTCGCGTCTGCCGGCGCTGTTCTGTCCATATTTACAGTAGTCGACTGCTCGGCGCTGGTCGTTCCATCGCTGTTCTTGATTCGGTAGTTGAAAGTATAAGTGCCGTCCTGATCGAAAGTAAACGGAGCTGTGTAGGAATGCCATACTGCTTCACCGTTCACTTTGTATTCCGCGCCGCCATAGGTCGATAACGTCACGGTCGCCGGCACCGTATACCAACCGTTAAGCCCATTCGGTGCAGCGGGATCTACGCTAGCCGAGATCAAGTATTTTAACCCGCCCAACGCCGATATCAGGTTGGAAGAGGCCGTATCGATTTCGGCCTGGCTTGCGTTAGCATTGTCAGACACACTTGCCGTCGCTAGGGCCGCCTTCAGTGCTGCGTAGCTGTCTGCCGTGTACTGGTTAGTGTTAATCGCTGCCGCTTTGCTGAGCAGAAGCTTGAGCAGCGTTCGGTCCACAATCTTCTCATGGAATTCCACATCCCCCACATTGGCAAAGCCGTTAGGCGTATAGTACCTCAGATAACGGTATGCCTTGCTGCTATTTAATATTTGCGAATACCATTTAAAATCTGTGATGTTATTGATTGTATACAAGGTGTCAAAGTTGGTACCATCGTTGGATCCTTGGATCAGTGCTCCGTTAATCCGGGCAATATTGCCAGATCTCGGTATAAACTTAATGCCGCCAATCACTTTGGCATTTCCCGAGCCTAAGTCGGCTTGAGCCCAACCCGATCCTGTTTTCGTATCAGGCGAAGTGGTTGTATCCCCGTCAAAAGCGCGCCATCCGTTCATTGCCGCATTGAGCGTGCCGTCCCACGAAATGGACGATGCCGTCGTCATCGAAGACGCAATGTTGATTTTTGGGTACATATCGACCAGAGACACCAGCAGCCCTTGAGCCTGAAGCAGCTGCTTGAGTAGCGTCGGCTTATCGGCTCCCGGCTGGCTCATTGCCGCTTGAATCCGATTGACTTCATTCTGGTACAGGTAGTAGCTTCCCTTGGTATAGTTGTTCGGCGGAAGCACATTGGAATTAAAGTCGAATTGATAATCACCATAAAATTCAACTTCCGCGATGTTGCCGAACCAAGCACTGCTGTTATACAGCTTCAAATAACGGTAATATGTGTGATCCAAAATTTTGTCAAGCCTGATATCAATCCAAGTGCCGTCTGTCGCTCCAATTACAGGCTGAGTAAGATTCGTCCAAGTTGCATTGTCGTTGGAGCCCAGAACAACGAGTCCATTCATTCTGGCGCTATTCGTCCCTGCTCTCGGCATGAGCCTGATTTCGTTCAACTGAGCAGACGAGCCTGCACCCAAATCAACAATGTAATAGGCGCCCGTACCGCTATTCAGGTCACCGGCAGTGGCCGTATCCCCATCAAACAATAAATAACCTACCTGCTCCGCTGACAAGCCGGTGCCAGGATACTGCACAGCAGAAGCTGTCACTTTTGCCACATTTTTGACGTCGATTTTGGGACTGCTATATTTGCCCGGCGCCAAAATAACGATGCTCCCCGTATCCGCTGTCGTACCGCCATCCAGTTTCGTAACAGTAAATACAGTGTTCACTAATGTATCATGGTCTGGCGATGTGATCGTTCCGTCTGTGCCAATAATTCCCGAAGGCGATGTGGATTTAATTGATACGCTATAACCTGCCGGAACCTTGGGCATCGAGATACTCGTTGCACCCTTGACAGGCGTTGCAACACTTGTGATTTTGGATGCAATGATTGCAGCGGATGCCGTATAATCTCCGTAAAATTCAACTTCAGACACGTCGCCTGACCAAGCTGAGCTGTTGTATAGTCTCAGGTATCGGTAAGCGTTATGATCTAGGATTTGACTATTTTTCAATTGGTACCATTTGTTCGCTTGCGAGTCTGAAACCCCGGTAGTAATGTTCTTCCAATTGACATTGTCGTTGGAGCCTTGAACCACCATGCCATTCATTCTTCCAGGAACCGATGCTCTTGGCATGAGCAGCACTTCGCTCAACTTGACAGCTGCGTCTGCTCCGAAGTCTACAGTGTAATAGGAGCCGGAAGCCGTATTCAAGTCTCCGAAAGTAGACGTGTTGCCATCAAACAACAAGTAGCCCACCTGAGCTGCTGACAGACCGTTGCCGGGCCACTGCTTGTCGGAAGCTGTAACGGTAGCTAGCATAGGAACATTGATGAATTTTGACCCATCGACAAGTAACAGAGAGCTGCCGTCGGAAGTTCCATACATGGTGTCTCCAACCGTTCCATCATTCTTCTGATAGTCAACAGATACTTTCATATAGCCGGTTGTTTCATTTCCATTTATCTTTGCCACAGCCGTCCAATTGATATTGTCCGTCGTGCTGACCGTTGCATCAACGCCTTGAATCTTGACCTTTACGTTCTGGATGGTTTCTTTTGCTGTAATCCTAACTTTTGCCGTATCGCCTGTGGAAATTTTGCCGTTTACGCTTTGATCCGAACCAATCGATACGGACTTTATCTTATTCCCAATTTCGTAGCCCTGACCATAAATATCGAAATCCCTTAACTCCAGGAAATTCCGAACTATGCCGTAAAGAACGTCAGGTAACGGCTGAATCATTTCCAATTTAAGAAAGCGGTATTTCACATTCTGGTATGCTGGATCGACATCAAGGGTCTGAAAAGCTTGAGTCATCTGAGTTACTCCCGGCGTCAGCCGAGTCCAGGTTTCCCCATCGTTTGATCCATATACCGTGGAGTTTGCAACGCGATCCGTAAAGATATTGCTAAAGAATCCGAATTTGTAAGCTGAAACTTTATATTCGGGACCAAAATCCACAATATGATATAAATGGGGTGGAGAACCCAGTGCCGTACTCAACGAAGAACCAGTTGAATTATCTAGATCATCCATATTTTTGATATCAGAACCCCAGCTGGACCAAAATACTTTACCTGAGTAATGCATGCTGCCGTCCGCTCTTAATTGTGTCACCAAATCAAGACCGAGTACTACGCTCCTCAGAGACTGCAATTGCTGATTGAAAGCTTCATCGGAAGCGTCGTTAATCTGACTGATGGTCTTCGCATACTCGGCTTGATATGCTGCAAGCGAAGCAGACGAATAAATGGCATTTGAATCATAGAGAGCAATGGCTGCTTGAACGGCAGAAGCGCGGTCATTAGCTACATGGATCGTCACGTTCTTGGTTGCTACCGTAGTAGCGTCGGAAGCAACGACAACAAAGGAAACATCCCCTGCTTGCGCAGGATGCCAAGAAAATGCGCCTGTATTATTGTTAATTTCAGGCCCGCTCGGATTATTCTGCAGCTCATACGATACAACATCCGTGCTGTTTGCATCCGTAGCCGAGAAATCGAGGTGAAGCGGCGAACCGATATAGGTATACAGATTCAAATCTGAATTTCCAGCGTTAAATGCCGGCGGCGTCAGCTGCTGATCTGCCGCTTTGAGGATATGTTCCATATCAACCGTCGTTCCTGCTGGTCCTTTGACAGTCAAATAGTAAATGGTATCCCAAGATACCTGGTTAAGGGTGACATATTGCCACTGCCCTTTCGTGTCCGGTAGCGTGATCTGCGCCAATAACGGCCATTTGGCCTCCTCCGGATTACCTCTTACTTCCAATACAGTTACGCCGTTGGTCCGAACTTTGATTCCGATCCTGTTCTCGGTGAGGGCCCCATGAGTAACCACCGTAGTAGTTCCTTCCGGCGTCGCGCCCAACCTGATAAATGAAGTATTACCTTCTTGCAGGATAGACGTATTGTTATTTAATATTGTGGCCCTATCCGCGAGCTTAACCAAACCAACTGGCGGCGTCTTTTCGGTATAAGTTGCCGCGTCAGCCGCTGCCGCCGCTGGATAATAGAGCCACTCGTCTCCGCCGCCGTCCACGTTGTTCCATTTACCAACATCTTGGGGAAGCCTCTTGGTGAATGCTTCATAAAAATATGGAGCCTTTGCCGCAATATCGACCCCTTTGATATACTTGTAGTAATAGAAGAGATACCAAATATTATTATTGACAAATCTACCACGATAGCCGCCTGATAAGGTATTATAGGTATCTCTTATCGTTCCATCGGGACTAATAGCGTACGCAACCGGCGTCCAGGGCGTATCGTAACCGAGCATGAACTGCCAATAATAGTCGGCACCCGCCAAAATTCGATCATTCAGGAACTCATACGGTCCTACGGCATCCGCATTGGTGGATGGGGTTCCTTCTATCGGATCCACCTTAGTTCCCTGGGCCGTCAATTGCCTCGCAAGGAGGCCGAAATTGGTTACGTCCCCGCCGGCATGCGCCTGGTCCCTTCCCATCTCCATATGCTGAAGATGCGGCGTAACCGGCTCACCTGTAGCGTCGTTGCGATCGACAATTCGGAACAAGCGCTTGACCGATCCATTGAAGCCTTGATCTTTGGCTGTCTTATTAACTGTAAACCATTCGACAGACTCGTTATATCTGTCTCTGTTATCGGTAAAGATATACCCAGCCATTGCTCCGAACAGCGGATAATTAAACTGGTTCATGAAATAATCCGGACTATGAAATAGAGTTTCTGTCAACGGAACAATCAAGTTGTTCGTAAATAAAGTCGTATCTTGATCCGTCCACGCATTTGCCGGATTCTGATAGCTGGTATATCGCAATATTTCTGCCGCACTTATCATCCGGTTGGCTGGGATCGCTGCATGAATCTGCCCATCCGTATAAAACTTGTATTTCGCAGGATCCATCTGTTCCCAAATGCGGATAATATGCAGCGCATTGGCCCGATAAGTCTCATCGCCGGTAAAATAATACATCATCGCCTGTGTATACGCCTTCAAGCCATCAGAAATAAATTTCGGCTCAAAGCATTGGCAGTCAAAAGCATCTGTACCCGGTTTATTGGGATCCGCCGAGCTTTGGTTGCTTGATGTAACCGTTTTCGAAGCAGCATCGGAATTGGCCATTGATAAATACCCCGAATACCAAGGCTCTTTTTGCGCCATCACCTGATCTCTCGCGTTTTCGAGTATCGCTTTGGTAAAGCCGATACCTGGATGGGTAAAACCATTACTAACCGTTTCATTAATTTGCACCAGATTGCTTGTACCGATGGTATCGGCAGAAACAGAGCCAATCGGTACAAGCGACATCATGATACTAGTTGCCGAAACTACTGCAAGCAAACGCTTTCTTAAATTTTCAAATAGAAATGCTGTTTTAGACTTCATCTTGTTGCTCCTTTCATTGACTAATCGGTTGAATATGTACTCCAATCATGGTTACGCTTTCAATTCATCCATCCCCCTTTACTATCAATTTTAATAGCGCTTTCTTATTCCATATATAGTACTTTTACACGATTCATTGTAATTTAATAAAACACAGCGAACGATAACTCCCAAGTTCTTTTTTGATAAGAATAGACCGATTCAATTGAATCGGCCATCTTATAATAATCTCATACCAATCGACAGTCATCATAGATAGTACCTAGTTATCAAAAAATCACCAAATAAGAACATGCTTTTCTTTAAGACGAAGTACAGCTTCAATAAAGAAATAATCACCGTAAATAATAGGAACCTCGTTGTTCTTTATACTGTGATACGCTTCTGTCCCACCTGAAATAATCGCATCTTCGTTCGGATTCCAGTTCGCGAAGCGTTCATCCGTTGATTGTAAAATCCGAATCGCAGCATTGCGATAGAACGGTTGCTCAAGCTCTGGTACTGTCTCGGCAAGTTCAAGTAACCCACATGCTGCGCAGAGACCTGCCGTTGTATCCCATTTCACTGGTTCTGCGGGTGCGCGGAAATCAACTAATGGTACATAGTCTGTTGTGGACACTTGTGTGATAAAGTAATGAGCGATGCTTTTTGCAGCGCTCAGATAGCGGTCATCCTTCGTGTAACGATAGCTCAAAGCAAAGCCGTACAGCGCCCAGGACTGTCCTCTGGACCATGCTGATCCAGATGCAAAACCTTGTCCTCCCGGTGCTTCCAATAGTTCACCGTTCTCTGGATTCAAAATGGCAATATGGTTACATGACCCATCGGAACGCACAATTCGACCCAGTACCGTATCTGCATGATCCATCGCGATATAACGAAACCGCGGGTCATTCGTCTCCATGCTCGCCCAATATAACAAGGGAATGTTCATCATACTGTCTACAATGATCCAACCTGTGCAATCGTCATTCCAAGCCCGAATAAAACGGCCCCTTGGATTGTATCTGCCAGCCAATAGGTTAGCCGCATGCAAGCCGCGTGTTTTACTTCTTTCATTCCCCGTTAACCTATAGTTTGCAACCGCAGAAGGCAGCCACATGAATCCAACATCATGATGCAATCCCTCGAACCCCTCTAACGCTGCATCTAAACGACGTTCTACTCCTTCTGCTGCAGTTTTGTAAGGTTCTTCCTGGGTAGCTTGATACATATGCCACAACATGCCCGGCCAGAAGCCGTTGGTCCACCAATAAATATCCGTATCTCCTTTATCTTCACGATATTCTCCATTAACTGGAACATAAGGAATATGATCACCTACGCGTTCGCATTCTGCGGACATTTTCACTTGTATCTTTTCCCAAGTACAATCTAGCCAATACTGGTCTGTGTCATTTAGTTTCTTATGCATTTCGCATCTCCTCACGTTATCAAAATGTCTAAATTACTCTTTAATACTTATCCATTCAAAATCAACAAAATCATTCTCCGATTCATACCCCATTGGTGAACAGAAAAGTCCAATCTTTGCACCTACCCATCCGCCAGGCTTAGCAATAAATGGATCTCCACCAATCTGTTGATATTCGATCCCATCTAAACTGAAATGGAACGTACATAGTGCTCCAGCAGCAACATGAACTTGTATATAAACCGACGAAAGCGAGTTCTCAAGCTCAAAGCTAGAAGTTAATTTTTCATCTTCATTACGATTTCCTTCGACTACAACCATCCGCTTGTTGAACCCATTATGCTCCACAGCCATATAAGCAAATTCATGCCCGAATACAGTCATGCCCGACTGAAATAAACCTCTTTCACGTGGTCCTAGGTTCAACTTACATGTAGCTGTGAAAACGGGTGCAGGGAACTTTTGGCATAAAATATTCGGAGCTTCGAACAAGTTAGCATGATGCGTATTGGCATATAGACGTAGGTTACCAGGATTTGCGTCAAGCGAGTACCACTCCGCTTTCCTATTTCCCTGCCATTGCCATTGAAGTCCGAGGCTGCTTTTCTCAAAATGATCTGAAGTATCCGGAACGGTTATAGGCCATGAATGCGGTCCAACATTCGGTTTATTATGAGACATGACGGGCTCGCCGATTCCATCTCCATTCGTATCTGCGCCAATCATTGGCCAATCATTCTGCCAAGTCATAGGCTGGAGATGAACAATACGTCCGTACGCTCCGCATTCTTGGAAATGAGCAAACCAGGATTCTCCAGAATCGAGTTCCACATAACCACCTTGGTGTGGACCGTTAATTTGCGTATCTCCTTGATGCATGACAATCCGATCTTCAAACGGACCGAAGATGTTTCTGGATCTAAGCACAGTCTGCCATCCTGTTGCAACTCCTCCTGCAGGAGCAAAAATGTAATAATACCCATTTCGTTTGTAAAGTTTGGGGCCCTCAATAGTAGGATGGTCATTTGTTCCATCAAAAACGACGACTCCGTCGTCTAACAATGCAGTTCCATCACTCTTCATTTTGCATAAATTCAACTTGCTGTTGAATCCGCATCGACTATACGCATAAGCATGAATCAAGTAAGCTTGGCCATCCTCATCCCACATCGGACAAGGGTCAATCCATCCCTTAACTTCCTTTACAAGATGAAGTTCAGACCACGGTCCAGAAGCATCCTTCGCTTGTGTCATAAACACACCCTCATCAGGTGTACTGACGAATATCCAAAACATCCCGTCATGATAACGAATACTTGGTGCCCAAATGCCCTGAGCGTGACGAACGCTCTCATCATATCCGGATGGAAGCCTGTCAACTGCGTATCCGATAATCGTCCAGTTTACAAGATCCTTCGATTCCAGAATTGGAAGTCCGGGCGTACTAACAAAACTAGAGGCTGTCATATAAAAACTGTCTCCGACTCGTATAATATCCAAATCGGAATAATCAGCATGAAGAATCGGATTACGATACTTGCCATCCCCTAAATCAGCTACCCATACTGGACTTAATGATATTTCATTCATCTCATTCACTCCTTCATTCCTTAACGTTTCATATCCGAAGAAGCTTTTAAAACTGGTGAGATCTTATATGTCATGCCTACCGTCGTCGCAAACGTGACCATGCCGTTACTATGGCACACACTTGCCACCGAATGACCATTTGCTTCGACCTGCAAAGGAATTGCTGACGTCACGTTACATGAATTGCCTTGTAGAGATAGTATTGTCGCACTCGTAATCTCACCGTTCTCCCACGAAATATTAATTTCGAAGCCCCCGCGTGCTCGCAGCCCTTTAACATGCCCAGATGCCCAGTCATCAGGAGTTGCTGGCAATAAATAAATCACCTCTGCGTGAGACTGCAGGAGCATTTCTGCCACACCAGCCGTAAACCCAAAGTTGCCATCGATTTGAAAGGGTGGATGAGCACCGAACAAATTAGGGTAAACTCCGCCGCCTGTAACAGCACCTTTTTCTTCCCGAACAAGGTTAAAGACATCATCTATTAAGCGTAATGCCCGATTTCCATCCCTAAAACGGGCCCATAAATTAATTTTCCATGCTAAACTCCAACCAGTGCCAATGTCGCTTCTCCGCTCTAAAGAACGTTGAGCGGCTTCGAACAACTCAGGCGCCGTTTCGGCAGTAAGTTCGCAACCTGGAAATACGCCGTACAAATGTGATACATGCCGGTGAAACACATCTTGATCCGCGAAATCTTGAAACCATTCCTGCAGCTGGCCATGCTTCCCAATTTGATAAGGGAATAAGCGAGCTTTAGCCATTTCTAACTCAGCTTGAAACGATTCATCCATGCCCAATGCCTTGGCTGCCTTGACGCAATTAGTAAACAGATCCCACATTAACGCATGGTCCATAGCAGCCCCTTTACTCACAGCAGCGAGGGAGCCATCTGCCGTTACAAATTTATGTTCAGGCGACGTTGAGGGCGATGAGATCAAGCTTCCATCCGGTTCTTCTTGCAACCAATCTAGACAAAAGAGGGCCGCTTCTTTCATGATCGGGTACGCCATTTCCCGAAGATAAGTGTCGTCACGTCCGAAATCATAATGCTCCCAAAGATGTTGACTTAACCAAGGACTCGCCATTGGCCAACTAGCCCATACCGGATCTCCTGCTCCATAGTCTCCAACAGGTGCAGCTTGGCACCAAATATCGCTATTATGATGCGCAGTCCACCCCTTTGCAGCGTAATTGACCTTTGCCACATTTGTTCCCTTTGTGCTCAGATTCTTTGTGAACGTAAGCAGTGGTTGATGACACTCCGCCAAATTGCACGTCTCAGCAAGCCAGTAATTCATCTCCGCATTAATATTTAACGTATAGTTGCTGCTCCAAGGCGGTCGAACGTCTTTATTCCAAATCCCTTGTAGGTTTGCAGCCTGTGTGCCGGGACGTGAACTGGAGATCATCAAATATCGCCCAAATTGAAACAAGAGCTCGACCAGCTTCTTATCTCTCGCCCCATGAGCTTCAACTCTAGCATCTGTTGACTTCATTGGGGCTAAATCAGCAGCACCCAAGTCTAACGAAACACGATCAAATAATGCACGATAATCGTCAATGTGATCGTTCAATAACGCGAGGTAGCTCTTCTCTAGAGCTGCAGCCACGTGAGATTCAACAATCGAAGAAGGATCCTTGCCTTCAGCAGCAGGATTACGATCAAAACCATTGAAGCTCGTAGCTGCACTGAAAATAAGTGTAGCTGACGTAGCACCTTCCATGTACAAGCCATCTTGATTCACAACGGACTGACCATTCTCGACGCGATATGCAAGTCTACCTTCGAACCTCATACCTTCATCCCCGTAAACAACCGGGTTGTTCGTGCGGTAATAATTCGGGTCCACATGCACGGGCGCTTTCCCCTTCAAGACAAGTCGATCATCTTCTACACCCGTATGATGCTTGAGTGGGCTCCACAATTTCACTCCGAAATTAAGCATTCTAGGTCGATCTGCCTCAAATCGCAGAACAATTACTTGATCGGGATAAGAGATAAAATACGTCCGTTTATAGGTAACCTCACCAATTTTATAAGAAACAGTTGTCGTTGCCGTCTCAATATCTAATTCACGTGAGTAATCTTGTGCAAGATCTCCGTGATAGAAATGAATACTCAGGTCGCCAAGCGGCAGATATGATTGTGTGTAAGGTCCCATCATTTCTTTACTTAATACATCTGCATTCGTATATGAACCTTCATTAATGCTTTTGCGGATCTCGGGCAAGATGTCTCGTACTCTTGGATTCGTTCCATCCTTCGGTGCACCTGACCACAATGTATCCTCATTCAACTGCAACTTTTCTGATTCGATTCCTCCGAAAACCATCGCTCCCAGACGCCCGTTGCCAAGCGGTAACGCCTCTGTCCATTTCCCTGCTGGAACTTGATAACATAACTTCATGTTGTGTTCTCTCCTCACTCATAGGTGCTCTGTTTAACTACAACGCAACTTATTCAAATCGCACATCGGACACGAACGATCCAACGTTCACCTTACCTTCAGAAGCACCTGTTATTTTTACACCGTTTCTATAAAAATCTTTAATTAAGACACTTTTGACAGACCTGCCCTCGTCAAATCCACAGATGGATGAAACCACATCCTCGCTCCCGCGATAACGAATATTGTCAAACTCCACATGTTCAATGCCATTCCCTGGGACCGGATTATAGTCTGGGTTCCAAATCACACGAATGTCGATAATTCTTCCTAATTCAAAAGGATCAATACGAATGTTCCGATAGGACACATGCCTCACGATATTTTTATCTCCCGCATTGATCGTTAGGCATCCACGATACCCATCCTGCGGCTCGTGATGTTCCAAAATGTCTATATTCTCAAACAAGATATTCTCGATTAACGTTCCTTCTCCATGATAATCGCCATGCGTTCCAATCATCGTCGGATGTGCTACATCAGCCCAAAGCACTGAATTTTTGACAGTAATATTCTTAGCGTCTCCGTAGTACCCCCAACGATGTCCATAGATTGCAATACAATCATCTGAATTTCGCATAAATACATTGTCGATATCAACGTCGCAACACGACATCATATCGATGCCATCTGACCAGCCCCGTGTACTGAAGGACTCGAAATCTCGTATACGGATTCGCTCTGATTGGCCTAAGTAGATACTATAATGAGGAGGATCAATGACCGCGATGCCTGACACCTCGATATCCTTGCTATACATGATACGCACGCCTCGGAATGCAGAGAATCGGCCGAAATCTGCTAAGTAAATCAAGCCTCTGCCTGAGATTTTAACATCCGTTACGCAATCGCAAACGAGCGAACCTACGAGGACTGCACCACCCGCCAAATAGACAGACATTCCTGAAGGAATGTTCAATAGCACCTGCTCAATATGATGCATGCCTGGTTTAAAATAAAGTGTATGTATGCCTATCTCCATCCGTTCAACCAACATTTCCGTTCGATGAATCCCTGGATCGATGACGACTACACCCGCACCTTGTGGATCGGGTTGCTCTGATTGAATTTCTTTCGCAAATAGATGCAAATTATGAAAACGGTCTCCATTTATCTCAATAGAGAGTTTCTGAGGTTGCGTCAAAGTGAATTGCAATCGCTCTTGATTACTCGTGTCAAGTAGGATACCAGCGGAATGCGGTCGAATTTCGACCTTTTGGATAAAGCTGCGGTGGCTGATGACTTCAACTTCTACTTCACAGTAAAAATCGAAGCTGGCCATTGCCGCTTCCCTCACATCGTGCATATCGACTTTCACTACTAGTACGTCTAGTTCTTTCCAATCTCCTCCGGGGGTCCGGACGTTTACAGAGAAATCTTTATTCCTCGGAATTGGATTAGGTATGGAATAAGTAATAAGCTTAGATTTTTCCATGTTTATATATTCATCCTCCAACAAGTGCCGTAATCGCTTACATGATAGTACACGTCAATTTTATCAAGGTGGAAGAAGATGGCCTATCCTAAATTCTCAAGATTCCTTGTACTTTTCTAGGTTACATGCTCAAACTGAACAACCCCGGTACCGGAAAGGCACTGGGGTTACATATATCAACTGTAGGAGAAACCTTTTACATGTTATTCGAATGACGTACCACCGGCACATCAATTGTTATGCGAGTTCCCGTGTCCGAATCGCTTTCATACCGCATACATTGGCTTTCACCAAAGTATAATTCCAAACGTTTCTCGATATTTTTGATCCCATATCCGCTGCCACGATAACCAGGTCTATCGCTTAAATCATTCTTTAAGCCGATTCCATCATCCTCAATAGATAGAAGCAATCGCTGATCTTTCGCAGTTGCCTTTATAGTGACAGTTCCCTTACCATCAGGCTTTTCTGTAATACCGTGCACAATGGCATTCTCAACTAAAGGTTGGAGCGTGATCTTGGGGAGTAAACAATCCAAAAGCTCCTCATCTACCTCAATTGCGAATGTAATCCTCCCTCTGAAGCGCCTCTGCTGGATATCCACATAAATACGACACATGCGAAGCTCATCCTTCAGCGTAACGAGATCCTCACCTTTATTCAAAATAAGTTTGTAATAATCCGATAACGCATAAACCACTTGCTGGATATTGTCCCGTTCTTCTCTTTGGGCCATCCAATTCAGCATATCGAGGGTGTTATATAGAAAATGTGGATTGATCTGGGATTGGAGCGCCTTGAGCTCTGCCCCCTTTTTTTCCTGGCCTAACTGATATTGCTCCTGAAGAAGATCTTGAACACTATTAATCATGTAGTTGTAGCTTGAAACGAGTCGACCCATTTCATCGTCGCGCGGCTCAATATCAAGTTTCCTCAGCTCACCTAGCCGAACCTGATCCATCTTCCTGGACAACAAGAAAATTCGAGCTGTAATCGATCTAGTTACGGGGAAAATAAGGATCATCAATGCAGCAGCCACCACCACATAGATCATGATCATTTGTGTACCTACAATATCTACGGCTTTTGATGCCGCTGTTTTGGGAATGATCGAAGTCAAGAAAATGCCAGTTTTTCCAATCTGGTTGCATCGTAGCAAGTAATCCATATTATTCAGCTTGATTTCCTCAAAATCACTTTTTGTTTCCTTAATTTGAGAGGGGCTTATGACTAGGTCGGATACATGGGCTGCGTTGACATTGTCACTACCCGCAACCAGCTGTCCCTCTTCATTTATCAAATAAACTACCTGCTCAGGGACAGTTCGCGTTAAGTTATCTCGTATTTTCTTTAAATCCAAGTCGATCGTTACTAAACCTATCGAGTCACTATAGTTCCTCGTATCCCATAAAATTCTTCCTAAAGTCAAATACTTGCGTGACTCGTTAGAACTCTCATTTTCGTACAACACCCAAGTAGGCCTTCCCGCATTGTTAATTACTTTCTTGGACCATTCTCGACCTTCAATTAACTTTAATTTGCGGAAACGCGTATCTGTTCCTGACACAACAAACCGATCATCGATATAGTAGGTAATACGTTCGCTCTCCGAGCTCTCCTCCAATGTCTTTGTATAAGTTTCTATTTTGCCAAAATCAATGAGTTGTTCACCAATATCCTTCTGCAAGGGATCAGTTCCTAAAGCGGATACAAGAGCATCATTTAAAATGACCATCGTCGACAACTTCTCAATTCGAGTAAATGTCCCAGATAAGGAAGAAAGGGTTTGTTCATAGTTTTGATTAGCTGCATAATTCTGAGACTTCAACGTAGCACTTGTTATTTTTTGATATGAAATAATGAAAGTAATCATCAGCGGGATAAGTCCTACCAAGGCGAATAAAAATAGCAGTTTTTGCTTTAATGATAAGTTTGAAAACCAAAGTTTGATCTTCATTTCATAATCATCTTTCTATACTCAACAGGTGTCAAATTCGTTGCTGCCCGGAAAACTTTCGTGAAATAACTGGCACTTGCGTAACCGCACAACTCCGAAATCATATTTATTTTATAATGTTCATTCGATATCAATTTTTTGGCCAGCTCCAATCTGTAATCGCCAATGTATTGCTTAATCGTTACCCCGGTTTCGTTCTTAAATAACATGCCGAGATGTGCTGTGGACAGATGAACAGACTCTGCAATTTCACGCACATCCAAATCCACATGGCTGCAATTGGAAGTAATATATGACATCACATCTCTTATAACCCTAGAATATTGGGATAAATCCTCCAATTCCTCAACATACAAAGTAAGGAGCTGCTGCATAAAATTCTTAATTGCAAAGATTGAACGACACTTATGAATATACATTTCTAGATCGTTCGTATTGAAAATGTGGTTCATTTTATTTAAGAGTGAGCTTTTCTCGTGCAATATAGCTTGCGCAAAAGAAATGAACAATTCACAAACTCGTTCTTTGCGTGGATATTCAAACTCGCAGAACTGCTTACAGATCATATCAACCCAAGCAGCTAATTGGGTGGGTTCATTCTTCAACAAACTGTAGAATTCCGAATAGAGCTCAACTCCCAATCCCTGAGGAGCATTTTTTCTTTGTTCCAATCCGAACATTTGTAGATTTGGATGATAAAAGGAACTTTCTAATGCACGCAATGCTGTTTGAAAGCTTTCAGCAACCGTTTCTAAATGAAGCGCTTCCTTTCCAACGCCTAGAATCCAGCCTTCATTTTTTTTTAAGAGAAGATCAATTACATATAAGATTCGCTTCCTGTCATGCTTCTTAACGGACAATATAGAGAGGTACTTATTATTTTCAACTACTGTACCTAGAGATGGGATGTGGTAGGAGCTCCAATAATCGTTAATAAAAGCTATCCAACTATCTTGTACTTCTTCATCTGTTCCTTGTGAGAGTACAATGCACATATATGTACTATCCGCTGGAAAATCAGTCTCCTTGCAAATTGAAATGACTTCTTTCACGTTCATGCTTTTGGATTTCAACATTCCCGCGAGTTTTTGGCGTTGTAAGGCCATGTTCTGATTCATCATACTTTGGTGTCTATTCTTCGTATGAATAAATGCTACTGTTTTCTTGATCGCGGCTTCCAAATCTGTCAGCCTAATTGGCTTCTCTATATAATCTACGGCAGATAGTTTGATTGCACTTTTTAGATAATCAACATCCATATATCCACTCATAAATAACAACTTACTTTCACTGGAACAAACAGCTAATTTCTCTGCGAATTCAATACCATTAAGCTTGGGCATTCGGATATCCGTCAACACAATATCGGGATGGAAATCCTCAGCAATTCGGAGTGCTTCCGCACCATCTCTAGCTTCTTTTATCTCTGTAATACCTAATGGTGTCCAATCCATCGATTCCATTATGCCAAGCCTGGTGTAATCATCGTCATCTGCAATTAATAAGCGCATGGGATCGTACTCCTTTTAAGATCACTTCATAAGTTCATCTTAGCATATCTGATAGGTGAAATGCAGGCATCCCACCCCTATTCGGGATGGGATAAATATGGGATCTATTTCTTTTTAGCAGCAGCGAAAGTATCCAGTTGTTTCTGCAAAGCTGCCATATACTTATCAAAGCCTGCACCTTTAAGTTGTTGCTTCAAGGCTTCTAGATCAGCCTCTTGGTTTTTCTTAACCATCCCTACTACCAGAGGCAGAGCAAATTGTGTTCTTACTGTTTCTAAACTTGAATTTTCAGCAGCCAGTTCAGACGTGTTAAATACAAATCCTTCGTACGGATTCATTTTCAAAGAAGGAACAAGAGCTTCACCTGCAGACTTTAATTTTTCATAAATACCTTGCCATTCAGCAGGATATTTCGGTTCTGGATTCATAAAACCATCACTCAGGCCTGTCCATGCTGGCTTTTTGTTTTTGGCATCAATTCCCTCTGAGGAGACTGCACCATTGACCATTTTATAGTTTTCACCTTCAACACCGAAGCTGAGCAAATTATAATAAGTCTGATCCACATGTGCTTTTTCAATGAATTTCAAAGCCGTTTCAACGTTCTTACTTTGAGCGCCAACTGAAATCATCGTTGTTGTTTCATTGGAATGCGATGGCAAGAATATCGTTTTGGGATTCATCATTGAAAAGTCTACCCAATTCAATTCAAATTCTGGATGAGCATCTTTAATGGTTGCAATATAATTGCTGCTTACAGCATAGAACTGATTGTTGAACTCAAGTGGTTTTTTGCCAGCTTTCATGAGCTCTTTCGTTTTGTCGCCTTCATTACCTTGCGATGCTAACACATCATGGGCAATAATCCCATCGTCGTACCATTTTTTTACATACCCAAGAACTTGTTTAAACTCTGGCGTATCATAAATACTCATTGCTTTGTATGGTTCATCCACCGACGCCACCGTTAGTACCGTTCCATTCAAGGATGTAACTGTTAAATACTTATTACCAGCAACCATAGCCCAGACGTTGTTAACTGCACGCTTATCGATAATCATTGGCGTATCTGGAAATTCTTGCTTAGCTTTATACAAGTATTTCTCTGCCGTTTCAAGATTTGTGATTTCCGGTAATCCCCATTTCTTTCTCAAGTCTTCACGGAACAGCATGCCTTCCCCAGCAGCAATACCCGGTTTTGACAATTGGGGAATGCCGTAATTTTTGCCATCAATCTTAAGACGATCCAGAATATCTCCATAGCGCTCAGTAAGCTTCGGCGTGTTCTTCAAGAACGGTGTTAGATCAGCGAATGCATTTTTAACGGCAAAATTTTTGAAATCCGACCATGCTCCGCCAACATAAAGATCATATTCCTTGGCTACAATGGCACGACTAATTTGATTTTTCTCATCGCCCCATGGAATGAATGTAAATCTGACTGTTGCATTAAAATCCTTCTTCGTAAGCTCATCCAGCTTCTTATAGAAGTTAGCCATTCCACTAGCTGGTTCTGCCCCCATTGTGATCGCTTTCAATTCTATAAGTGGACCAGATGCTTGCGATGCAGCCGGTGTAGTCCCCGTTGATACACCTGGAGTTGATGTTGCATTTTTGTCGGATGAACATGCCGCAGCCGAAATGACAACAGATGACATGAGTACTGCGGATAATACTGTTTTTAGTTTTTTTGTTGCTAACAAGAAAATCCCCTCCAATAATTTTTATATATGTTTTACAGAGGAAGCAATCCGAGAAAGGCTTCCTCCAGTCAACAACAGAATGGGTACAGTGTCAACCTTTTACGCCGCCAATAGTAAGTCCAGATACGAAATAACGTTGGGCAAAAGGATAGAATAGAAGAACAGGACCTGTAACCAACATAGCGGTAGCCAACTTCATCGTTTCTGAAGGTAAAGCATCCATAACAATCTGAGAGTCCTTGACCGCATCAGTCATCCGAGCTAGCATCCTGTAGAGTAAATACTGCAGCCCCCACTTATCCTTATCTGAAATCAGATAGAGACTATATCCAAACCAATTGTTCCAATAGCCAAGCGATAGAAACAAACCAACCGTAGCAGATACGGGCTTGCATAATGGAATGATGATCTGCCAATAAACACGGAAGTCACCTGCCCCGTCAATCCTTGCAGACTCAACTAAGGAGTGAGGAATACCTTTAATATAATTACGAAACAAGAAGATATTAAATGGACCTAATAAGCCAGGTAGGATGACGGCCCACAACGAATGATTTAGATGAAGAAAGGTCGTATTAACCAAATAAGAAGGAATTAATCCACCACTGAACAACGTTGTGAAGTAGATAAAGAAAGCTGCTTTATCTCTGTGTTTAAAATCAGTCCGTGACAGTACATAACCGCTCATGGAGGTTAGCAGTAGTCCTACTACCGTCCCAACAAGTGTTACGTAAATGGTGACCAAGTACGCATTTCCTATCGTGTCCCCTAAATTACTAAATACGACTTTGTAGGCTTGTAATGAAAACTCCTGAGGAAACAGTTTATATCCGTTAATAGCGACCTGACTTTCATCACTAAACGAGCCAGACAGTACAAGGACGAAGGGCAATAGACAAACGATGGCAAAGAACGATACGATCGTAACCGCGATCACATTAAAAATTTTGGTACCAGCATCCTGTTGTATCGTATTCCTTTGCTTTTTAATGGATAATTCAGCCATAATAAACTCCTTTCACCTGAAAAATAGCAAGTTAGAAAAGTGCATTTTCCTTATCAGCTTTTTTCACAATATAATTAACAGTCAAGATAACAAATAAGCCAAATACAGATTGAAACAGTCCAGCTGCTGAACCTAAGCCCATACTAAAATTGACGGTAAGTGAGCGGTATACGTAAGTATCAATAATATCTGTTGCATTTAAGAGGAATCCGTTTTGACCAATAATATTCCAGAACAAATCAAACTGCCCACGCATAATACTTCCTAATGAGAATAGAAGCAGTACAATTACTGTTGGTTTGAGCAGTGGTAATGTGATGTGAATGATTCGCTGCCATTTGGAAGCACCGTCCACATAAGCTGCCTCGTAAATACTCTCATCAATTCCCATGATGGATGCCAAGTAAATGACGCTGCCATACCCCAAGCCCTTCCAAATCTCGACAGCAACGATAATGAATGGCCAAACTGCCGGTGTCGCATAAAAATCAAACTTCTCAAAACCCATTGCCGTGAAAGCGCTGTTAATTACTCCAAAATCATAATTGAATAAGTTGTAAACAATTGAACTAATAATAACCATAGAAACGAAATATGGCATAAACATTAGCGTCTGAGAAGTCTTAACAAACTTCTTATAGGTAAGCTCTCTGAGAAGAATAGCGACAGACATTTGAAAAAAAGTGTTTAGTCCAATAAAAGCAATATTGTATAAAATTGTGTTTTTCGTTAATTTCCATATGATGGAGTCAAACCCGCCTTGGAACAAAAACTCAAAGTTTTTGAACCAGACAAACTTACTTGCGATTCCTTTGCTAAAATCATAGTCCACGAAGGCGTAATAGACACCAAACATCGGCAGGTATGAAAATAGGATAAAGAATACGATCATTGGGGTAAGCATAAAATAATACGTTTTATGTTCTCTAAAGTCCGAAAATAATTTTTTCTTTGTTTTTTTCTTCGTATTTTCATTCGTTTGCACAGTTATGATTGCTTCTGACATATGCTCTCCCTCTCCTTCTGTTTTAATTTTATCAAAGGCAAAGTTAAGGGCATATATCACTTTTACATGATTTCTTGTACTTTTTTAAAGCGCATACATTAAATGTAGAACGCTTTCTTTCAGCATACAAACAGCTCATTTGAAATCAACAATATCGTTTTCTGATTCCTACGGTCTTCAAGCAAGAACATGAGGACGCAGTACGGGAACCAAAGCGATTGGAATGAGCCCGTTCGCTTGGAGATTGCGACTACCATTAATGCAATCAAACGTGAAATACTAAAAAAATAAAGAGACCGTTATGAAAATGAAACGGACTCTTTTTTTACTCAATTTTCACTCATTTTATCTCGACCTTTGATCCCGATACCAATCATTAACTTCTTGAGTTATCTTATCTCCCCCATACGCAAACCATTTTTTCACAAATGATTCGATGTCGCTTTCAGGGGTACTATTGAACAGGAACTCTTGAAAAGTCTGCTGTTCAAGTTTCTGAAGAAGTTCCCATTTTGATTTCATGGTTGTAGTAGGCGGCCCTGTAAATGCTTCTTTCATGGAAGCTCCTTCTGGAGAGAACAACTCGGGCGTAATATCCTTAGGAATTGCATCTATTACTTTCGATGGAATTCGCGCTCCGTCAAAAGTCAACGTATAGGATGACACTCGAACGGCTCCCCCCGGAATTAAAGCAGCATCAGAAGAAGGAACTCCATTGACTACCGTCCAATCGTAGTCTCTGGCAAGCCCCTGTGCAAATTCTCCTGTTGAAGTGGCATAATAATCAAACAAGTAGTTTTGGTACTTAAAGAAGATTTCGGGATCCTTCATCTTTTTATTGATAAGAATGGCGCCGTTAACGGGCAACGTACCTCTTCTCCCGACGAAGCCGCTCGGACCATTGGGTATGGGGATCGCTTTAATTACAACTTTAGGGTCATTTTTCAGCAGATCAGATAACGGCCATCCAGACATCCAATATGGTCCCGCAATAATGCCTGCCTTGCCAGCAATGAACAAATCAGCCGCCTTTGTCTCATTGTACCATTCACTTTCTTTTGAAACATAACCTTTCTGTATCCACTTTTTCAGCACCCGTAGCGCATCCTTTGCACCGGGCTGAACCGATCCGTACTTTAATTTGCCGTCTTCAGCTAGATTCCACTGTTTAGGTATTATCCCGAATGCGCCAAAAATCCAACTGGAATCAGCCATCCATGTGCTGGGGCCGTTTCTTAATCCGATCGTTAGTCCGAATGTATCATTCTTTCCATTACCGTCGGGATCCTTATTTGTGAATGCTTCCATCACCGCTTCAAGATCTTCTATCGTTCTTGGTACAGGAAGCTTTAACTTATCTAACCAATCCTGACGAATCCAAAGAACAGGATCGGTAGAATATTGATAGTCAAGAATCGGAATTGCATATTTTTTTCCGTCACGCACAAAAGAATCCCATACGGCCGGGTCTTCCTTCATGGCACTTTTCCAGACAGGAGAGGCATATTTTTCAAATAAATCACCAATCTCCCTGAATTGCCCGGAGTCTATTAATTCTTGTATTACATCTCGTTCCCTGATGGTAACAATGTCAGGCATATTTCCCTTAGCAAGTTCAATACGAAGCTTGTTGGCATAGGCGCCATTCGAATCGTGAATCGTCCAAAGATACCGGATTCGGATGCCCAATCGTTCCTCAGCCCAATTGGTATGTATATTATTCTCCAGATTCTCGCCATTTTTAAATTTCATATCGGGGTTTATGGAGCCAACTGTGTACATGTTAACTGGAGGTACATACTTTCCAAGTTTCGCGTCATAATGTATCGAATCTTGCATTTGGGCCGTAGTGTTGTTGGTGATTTTTCCATTGTTTGTTTCGCTGCACCCAGAACAAATGATCAACACTAATACGATCAGTAAACATGACCATATCTTTCCCACCTGAAGACCCCCTTCCAAACAGTCTCATAGTATATTCATCTTATTATAAATTTTAAGGTCGTCCTATCATAACAGAACAATCGTCTATATGGTATAATCGATATGGTATAATTTCATTAACAAAATAGTTTTGCAGTAAAGGATGGTCCATTGCGATTGCGTGCTAATCTATTCCTCAAAATAACCGTATTACTGTTCACGATCATATCTATCACTTTATTGCTATATGGATTATCCTACAAAAAAGATGTCGGAGTCATCACCGAACAAATTAAAACCTCCGATTTGAATCATTTAGATTTTTTCACAAAACAAATGGACAATAACGTGAATCAGTTAGCCGGTTTAGCTTATACCTTACAACGCGACCCTACGATCCGAGAATATGAGCATATCCAAGATCTCCAACATCTTATTGATCCCAACAAAACCACACTGACTGTTCTGGAAAAGTTGGCTCTGCAAACTAGTTCAAGTACATGGGAAAATCAGATTAACATTTATAATATACAAAAACGGGAGGCACTGTCTTCAGATGCTTCGGTTGTTTTCGAAGAGTCCCTGCTGAAAAAACCTCTGGCAAAAGGCTGGAATTATGATCCGTCGATGAAAATGAACAGTTCGGATAACGGTTTCCGCTTGCTGCTCGCCGATCCTGTCGACTTTGCAGAGACGCCAGAATTGTCGAATATGATCATTGAAGTCCGTTTCCCAGTATCCAATTTGCAAAAAATGATCGGGGAATATAAGTATTACGGTGATACATTCCTTTATCATCCAAAACTCGGTCTTATAAAAAACCAGAATTTGGATACAAATCTAGCAATCGGGATTATGAACAACTTGAAGAACATTCAAGCTGAACAGCAGTTTTCAACCACAGTCTATCTTCAAGGCAAGCAATACTTGGTCAGTATGATTCGTTCGACATCGTTAGGATGGTATATGATTCATTATTCACCGCTTGAACAAATTTTGCATCCAATTAGAACCAGCCGGGTTTCATTTATCACCGCTTCTTTTGTATTGCTTGCTCTCAGCACTTTGTTTTCTCTAATCATGTTCCGTCAGGTACAGCGCCCAATCGGTATTTTACTCAGAGCTGTAAACAAGATGAAAGAAGGTTATTGGTCCACACGAATTCCGACGAAAACAAATAATGAATTCTCCCTCTTAAATCAAGGATTTAACGAAATGGCTCAGAAGGTTCAGGAATTGATCGAATGTGTCTATCTCGAACAACTACGTACCAAGGATGCTTATCTGAAGCAATTGCAAGCGCAGATCAATCCGCACTTTCTTTATAACTGCCTTAATTTTATGAAAAGCAAGGCAAGAGTAGGCGATACAGCCTCTGTTGAAGCAATGGCACTTAACCTTGGCGAGTATTATCGCTACATAACGCGAATGGATCATTCATTGACAACGATCGGACAAGAAATGAAGTTAGTGGAAAGCTATTTATCGATTCAAAATCTGCGTAAACAACGTATCGATTATTCCATAAGCATCACGGACGTTTTGCTTACAGAGCCCATTCCTAAATTGTTAATCCAGCCTATCGTTGAGAACAGCATTATCCATGGAATCGAAAAGAAATTGGGTGACGGCAGGATCATGATCCATGGAGAAATCAAGGATGACACGCTGATCATTTCAGTCGAAGACAATGGAGCGGGAATGGATCCCCACCAAATGGAAGAGCTCTATGCCGTACTAGACACGCCAATCCGTGAGGATGGCGGATGTGGGCTTTGGAACGTTCAGCAGCGTTTGAAACACCAGTATGGCGGCTTGTCCGGTTTACTCATTGAACCTTCTGAGCTTGGAGGAGTCAAAGTTACACTTCGCATCCAAAAGAAAGGATTGAATCATGTTACAAATACTACTCGTTGACGACGAACCTTATGTTGTAGATGACTTGTCTATCACAATCCCTTGGGCGGATTTGCAGTTTGAACAAGTCCATAAAGCCTACTCAGGACAAGAAGCATTAGAAATCCTTATGCACAATCCTATTGATATCGTCATAACGGATATCAGCATGCCTGAAATGTCCGGCCTGCAGCTGATCGAGGAAATTCGCAGCGGGTGGAAGCATATCAAATGTGTGCTGCTTACTGGTTATGCAGAATTTGAATATGCCAAGAAAGCTATCGAGAACCAAGCAAGCGCTTATTTGCTAAAGCCAATCGGGGATGAGCAATTGATCGAAGTGCTTCAGCAACTGCATCTTGAGATTCAGCGTGAATGGGAGACATTATCTTCCTTCCAGAATACGATGCAGACGTTTCGTGAGCATTTGCCGTTGCTGCGAGACCGGCTTCTTAATGAAACTCTTCAAGGACGACGATTCACTAAAGAGCAACTTTCAGAACATATGCATAAATACCAACTGTCTCCGATGATTGACGAGCATGTAGCGATTATGATCGTGCGGCTTGAAGATTACTTTCAGAGGCAAGACATGAACAGTATACCTCTGTTCGAATACGCTATTGTCAATATTGCAAATGAGTTGTTTCATGAACAGTTCGATATTTGGTCATGTAAAGATGTACATGAATATTTAGTCTTTCTTCTCAAGCCAAAATCACCGGACGTCCGCTCTTATTCTTTAACTCAAACTGCCTTTGAACTGCAAAAAAACGTTAGCATGTACCTCAAAGGAGATGTTTCAGTCGCAACTACGTCATGGGGAATATTCCCATACAAAGTGCGTGAACTATATCAATCTGCAGTTGCTTTGATCAGGCAGAGAATCGGACAAGATACTGGTCTCTTCTTGACCGTAGATCAACAGATCAGGAATCAGGACATCCAAATCATGCAATCGCTTTATGAACCTCCAACCTTTCTTCATTTGTTCGAAGCGAACCGCTGGGATGCCATTGAAGAAAAACTTCATGCCGTTTTTCATGAATTAAAAGGCAGTGGAGAACACTCTCAGGAGCATATTGAGGTGACCAGAAATTATTTAAAGACAGCATTTTATTATTTTGCCCATAAAAACAATAAGTTGCTCAGAGATATCCTTGCCCCCTCGATGAATGAAAGTAGAAAGTTCCACTCTCCCGAGATGCTGAAGGATTGGGCAATGGAACTCATAGTGCAATTAAGGGCATATTTTGACTCGGGGCATCAAGACCAGCGTTCAATTCTTATTAACGATGTGCATGACTTTGTAGATAGTAATATCGGTTATGTCTCCCTTCAATCCATTGCAGATCATGTACAGCTACATCCCGTATATCTCTCTAAAATTTACAAATCAGAAACCGGAAAAAGCATCAGCGATTATTTTTTCCAGGTTAAGATGGAAAAAGCAGCCCACTTACTGACTAACAGCCAGCTTAAAATTTATGAGATTTCAACTTTGCTTGGTTATTCGACTGCACACTATTTTATTAAGCTGTTCAAAGAGTACAGTCATATGACTCCCCAAGAATTCAGAGAACGGTCAAATTGAGAGGATTATTGAAAATTCAAAAACGTGGAGCATCGTTACGACACTCCGCGTTTTTGTAATAATTGTATGGTCAATTACGCTGTAAGGCTCTTCAGCATTTGATAGGAGATCTAAATCTACAAATCAAATCCGCCTTTGCGAATGACTTCCTTATACCAGAAAAAACTGTTCTTTCGCGTGCGGGTTAACGTTTGAAAATCGACATGTATGAGTCCAAATCGTTTGCCGTATCCCTCTGCCCATTCAAAATTATCCAGCAATGACCAGGTGAGATAACCGATCAGATTCACACCGCTCTCCAAACAACGATTCAATTGAATCAAATGCTGCTTTAGATATTGAATTCGCCTATTATCGGTTACGTGCCCTTCCTCCACCTCATCGTTATAACAAGCGCCATTTTCTGTAATTAGAAGTGGGATATTCCCGTACTTTTGCGTAATATAGCACAGCACATTATAAAATCCATCGGGATAAATAAACCAATCCAAATCTGTCTTAGCATATCCGGTATCGACATCCTCATAGTCGAATAAACCTTCATCCTGCTTGTATCTGCCCACATTGCCCGTATAATAATTAATCCCCACATAATCAATTGGATAGTGAATATCTTTCATATCGCCTTCCTTTATTTCCAGAGAGACTCCCTTCGAGGCGAACCAATCGAGCATAAATTGCGGATACTTTCCTAATAAAACCGGATCCATAAACCATTCCAAAAAGAAAGCGATGCCTCTGCGGCATGCATCCGCGTCTTCCTTGCGATTGGAATACGGCTCCAACCAGGTCATATTAGGAGCAATACCTATTTGTCCTGAGATCCCCAGTTCCCTGAAACGTTTCACGGCTCGACCATGAGCAATCAGAAGATGATGTGAAATCGTAACAGCGAGCTGCAAGTCCCGATTCCCAGGCGCATGAATACCCATATAATTGGAGAGAAATGAAATGCACCATGGTTCGTTTATAGTTATCCAATACTTGATTCTCCCTGCAAATTCACGAAAAATGACTTCCGAATAGGCAACAAACGCACCAATTGTATCTCTGTTTGCCCATCCGCCCCGATCCTCCAACGTTTGTGGCAAATCCCAATGATATAATGTACAAACAGGTTCGATTCCAGCTGCTAAAAGTTCATCAACCAGATTGGAATAATATTCGAGTCCTTTCAAATTTATCTCTCCAGTGCCGCTCGGGAATATCCTGGGCCATGCAATTGAGAAACGGTACATCGTAATTCCCAAATCTTTCATAAGTGCGACATCTTCTTTGTATCGATAGTAGCTATCGCATGCTATATCGCCATTATCGCCATTCTTCACTTTACCAGGCGTATGCGAAAATGTGTCCCATATAGAGGGTCCTCGCCCGTCATCCTTCGAGGCCCCTTCTATTTGATAAGCAGCAGTCGCCGCTCCCCAATGAAAATCTTGTGGGAATCGTATTTGTGCCATTGATCATTTCCCTTTCTGTATATCGATCATGATTTAACTGCTCCCGTCATGGCGCCTTCAATAATATACCGCTGCAAGAAAATATACAGGATGATCATTGGACTTGCCACAATGACAAGTGCCGCAGCCAATAAAGTCCATTGATTGCTGAATTGGCCGTAGAACTTGAATAACCCCAGTACAATTGGAAATAGCTTCTTATCGGAAAGATAAATGGTCGCCCCTATCACGTTGTTCCAGACCCCTATTGCTTGCAGAATCGCGCTTGTCGCCAATACGGGTTTTATTAGGGGCATAATTATCATCATCACATATCTGGAATAGCTGCACCCGTCGATGCTGGCCGCTTCATCCAATTCTCTCGGGACCGCCTTTATGTAACCCGTCATGAGCATAAATCCGAGACCAATCCCTGTGTTCACCAAAATATACCCGATTCTGGTATTATACAAACCTAGCCAATGGATCAAATTCCACTGCGGAATCATATTGTTCGGCAAAAAAATCGCGATCATAAAAAATACGTATACAAAGTTGCTCCATTTGATATAACTGCGGGATACAGGAAAAGCAGCCAGAGCGGAAATCAGAACTGACGCCCCGACCGCTACACCGGTGTAAAGTATACTGTTCCAAATGTACGTGCTAAAATTCCCCTGTTTCCATGCATTTACATAATTTTCAGGTTGAAATTGCTTGACAATGCCTACCGGATCCACAATAAATTCAACGTCCGGCTTAAAGGACACATTAAACAGATATAAAAGGGGATACAGGTAAAGTATCACCATTATCAGCATGATGAGATAGCCGAGAGGTCTGGGCACCAAATGGATCTTCATTACAACTGCACCTCTCTTCGCCGTAAATAATATTGAGCAATTACTGCTATGACCAGGACAATGCTGAATTGAATAACAGCAACCGCAGAAGCAAATCCTTGTCGAAGTCCTAAAGCACCCGGCGTACCTCCGAATGCGGCACGATATATTTCATAACCAAGTACACTTGTGTTGAAATTGCCTTGAGTCAGAACAAAAACTACGTCATATGTTTGCAGCGATCCAATAATGGCCAAAAGTAAATTTACTGTGGCTGTCGAAGCCAGCATTGGCCATGTGATATGAACAAACGATTGCCATGCTCTAGCGCCATCAATATGACCTGCTTCATAAAGGTCGCCTGGGATTGCCTGCAAGCCGGCAAGAAAGATGACCACCGTATACCCCAGCGAGCCCCATATCTGTATAAAAACAACGATGTAGAACGCCAAATCATAGGAGCCCAAAAAAGTAGAAGAGCTGCCGAATATCCCCCACAGCTTCTGAATCGGTCCATCCATCGGATTAAACATGAGCGACCAAATCAATCCAAAGACCGTTACGCCCAACACGACCGGCATAAAAATCAACGATCTGTAAAACAAATGGCCTTTCAATTTCGAATTAATAATGATAGCGAGAAGAAGCCCGATAGCTGTCTGTACGATCGTGACAGCAAACGAAAAAATGACAGTTCTCTTGACCGAAGCCAAATAAGCCGCCGTTCTGCCTGAATGAAAAAATTCTTTGTAATTATCGAGACCGATAAAATGCCACTTCACTCCTGCAACTCCCGAAATATCGGTAAATGAGTATATAATGCTCGCCATTGAGGGTCCAAAAGAAAATACAATGTAAATGATTAATGCCGGCAGCAGGAATCCGTAGGGAGCCCATTTATGCCACTTTTTACCGAATGGATACATCTCCAGCAACTCCTGTCTAGTGAAAAATGGAGGTAGGCGCGCAAGCAGGACTACCCCCAAGTGTTTGTCTTCAATTATTTAGCGTTTTTCATTTCGACTTCCCACTCTTTTTGCATCTTTTGCATAATTTCTTCAGGAGTTTCCTTGCCTGCCGGCTTCAGAAACTGAACAGGCGTCGGACTGCCCGTGTAATCGCCAGCTCCTTGCGGTGCTTGCCAAATAACATCCATGGCCAGCTTCAAACTACTTGCAAGCGGAGCAACTTCCTGCATAAACGGATTCGTGAATTTGACATTTGGCTGAGTAGGCAAGAAACCAACTGTATTAATAAATTCGTTATAGATATCTGGTTGAGAGATAAATTCGAGATACTTTAATGCGGCATCTTTATTAGCCGATTTTGCGGCGACTAATAGAGACATGTCATATTTACCGAAGAAATTTTTATTATTCTCCGCTTTATCACTGGCTGGCATCGGAAAGTATCCAAATTTCAGACTCGGATTCGCTTTCTCAATGGCACCTGAATTCCAAATCCCGTCAGGCATCATAGCCGCTTTCCCCGTTGCGAACCGTCCAACGACCGAAGCATAGTCGATACCCATAAAGTCCTTCTCGGTATAGTTCAACATTTGTTGATATTTAGTAAATATCTCCGAGAATACCGGATCGGTGAACTTAGTTTCACCAGACCATAACTTCTTGTCTAATTGTTCAACGTTAGGCTCAATAGCCTGAATAAATCCATTAGCTACCATTCCAAGCGGCCACACATCTTTGCCTGCGAGTGTGAACGGAGAAACTCCGCTATCTTTAAGCTTCTTAGAGACCTCCATCATCTCTGGCCAAGTTGTCGGTACTTTTAGGCCATTTTTCTCAAACAATTCCTTGTTGTAAAATACGCCTGTGTAAGTAACGGTTCCGATATCGACACCCCAAACTTTATCCTTGTATGTAGTGGCATTTTTCAAAGCTTCCGGGAAGTAATTATTCAAGTACGGTTTTCCCGTCAAATCCTCAATCAGGCCGGCATCGATGTATTGCTGCAGCGGAGGAACGGCTGCGCCTTTATGCCAATCTTTTTTGGGGTTGATCGCGAAATCCGTTATGATATCCGCATCGTTAGCGTTTAAGCGGGTTTGCAGTAAAGTTTGATATGCGGCGTCAGGTTTTGATGTATCTAACGTAATTGTAATGTTTGGATATTTCGCATGAAACTTTTCGTTGACTTTCGTCAAAGCCGCAATATTCGTTGGCTGTTCCCATGTAGCCAGTTTCAACGTGATCGGTTTTTCAGCTTTTGCTGTTTGCACAGAAGTGGTGCTTTGATTATCTTTTGGTTTACTGTCTGTCGTTGCCGTGTTACTGCCGCATGCCGTGAAAACAAGTGCCATTGAACAAGTAGTCAATACAGTTAATCCTTTTTTGCCAAGCAGACGCATTGATAGTCCCCCTAAATAAGTAGTTGTATGTAACCGGTACCGTTGTTACTCCTTTATTATAAATTTGAGAGAATAGGCATTAAATAACAAATCGACAGCATTGATAACAAAAAAGCAATATACAAGTTATTCACTACAAAATTAGAATCGGATTGTGTCAAGGGGTAATCGCGCCGTCATTGACTAAGATAATGTCGTCGATAAATACGCTTAAGTCGCCGGCATTGCCTCCGGCAATATTCCCAAGCTCGAAGCTCACTCGTCCTTTATCCGTAGTATCCTTGTCATCAATAAAAGTAAACGAATATGTCTGATCGGTCGTACCCAAATCAATGATTTTACTGCCATAACCATGCCATGCGTAGTTATGAGCGGCATCATCCGACCAACCGACACTGATGTTCATCTTACGCGGTGTTGTCGAATGCGCCTTGAATGACAGCGTGTATTGGTTGCCATTTTTATAACCAACTCCCTCATAGTAAACTTGGCGCTGCCAGGATTCTGTCCCGACAGTTCCTACATCGGCCCTCAACGAACCGTTGTCATTGGAGATGGCAAGCTGGCCGCTATCTTGTGAGAATAATGTCCAACCCGTTAAACCCGAAGCAAAATCGCCATTGGGAATCAAATTCGCCTTTTGTGACATAACCTGCACCAGAGAAACATTATCCAGATAAACGGAATGAGTGACAGAAATTTCGCCGAGTTTGCCTAAACTAAACAGAGCTACTGCGTCCGGAACATCGGCTGTCATCGTGAATACTTTCTCGAAATGCTGCTTATTGCCAGTTAAACTTACTCTTTGATCCATATAAGGCGTATATGGAGCCTCTTTTAACTGTACGATTCCTTTCATATCCCTCGAAACTGACGCTGAAGCATCAAAACTGAACCGATATGTCTTTCCGTTCGCAAGCGCCTTATTTGCTGTTTGTTTAACTTGGATATCGTATTCGTTCGCACCAGGTCCATCAATATCCACGCTTAATTCCCCATTGGCTGCAGAAATTGCGGTGGACTGCACGCCAGCGTCTGCTGAATTTTTCATCAGTGTCCATCCACTTGTATCATTGTTGCTGAAATCCCCGTTTTGAATCATTTCCCGAGAGAAGCCGATCCATACGGTGCTATAATCCTGCCCTGCCAAACGCAAGTAATAGGTTCCTGCTTGCAGATCCAACTGTTCGATATAAATCGTTGTATACGATTGCCTGCCCCCAGTATTGCCAACGGCAACTGCGATCGTTTTCACTGCATGCAAGGATTCGTCCAGAACCGTAAAGTTCAATACGGAGTCGTCTTTGACGCTTGAGACCCTTACTGATGGCACATAGCGTCCTGGCTGCACGATGCTGATTTTGTAATCAGTATAATTGCCTGGGGCCATTCCTGTGAGGTCTTTAGCGCCCTCCCCACTTGCTTCTAACGTTGTTCCTCGCGTTTCCCAATATTGGTCTGCTGGAATATGAACATAATCATTCACTGTGGGGGAATCATTACGTTTAATCAAACGTACATTATCCAATACAATTGTTCCCGTGTCACCGCCTAACAGAAACTTCAGGTTAGAGTCAGTTTGTGTATCATTTACCGTAAAATGTTTGGTATAAGTATTCATGGCATCAGTCAGATTCACGGTCGGTCCTCCCGTATAGGTTACACCGCCACTCACTCCTGAATCGAGACCGACTGCGATCGAACGGTTGTGATCTGCCTTAGCATCAAACGTTAACGTATACGTAGCCCCTTTGGAGAGCACAAGCCCTGATTGCGACAAGTAAACACTCTCAGGAGTAGTACCACCATTTGCTGTGGTTACATTAAGCTTACGATCCATCATGTAGGTGGAAGGTACAAGATCGTTGCTTACCGAGGCCGCTGCAACTGCCCCTACAGCTTTTGTAATATTCCAGAACGCCATTCTATCACTGCCTTGATCGAATCCGCCGTTAAAGACCAGATTGCCGTCGCTAAGCGGCTGCCTTACCTTTGGCGGCTCCGGAATCCACGGAATCTCAACCACCCTTACGTTTGTAAAATAAACGTTCGCGGTAGACGTCTTTCCCAGATTGAACTCGAAACGGGTATTATTATCAGTCTTACTCTTCATATTGAAGGAGTACTCGTAGGTCTGCCATTGATCGGTGAGTTGTCCAGTCACTTCTCCCGAATAAGGCGTCCAACTTCCCTGATATTGCGACACCTTCGACATAATCGAACGAGGCGCATCCGCCTTGGCATCGTAAGTGACCTTATATGCCTTACCTTGTTCCAACATGAGAGGCATTTGCGTTAGTTGAATCGAATAAAGTTGGTCGCCTGCATTCGTAACAGTGACTTTCGCTGCATTCCCTTTGACTGGATCTTGGACGATACTAACATTCCCATCGCCATTGACGTTCTTAAGGAACTGCCATTTGTGAGGAACGCCATTATCGTCAATCCCCCCATCGAATTTGTTGTTCCAAATTTGATTCCCGTCCAGCATCGGATCACGCTGTGGCAAGTTGAGACTTGATGACTCTGGGCGCTTTCCAGTCACGTCAGGCAATTTATCCAAATCTTTGTACTTGTAGGCACGGACATAATCGACATACATTTTATCGGACTTGAAATCGCCCTTCGGATTTCCCGGCATATCGCCACCGACAGCCAGATTCAGAATCATGTAGAAAGGCCGATCGAAAGGCGCAGGATACGTATAATTTTCCGCCTGCCCGTCACCCCTTGAACCCCAATCACTGGTTTCATGGAACTTATGTCCATCCACAAACCAACTGATTTTCCCAGGCAGCCATTCCACCGAAAACACGTGATAATCATCGGCAAACGTCTGTCCTTGCGGCAGTAAATAATGATTATATTGCTGCTCGTGAGGATTACCGTAGTGAATAGTGCCTTGGACCTTCCTCGGATACACATCCGCATTAGCGGGATCAGACGCTACTGGCCCCGTAAGCTCCATCATGTCAATTTCGCCGGAGCCAGGCCATGGTCCATATTGCTTGAGTTCATCTGTAGGCATCATCCAAATGGCAGGCCACATGCCTTGCTGAATAGGCAATTTGGCACGAACTTCGAACTTTCCATACGTCCAGTCGCCTTTCATTTGGGAGGTCAGCTTACCCGACGTATAGTCACGGCCCGAGTGAGATTCTTTTTTTGCTTCTAGAACAAGTACGTTTTCGTTACCGTCTTTCTCAATGCTTGCATTGTTAGGACTATAATATTCCAACTCATTATTGTAAACTGTTCCAGTATCTTGAACGTTCCATTTACTCGAATCGATTGTATTGCCGTTAAACTCGTCATTCCAGATCAATTGCCAAGGACTTTCTTGCGAAGAACTACTTGAATTGCTTGAATTACTTGATGAACTGGTTGGCGTACTAGGCTTAACTCCTGAATCTTCGGGCAAATTAAGATCGTCGCCTTTGCTCACCGGTTTATCGTTAACCGTAACACCAGCAGCCCCTACTTTCATATGAACAATCGTCCCTTTGTTCACGATCTTGGAGCCGTAAGCCGATTCTCCAATATGTAATTCCTTCACTGTAGTACCCGAAGATAATTCCACGATAGATGGATGATTGACCTCGATGAATTTAGCCGAAGAATTGTCGTTTAAAGCAAATCTCACCAGTTTATTCTTCTTGTTCAGGACCACGTGAGACAGATTCGACTTATTAAATATGACGGAATGTGTGCCGCCTCCATTAATGAATGTGTCACCTGCAACCGTAATGTTGCTGAATGTAGCCTCCCCTTCGCCTACTCCTTCCGTAACAAAAAGATTCCCATCAATTTTCACATCTTGAAGCGTCGTTCCAGGGCGATTGATGATTACATTCCCTTTGATTTCCTTTGTTGTGATATCGCCAAAATCCGGGCTCATCCAGGCAATCATGCGCCCCAGCAATTCGACGGTTTCAGCACGCGTCATTGCACGTTTTGGCTGCAAATTTTGCCCGTCGCCCCCTGTTAGATATCCCTCCGAGATTAGACTGCTCATAGCTGACTTGGCATAATCATCGATTTCTGCAGCATCATGGAAACGTAATATCGAATCATTGGTACTATTGCTAATTTGAAATGCCCGAGTTAGCAAAAGTACGGCATCCTGGCGCTGAATCCGCTCATTCGGAATAAATCTTCCGTCCGGATACCCTTGGATCAGTCCGGCATTCGTCGCTTTGGAAACGGCTTCCTTATACCAATCGGAAGGTTTTACATCCGTAAACAATGACGGTCCATCACTCTCATACCTGAACACGCGGTTAAGGAATGTGACAAATTCGGCGCGCGTTACCGGCTCGTCAGGATGAAACTCTTGATCCTCGTAACCGGTTACAATACCAGCCTGCGCAAATTTAGCGACAGCAAGATTCGCCCAGTGGCCATTCATGTCCTCGAAATTAACAGCCATTGATGATGGCTTTTCTTCTGCAGAAGCGGCCAAAACTGGCGCTGCCGAAGAGAAGAACGGGACAACAAGACTAAAGCTTAAAAGTGTAGAACATACTTTCCGATACACGTTGACTCCTCCTATTAACGATAGTTGGTAAAGCTGGCTGCGGGCTGTCTCCATTATAGGCTTGCCCCTTGCTGCCAGATATACCAAATCATAAATCTGAATAACAAATATTCAATGTGGAGTCGACTACTAACTTTTTTTGACACTTCAAAAAGCACTTATTATACACCGTAGGAGGTTTATAAGTGCTTTTATCTTGGGGCCGAAAATGCGAATGGCTGCCGATGAATTAAATCATCGGCAGCCATTCTGTTGTACGCGCTGCATCATAGGTCATCTAGATCTATATGATGAAAGCCCGGCGGATAATCGCAAGCGCTTACAAAAAACTGCCGTGATGGATGGCTTTTTCAGTATTAAGTCATTATTAATTACTCGTATACTTTACCCAATCGTAGTAAGCAGATAGAGGATTTTTACCGTCATAAGTCCCGAGCCAGGAATCCACTCCCGTGCCATTCCATATATTCATCATGATCTTGCCCGGTGTCTTTGGAATGTTGGAGGTGGCTGTATGCTTCAAAACGCCATCCACATACCATTTAATAGAGCCTGCCTGCCAATTGAATGCGTACGAATGAAATCCTTGAGAAGCATCGAAGCCGAGGTCAACGACCTTCTCATGGCCGCCCACACCATTCGTGTAGTAATTAAACTGCACTTTCGTTGTATCCTTGCCAAGGAATTCGATGTCGATCTCATCCCACTGGGTACCATCACTCGGACCGGTATAAGTGAAGAATGAGGAGACAATACCCACATTCTTAGCAGGCTTCATGTTGACCTCATATTTACCATAGCCGTATTTGTTCGTGGAACGGTATTCGCCACAGTCGAATTTGTTGTAAGATGGACTGGTGATCTTTAGTTCCAATTGTCCGCCGCTGGTGAAATTGGCATTATTTTCTCTCCATGTACAATTAAACATGGAACCGTTAGAGTAATTATTCGCTTTTTCCCAAGTGCTTAGATTGTGATAAGTGAGCGGATCCCAGAACTCCCACGCTGCTGATGCGGACGTTATCAGACTAAGCGATAAAATCACTCCGATAAGGGCAAGCATCCATTTCTTCTTCTTCATAAACCTACCTCCAGCTTTATAGTATGTTTGTTTGTTACGTCTCTATGTTATCAGGGTATGACCAGTCTCATTCTTCTTAGCGAAATTGTAGCGGAAGAAATCTATCTGCTCCCAATCGTTTGATTCTCGCTTCAAGTCATGCTTGGCATGCCTTGTTCCCGATTACTCGCCGCGACACACACGAAAACCTTGATCGGGGCCAACGCCATTTGCCTCGAACTTGCCTCGGAAAGATAACTGGCTGTTGCTGACGTCACCGATCCAACCGCCGCCCTTCACAACCCGGTAAGACCCGCTATTACTATCCAAGTCTCCATACCAGTTCCAGCTCCATTCCCTTACATTACCTGACATATCGTAAAGTCCTAACTCGTTGGGTTTCTTGTCACCGATAGATTTTGTTTTATTATGGTTATTTTCTATCGCAGGCCAGTTCCAATCACCTGATAAGTATTTATCTCCAGCGTTTTTCCAATACCATGCTACTTCATCTGCATTATTGCTTCCGCTGTACGTGTAACTCTTGCTCACTTGACCTCCACCTGCAGCATATTCCCACTCCGCTTCTGTCGGCAATCGGTAACCATTAGCTTCCGCATTGATCGTCACTGTCCATTTTATATTATCGTTATCACTCTTATTATTCGGGTCTATATTATTCTTATCTATGTTGTAATACGGTTTTAAGCCCTCTTTTATACTTCTTTTAACACAGTACTCAACAACGTCATACCAGCTTACCATTTCTACCGGCAAATTATCGCCTTTGAATTCCGAGGGATTACTTCCCATTACCTGAGTCCACTCTTTTTGAGTTACCTCATATTTGCCGATATAAAAATTCGATATTTTTACACTTTTTCCGTAGTAGTTGGACTTTGTGTTCATAAAAGTCCCGCCTTTGACTAGTACAAAGTTATTATTCTTTTCAGGTTTTTCTTGCGAACAAGCGCTGACAGCAACCATCATTCCCATTAAAAAGAAAGGTAATAGCTTTCTCATAGATTATCTCCTTTAAACGGATAGGAAAAAGGGATCGGTTCCCTCGCGCCCCTTCACTTTTCTGAAAGGTATATAAGACCGCCGGCTGTTAGGCCGGCCGGCCTTAGCAGTATCAGTGATTGAAAAACTTTCTCAATATTCTAGAAACGCTCAGGCACCCGTCAGTTGCCCTGCTTGCAGGTGAGTTGTTACCACACCGTTACGTTAGAGCTCCCACTACTTTGATATCCCTCTGTCGCTAATACCTGGTAAGCCCAACTACTCCCCAGATTCATTCCTTTGCTCTGCCATGCGTTAACGTGGTTGCTAAAAGTGATAGCGACGTTGCTGCCGGTCGCTCTCTTCGACTGTCGGACACTCCAGAACTGGGTGAAAGTTTGTGTACCATCAATGGAAGGTGCGTTAGTTCGCGTAGTCGTATATATGTCATAAGTGCCCCCATCACTGGTCACAGTGCCTTTATACGTTCCAGTAGGTCTATATGTCCCCCAGCTATCAACGACGTAATATTCTATGAGTGAGTTTCTCGTCCACCCATAGAGAGTCAAATACCCATTGCCGGATGGTGCCCAGACGCCAGCATTGTAGTTTATTGTCCTAGTTGCTGATCCGATATTCCAGCCTTTACCGACAACGAAATTCCCTGAATTTGACCAGTTGACGCTGTAATTACCATCAGATCCATTCACAGCATTTACAGTTCCGCCGCCATCTGTCCAATTTTGCCAGTAATCTGTCGCTGCACTTGCGGTTATTGCAAACATGCTGGTACAACCTACTGTAGCTGCAAGAACTAACGTTAAGAACTTCTTTTTAAACTTTGACATAGTCTACCTCCTAGAATATTTTGTCACAACGTACCTCCATACTACTTGAGTATTACCCTTTGTAAATTACCTCCTCTCTAAGTAAATTATAGAACGTAAGCGCATACATAACCATTTAACAAATTAAAGAATAACCCCCCTTATTTTTAACTTACTTACAAACGAAGAATCTGTACGTGTTGCTCTGCAATACTCATTACAGTGTTTTCATCACAACATGGGACCTTACATGATCATCACAATTTCTGAATATCAATCGACTAAAATTGTAAGCACCGTTATTCCAAACATGGAAATCATGATGACCATCCTTAATCAGAATTTGATAAAAATAATTAAGATGATTCTCCGATTGGTTGATAAGCCCATCTATCGATTCTATACAGCTGCCAATTGCTACTCTGTCCGCATCGCCGCAGGTGGTATATAGCAAATGAAGATTATGAACGCAAGACGCAAGACTGACTCCAAGCGTTTTGCCATCACTCGACGTAGGAGCGTTTGAAAAAGCTCCGACATAAGCGAACAAATCTATCATACCTGGTGCGAGCACAGTCTTATCCAACCCATTGTTCCAAGGACTCTCCGTGCGAGTGATTCGCGTCGAATCATGCCGGTAACCGCCGAGGATCAGATTCAGGGCTTGCATTCCCCCCATAGAGAGCCCAGCGATTGCTCTGCGCGTACGGTTATATATGATGCCCTCTTGTGATGTTTCCGTTATATCTGCTGCGGTTTGGTAATTCGATTCTATGAATGGAATCAGATCGTATCTCAGCTCATAATCAAAATAATAGAATCCTAGCATATTGGTTCCTTCAGGATTGAAGGAAGTATCTGTCCAGTCATACGCGCTTCTTCCGTTGGGAAATACGACAATCAACGGATCGATATCACCGTTTGCTATGAGATTGTCAATTAGATTGCAAATGATAAATTGTCCTTCTGCTTTACCGTTGCTGCTTAACCATTCAGATTGATCTCCGCCTACGCCATGAAGCAAATACAATACATTGTATCTGACAGAATTGTCGTTTGGGTCATAAGCGGCAGGCAAGTAGACGTTGCATTTCTTCAATATAGCATCTCCCGCAACGGTTTCTCTTCCTGCTTCACTGCTATCGATGATCCGATTTGTTACAAGCTGCCGAGTCAAATGAATATAGTTGCTTACCTTATAGGAAACCTCTTGAATCGTACCTTGAAGCCCCTCATTAGCTGACCTAAAATATTCGGCAGGCACTGCCGTCACATTCATGCTGCTCATGGCTCATTAGTCCCCCTTAAGATATATATACTTGTTCCCAGTTAACCCCATCCCAAAATCCTAATAATACTAACCACCGCTTCTGCGCGGGTGCAAAAAGCCTTCGGCTTCAGCGTACCGTCTTCATAGCCGTTCAGCACACCCTTGGCAGTCAAAGCCGTAAGTGGTCCTTGGGACCACGTGGAGATGTCACTCCTGTCCTTATAATCCAGACTGCCGCTGGCCGCAGCCAGGTGGGCTGCACGTGCAAGGATTACGGCCATTTGTTCCCGGGTGATGTTGTCATCCGGGCCGAAAGTTCCGTCCTCATAGCCGACTACAATCCCCAGTGCGGATGCTATTTCAATAGCATCCTTTGCCCAGTGGCTACCGGTATCGGAGAACCCAGCTCCGCCTGTTGCCTTCAGGTGAAAAGCTTTGACGATCATGGCTACGAACTCGGATCTTGTTAGGGTTGAATCAGGCTGGAATGTGCCGTCCGGGTAGCCGTCGATCACTCCTGCTTTTACAAGTTCTTGGATCCCTGCTTCGGCCCAGTGTCCTTGAATATCGATCAAGGCCGGAACCCGATCAATGGTCGCTCCATTCTGTTCCACTTTGCCGCCCTTGTGCTCCTCACCTTTCATGGACTCCTCCGGTGTAGAGGCCGGGGGCGTGTCGTTCTGAGGGGGTGCAGGCTTTGGCTGAAGCGTCAGAACACCGAATCTCGAGGTGTTCTGATAGGATTGACCTGTCGGGTCATTCCAAGAAAAGACGCTGTCCCGGCTTCCACTGTCCTGAGCATTGTTGACTTGGAGGTCGAATCCGATCATGGTTCCTGGAGTAGGAGTGATCGAATCCAGTGAGATTGCTGCTTCCACGACGTAGCCTCCGTCAATTCTTTTGGTGGCTGATGTATAGTTGTTTTGTGATGCATGGCCGCCGACAGTCTTTACGTTCTTGAAGTTGATTCGGTATTGGCCATCGTCATCTTGGTAGTTCTCCGATTTTCCGTTGTTCTGGTCAACGAAAATTTCCACTGAATCCTGCTCCCATGCGTTGACGTTAGCATCGTTCAATACGCTGTCGTACACAACAGCATAGACATAAAGGTTATGCTCATCCCACATCGTACGGAATTGCGCTTTAGCGATTGCATTGTTATGTTGCTCTATCATTACATCGGTCGTATTAACCGGAGCGTCTGCCCACATGCTGTCCATTTCGCCGTCGATAGCAGGGGTGCCATAAAAAGATTTTGCCGTTTTGGTAGCATCGATATAAGTCAAGACCCCGTAACCGAGGCTATCGTTGCCCTGGACGTTCCGAGGATCGCTCCAGGAAACGATAGTACCGTTGCTGCCATGCTCCGTACCGTCATTAATCCCCATGTCGGTCACTCTTACATCAAACTTGACTTGCTTGCCTAAGGTACCGGCCAACGGGATAGATGCTTGCAGCACATAACCGTCAGAACCTTCCGTAATTTGAGCATCATTTCGTGCGAACGTATATTTCTTGATTCCATTGTCATCCACGAAGAGCTCGATTTTATCCGTTGTGGTTTTGGTAATGTCTTTGACCGCTACGCGGGCATAGAGATTATGTTCATCCCACAAGGTTTTCACCTGAGCCTGCAGTGTACCTGACTGTTGAGTCTTTATGGTCTGAATGGTATTCCAAACCGAGTCCGAGGCATTCACAGGTGTGCCTTGAGCTGTAAGTGCTGTTCGAGCAGTTATAGGAAGATGGGTAGGCGACAGCGTCTTTACTGCCTCAATCATTCCCCAATAAGCATATTTGGCTTGATACTGCACATCGAACGGAAGAGGAGCATCTTTACGGGTTATATTATTGATGTTGTCGAGCCAAGTATGATCGTCTGCAATCCCCCATATCGTAACATTGCTGATCCATCCGTCAGGATTATAAGCCGGAGTGTTCGTATTAGCTTTTTTCCCCTCATTGTCCAGCCTCACCAGCTCTTGGAACAATTGCTTGTAACGGTAGCCTTGTTTCACAAGCATGGAGTCATCAAAGCTGGTGGAATTGTCCGTATATACTGAAACGTCAAGCTCCGTTATCTGATTGTCAAATCCGGCTTCTCCGAATTTCCGGATGGATTCGGAAATTTGATCGATAGAGGGACCGCCAATGCTAATGTGCGTTTGGTGGCCCACGCCGTCAATCGGAACTCCTTCGCCTTTCAGCTTCGTCACCAGATTAAACAAGTAATCGCGTTTGACCGGATCCTGCGTACTGTAATCGTTGATATACAGTTTTGCGTTCGGCAGCTCTTGACGAGCAACTCTGAAGGCTGTCCGGATGAAGTCCAAGCCAGTCAACCTATACCACTCGCTCTTCCGCATGCCGTCTGGCTGCCCAGGGTCAATGACTTCGTTTACGACGTCGATGGCATCGATCGGCACGGCTATAGCACCGAAGTGACGCGCCACGGTTTGGATATAAGTCGTCAGACGGTCAAGCACCAACTGTTTATTCTCCGCCGTAGCTGCAAGCGGCTGACCCTGGGCATCCTTAAACATCCATTCCGCAGCCTGCGAATGCCAAGCAAGGGTATGCAGCCGGAAATTCATAGTGTGAGCCTTGGCATATTGTGCGATTTTGTCTGCTTCCGCCCAGTTCCATTGCCCTTCTGCCGGTTCCAGAGAGCCTGGCTTTGTGGCGTTCTCGGCGACGATGGAGCTATAGTGATAATCCAGAAGGTTGTGAACATCGGAAGAAAGCTGATCTCCCGTTATGGCAGCACCAATTTTGAAGTTGTCCGCATAGATGTCCTTCAAAGGATCAATGTCCGTTTGAATCGGCTTCGGTCCGGATACTTGACCCGAATAGGACAATTCGAAATCGTCCAAATAAAAAGATCTTGCATCGCTATACGGGTTGGCTACTTCTACGTATGCATTCAAAACAGTCGGAGTGCTTGTTAATGTAAATGTGCCGGTCAACTTTACCCAAGCGTCGGATGTTACCGTCACGTTGGACGAAACATTGGCATAAGAACTGTCACCGCTCTGTACAGAGAGTCGCAATATAGTGGGAGACTGCCCCGAAGCCATTTTTACCCATGCGGACAAATTGTACTTGTAACCCTTGGACATCTTACCAAGGACGTTCAACAAAGGTCCGTCATATTGCTCTGATACCGTGGTCAGCAAGCTCTTGGTGCCGCCTGTGGTGTGATTGTCAGCCGTCGATATATCGATATTGCCGGAGCCGTTTCGGCGTACCCAATTTCCTTGCCCTTCCTCAAAGGAGGATTGAATTCCAGTTGGGTCAACAACTCCCGAATCCGTTGCTGCAGCTGGCGTGACGTCCGTTAACTTCACTTCATCGATATAAAGGTCCTCTGTAGTGGTGGAAGCTGGATCCGACTCCACCCATATTTTGAACGCCTTCGTATCGCCCGGAAGCTCGTATCCCTTCCGTTCAAAGGTGGTCCAATCGGTGGAGCTAACCGATTTATTCTCCACCAACCAAGGATATTTGTTGCTTAGCGAGTCGGCTTCGACATTGGAAGCAATATGGAAACTATCAGTTCCTGCTCCGACTTTAAGCTTCAGTGATAAATCGTACGTATGGCCGGCTTGCGTATACGAAGTCAAATCCAGAAACGGGCTGCTGTTCCTCGCAGCACGGTTCGTCATTGCCAAAGATTTGGAGCCTTCGGAGGCTGTTGCCGATGTTACGGCAATCGTTCCGTCCCCCATCCAGGATACCTTAACCCAACCGCCAGTTTGGTCGTCTTCAAAACTTTGGGACAAAACAATCGTATTACTAGCAGCAGCAGATGCCATCAAAGGTACTAGCAGATGGGGAGCGATCATCCCGAACAGCAGAACGATGACCATCCATACATTAAAATTTTGTCTCACAAGCATCCTCCTCATTTTGCAATCGCTTACAAATTTATTCCAATCTCATTCATTCTACAACTTAGATAGTACGTTGTCGGCTCCCCAATTGCAGGCGGAGAACAAGATGTCCCGCCCGCAGTTTTTAAGAGCCAAGGCCAAATTTTTCTCGTTAATAAGGATTGATCGTCCGAATCGTTCCATCTTCGTTATAGTGTAACTCCGTATATTTGACGCAGCGCTTGTGGTTAACGCCTTCGGATAAAGAACTGTCGTGGTAAAATAAGTACCATTTGTCTTCGAACTGGACAATGGAGTGATGCGTTGTCCAGCCCATAACCGGAGTTAAGATCGTGCCCTTGAAGGTATACGGTCCCAACGGATTCCGGCTGACGGCGTATACTAATTTATGGGTGGTGCCCGTGGAGTAGGACAAGTAGTACCATCCGTTATATTTGTGTACCCACGGTCCTTCAAAATAGCGCCTATCCTCGTCTCCAGCGAGAATGGGGCTGCCGTTTTCGTCAACAATCGAAATTTCTAGAGGAGCGGTTTGAAATGACAGCATGTCCTCGCTCAGCAGAGCGACCCGAGGACCAATCGCAGGCGCCTCCGCCGCAGGTCCCACCGCTTCCGGCTCGAAAGTACTGGTCTGCCATTTTTCCAATTGCCCGCCCCAAAGACCGCCGAAATAAATGTAAGCCCGATTGTCGTCATCAACAAGCACGGCTGGATCGATACTGAAGCTTTCCTCGATATAAGACGGTTGAGGAAGAAAAGGACCAGCCGGCGAAGTGCTTGTCGCCACACCGATTCGAAAAATCCCATCATGATCCCGGGCAGGAAAGTACAAGAAATAGGTTCCGGCCTTAAAAGCAGCATCAGGAGCCCAGAGTTGTTTGGAAGCCCAGGGAATATCTTTTAGATGAAGGACCTGGCCATGGTCGATAACGGGGGACTCGAAGCCATCCATGGATAGAACATGATAATCTTCCATTGCATATTGATCCCCATTGTCATTATCGGGGCCGTCATGATCAAGATCGTGTGACGGGTAGATGTAAATTTTCCCCTCAAATACGTGTGCCGAAGGATCAGCAGTAAAGATATGGGTGACAAGCGGGTGATGAGGTTTCGGTAAATTGTGCATACATGTGCTCCTCTATTTTATTTTTTTGGTTGTTCATTTTGTCTTGTTACTTTATTATGAGACCTTGTATGCGATTACAAAATAAATAGATTAAAGATCTATCCCCCCTTTAATAAAGATGCGTGATAACGTTTTAGAACAACTTGCCTAAAATAGCACCTTAATCTTGCGTGCGTTCACATTTCCCGACAAGTAGGACCATGGGGAAAGAAAGCAGACGAATGAATGCATTCGACCTGCCCTTTCCTTTTCGTATGCAATTAACCGCTGATTTTATCAAGTATATTACTCACGACATGCAGTATTTATGTCATTTGCTGCAACAACCATTGGCTCTAGCATTTGCAAATCATCAACATATTTCCATCTGGATCTTTAAAATTGAACCAATGCCCATTCTCTATATCGGTAACAAGTTCAACTTTACGGTCTTTCATGAATTGGTAAGCCATATGTATATCATCAGTGTTAAAATGGACGATAGGAGTTCTAAAGTATGAATCCCCATGGTGAATTTTGCTGTCTAAAACAAGGTTTAATCCATTATTATCCAAAGGTATACAACAAAGATGTCCCGCAATAATATCAAACATAGGCTCCAGTCCAAGAATAGAACAATACCATTCCCTTGCCTCACTAATATTACTTACTGGAATAAAAATGGCTCCTACTTTACTTAAAATAATACTCACATTTTTCACACTCCTTAATAATCTTCAGATTAGAAATATTGTACCATGATATGGTAAAATACAGGAGTTGATACATATACATTAACTTAGTTCATTTAATTGACAAACTAAGTTACGAGTGCTATCATCACACCATGATAACCAAAACTTATACTCGTACATTTTAAAGGAGGAGTATAGCCATCATGGATCAAACTATTAAACATGCGATAATCAGGGGAGAAACCTCGCTTGGCATCGAATTTGGATCCACACGAATCAAGGCTGTACTGATTGATTACAATTTTGAAACAATCAGTTCCAGCAGCTATGAGTGGGAAAATCAATTGATCGACGGTTATTGGACCTACGATCTCAATGAAGTGATTAACGGGTTGCAAGAAACCTATCACCAATTACAGCAAGAGATTGAGAATAATTATGGCATAACATTGCAAAAAATCGGATCAATCGGATGTTCTGCCATGATGCAGGGCTATATTGCACTTGATCAAGCAGGGGAGCTGTTGGTTCCGTTCCGTACATGGCGCAATGCCACAACGGGTACTGCTGCATCGGAGCTAACCGAGAAATTCCAATTTAAAATTCCTCAACGCTGGAGCATAGCACATTTGTATCAAGCGATTTTAAACGATGAAGAGCATGTCACTAACATAGGTTATATTACAACCTTGTCGGGTTACATTCATTGGCTGTTGAGCGGCAGCAAAGCTCTTGGGATGGGGGATGCCTCCGGTATGTTCCCAATCGATAAATCTACTCAGCAATATAGTGAAGATATGATCAATCAGTTTGCCGAACTAATTGCCGATAAAGACTACCCGTGGAATCTTAAAGATATTTTACCTAATGTGTATACCGCTGGTGAACATGCTGGATATCTCAATGAAGCTGGTGCCCGACTATTAGATCCATCAGGCAGCCTGCAAGCAGGTATTCCACTATGCCCTCCAGAAGGCGATGCCGGAACAGGAATGGTCGCTACGAATAGTGTCAAAAAGGGTACCGGCAACATTTCCGTAGGTACGTCGATTTTTGCCATGATTGTACTGGATAAAGATATATCCGTGTACCCTGAGATTGACATCGTGACTACACCTGATGGCAGCCCTGTCGGCATGGTTCTTGCTAATAACTGCTCCAGTGATATTAATGCATGGGTAGGCTTGTTCCGCGAATGTTATGAAGCAATGGGGCTGAAACCCGATATGAACCAGTTATTCAGCGTCCTGTTCAACAAAGCGCTGGAAGCAGACGCTGATGGCGGCGGCTTGCTGAGCTACGGCTACTATTCAGGTGAGAACATTACCGGGCTTTCAAAAGGTCGTCCGCTGTTCGTTCGTTCTCCAGAAAGCCGCTTCAATCTGGCTAACTTTATGAGAGTACATCTGTTTACCGCGTTTGCTGCACTAAGGCTCGGGATGGATATTTTGACACAGAAGGAGCAGGTGACGATTAACCGTATTTTGGCGCATGGCGGATTGTTCAAAACGCCGCTAGTCGGTCAAAAAATGTGTGCCGCAGCACTGAATGTTCCTGTTTCGGTCATATCTACGGCTGGTGAGGGCGGCGCATGGGGGATGGCAATTTTGGCATCCTATATGGTTAATAAGGAGCAGGACGAGGGCTTGGCAGATTTCCTTACCACTAAAGTGTTCAATGATGCAGAAGGACAAGAGGTTTATCCTGACAGCGCAGATGTGGATGGCTTTGCCTTGTTTATGGAGCGTTACACGGAAGGGCTGGCAATTGAGCAGGCAGCGGTAGATCATTTTGTAGAAAATTGGAAGAAATGATACCCAAGTATCTACTTATTGCACAGGTAACCAAATTTCCATCTCATATTCAGCAGTTTCTTCTTTTCCAAACATATTAGATTTTACGATTTCAATTTCAGGCATTCCTACTTTTATTTTATAACCTCCCCTGTCAAATACCTTCCATAGCTCCCCATAAGTATATGGAATTTCATTAGAAGGACCAAAATGTTTGAATACAACATATTTTTGTTTGGGAAAGGTATGTAAAGTCATTCCTTTTTCAACTGTGTCGTAATCGACAGCCTCTATCTCAATTCCACAGGTATAAAAGTAATGGTTACTTCTTGGGGGGAGGCACACTCCTACAATTTTATCTGCATTGTTTTCAGAAATAAACTTATACGCTTTCTCCCATAATCCTGGAATTGTTTCTCTTGACTATTTTTGCTCTCCCCGTTATTAGAGGGAGGATCTGCACACGAAGCAACGTAAAAAAGGCCCGCAATCAGCGAAGCCTCCTGAGTTATACAGGATGAACAACCTTAAAATAACCCTTTATAAATCCTCCACAGCGACCTTCTCAATTGCCAACTCAGTTTGTTTATCCGATTACGCGCCAGAATGCTTTTTTAGGCTGTAATTCCCCATCGAATAGGAACGGCCAGTTCTTTCTGCCGCGAACTGGGAAGTTGTCCAACCAAGTATAGTTGTCAGCCGCTCCCCAGAAAGTTACCGACGTAATGACTTCTCGATATTCCTTAAATAGCCTGAAGATATCCTCGTACCGCTGCACCTGCAGGTCCACCATCTGCTCAGTGGGTACCAACAGATCGGTCCGCTTGTCCTCAAATTGAAACATGGAAAGATCTAGCTCAGTGATGTGAAGCTCCAGATCGAGGGATGCGTAAAGCTCGATCGCTTGCCGTATTTCATCCAAGGAAGGACCATAGATATTCCAATGTCCCTGCATGCCGATCCCGTGGATAGGAACCCCCTTCTCCTTCAATGAACGGACGAGATTATAAATCTTATCTCGTTTGACTGGCTCTGTCTCGTTGTAGTCGTTATAGAATAGAAGCGCATTCGGATCGGCTTCATGTGCTGCCTCGAAGGCATGGCGGATATAATCCTCCCCGAGAATATCCAGCCATTTGGTACTTCGCATCACCAAGTCCGCCTTGTCTTCGATTGCTTCATTAACCACGTCCCACGCATAAACCTTGCCCTTATAACGACTGGCAACCGTACGGATATGCTCCTGCATCCGCAACAGAACCAATTCTTTGTCGGCAGGACCGCCAGAAGGGCCTTCAAACACCCAATCGGAGGTTTGATTATGCCAGACCATCGTATGCCCCCGAACGGCAATTCCGTTCTGCAAGGCGAAATCCATTATTTCATCCGCCGCCTCAAACGTATATCGCTCTTCCTCTGGATGGATCTCCTCGAACTTCATCTGGTTCTCCGCGGTAATGCTGTTGTAATGAAGAGCGATGAAGTCCCCCTCGGATCGGATGGTCTTCGTGCTAACAGCAGCCCCGATTCTGAATATCCCATTATAAGCCTCGTGCAAGTTCGGTACCTTGTTGTTCATAGATATTGGCAAACCTCCTCATCATCCCCTGTTTAAACAGGCCTTCTATGTTATATGATATAGAATCTGAATGCACTTACCATTCACAGATTAAAGATCTCTCCCCCATATTCTGTTAGGTTTTGCATAATTGTCTATACACGGCTGGCTTGTCGGATACACGTTTCTCAAACTCTTTGAGGAAATGATGATAGTTAGCATATCCAATCTGCTCCGAGATCACGCGAATCGTTGCATCCGATTCACACAGCATTCGCTTCGCCTCATGAATGCGCAGGTCATGAATATACTCAATCATGCCTACGCCGCACCGCTTCATGAACGCTTGGCCTAAGTAAACCGGGTTCATGAAGAACCTTTCTCCGATCTCTTTAATTGTTAACGTTTCCCGATAATGTTCTTGAATATAACGCTCAATGACCCGAAGGGGATGGCCCGAGAATTTGTCTTTATGCTGCTTCAACTGGCTCAAATAATGCTGCATATAAACCTGCAGGGATTCTTCTACTTCTCTTAAGCACCGATGCTCCTTTCTCAAAAAATCGCGAATACGAGGCAGCTCTTCTGAATCGATGCCCATCTCCCGCATGACGGCTGCGCTCTTCAGAATAATGCGGATGACCAACAAATGGACGACCTCCCGAGCCGTTTTATTATCAGATATCCTCACAAACATTTGTTTAATCAGCTCCCCAACTCGTTTCTCCTGAAGCGCCTCAATCGCAATGTGAATGTCGTCTACGATAGAAACCGCATTGAGATCGTAGTTGATGTGCTTGTGATGGATCGTTTCGTAATCGAGGGGACCACCGGATACATGAAAGAAATGATGCACCGAAGTCTCTAAAGAACCTGCATACGAATCTGCAATATGACGAAGGGAGTCCACCCGCGGACCTATCGACAAGCAGCATTCGATACCTTGCTCGCGCAGGTCTTCGTATACTTGTTGAGCCCATTTCTCGATCTCGGGGAAAGACTCCATGACAAGGCCGTCCTGACTCCCAAACAAGTCAATTGCATAAGCTTTCCGCGAAAGGAAGTAACGGGCATCCAGCTCCTGTTCTGGGCTATCAAGCCATTCGACATGAATATACCTCCAGCCTTGATCTCCTTGTGCCAAGGGATCTAGTATCTCCCCCACGTTCCCGTCTGCTGCCGAAATTTCCCCCCGAAGCATCTGAGCAAGCAAAGTCGGTACAAGACGATTAGCAACAAGGTTATTTCGCACCTTTTGCTCTTCTCTGTGCTGCAGCTCCTGAATAACTAGTTGAATGACAGCATCCCATTCTCTATCTAAAGCCGGTTTAAGCAAATAATGCTTAACCCCATACCTCAGGGCAGATCGAGCATATTCGAAATCGTTGTACCCGCTTAGAATAATGAATACCGGATCACTGCCTGCCTTTTGCACCCTTTCAATCAATTCTAATCCGTCAATCACCGGCATCCGAATATCTGTTACCACGAGATCGGGCTTGCACTCTTCAATACGGGCCAATGCTTCTTCGCCATTCTCGCACATTCCCACAACTTCAAAACCAAGCTCTTCCCACTCGACCATAAGCTTTATTCCTTCCAAGGCGAAAGGCTCGTCATCAGCAAAAATAACCTTATACATGTCCACGGGCCTCCTCCTGGATCTTGATTAAACTCAGAGGGATTTGTATGGTAACGCTTGTCTTCTCGAAGGGGATACTTTCAATATGGAACAAAGAACGTTCTGCGTAAAACAGATTTAAGCGGCGGTACACATTGCGAAGTCCAATGTTCTTGCCGTTGTCTTCTCCCTTAAATAGACTCTGAACAATCTCATCCAGCTTCGCACTGTTCATACCGATTCCATTATCTTCGACCTTCATGAGCAAGTTCATTCCTGCTTTCTGTACAGATATTCGAATCCTGCGATTCCCTTTAACTGATTGAAGCCCATGCTTGCAGGAGTTCTCAACGAGCGATTGAATACTCATCTTCGGGATTCGATACGACAGAACAGATTCGTCAATGGACAATTCATAATGAAACCGATCTTGGAATCGGAACTTCTCGATTTGGAGGTACATTTCGGTAAAGCTTAACTCTTCTTCTACAGTTACCAGGTCCTCTTTCCAGCTTAGCAGCCTTCTCAGAATTTGGGACAAGTTTTGTATGATTTCCGTCACATGCTCATAGCGATATTTCTTACAGACGACGAGAATCGCGTTTAACGTATTGAACAGGAAATGAGGGTCTACCTGGCTTTGCAAATAGTTCAACTCTGCCTGTACACGTTCCAGCTCCAAATCTTTTTTTTGAAATTCGAGCTTGTAAACGTCGTTAATTAAATCACGGATTTTCTCCGTCATCAGATTAAAGCTGCGAAGAAGATTGCCGATCTCATCTTTCCCTTCATACATCGTGATGGGCTCAAACCGCTCGTTTTTCACCAATTGCATATGTTTGGAGAGCTTTCTGACCCGGAAATTAAAGGAATGCATAATGATATAAATCAATATCGTCGGAATAATCGTAGAGATGAGAGTCAACCATGTGAAAAAATGGATAATTCCTTTTCTCCCCTCCGCCATTTGGCTTCCCTCTGGAATCCCGACTAGCCGCCAGTTAAGCACGTAACTGGCCGTTCCGAGAGGACGGACGAAGCTCTTCACTGGTAAGCCTACTAGCTGATTATCGCCAGATACAGGCAGGGTCTGCAGCAAAGGTTCTACGCCTTTATATGTACCTGCTGATTCCAGAACAAGCCGATTTTCCTCATCTATCAGCTTAATTAGCAAATACTTGTGTTCTTTATCAAACAGCTCCAGCAGCTTATCCATCCGAATATCGATGCGTAAATATTTGGGAAACTTCATGAGGTCAGGGAAATTGTCCAGCTTCCGAATGATGCTGACATACACCATTTTCTCCTCGGGATTCATGGGATTCGTATCCAAATACGAGGTCACTGTCACCTTATCTTTGTTTACATTCATCTTTTGATACCATTCACTCTGCAGATCACTGGACTTAAGCATAAAGTAACTTCCACCATTGGATAGCGTTGGGTTAGAGGTATAGACGCCAATCCAAGAGATGTAGGGATAAATATTAGGATACTGTCCCAATTTATCTCGGAGGTAACTATCGTATTCTTCGTAATAAGCGGCATTATCCGAGTACTTATATTCAAGCATTTCATTAAAGACGCGGTCAGCGGATACGGCGTTGCCGATCACTACACCTTCGTTCACCATTTGCATGATTTCATTGCCGACTCGATCCAAGGAAATTCGCAAGTTGTCCATCACTCTACGTTCCGTATTCCTGCTATCCTGCAAGTAAAATAGACTGTTTATAGACAAAATGGGAAGCAGCACACACATCAAGTAAATGATCAAAAACTTGAATTTCAGCGGAATATCATTAACTATACGTAACAGATTCCATCTCCGGCGCATATTCGTTCTCCTTGTCAGTCGTAGATTAGCCCTTTTTGTAGGCAGAGGGTAACAGGCCGGTAAGCGCCTTGAACTTGGTTACGAACTGTTCGGAATCCGAGTAGCCGACACGAACGGCGACATCAGATATTTTCAGTTCTTCACGACGAAGTAATTTTTTGGCCTCGTCAATTCGTACGACATGTAAGTATTCATTGAATGTGAGGCTGACTTGTTTCTTGAACCTCTGGCCAAAGTAAGCCGGATTCAGCCGAAAATGTTCTGCAACATGCTGGAGTTGCAGCTTTTCGCTGTAATGCGATTTGACGTAGTCTTCCGCAGCAGATATGACAGGATCTTGCCCTATGCCTTTCTTCTGGCCAATCCACTCTGCAGCTTGCAGGAATTCCCGCATGACCTTGCGTTCCAAGAGACCCAGATCTGTTGGCACATATGAAGCAAACCAATTCGGCGCCAACACATCTTCACCTCCAGATTGGGTAACAACCTTAAGAATTTCAAGCTTAATGTTGCCTAAATAAGCGCTCACCCAAGATCCGGAGACGGACTGCCTCGAAAGAGTGATAAATAGGTGGTGCACGTGGGCTCGTACCGTTTCTGGGCACCCACTCCCGACGGCAGCTAGGATGGATTCCGTCATTCCAACAAAGGCAGGCAGCTCCGCTGACCACTCTCCTTGATAGAAGTAAACCCCTTCAGTTCCAGAAGGGAACTTGCACATTTCGGCCAAAAGTCCCTCACGGAATGCTTCTTTTAACGCATGCGGTCCCTTGTGTTCGCCGCTTACTGAAAACGAGAGCGAACTGCCCCAGTTATTTCGGACACTAGCAACTAACTCTATCATTATTGCGGGAGCAAGATCAGGCTCCTCTGGCCCCGAGACCAGCAAGAAACCCTGTCGTTCTTTGCCAACGCCAAATGGAAACAATGTCGCTTGAGGAAGCTTGATCATATCCTCAATAACCTGCTTCAGATTCAATTGGACCTGAGCCTGGACGTCAGGTTCAAGTAAGATGCAGCGAATGCTGGAACTTTCATGAAGATTCAACAAGGCGTTCGCCTGATCCATCCATTTCTGCCCGATTTCTCCCTGCATCAGTTTTGAAATCGTTTCCAATCGTAAGCGATCCAAGGCAGCACTTTCGTACTGATTGTGAGTTTCACGCGCCTGAATCGTATTTGCGACCGCTTCCACTGCAGCAACAAGCTCCCCTTCATTTAAAGGTTTCATCAAATAATTAGCCACACCATGACGCATAGCTCTTTTGGCGTATTCGAAATCTGCGTATCCACTCAAGATAATAAATTTCGCCTCAGGGTGTAGAGTGGCAGCTAGTTCAATCAGTTTCAATCCATCTATGACAGGCATTCGTACATCCGTCAGCACCAAATGAGGCCGTGTCGACGCCATCATGGCTAATGCGTCTTCGCCATCCAACGCTTCCCCGCACACTTCAAAGCCTAACTTATGCCAATCAATCATTAACCGCAGTCCCTCTAGCATGTAGGGCTCGTCATCAGCAAACATGACCCTTAACATGGGAAACACCTCATTTCAGGGAGTCGATATGGCTATTATAAAGGATATGATGCGTTTAAATAAAGCAAAAACCGTCCCAGCTCCGAGCTGAAACGGAAAATGATTATCATCATGGTTCATTCCTTCTTACTCTTTGACACTTCCAAGGTTCATGCCGACGATAAAATACCTTTGCAGGAAAGGATAAACGAATAGAATAGGAACCGCTGCCACAATCGTAATCGCAGCACGTATAGAAGAAGGCGTAACCATGGCCTTCGTTTGATTTGTGTTTGCCCCTGCCATCAGACCGGGATCGTTGTTGCTGCTCATCGTTGATCCAAGCAGCTTCATCATTTCGTACTGAAGTGTACTCAGCTTCAAATCAGACGAAGCATACAAGAACGTATCGAACCAGGTATTCCAAGATCCAACCGCAATAAACAAGGAAATGGTCGCTAGTACTGGCGTACACAATGGGAAGATAATCCTCAAAAATATGGTGAAATCACCGGCTCCGTCCATTTTCGCAGACTCAACCAAGCCTGATGGAAGCGTTCGAATATACGTCCGAATGACAATGAGATTAAATGCATTCACCATTCCTGGGAGCACATACACCCAGAAGTTATTCAAAAGTCCCAGGCTCTTGATCAGAAAATAGTTAGGAATTAATCCTGCATTAAAATACATCGTCAACACAAAAATTAAACCAATTATTTTGCGGAAAATATATTGGGGCTGCGCCAGTGTGTAGGCTAGCATGGTTGTAAGAAATACACCTAATACGGTAGTTGTGATAGTACGAGCCACAGATATCCATGCCGCATGGTAGATCGTACCTGAAAGGAAAATTGCCTTATAATTTTGCAGCGACCATGAACGTGGCCATATGTAGATGCCTCCACGAAGCGCATCATTGCCCTCATTGAATGAAATGGTTAATGTGTGAAGGAAAGGATAAAGTGTCACTATCGAAAGAACGAGCATGAAGATGCCGTTAATCGTATGGAACAGAATCGGCTCCATCCGAATTCTGCGCGCAGTCATTGTTCCCATCGTCTTCTCTCCTTTATATCAACCGCTCTTCACCAAGGCGCTTGGCGGTAGAATTTGCAATCAGAATAAGGACTATGCTTACAACTGTTTTGAAAATACCTGCCGCAGTTGCCAGCGAATAGTTGCCCAAAGCAATACCGTATTTTAGAACGAAAATATCAATGGTTTGCGACCAGTCGACGATCAATCCATTGCCGAGCAGATACTGAATTTCAAAGCCTGCATCCAGAATATGTCCGATGTTCATGATTAATAGAATGATAAATGTCGATTTGATTCCAGGCAGCGTGACGTACAGGATCTTCTGATAACGGTTTGCACCGTCGATCCCAGCAGACTCATACAGCGACGGATCAATCGAGGTGATAGCTGCAAGGTAAATGATGGTGTTCCATCCCACCTCTTTCCATACATTAGACAAGCCCACAATCCCCCAAAAATATTTACCTTGACTCAGCCACATCACAGGTTCGTTAATGAGGTGCAGCTTCATCAACAACTGATTGATGATACCATCGTCAACTGATAGCGAAGTCGCTACAATACCCGCAGCAATGATCCATGACAGAAAATGAGGCAGATAAGAAATCGTTTGGATGGACCGTTTCCAAAAACGAACTTTAATTTCATTTAGTAAAAGAGCTAAAATAATGGCTGTTGCAAAGCCAAGAACTAAATTGATCATACTCATGGCAAGCGTGTTGCGAAGCACTGTCAAGAACGTATCATCTTGAACCAGAAATTTAAACTGCTTCAGCCCTACCCACTGCTGTTGGGAAAATTTCAAAGCCGGACGATAATTTTGGAACGCCATCAACCAACCCCAAATCGGTACATAATTAAAGATCAGAATATAAATCATGATGGGAAACGACATCAGAATTAATTGCTTTTGATTTTTGATCGTCTTCCAACTTAAACCGACGCCGATTTCCGGATCAATTTTTTGCTTTTTCTTTGTTTTTTTGGACAGTGTGGTCTCGGCCATCGACATTCCCTCCTAGGAAGTAAAGCGGAGAAGACCCTGAGTCTCCCCCACTCTACTGCATGTTCTATCCCTTTATTTACTGCTCCAATTCTGAATACGCCAGTTAAGTTGATCATTGATACGATCTTCATAGGCCTTGATGTTGGTTTTGGAAATCTGATCGACATATTCCTTCCATACACCTTCAAAGTCATCTGGCTTGGCCAAAATAGCTTTTGGTAAATATTTCACCGAAAGATCGTTCAGCTTCGTTTGGGCCACTTTGGCCGGCGAACCATCAATCAGATCAATGCTCCAGGCTGGATAGTATATTGGATTATCCGCAGGCATTTTGAAGAACTCTGCCCATGTCTTATGGTTGTATGCCTTCAGCACTTCCTGATCCTGCGGCTTCAAGCTGTCGAAGAATTCCTGTGGCTGTGTTCCCGGATCTGTCGCATTTCCGTCACTATACGTCCCTTGCATCTTAGGCAGGTTCCCCAAGAATGCTTCCGCTTTATTCGCTAGCTTCCATGTATTATCGTCTGCTTTCGAGCGCTGTTCAGGCGTACGGTAGAACTTACCATCCTTCACCTCATAATCCTCGCCTTGAGTACCCCATTGGAGTATCTTCTGCCAGTCTTCGGTCATTAGCGCATCAAGGAATTTGATGATTTGAACCGGATCCTTGGCTTTCGTCGAAATCCCGTATCCGCGGTTGATGTTCACAACTGGACGGTCACGGTAGTACTCTTTGGCGCCTGGATATACGAGCGGGAACCCGACATATGTACTGCCGAATTTACCCTGTGATTTCAAAGAATTTTCTCCATCGCCAAAGTTCCAGTGCTGATCGAACATCCCAATGACTCGGCCACTGGCAATTTTAGCTAAGTACTGATCGTAGTTCTGTACCAGAGCTTCCCTATCCATCAAGCCTTGCGCATTGATCTCATTCAGCTTCTTGTAATATGTCTTGGCAATATCCTTATCTGCAAAAATTTGCGCTTTCCCGTTTTCGACGATAACACCACCGTCATTTGGGTGACCGGCCAAATGCTCTGGCGGATTAAGCAACGGGAAGTTTCTCCAGTCGAAGTTCAACGTCTCGAAACCGATCATATCTGGATGTTTCGCTTTGTATTTCGCAATGATATCGAAATAATCGTCCAATGTTTTAGGAGTTGGATAACCCATTTCCTTCAGGACATCCTTTTGCAGGTAAAAGCCCGGTCCTTCATACCCAGTTTCATTAAATTGACCACTAAAAACGCCGTAAGCTGGCAGAACATAAAGGTGACCGCTTGCAGGGTCCTTGGCCTGATTCAACACGGAGGCATAGTGCTTCTTCAGATTCGGCGCATACTTGTCAATTAAGTCCTCGAGGGGAATAAAAGCACCGGCCGCAATTAACTTATCATCCCCGGTCATGATATCCGAATAATCACCGCCGGCAATCATAACGCCCAGCTTCTGCTGCAGGTCACCGACCAGAAACTCCATTTTTAGACTAACGCCTGTTTTATCTTTAATCATCTTGTAGATCTTGTTGTCAGGAGTCGGCTGTTGATAAGGGCTACCAATGAACATAGATAATGTAACTGGCTTGATCGCATCGGTTTTCGTTGCTGCCGGACTTGTCTGACTACCGCTAGGTGAAGCAGAGCTATTCACAGCAGCACCATCCTTCGAGTCGCTGCAGGCTGATAGTGTCAGGCCTAGTGCCAGAATGGGTACCATTGTTGCTAAGACAGGTCGTTTTATTTGCTTAACCATTTTTCTAATCCTCCCTTATTGTCTCCAAGATGATACATGTTTGTATAGGTTAATCATTTGTTTGCTTACACTATTTATTATACGCATCAAGAATACGCTTACAATTCACATAATAAAGATATTACCCCTACGAATTACAGTCACTTAACCACTACCTCAGCTGTCTTCAGGTAATAAGATAAATGCTAATTAGTGCTTGCCTACACCTAGAGAATTTCGAAAAAATCACCGGTAGCCCCTGAAATAAAGCTTGCCAGCCAGCTGCCGAATGTCACTTAAAAAATAACAACCGATTGGCGTATGCATTGCGGTAATCGGTTGGTGTAAGGCCTGTGATTTTCTTAAAGCTATGCGTAAATTGTTGACTTTCCGAGTAACCCAAGTGGTGAGATATTTCCTTTATACTTTGATTCGTATCCACCAATAGCGTTTTTGCGGCATCCATCTTCTCTTGCAACATAAATTGCTTAATGGAGATTCCCGCAATTTCTGAGAACAAAAAGGATAAATGCTTGGCATTATAGCCGAAATGCTCAGCTAGCTGGTTCACTTTCATATTCTCATTCCGGTTCCACTTAATATAATCCACGATGTCGTTATACAGCTGCTGCTTGCGATTCTTCCCAGATTGGTGGGCAAGAAACAACTGATTAACCAATTCACATAGAATACTTGTCGTCAAATAATTGTTCAACGTTTGTTCCCTATAGCTGCGGATGGAATCCTGAAGCTGCTTCATCATCACAATCAGCTTATCGGGATTTCGAAGTGTCCCCTTTTCGGGAATCGTTAATACGGAGGGCTCGTACACCGAGTCGCTATGTAACGTCTCATAGCCTTCTTGAACATTAAAATGAAGCCAGTAGAAGCTGCAGTCCGACTCTTGATAACCGTATTGCACGGCTTGTGGCGGCATGAGCAGGAAGTCTCCTTCATTCAGGACATACCGTTCCTTGTCCATCTCGATATACAACGTGCCACTGGTTTGAATAAAAAGTTCGAATTCCGATAATACACGGTACATATGCTTCCACTCTGGAGAGGGAGCAACGAATTTGCCGGTCATAACGAGAGATACGGGTGTATCAACACGGAAGCTGTAGCAGGTCATAAGCCTTCATCCTTTCTCACTATTCATCTTAGAATAAAATAGGCAGAAGTTAAAGAATGCGTACAAAACAACTTCCCTTTTGACACATAATCAAACCTTATGCTATTTACTTGAATTGCGCACTCGTAATAAGCTTTTATTACCATTGCGAGAGGATGATCGTTTTGAAAGCACTCACCAACCCTGCCACTTTAAGGCATTTCGAGCTTAATCAAGTCCAATTATGGGACGATATTCTTACTAATGCATGTAAGAAAGAATGGAACTATTTGACCAGCTACGAAGCAGACCGCCTTCTTGCAGGCTTCCGCGAAACAAAGGGCTTGCAGCCGAAAGCAGAAAAATACCCGGGGTGGGAGAACACTGAAATTCGGGGCCATACGTTAGGCCACTATTTGGCTGCTGTCTCACAAGCTTATTCGCAAACAAAAGATAAGGATATGCTTGCGAGAATCGAATACCTTGTTGCAGAATTAGCCCAATGCCAACAGGATAGCGGTTATCTATCCGCTTTTCCCGAAACGTTGTTTGACAATGTAGAGAATCACAAACCCGCTTGGGTGCCATGGTATACCCTGCACAAAATTATTGCAGGCCTGATTGCCGTCCATCATGCTACACAGCTGCAGCAAGCATTTCATGTCGTGAACCGTCTGGGCGATTGGGTGGCGAACCGCGCCCTCGCATGGACAGACGAAGTCCAAACTACCGTGCTGGCTGTGGAATATGGCGGCATGAACGATTGCCTGTACGATCTTTACAAGCTGACAGGAAACAGCCGCCATCTTGAGGCTGCCCATCGGTTCGATGAGGTCAGCCTGTTCGATGCGCTTCGGGAGAGAAGAGATGTACTGAAGGGCAAACATGCCAATACGATGATTCCGAAGTTTATCGGAGCATTGAACCGGTATTTGACACTTGGGGAAAGCGAACGCAGCTATTTTGAAGCGGCCGTTAACTTCTGGGATACCGTTGTTTACCATCACAGCTACATCACGGGCGGTAACAGTGAGTGCGAGCATTTCGGCGAACCTGATGAGCTGGACAGCAAACGTTCCGATGTCACCTGCGAGACATGCAATAGCTATAATATGTTGAAACTGACCAAAGAGCTGTTCAAGCTTACGCAAGATATCAAATATGCTGATTTTTACGAACGAACTTATCTGAACGCCATCTTGTCATCCCAAAATCCGGACACTGGCATGACAATGTATTTTCAGCCCATGGCAACCGGATATTTCAAAGTCTACAGCTCCCCGTTCGAACATTTCTGGTGCTGCACCGGTACGGGGATGGAAAGTTTCACCAAACTAAATGATAGTATCTATTTCTATGCCGATAACCAGCTATATGTCAATCAGTTCGTAAGCTCGAAGCTGCTGTGGCAGGAGCAACATGTGACGATTACCCAGTCCACCTTACTGCCCCAAACCGATATGGTTCGTCTAACAGTCGAAACGATGGAGCCAAAGCAGCTTGCCTTGCACATTCGTGTCCCTTATTGGGCGGCAGAAGCGATTGAAATGACAGTTAACGGAGAAGGTGTTTCACCTGTCATAGAGCGGGGTTATGCGATTATTAACCGGATTTGGCAGGATGGCGATACAATTGGGCTGCGAATTCCGATGAAGGTTGTCTATTCCCGCCTGCCTGATTCGTCTCATGTCATTGGGCTCCAATATGGCCCGGTTGTTCTAAGCGCAGCACTTGGCACCGAAGATATGGTCGAATCGAAAACCGGTGTTATCGTCAACGTTGCGACCAGGCGAATGATCCTCAAAGATTATATCGTCCCGCAAGGAATGAGTGTCGAGGAATGGCTTCGAAGTTTCGATGATCATGTGATTCGTCTAGGCCAAGATTTGGCGTTTGCGCTTAAGCATACAGATGAAGATGAGCGGCTTGTCTTTACACCGCACTATAAGCAACATCATGAAAGATACGGCATCTACTGGAGCCTACTGGACGTAGGGTCTGAAGAGCTGAAGAAGCATGTGAAGAAAGCGGAACGGGAACGGAATCTGAGAGTAAGGAAGCCGTAACCATTAAGTTCATGCCGCGCGAAATGGAGAATGGCATCTATGGCGTTCTTCGTACAATTAAACATACGACTTAAGAAAAAGCTGAAAAAGTCATCATTGCAGTTTTTTTGCAAAGATGACTTTTTGTGATTTACTTCTCCGTTGATCGATCAGATCATTGCGTCTTCAGCCGTTCGAGTCAGCACTGTGTCTGATCGGCGGCGATTACAAGGATACTCTCTTGTATACAAGCATAAGCAGTAAAAGAGAGCCCGTTTTCCGAGGAGAGCTCGTTTTCACTTATCAGCTTTTCCTTCATCTTGAGAAGAAGCCCTTTCGCGTTACTATTATCAACTTTGACTGATACGGTATATTGATGCTTTTTTTGGATTGCATCTATTTCCAACATATATAAATCCCTCCCATAATAAAGTAATAAGCACTTTCATCTTAGTGCAATTATTTGCCCTATCCCTTGCTCGGAAGCAATGTTTAAGGGATAGGGCGCACTATTAGTTTATGTGATCATGAAAGCAAATCAGATTTCCGTAACAACTGTTGTACCAACTTAGCAACCTCAGCTCTTGTAATATAAGCTTTTGGTGCAAGCGCAGCTTCGTCTCTTCCACTTACAATGCCCGCTTGGATGCTATCAGCAATGCCACTCATTGCCCAAGGTGCACTTTCTGTTGCATCTGTGTAACCACGTAATACATCAGCGGCATTGTGGTTTGTGAGTTTCGCTTTCAAACCGGTGATCGCCATCGCTTTAGCCATAATAACCATGGCCTGCTCTCTGGTAATTTTGTCTCCAGGACGGAAGGTGCCATCCTCGAAACCGTCAATAAGATGGCTGGATTGAGCCGTCATGATTGCACTACTATACCAATCCGCAGCCTTTACATCGGAGAAGTTCGGTGTTCTATTCTCCAACTTCAAACCCAATCCTCGAACTATGATGGCAGCAAACTCAGCACGAGTAATATCTGCTTCGGGATTAAATAGATCATTGCCAATCCCACTAATGATCATTCTTGACCCTAAATTGTTCACAGCATCTTTTGCCCAGTGCGTCGAGACATCAGAGAATGCTACTGGATGCCAAATCAGAGAGTACGTACTGTTCGTTAAACTGCTAACCTCTGCATAATACTTGCCGTCTATGATGACAAGTTTAGTTGGTACATGACGAACAGTGCCATCCGGCTCTACAACAACTGCTGTTGTAATTTTATTCGGATCTACGCCATCCGGAATGGCAATCGTACGTTTCACATAGGCGTTGAATTTAGATAGATCGATGATCTTGCCGCCGTATGCAGCTCCAACTGTAAAGTCGATCGACGGCACAACAAGCGTAAACTGATCTTTGTCTGCCGCATTCTCCACCACTTTAACCATATCTGCTGTTGGCTTCGAGATTTTAATTTGTATCGTAATGTCTTGCAAAGCCACTGAATTGCCGACTTGACCAGAGATCGCGGGAATATCGATCAGCTGTGAAGGCAGGGTATACGTTGCACGATCTGTTTTAATCTCCAGATCTGCTTTATTTTCTTGCAAGCTTTTGACCATCTGAGCGTTCAGCTGCCCAATCACAATATCGGAATTGTTAGTAACTCGCACAGTAATGTTAGCCTTTTCCCCTACCGCTGCGAGCAATTGAACCAATTTCATCTGGTCAATTGTAATAGTCGTGACCGTTTGGCCATTAGCTTGGGTTGTCGCTGTATTTCCTACACTCTCTTTCTTGCCATTTACTAGAATGTCTGCCTCTTTACCGCTAGACTCTGGTGTTGTTGTAGTACTGCTACCACCGTTGTTACCGCTGTGATTATTGTCATCACCACCACTACTTAAAGGACTCACCGTAATAATCGTTTCGGCTGTCTTCTTCGTGCTTCCAGCGATGACTGTTAATTTAAGCGTTCCCGTACCGGCAGATACTCCTCTAATTGTAACTTTATCTTGGTTGCTTTCGCCTACAATGCTAATACCACCATTTGCTTCCCATAGATACGTTGCGCCTGTTACACTAGTTGGATTGATCATGGAGTTAAAAGTTATTTGATCATTCACTGTAACCGATTGCGATCCACCTGTGATAGTGACTGCTTGTAAAGGATTGACAGGGTCGACGCTCGATGGAGACACCGTAATCGTCGTTTCGGCAGTCTTTTTCGTGCCTCCGGCATTGACTGTTAATTTAAGCGTTCCCGTACCAGCAGAAACTCCTCTGATTGTAACCGTAACTTGGTTGCTTTCACCTACAATGTTAATGCCACCACTTGCTTCCCATAGATACGTTGCACCCGTTACACTAGTTGGATTGATCATGGAGTTAAAGGTTAATTGATCATTAACTGTAACCGATTGCGATCCGCCTGTGATAGTGACTGAGTGTAAATAATCTACAGGGTCGACGCTCGATGGAGATACCGTAATCGTCGTTTCGGCTTTCTTCTCCGTCCCCCCCGCAAGAACTGTTAATTTAAGTGTACCTGTCCCCGCATTGGTTCCTTTGATTGTTACCGAATCCTTGCGGTTGTCTCCTATGATGCTAATACCGCCACTAACTTCCCATAGATAAGTTGCCCCCGTTACGCTAGATGGATTGATCATGGAGTTAAAAGTCAATTGATCATTCACCGTAACCGATTGGGCTCCCCCTGTGATATGGACTGATTCTAACGGAATGACCACAGGCCCTGGTGCCTTCACGTTGAATTTCCAATAGTCCATATTAAATAACTTACTTCCTGATCCAGAGAACATAAAGAAGATATTATGAATACCTTTGACATTCTCCACATCCGTTTTCAGCAGCTGCCATACTTGATCTCCACCTGTTGGAGCGACATCAAGGGTACCAATAACTTTACCAATCGGACTATCCAGACGTATTTCTACTTTACCGCCTACTGTCGATGCCATGTTCGCTTCAAATGAAGCTGCTCCTTTGTCACCGAAGTCTGCGTTTGACACAGCAAGCCAGTCTCCATTATTGATATCTGTAACATCAAGGTTAAGGCTCGCTAGCGGGTTACCTGGCGCTGTGCTCACCTCAGTAAGTATACCCGCGTTCCAAGCAATCGTTTCCGCCTCAACTCGCGAATACGGGTCAAGATTTGCTATCTGGGATACACCTTTCATATCCCCCTTAATATCCTTAATTAATCCGTTATCGTAATACTCAACCTTATTAATATGAGGAGAACGATATCCTTTGCCATCCCCTACGACAGCTTTACTGACCGTTTGAGCATGGTAGACCACATACCACTGATCATTAAATTCAAAAATCGCATGATGGTTATTACCGCCAACGCCAAAGAATACAGATGGGTTTTTCAAGATCGGTGAAACGTAAGTAAACGGACCCATCGGACTATCACTTACCATGTAAGCAATTTCTCCTGGAGGAGGTGTTCCATCCGGGTGTGTACCAGAGAAATTAGAGCAATAAGAGTAATAATATTTGCCATTGTATTTGTGAATACCTGAATCTTCAAACATATAAGGCGCATCAATTGTAACAGCTGCCCCTGCCATATGAATCATATCATCAGCTAACTTCACTACTCTAGCCGTTTTCGGATGTGCAATTTGCTCTGGGGTTGGATTCGGATCTCCTGGTATACCCCCACCAAAATAGAGATAACCAGTTCCATCATCATCAACCAATACGGCTGGATCAAATAGCCATGCTACACCTGGAACTCCAGGGCTGTTACTAGTAATCAACGCTTGGCCCAGTGGATCAGTCCACGGACCAATCGGACTATCCGCAGTGAGCACACCAATTCCACTAGCACCATTTGCGAAATAAAGGAAGAATTTATCTACACCATTAATTTTCTTATGTGCTGCTGCTGGCGCCCAAGATAGATCTGCCCATTTGGCAACACCCGCGCCATTATTCACATTATTCTTTCCAGCTACGGGGATTGCACCATGATCTGTCCAGTTGACCATATCAGCTGATGAAATCACAAATATTCTATTCAAATTGCTAAATGAATTATCTTTGATTTTTCCATTTGCATCATACTCATAATCGTCACTTGACATATAAATGTACACTCTGCCGTCATAAACCATCGCAAACGGATCTGCTCCTAATTTATGACTCATAAGCGGGTTCGCATACCCTGGAATTTTGGCATATGCATTTGTAGGCAGTTGCTTTAATCCAATGTTTGAAACGGTATTGTTAACATTGTATCGAACATTTCCACCATCAACTTTGATGTAATCCGTCTTAATCTGAACGGTTTGATCAGCAGGGACAAAACCATTAACCTTTAGCTTAATTGTTGCGAACACATCAGAAGATTGATTGTTTGCAAAGTTTACGGTATTTCCAGTTACATGTAAAAGCAATTGATTGTTGGCAAACGTATAGGAAGTATCTCCAACAATATTAGCCTTATTAAAGTCTACACCCGTTACAGTAAGCTCCTTCGGTATATTCAAGGAAGCTGAGATTGCTGAATAATTCCCATTCGGTAAGGCATTCATTTGGACTGGAACTTGCAGCTCGATATTCTGAACTCCAATTACATTCGGTACATTGGCTAAATTTGCTTGAAGTACTGTTGCAGGCGAATTCGTGCCTGTCAATTTATCATCTATTCTAAAATAGTCAAAATCAACAATACCTCCTGTTGTTTTCGTTGCATAGTTGAATAAACCGAAACGATAGCCCATAAAATGAGGCAATGTATAATGCATTTGCAGCGTATTCCCTATCGCAGTCCACGTTAAGCCGTTAAGGCTGTAATAGAAATAAGCCTTATCTGTCTGATTTTTATAGTCAAAATCAATTTTAAAATATACATTATCCTGAGTGACAGGAATACTAGCTTTTTCAACTGGCGTTCCAGAACTGCCATCCACCATAACAATGGATTTCGAAGTCCCACTCATTTTTATCCCTACAAACCCGTACTCCTTTTGGAATGCAGCGAGCCCCGCATAATCGCCATCCTTCATCTTGCTGATATCCAGTGCAACATTTCCTGAGCTTTCTGGACCAAATGTTCTCTGAGTCAATGTATTTCTGGCATCAAGAATACTTGTACTCTTTCTTCCGGTAGTAAGTCTTAGATAGCCAGGACGCTCCGTAAGGGACCAGTGGTTATTATCGGGATTATGATTCCATTGCCATACTAATCCAAGATTAGATCCATTGTAATCATATTCCCCGTTCTTCGCTTTATCCAAACCGCCAGTGGGCGTAGCATCTATTAAGGAAATATCATCGACATAGAAATCCATTAAATCATTCGTCAGATCTTGCGCTGCTGTCCAGGAAGTTTCAATAAATATACGAGGTTGATTAAAAACAGCATTGTCAGGAACTGTATAGGTGCCTTCAATTGTGCCCCATACACCTTTGGTCATGACGCCAGATCCAAGAACCTTAATCGTCTGCCAATCTCCATCTTGGATATCGAAATTAAATACTCTCGTAGCAGGACCTGCGTTATATTTCACTTTCGCTGAAAACTTATATTTACTTCCAGCCGTTACTTTTCCGGTAACAAACTGTTGCACGCCAGCTCCAGTTGCTGCCCTTCCACTAATAAATAAACTGTTGGTGCCGCTAAAATGCTCATTCGTTGATACCGCAACCGTTGCAGTGTCATGTTTTTCCCAAGGAGTTAGCCCCTTTTCCATCTTACCATTCGTCAAAAGATTCCCGTCAGGTGTAACATCCACGAAAGAAATATCATCGGCATAGAAATTCATTAAATCATTCGTGGGATCTTGTGCTGCTGTCCAAATTGTCTCAATAAATATACGCGGTAGAGTGAAGGTTGCATCCGCCGGAACTGTATAGGTTCCTTCAATTGTTCCCCATTCACCTTTGGTCATAACGCCTGATCCAATAATCTTGATCGTCGTCCAATCTCCATCTTGGATATCGAAATTGAATTGCTTCGTAGCAGGACCTGCGTTATATTTCACTTTCGCTGAAAATTTATAGATAGCCCCAGCTTTTATTTTTCCAGTAACAAATTGTTGCACACCAGCACCCGTAGCTCCCCTGCCGCTAATATATAAACTATTGGTTCCGCTAAAATGCTCATCTGTTGTTACCGCAACCGTTGCAGTATCATGTTTCTCCCATGGTGTTAACCCGTTCTCTATCCCACCGTTTACCAAAAGTTCTGTTCCCTCATTTATAGGCAGTGGTGTCACAGGTGTTGTCACTGTCGGTGATGTGGTTGAAGAAGATGAGGTATTGATAACGGTATGCGAAGCCCCAATTTTTTGGGAGCTTTGATAGAATTCATCAGAAGCTACCCAATTGTTCTTAGATGCTGCACCGATAACGGGAATCGCCATACTTTGTGGAACCGTACCGTTAATGCCGAATACTGGCCAACCATCATTCCATGTAACTGGCACTAGGTAAGGTATGCGTCCGACTGAGCCGCGGTCTCCAAACAACATTGCATACCATTTGCCATCAGCGGTATCAATAATACCGCCTTGTGCAATACCAGCATTGTTTAAGGCAACTTTGCCTTCATATACACCGTCAATACGGTCTGCTCGATGCATGATTTCAACACGACCAGAATTCTTAGGCCATGTAATATTGAATACGTAATATTTACCGTTAATTTTTTGGATATGCGTGCCTTCAGCTGGAAGACTGACATTCTCCGCTGTACTTGCAACTAGACTTGCATTAGGAATAATGACTTTATTAAGGCCGCCTGGTTTGATTGCGGTTGCGTCTGGAGTCAGTTCAATTGCTTTAATATCACCGCCGCCATAAACCATATAGACACGTCCATCATCATCAAACAGCAATGACATATCATGATAAACGCCATCAAGCTCTGAATGGGTCCATGGCCCCTTCTCTATATCTGTTGTTTGATAGATATAGGTTTTGCCGGTATCATAGGAAGGAAATGCTACGTAATATTTGCCATTATGATATCTTAGGCTGCTTGCCCACGAACCTTTCCCATAATTGTCTTTTCCATTTCTAAGTGCTTGTTCATCATTATCAGCAAGCATATCGTAAACATAATTGACGATTTCCCAGTTTTTGAGATCATATGATTTCATAATAGGAACGCCAGGGTTCATATGCATGGTTGTGCTGCTCATATAATAAGCATCGCCTACTCTGATCACATCGAGGTCTGGAACATCAGCCCATATAAATGGGTTCTCTAAGGTGTCTTCATTGGATTGCGCATATATCGAAGCACTTGGTACAACACTTAGCAATAATGTAAGCGCTAATAAAAATACGGTTAGCTTCTTGCTCATATGCATAAGACTCCTCACATGTTTCTTTTTCATTTCCATTTATTACACTCCTTTTTAGTAATTTGTATGTAACAAATTACTATGCTGTGATAATTACTGTTTACAGTTTAACTTAAACGTAATCATTTCAGAATGTAATTTCTTATTCCAAAAGTGAAGATTTCTATGAATTAAACATGCTAGATTTCCCCCATATTTGATCGTTGAAAAGTATACATTTACCGTAAAAAAACAACGCAAAATTTAGGTAATCATTCCTTTTTTTCCTCTAATAACTTCTAGTTGCAATCTCACCCGCCGCAGTTACCTGTGTAAACACATTTTCTGGCGTAACAATTCGTTTAGGCAAGGTGCTGCCTTTCAGAATTTCCTTCACAGCTTGAATAAGATTAGGGCCCAGCAACGGATTACACTCAACGACTAAATTAATTTTGCCCTCATTCATCTTCTCGAGCGCTTTCCGAGTTCCATCTACGGTGATGACTACAATATCTTTGCCCGGGACTAACCCGTATTCTTCAATCGCCTCTAGGGCCCCGAACGTCATATCATCGTTATGGGAATATAAGACACGAATGTCCCTTCCTTTTTCTTTTAGAAATTTCTTCATTACTTCTTTACCTTTCGCAACGGTGAAATCCGCGTTCTCACTCTTCAAAAATTGTAAATCAGAGCGTGAAGAGATGACGTCACGGAATCCCTTCCCCCGAGCAATGGATGGCGTTGATCCCTCCGTACCTTTTAATTCAACAATGCCTATAGGTTTATTCGATTTGGGGAGTTTATCCAATAAGTACTTCCCTGCTTTCCGACCTTCCTCATAAAAATCAGAACCAATATGTGTCACATACAGTGATGGATCAGTGACATCGACAAGGCGATCAATAATAATGACTGGAATTCCTGCTTGTTTAACTTCTTTTAATATATAGTCCCATCCCGTTTCCACAACAGGAGCAATGGCGATCACATCGACTTTCTGTTTGACAAACTCTCGAATGGCCTCTATTTGCTTCTCTTGCGATTGCTCTGCATTTTGAAATATGAGTGTAACATCTGACTCAATTGCGGAATTTTTAATTGAGGACGAATTGGCAATTCGCCACTCACTTTCTGAACCTAGTTGTGAAAATCCTACGACGGGTTCCTTACTGATGGGAGTCGCAATGGAAACAACATGACTATCTTCCTCCACATGATTAGCAGACTCCTTTACTTGAGCTTGCTCGCAGCCAAAGAACAGCAATAGAAAGCTCATTGTCATGATAAGTTTCGTAAGTGCAAATAACGTCGTTTTCAGTTTACTGAAATGCATAAATTCATGTTCCCCCTACAAAATTATTCCGTCTGAAAGTAAGACATTTGTCTCTCTAATTGGCCAGATATCAGATTCAGCCTAGCGGAGAGTTCCAACAATTGATTACCAATCGTTAACTGCGTTGAACAAAGTGAGGCGACTTGCTCTGTTGAAGCTGATGATTGTTGCGATACTGCAGATACTTCGAATATAGCTTGACCAAGTATCGTTTGTACATCGTTTAATTTATCCAGGGAAACTGTAACATCCGATGAACGAGTTATTAACTGATTCATTTCTACTTGAATTCTCGCAAATAATTTATATACACCATGTACCTCTTGATTCATATCTTGAAAAAAGGGAAGTGTATCCGATATCGCTCCTACTGTGGATTCTACCTCTTGTAATATAATATCCGTAAATTGCCCCACGTCACCTATGGAAGCATTTGATCGTTCTGCCAGCTGACGTATTTCGTTCGAAATGACTTTGAAACTTGCACCTGCGGCGCCCGCTCTAGTTGCCTCTATCGATGCATTTAGCGACAATACTTTCGTGGAGTTTGCAATCTCTTTCAACAATTTCAGAATGGAGCGAACGGAACTTGCCGATTCCTGAAGACTGGTAACTTTCCGTGCTACGTTACGTAAAAGAACAGTTACCGAGCTTCCTCCCTCACTGCAAACATGATCTACCTCTTGCGCTGAACTTGCCATATTATATTGAAGCGACAATACATCCGATAAGGACCTACCCATTTGTTCCATACGTGAAGTACCTTCCTCCGCGTTGGACGCCAAGTCAATGGCGCCGCTCGCTCAATGCGACGAGAATGTTCAACCCAATAAATAAATAAGTCATATGTTGAATTTTACTAACAGAATGGGTTAACTCACCTAACGGTGCACTCGCTATGAAGGTCCAATTACTGACTGCAGATTGGCGATAAGCAAGCAAATTATTCAATCCTCTGGTGCTTTTATCTATGAAGCTACCTGAAGCTGTTGAATTCGCAGGTAATGAAACATCATGAAGGTTCGACACCCTGTTATTGCTCAAGATCATCTTGCCAGATTGCGTTGTAATAAGGGTTTCAGCACCTTCACTAAGTTTAAAGCCGTCTACCATCGATTGTAAAACGTTAGCTTCTATTTGAACAAGTAAGATGAAATCATCAGAGCCAACATTATTTTTCCCTAGTAATCTCCCATAAGCAAAGAGGGGTTTGGGCGAATCGCCTAAATACCCTTTTTCTTCAATAGGCATCCAGACAGGCTTACCGTTCGCACTACGAATAGTTTGAATCCAATTAGCCGTTCTTAGCTTTGAATTCACTCCTTCTCGTTCCGTACTAATGATTTCAAGTGAATTTTGAACAGGTACGAGTGTGATATCCCGAATACTCTGATCAGATAACGCTAACTGGTCGAATAGATCTCTCATTTCGGAAGTTCTTCGTTGAAGCTCAGCCTTACCTATCCCTGCATTAGAAATTTGAAATAAATTTTTAGTAAACGTGCTATCACTTATGAGTTGATTCGATAAATCTACGTAAAATTGTTGCTTCATATCTAATTTTTCACCAGCAGTTGTGACTAAATCCTGTGAGCTTTTTTTCATTAGATCTATGATTGCGTTTTCAGCGATATTTGAAGAAAATATGCCCATACCTGCAACAGACATACCTAGGGAACAAAAAAAGATGAGGAATAATTTTGTGCCTATAGATCGACTTGGCAGTTGAAAGAGCATACGCACCATGATTTTTAATATTTGCATGTAAGTTCCTCCGAGTAATGGCATTTACATAGATATCAGGTTAAAACTAAGAAAAACGGCTTCGCCGCCCTGTCTCTTATTAGCGACAAAACCTGTTAAGGGAACTAGAGGACGCTATTTTGGCAAATAGCAGGGTTGCTAGGGCAATAGCGGAACTACAGGGTCTTATTTCCACCAAAAGAGCTGAATTTCCCAGAAAACAGCAAAATAGCGGACTGTAGTTCCCTCCCTCTGTTCTTAGCGTTTTTCTTGCATATACTCGCTCATTCGTAGGATTACATCATTCTTGAAGCAGGGTTCTCTAGAAGATGAGGGAGCTGTTTCTCTAAAATCATCAAGAGGGCATGCGGGAATAGAGGAAGTGTTATTAATTCCTCATTTTCCCATATGTGCACGTTTGACTCCACGGTCTCTTGGTGGTTTACCCTCCCATGACTCAACGGGTCGCAGCCCTTACATTCCTTCGTTATACCTGTCCAAGAGGTGGAGGCCGAGATGCTCTAGTAACGGGTCTGTGCCCTTTGGGAACTACTACTCGGTACTTCC
>NZ_MBTG01000072.1 GCF_002027705.1 Paenibacillus ferrarius | reverse complement strand
AGAATACCACAACAGGCTACCGCTGACTTAATATCGGTAGCCTATTCCGTACGGGTAGATTAGTTTAACAAGTAATGGGGCTATTGCTATACCAAAGGAAAAATATAGGTAAGTATCGAATAAGTTAGTGAACAGTAAGTGTTGGGAAGTAGAAAGGGGCTGTTACATTGAAATAATGAAATGGATAGCAGCCTTATTAGTAATTGGAGTTCTCATCACGCCCTTCTTTTACGTACAAGCAAACAAGATAATTTATGCGAACAAAGTGACTAACTACCTTTTGAATGAACAACATTATAAGAAGAATGAAATTAAATCGGTTAAAGGAATCTGGGGGATTAAATTACCGTCATTTTACACGGTTGTTGTATTTGAAAATGAACCGTACGTTGAGTACATATATTTTGCCCATAATAATGTAATGCAGTTTAGCCATAGCGTTACAGAAGAAGGTAAACAATTAGGAATTACTGACTCAGATCTTAAAAATCTTGCCGCAAGGTAAGCAATATTCGTTGATCCAAGATATTAACGGAAACGTTTGTTCAATAAGTAACCAAGACGAGGCTGCCGGTATTAATCGGTAGCCTCGTTGAAGTAAAGGGCAGGATAGTTACAATTCATGGTAAAATAAGTGTATTGGTTTATCGAGCTTAAGGTGGTGGCTGAAAAGGTGGATAAGAAGTGGCTGGCATATCGAATTTATCCAGAGCCATCTGGGACCGAGTATCAGCATTCCAATTTAATGAACAAAGCTGAAGTTGAGTGTTTATTTGATTACTGTCAGATATTAGAAGCGATGATTTCAAGAGACGGTTGGAAAGTATTGATTGAATATCATGGTTTTCAAGTGCTTTATGAAATCAATGAAAAAAGTGGTTGGTTTGACTGCGATAACCTCGAAGAATTTATTTTTGAAGTCGAATCACATATCGATTCATTGCCCGAACTTTAAGCTAACGAAAGAACGTTACTTCAATAGGGATCGTCGGCTGCCGCGCAGTCTGGACGGTCCCTATTTCATTGAAGTAAAGGGCAGAATAGTTCCAATATGTGGTATATTAAAATAAGGGATTTGAACAAGGGAGGGGCAATGTTGAGGGAAATAAAGCATTCAGTTAAGAGCCCTTCAAGGATTGGAACCATTATAGGCATGATTACTACTATTATATTGAGTACATCTAATCTTGTATTGAGATCATGGAATCAGATGGGAGTATTCTACGCTTCGTTAACGGCGGTTCTTCTGTGTTTAGTTGTACTGTTACTCTCATTGTACAGAACATTTAAGAAACCAACCGAGTTATGCCTATCCAATGACCAAATCATATTAAATGGGAATATAATTAATTCGAGGGATATTAAAGTGATAATACACTGGTACCCATAGTCTGGACACTTTGAAAAAGTGTTCAGACTGTGGGTACTTTTTTTGTATACTAGAGTAAGCACCGGAGGGGATTACACCATGTCTAAGAAAGTCTTTAGCGAAAAAGACCAAATGAGCTTATCAAAGAATAAGTACGTGATCAGAATAAGTGATAAAGCAATAACCTATGCGGATGAATTTAAGCAGTTGTTCATCGATCAATATATGGCAGGTAAACTCCCTAGAGAAATCTTTGAAGCTAACGGGTTTGATGTAGACGTAATTGGAATTCAACGTGTAAAAGATTGTGCCAAGCGTTGGAAAAAAGCATATGGAAAAGACGGAATCATTGGATTAACTGACTCTCGTAAGGAAGCTTCTGGACGTCCTCTAAAGCGTGAACTAACGCAAGATGAAGTCATTGCAAGACAGGAAGCAAGAATTAAACTCCTTGAGTCTCAGGTGGAATTGTTAAAAAAGCTAGACACGAAAGAAAGGTTGCTGGTAGCAAAGGGAAAGAACCTAAGTAAGAGTACGTTATTTGAGCTAATTAAAGAAACTATAGGTCAAGGTTTGGGACGTACAACTCGCTACCTCTGCGATTTATTACACGTATCTCGCTCAGGCTATTACAACTACATCCAGGCCGTAGAAACCCGTAAAGAGCGGTCTCTTTCGGATGCCAAAGCTGGAGAACTGATCAAGAAAGCCTTTCATAGAAAGGGTTTTAAAAAGGGTTCTCGTTCTATTAAAATGACGCTTGAGAACGAATTTGGCGTGATCTACAACTTGAAAAGAATCCGCAGACTTATGAAGAAATTTAACCTCGTTTGTCCACATCGAAAACCTAATCCCTACAAACGCATGGCAAAGGTGACTCAAGAACATCGAACGCTTCCCAACAGTTTAGATCGTAATTTTAGAAAAGGTGTTCCTGGGCTTGCGTTGCTCACCGACATCACTTATCTCCCATACGGCCGCTCAGAGACGGCTTATTTGTCGACCATACTAGACGCTTCAACGGGAGAGATCCTTGCTTACAACCTTTCCAACAGCCTTACGTTGGACATTGCTACAGACACGATCGAGGCACTCATGAAGCAAAGAAAATTGAAGTTGCACAAAAAAACATTCATTCATTCGGATCAAGGAAGTCATTATACGAGTCCCACATACCAAAAACTTTTAAAGCAAAAGGGATTAGGGCAATCGATGTCTAGACGAGGAAATTGCTGGGACAATGCGCCACAGGAGTCGTTTTACGGTCATATGAAGGATCATGTTGACCATCGTAGCTGTCCAACCTTAGCAGAGCTACAACGTAAGATTGACAGTTACATCCGCTACTTCAACAATAATCGATACCAATGGGGATTAAAAAAGATGACCCCTGTGCAATACAGGAATCATCTTTTGTTAGCTGCCTAGGTTAAATCGAGTTTTTTAAAGTGTCCTTGACAGAGGGTCCAGATCATAATGACCAGGGGTTACTTTAAACCAGTTATAGGGATATTACCTTACAGGAGGAAGATCGTCCCATTGGATATGGCATTTAGGTATTCAAGGGATGAAGATAGAGGTATCTCGGATTTAAAGAGTTGGGCAATAATGAACAATGTAAAGATGGTCAATAAATCGTTTCAAACCTGGATATAAGATTATTCCCTATAGCACTATTCGGTACGGTCGTTATCTTATTCAGATGATGAGTGAATAGCAAAAGGGTGACATGATTGTCCGTTACGCTAACGGAAACTATAGTTGAGGGGCTTGCTTCGCGGCAGCGCTCCTCTTTTGTTTAGTAAAATAATGAGCAGGATAATGCTGTTTCATTCTGGAATAGGATAAAAAGTAGAATTAAGGGTAGCTTCGAACTAGGGGAGGCTTTAAATTGGAATGCCATGTTAGCAAGGGAACAATTAACTATGAAGTATGTGGAGAGGGAAGTCCAGTTATTGTGTTACATGCGATGGGAACAGACCATCGATCTATGAAGTATTGGCTAGAACCCATTTTTATGAAAAGAAAAGACTGGCAGAGAATCTATTTGGACATTCCCGCCCATGGAAAAAGTGTAATAACTGAGCAAGTAAAAGGTACTGAAGATATGCTTGATATGATCATTGAGTTTATTGATGCAGTTCTTCCTAATCAAATGTTTTCAGTTATTGGAGCTTCATTTGGGGGCTACTTGGCACAAGGTATAGTACACAAAAAAAGAGAGTTAATAACAGGCATTTCCTTGATTGCCTCTGCTCTTCATCTGCCAGGGAGTGAAAGAACACTGCCTGCAAAAGTTGTTTTTGAAGTAGATACAAGCTTGTTTGGTGAACTTGATGATGATGTTTTGAATGCTTTTCAATTGCTTATGGTACATCAAAACAAATCAAACTTATTAACTTTTTTAAAAGAAGTTCAGCCAGGACGATTGCTCGCTAATCGTAATTTTCTATCCTCTGATTGGAAGAAAGAAGGCTATTATTTTAAGTTTGATCCGCTTGGCAATTTTGAACAACTGCAACATCCTACACTTATCGTTTTGGGGAAGCAGGATTCGATATGTGGTTATGAAGATCATATAAAAATTTTCGGAAAATACAATCACGCTTCTTTTGCAATACTCGATCATGCAGGACATATGATTCAAATTGAGGAAAGGGAAGTTCTTACGAGTTTGGTGACGGACTGGCTATTTAGAATTGAAAAACAGCAAGCATTTTCATTTCTTTAAAATATTCTTTCGTTCAGCTAACTGGGAACGATAGTGGAAAGTTAAGGGGGTAGTTTGCCGAGGCCGGCAGCAGCTCCCTTTTTCATTAAACTTAAGGGCAGATTAACGCAAACGTAAATGCCACTTTTAGTGTATTATTATCCGTAGAGTGGTGAAAATCAATGAATTTGATAAGAGGATGATAAACATAAAAATTTTGTTTATATGTAGCAGAAACAAATGGCGAAGCCCAACAGCCGAAAAAATATTTCATAAATATAATGGTTATGATGTGAGGTCTGCTGGGACAGAAGATGGTGCTAGGATTAAGGTAACAAGTGGACACATTGGTTGGGCAGATCTCATATTTGTAATGGAAAAAAAGCATTTGAGCCGACTCAAACATAAATTTGGATCAACACTTAATGAAAAGCAGATCTGCAACTTAGATATACCGGACGATTATGGTTATATGGATGAAGAATTAATTGAAATACTTAAAGCTAGAGTATCAGAATATATAGATGTCCCAGAGTAGTGAGTCTCGATAAAATGGTGTTATTACTATGAAACGTTTTTTCCTCGTATCAGATATTCCTTATTAAAGTAACTGGGAACGTGGAGGAGCTTGCCAGACGGCTACTCCTTTTTTATGGGGTAGCAAAGTTCAATGAATTTAGTGGATCAAAAATAAATCTTGTGTTTCTATAGTGAGGTACAAAATGGATGAAATACAAAGCAGAAAGTGGAGACTTGAATAGTTACTTGAGAAGCAGAAGAAAAAAAATGTTGTTGGATTTGGTGGTTTGTTTGACGAATGTATTGAGGCACTAGGGGCTGAGATGGCCATATTATCTGAAGAAAAAAGCAAAGAAATATTTCAGAACCTTCAGAAATCCTATCCATTTAATTCTTGGTCTCGAATAGATTGGGAACAAATTAGAGCCAATATAAAAATTGTAAACACAATTGATGTTGTACCACAGATTAAGCAGTTACTAGGAGACGTTGATGAAGTATTTATTCTCTGGAGTACTGGAAGTCAACTTGTTTTAAAGTCCCAACTTTGTAAAGTATTAAGTGCTATTGATGATGTGTTGGCGGTTGGTGCTGACACTTTTATATATTCTCCTTCTAGATTTATTATCGAATTTCATCATGAAGGAGAAATAATAATTGGTTTCGAGAATGACAGTGTCTTAAACTAACGATAGTTAAATATTGGAATATAAGATTAAACCCTCCAATTTCTAGCGAAACTAGAATCAACAAAACTTGGGAGGGTTTTTTTTATGAATTTAAAAGATCTATGGTTACTATATGAGGCTGATAAACGTATTCTGGGATTTAGTTCACACACATTGAAGGCATACTCTCTACAATTAAAGATGTTAGTTCTTGAACTCGGTGATCTTGAGCTAGAGGAAATATCTCTAATCATACTTAAAGACTATTTGGCGAGGGTATCTGAGAAATTAAAACCTAGTAGTTTAGGTCATCGAATTTGATTTGTACGGTCCCTTTTTCGTTTTGCATTTGAAGAAGGACATCTTACGCGGAATCCTTCTATTAAGTTGAGAGAACCAAAGATGGACAAAAGAATCCCGAAATTTCTGATTGAGGAGGACGTAATTCATCTTAAGATTTGAAACCATAATAATTTAATATGAGTTGCATTGATCCAGCTTCCTTTATTAGATGTGGAAAATAAAAAAAGTCATTTTTAAACATGTTTCGTGCTAATGGAATGTCAATTTCAAGCCATTTTAACAATAACTCGTCTTTTATGGGTAAGTGGAGCTGCCAATCTGATACTGATTTAATATTCATATCATTAATGAATTCAGAACAATTACACCTAAAACCTTCGAGAATTTTATAATTAACATAATTAAAGGTAATTTGCTGACCACACTTGCTACAATTGTTCCTTAAATCACATAAATGGAATGGGCATTGATGCAATAGACTGAATTGGTGAAAAAGGCTGTGGTGTCCCATACACAAACATTTCTCGCAATATGTAAGGTCGGACCTTATTAGATAGTGATTGTAATCAGTATTTGAAAACATTCCAGTTAGTCTAGTCAAGTTTTGTTTAGATTGCTCCAAGATGTCATATCCAATTACAGAAACGAGATTTTTGAGATCAAACTCACGATGCAAATCTCGGGAACTAATAAGGTTCGCATATTTAATTTTCTCAATAATTGACCATCCGGATTCATAAGGGTTAACCCAGGACACATTCCATGTTAAAGTTTTCATGTGTCACCTCTTTCTTTTTAACAACAGAGGTTTTCGTTTGTTTTTTTCTAACTTCAATTGATTCAATTTCAAATAATATTCTTCTAAATCCGTTTTTGCCAATTTCTTTGAGTCTGAAAGGAGTTGGACTTTTATCAAATCCCCAGTATCTAAAATGATACTTAGGGTATTATTCTCCTCTCTGTAAACAACCGGGATTTTCAACAAATAATAAGGGCTATTTAGTGAAAACCATTGTTCCGAAATAGCTAGAGGGCAAGTGTATTTATTTTCTCTAAAAATGATTCCTTGATTTGTAACCATCGCTAATGAGCTGTTTAGAAAATCCATTGAAATCCCTCCTTAAAAAACAAGACTATACAAGTATGTATTGCCAATATAATCAAATTAGATTCATTTTTGAATACAAAGTGTAATTAAAAAAGATGGCAACAACCATGAATTGGTGTTGTCATCTTTTTTCGCTTGTGCCTTTAATGAATTTTGCATTTTTCATAGCATATTCAAGTGCTAAATTTATTAATTCATTTCTAGAACGGTTGCTTATCTTTGAAAGGTGATCGAATTTTTCCTGTAAAGCTCTATCTACTCTTATGGTGATAGTAACAGATTTATCTTCTTTTGGAGTAATTATAAAATCATCGTCACTCATGAAATCACCTCTATATATCAGTATAGAAGTAATAGAGTAAATAAAAATATAACACAAATTGTAATCATAAATGATTACAAAAATTCATCGTGGTTAGACTGTTAACAGTGTACGATTAAAAATTTTTAACATGAAGGAGATGATCAGTCAATGAATAAAAATGTTAATTCAAAATTGCAATTACTTGAGGCAGCAAAGCGTGTATTTGCAAGAAAAGGTTTTGAGAGAACAACACTTGTAGATATTATTAAAGAGGCCAGACTACAGAACAAACTAGTTGTATATCAATTCAATGGAAAAGATGGTTTGATGTCCGCGGTGTTACAAACATATTTACCTCTGGACAAAATAATTTGGAGAAAGGAGTTTCAAGAGGACCCGATTGTTTGGATAAAACATATTATTTATGAAGTTGTTCTGTTAAGAGAAAGGGATCCAGAAATCCTCTCAATCCTTCAGTCAGAAATAATGTATCCGTCCAATAGAGGAGACCTGGTGAATTTTTATATTTCATCAATATGGAAAGAATTTAGAGACGTTCTTGACTTAGGAAAAACTAGAGGTTATTTTAAATTCGGCTGTTTGGAACTAGCCTTAGCATTCGTAATTAGTTCAACTTTTATGTACAAGCAAGAGTTCCAAACTAGTACCAAAATTATAAGTAGTGACGTTATTATTGAGGAAACAATTACTCTTGTTTTAAATGCATTAGATTGTAAAACAAGGGATAAATCTTTAGATTCACAAAGAGTTGTATGAGTCTTTCCAATTTCGAGAAATTTTTAGAGAATGGGGATTATAGTAGACTCAAACGAATCTCTGAAGAAACTAAGTTAATAAAGGATTGCTTAAGAAACGAACTAATTAAGGAAGAAACCAAACGAATAGAGTGGAGGGAATGCGGAGTAGTCGGGAAATTTCGAAGAGTGAATCGTTATGATTACAATTATACAGCATTAAATGAGTATTTATTTAATTTGGGAATTCTACCAGTACTATCTACTGTAAAGGAAGCATGTTTAACGGAGCAAGAGAAACAAACGTTACTTAAGGTTAATAAGGTCGATCGAGAAGACACAGTATATTTTTTCCCTACAAAATTTAATTTAGGTTTAAAAGTAGCTCGAGACTTTGTTCTGAGAATTAACCAATTGAGCACTGTTGAGAAGGTAATTCTATGGAAAGAAAAAATGGGGTTTAAAGAAAAACTTGAAAAGGAATGGAAAGCCCTACGGAATAGTTTAAATGGGTTACTTAAGCAAGGGGAAAATTCAAAGTTAGAATCAGTGTTTGGTACTCTCATATTGAAGAGTAAGAATGTGTATAATCCAGTTGATGTCTTTGAATTATTTGGTGCAGATGTTCTTATACAATCAACTAGAGCTAGACTCGAGGTATTAGAGGAATATGCCGCAAAAGGCTTTTTGAATATGTCTGAAATAAATAATTATCGAAGAGTTGTTAATGTCGAACAACAATTTGTTTTAATGGAGTTAGATAAAGAAGAACGCTGCAAAGACTGGTTCAGTAAAAGATTGAATAAATTATCGGAGTTAAGTAGGAGACGAGATTAGAGATTAACTGTTTAAGTTATCTAGGTTGATCGTTTAATCTCAGAAATAATATAGAGGACAGAGTTTAAGTCTTCCTTCTCACGCAATTTAATTCTAGGAAATGAAATCCCCTTGAGGATTTGTTTAAACTTAATGTCCATATTAAGAAGGTCAAGTACATCTTGAGATTTAATATCACTCTTCGTATAGGTTTTATAGTTTGGATATGAATGCTTATGAAATAAAATTGGTTCTTTACATTTGGTGCAGCTCTGAGTATTCAAGGGAATCTTGTGAAAATTGTAAGTTAATGACTTATTACATACTCTACAATTGTTTTTCAGTGGTTCCAGATGAAAGGGACATTCTTTAACGTATTTAAATTGAAAAAATAAACTATGATAACCAGTCATAGAACAATGGCTACAGTAGTAAAGATTTTTGTTAAAAAAATCGTCTGGATGATCTTTATAATTTAAAAAATCTTCAGATAACATAGTAATTGTATTAAGGGATTGCGATTTTAATGGATATGAAATCAAGTTTTCTATTTTTGCATGGTCTAGTCCTCTAATTAGTAAAAAGGAGTCGCTACTATCCGATGGCGAACTGAAATGTTTAAAAAATTCATTTTGTGTTATAACATTGGCATAACAAATTTTGTCGTAAACACTAAATGGAGATTCATAAATAGATAGCCAGTCTTTTCTCCAAGTAATTCTCTCCTGCATAACATCATCTCCAATTTATACGAATACAACAAAAACAAGTAGAAGAAAGGTCTCATGCCTTTCTTTTTTATTGATAACATTCCTGCAAGTTTTCAGAAAGAGTGTAATTATCATGTTTAATTGAAATGTTTAGTACTGGTTCAAACGTGGATAAGTTTCTCCATGTTGGTTCATCTATTGTTTGATATAGTTGATAACCACATTTACAGGTGAAAGGGATAGCTTGAGCAATATTGTAGTGATAAATGTCTTTTTTGCAATCTTTGCATTTAGTTTGAAGCTTAGTTACATGAAACGGACAAACATCTATTAATTTGTATTGATGTAAGTAACTATGGTAATTGTGATGAATGCATTTTTCACAGTAGCATAAGTGAGTATGAAAGTAATGCAGCGGATTATTTCTTTCAAGTTTGGAAAGTTTCAGCATAGTGTTTTTAATCGCAAGAAAGTCGATATTTGTAAGTTCCTTTAGTTTATCAAGTGCTTCTTCGGACAGTTTGTTTACATTTCTTACACTGCGAGTTTTATCAGTCTTATTATCGTTTAAGTAGTGAATCAGATCACTACCACTGATTGAGTTGGAAATTTTTATATTCTCAATTACCGACCAAATTGATTCGTAAGGCCTTTTCCATTCCTCGCGCCAAATAATAGTGCCCATATAAATATCCTCCTTAAATGAGATTCTGGATATATTTATTACCAACATATAGCACCAGATATACATACATCTCTTTATTAAAGTGATTTTTATGTCGTGAACATTCTAATTCTGGGGATTTTCTTGTCGTGGAAATTCGAATCTCCTTGATTTCAGGGATTTTCATGTCGTGAAAATTCATCTTTTTTATGATGTCGGGATTTTCATGTCGCTAATGGGGCTATTTTCTTGTCGTTGTACTGAAGCGGCCATTATTTATAATTATTATTAAAAAGGATTGACTTTCATCTACTTTTAATTATAATAATTATTATGTGAGATGGATTATCAATGGACAAGCAATTAACATGATGAAAGGAGTGAAACGCTATGTATGATGTCATCATTATAGGAGCCGGACCGGCGGGAGCCTCCTCGGCCATTTATACAGCAAGAGGTAACTTGAAAACGTTGGTTATCGACAAAGCACCGAACACGGGAGCACTAGCGATCACTCACAAAATTGCCAATTATCCCGGTGTCATAGGCGATCTGTCGGGCAAAGATCTGCTCGATACGATGCGTGAGCAAGCCAAAGGCTTTGGCGCGGAGTTCATTCAGACGACGATTACGGCTGTGGATGTGGAAGACGAGACCAAAGTTGTCTTTACCGCCGATGGCATTTATGAAGGCAAGTCCATCATTATTGCAACAGGTTCTAAAGGACGCAATCGCATGTTGCCAGGCGAAGAAAACCTGCTAGGCCGCGGGGTAAGCACATGCGCCACTTGTGATGGAGCCTTTTTTGAAGGCAAAACGGTTGCAGTCATCGGTGATTCGGAGGAAGCTTTGGAAGAAGCGCAGGCGCTGAGCAAATTTACAGATAAAATCTATTTCGTTGTACCACGTCCAGAGCTGCAAGGGGTACACCATGTTCCAGAGCTGAAGGGAACGGACATTTTATATAAAGCAAAGCCGCTAGAGGTGCTAGGCGAGAAGCAAGTGGAAGGACTTCGCATCCGTACCAGTACGGGTACCGAAGAGGTGCTGAAAGTCGATGGCGTGTTCGTTTTCCTCTCCGGCAGCAAGCCAGGTACCGATTTCTTGCAGGATCAAGTGCCTCTGGATGAGGATGGCTTTATGATTCTGGACAGCTCCATGCAATCCTCAGTTGCCGGCGTATTCGGAGCTGGCGAAGTCAGACGCACACCGGTGAAACAAGCTGTTGTCGCGGCTGCTGACGGAGCGATCGCGGCGATGGCCGTCGATAAATTTATTAACAAACGGGCGCAATTAATCCCGCAATACAAATAAACTCACCCCCTAAGGAGATGTATGTCATGTCTAATGTCATTGTTTATTCCAGTACGAATTGCCCTTATTGCCAACAGTTGAAAAAGTATTTGAACGATCAGCAGGTTGCTTTTGAAGAAAGAAATATCGATCTGAACGATCAATTTGGACAAGAACTGCATGATTTAGGCTTGATGTCCTTGCCTGTAACGGTCATTGGCGAGCACAAAATTCTAGGCCTTAACGTCACTAAACTTAAAAAAGCATTGGCTGAAATCGCTAGCTAACTCAAGTTAGTCCTTGCTAAATCAAATAAATAGATAGAAAGAGGAGATCATACGATGACACAATTAACCTTACAACCGACACAACCATTTGCGAAATTAGGACTGCCGGCTCCTTCCTTTTCACTCTTGTCGACGAAAAATATGGAGACTTTGGATGAGAAAATTACACTGGAGGATTACCGCGGCAAATGGCTTATATTCTTCTTCTGGCCTTTTGACTTCACCTTCGTATGTCCAACTGAAATTACGGCTTTCAGTGACAATTACGCGCAGTTTGCTGAGCTGGATTGCGAAATTGTAGGTGCTTCTGTTGACAGTATTCATACACATAGAGCTTGGACACAAACACCGCGGGAGCAAAATGGGATCGGACCTGTGAATTTCCCATTGGTCAGTGACTTTTCCAAAGAGACAGCACGCAATTATGGTGTTCTGGACGAAGAAACGGGTGCTGCGCACCGTGGACTGTTCATTATCGATCCAGAAGGCGTTCTTCGCTATCAAGTCATAACGGACATGAATGTTGGACGTTCCGTGGATGAAACGTTGCGAGTGCTTCAAGCGCTGCAGGCTGGCGGACTTTGTCCAGTGAACTGGAAACCGGGCGATAAAACGTTATAATAGGTATTGAACGAAGGGGCTGCCGCCAAAGATCTAACCGATCTTGGGGGCAGCTTTTTCCATATGTATTCGAAGCCGGATTTGAAGTATAATAGGAGAACTGGTTAGGAGTATAGGTGGAGACAGAAAGGTTAGATACATGATGCAGTCCATTTCGGACAAATTATTTATGGGATCGCTAATTCTTCTGATGATTTCAGTTGTCGTTAGCGGAATTGGTTTTCAATTCATCAATTGGCGCTCGCAAGTGAATGATGAGCTCGATTCGGAAACGAAGGACAGCAGCTCGCGAAAGAAAGCGGTTATTGATCGGCAGGACAAAAGCCTGTCACGGGTACTGCGCTCTTATTTGTTTTGGATTGCTATAGTGGGTATCCTTGTTTCCATTGTTCTTTCTCGGTTATAGCCGATTGCACATTCGCGAGGCGTATAGAGCTCTTTGAAGAGCTGATCTATACGCCTTATTTGCGTTTGAATGTTATTTAGCCTGAATCTCGGGCAATGAAGCGCGATGACAAAATGATTTTCTCCGACTGCCTCCCAGGGTGATTCCTTCGATAAAGCAGGGTTTCAACGGCGCGAATGCCTAAGGATTCTTTGGCAAGCTCAATTGTGCTTAGCGGCGGTTGTGCGTAGGCTGCAGCTTCAATGTTGTCGAAAGCGACGATTTTGATTTGGCTCGGTATATCAATTCCTTTGCCTTTGAGGATAGGAATCAGATCGAGTGCTAAGTGATCGTTTGCACAGATAATTCCTTCAGGCATGCTGTCAGGGGTCCATGCAGCTACTTTCCGTTCTAGATAGGAGGCGAGCTGCGGCTGGCCATAAGGCACCTGCCATCTCCTTAAGGAGTAAGTTTCCTCAGGACCGGCAATGTCTTCAATTGCCAGGCGGCATCCCCACCAACGCTCCTTAAAGCTGACAGCGAAAGAATCGTCGCCAACGAATATTAATCGCTTCAAGCCCGCCGCAAGCAGCCGCTGACAAGCCATTTTACCAGCATCTAAATTATTGTTCAGGACACAATCAACATCGACCAGCGGTTCAAAGTGATCAATTAAAACTAGCGGAATGCCAGTCTGTTTCAGGGAAATAACGGAAGGCGATGGAAACGTTCCAGCAAGCAAGTGGCCAGCGCAGCAGGCAGGATCCAAGTAGGGAGGAATCTGCAATGAATCCGTATGTCCCTTAAGGACAGGAACAATCAGATGCTCGTACCCCAGCTCACTGCTAGCTGTTGCAATGCCTGCGAGAACTTTGCCCCAGAAAGGGTTGTCCTGCTGATACATAGCTTGAATCCATACCAGTATGTAAGGGCTGACTTCTTTGGAACTAGCTGCTTGATCCATTTCTGCTGAATCTGTCACGGTGCTTTCTTTGTTTGTGCCATGAGCTCTGCCCTGAATAAGGTAGCCCATAGCCCTTGCAGTCTCTTGAATACGCAGCCGATTCTCAACGCTTACGCCCGATTTGCCGGATAACGCTTGGGAGACGGTATATTTGGACATGCCGAGCCGGTCGGCAATTTGCTGCATTGATATTTTTTTGCTCAAATGAGACACCCTCTTACTAGGAATGAAAAAACATAACAAAACTAACAAATTACATTTTTATATATTAATTAACGAATGTCAATGATGGCTGGAATATCTTATTGAAAATGAGTTGACCTACAGAAAGAAATTGATTACAGTATGATCACAATAAATATTGTTAGCCTAACAAAAATAACAAATTAAATCCGTGTTGGAGGATGAATATGAATAATTCGATCATATTTTATGATCCGTCGTTTCCTTATGAAGGGACTCGCCCGAACAACGATCATCTAGAGGAATTAGCACAGTTTGGCCGCATTGCAGCAGCGGATGAATTGGAAGAAGCGCTAGCCCAAGGCGCAGCGAATTTGGTTCATCTCCACGGACGTTATTTCCCTAAAAAGGCATGGCAAGCCATCATGAAGCATGTGAGAGCGGGCAAGGGGCTTATTCATGTGGGGAGTGCGCCTTTCCGAAATCCCGTTTATGCAGGTGCATCTGACTGGGAAATAGAGGCGGAACAAACAGCGTACCATCAGCAGCTTCAAATCCATGAGATTCTGCCTGTTGATCCGTCACCGATTGCTCGTTATGCAGCACATTCAGAGCTTGCTTTGCTTGCTGGCAAAGAATCACTGCTGACTGTTCAGCCTACGGTTGGTCTTGTTCTTCACGTAACACGTGCTGATGATAACCCGGGTCAAATCGGTTCCAGTGGTCCCATGGATGCTCATCTGATCCCGCTTCTCAAAGGGATTTCACGCGAAGAACGAGAGATTGCGGCACCTATCGTACTTTTGGAAAATACGAAGGGGGATTTCGCAGGCGGTCGCTGGATTTTTGCAAATCTGGTTACTGATGATCCGTTCTGGACACAGGGGGGAACAACGCTGCTGAAAGAGCTGTCTGCCTTCACAGCCAGAGGTGTGACTGAAATCTGGTTCAAACCGAACTATGCGTGCTATGACCCAGGTGATCGCGCAGCGCTGACTGTGCAATTGCAAACTCTCGCGAATCGCGCCGGGGATAACTCTGAGAATACAGGTTGGACATTCACTGTTGAAGTGAAAAAAGACGGCGATCCCGTGCCTGTGTGGACAACCGATTTCCAAATGAAGGCGTCTCGGGAGCTTACATATCACAAGGTGAATGTTCCAGTTGATATCGAAGCCGGCTATTATACGGCTGTTTGTACGGCTGTTGCGAATACGGGCGAAACGCGTATTTTTAACCAAGGCTACTGGGGTCATGATGCGGAGCTGCTTCGTGAGGGCACACCGCTGTCTTGTAACCGCGACTATTTTATGAAAGATGGACGTCCGCTGCCGATTGTAGGGATGACTTATATGACGAGCGATGTGGCGCGCAAGTTCTTATTCATGCCAAACGTATCCGTATGGGATCGAGATATTGCGCAAATGGTTAAAGCGGGAATTAATTTGCTGCGTACGGGAATATGGTCGGCTTGGCGTCAAGTTATGTTTGTGGATGGGCATCCTTACGAGGAAGTTCTGCGTGCCATTGATGCTTTCATTCTGACTTGCAAAAGACATAACATTGAAGTGACGTTCAACTTCTTTGCTTTCACACCGGAGCTATGGGAAGGGGTTAACCCTTATCTGGACCCGCGCAGCGTTGAAGCGCAGAAACGATTCATCTCTTCGATCGTTTCCAGGCATCAAAACACGACGAACGTGCACTGGGATCTAATCAATGAACCGTCCATGTTTAATCCGAACAAGCCTTTTGCCGGTCCTCAGTCGGCGCATGACCGCTTCGAACAGGAAGCTTTTGTGAACTGGCTCGAGACTCGGCATCTTGATATCCGCAAGCTGCAAGAGCGATGGAACATGACAACGGAAGAACTGCCGGATTTTGCAAGTGTGCGGTTGCCGGACGTTGCTGATATGAATATGAACACAACCGAAACGCTGGAGAAAAAAGGATCACCGTGGCTGGATTACACATTGTTTACGATGGATATGCACAATCGCTGGGCACATGAATTAATTGCCACAATTCGCAGTATTAATCCGGCGCATTTGGCGACAGTAGGGCAAGATGAAGGCTTAGGAGCTCAGCGTCCTTCTCCATTTTTCTATGCAGATGCGGTTGATTATACGACGGTTCATACATGGTGGCTGATGGATCAACTGGTTTGGGACGGTATTTTCTCCAAAGCACCGGATAAGCCAAGCTTGATTCAAGAAACAGGGATCATGTATGTAGAAACGGCAGATGGCCGCGCAAAACGCTCCGAACACGAGCTGCGCAATATTCTTGAGCGTAAATATGCCTATTCGTTTGCAACGGGTGGAGCGGGAGCCGTTCAATGGATTTGGAATATTAACTTCTACATGAACAATATCAATGAATCCCATATCGGGGCGCTTCGGGCAGATGGGACGGAGAAGCCGGAAGCAGATGTCTCTTATGACTTTGGCGCGTTCATGGGCAGCATTCGTGACTTGTTCGTGGATCGAAAGCTGGAGGAAGTGGTAGCTGTATTCCCTTATTCCAATGATTTCTCTACGCGAAAATTAGCTGGCGATGCCACGTCCAAACTCACGCGTACGCTGGCTTACTCGATGAATGTTCCTTTCCGCGGACTTGGCGAGTATCATTTGGACACATTGGCTCAAGCTCATCCTAAACTGATCATCGTACCTAGTGCGCATAATTTCAGCGATGCTGCATTGGAAAAGCTTGCAGCACATGTGCGTTCCAATGGAGGCACTCTATTATTTACAGGGCCGCTTGGGCTAAATGAATATTGGACACCCGTGGCGCGATTGACCGAGATTGTCGGCGACACCGTGTTAAGCAACGTTCTGCGTGAGGAAGCTATGGTGCTGAACGGCAAGGTGCATCCGGTTTCCTTCGGTGGTGCGCGCATTGCACAGTTGAATAAAGAGGTGGCTTTGTCGGGTGGAAAAGGAAACAGCGGTACATGGAATTCCCAGCATGGGATCGTTGAAACTTATGAGCTGGGCAAAGGGAAACTTATCTGGTGTCCGCTTCCGATTGAGCTGAATGATCGAAGTGAATGCATTGAGGCGTTGTATAATTTCGCATTGGCAGAGGCTGGTGCGCAAGCTGAGCTCACTTGGGTTAAAGGCGGGCAGCTGCCTGGTGTTTATGGGCGGAAGCTCAGCTTTGCGGAAGGCTCCTTGTATATCTTCGTATCGGAGTTTAGCGTAGATACCGAGATTGAGGTGAAAGATCCCGTTACTGGCCGGAGCTATGCCTTCGAACTGGAAGCAGAGCGTACAGTCATGTTCGCGGCAGATACAGAAGGGAAATTGCTGGCAGTCTATCGCCCAGATCAAGTTCATATCGAAGTGAAATAGAATGGGGAAAAGGCACTGAGTCGCATAGCTGATAACGTTCAGCTGTGCGGCGTAGTGCCTTTTTTGGGTAGGGATTTAAGAACTAAACGATTTCATCAACGCAGGAACCACAGACCAGCTTTCCTTTGAAATAAGTCATATTTTCGAAATTACCACAGAATACGCAGGCAGGCATGTACTTTTTAAGCGTTATTCGTTCTGGATCGACATAAACCTCAATGGCGTCGCCAATGTCAATATGAAGTGTGCGTCGGAGTTCAATCGGCAAAACGATGCGTCCCAGCTCATCTACTTTTCTAACGATACCTGTTGATTTCATCAGAAAACCTCCCCTGTTTATCTTTTTCGTTTCGAGCACGTACGTTAATGTAGTTATTCCACATTTACACTTGAATTCCTTTTATTTACTGAGATTTTTTTGAAATTTTTCGTCACAAAAAGACGCATTTCACGTTGTTCATCCGTGTGTGAAATCCGTCTTTTTGTGGTTTGGCTAAAAATTGTGTTCCGTGAGGCCGTTTTTATTTCTCTTGTTGTTGATTTTTGGCGATTTGCTCTTGCAGCGCAGCATGCTTAGCTGTTAATTGTTTAGCTAAAGCAGCTTGAGAAAGGTCAATACGTTTGATTTCTTCTTTCATTTTGTTCATTCTGGACATTTTGCTGTTTAAATCGCTAGCAGAATTGCTTAGTTTTATATCTCTTTGCAGCTGATTCATTTTGGAGATTACTTTTTCTTTCTTCTTCTGTTCGTCGATGCTTTGCTGTTGATCCTCTGCAATCTCTTTTTTTAATCGATTTATGATGGATGAAGTGAAGCTTATAGACATTGGGAACACCTCTTAGTTGTAATATATCTTCGGAATCATTCTACACTAAATATGGGGGCTAAGCGAGGTTATGGAAATCATTTATATCTTAGCGATGCAAATAAATAAAACATATGCAAGTGTCATAATAAGGAGGTTTTTGTAGAAGTATGTCGAATGTTGTTAGGAATCAGTTGACAAATAATAGATGGAAGGAATGGTTTATATTATAGGAAGGTTAAAATTTCGTGAAAAGGTTTTGATAGTGGTCCTTAGTAGTTTGGTGACCTTTTCTGGTTTCTTCAACATACAAGGAGGGGGTGCTGCTTATGCGTTTACTCCTAATCCTTATACTGTGACATTTTCTTCTTTGGAAAGCAGTGCATGGAACAATGGGGTTGCGAAGGATGGTGAAGGCTCTTCGGAGGATGTTCCGAACATTAATTTAGAATTTTATAATATTAGTGATACTTCTGGAACTCAAATGAGCAATAAATTAGTGCATGGAGATTCAAGTTTGCATGATCTTTTTAATGCGCTCACTACCTATGATCCGTTATTTAATGATACTGGTTGGAAAGGGATGGCCATAAAGTCTTCGGATGGTGGCAAATTCCAGATCAATGGTTTCTATTACTCAAATTTCGGAGAAATTAACCCGATTTTGATCGATGTAAAAGGCTATCGTGATGGAGTGGAAGTTGCCAGTACTTCCTTTCTTGCAGATGATTTGGTGGATAACTATCGTTCTAAAAATGTTGTACTGGATTCGACTTTTGACAACGTGGATAAAGTGTTTCTGTACTCAGAGGGCCTGAGTTGGCATGGCATCAACAATATTGTGATTGATCAAGCGCTGACTAATGCAGCAGCGCCAAGCATAACTACGCAACCGACAGATCAAACAGTGAATGAAGGCAGCGTTACGACGCTAAACGTAGCAGCAACGGGTAGTGCATCGTTGAGCTATCAATGGTATAGCAATAGCACTAACAGTACGAGTGGTGGTGTATTGCTTAATGGAAAAACGAACGCAACAATGACAGTCCCAACAGCAGCGACTGGCACAACGTACTATTATGCGGTCGTGACGAACACGGATTCCAATGCAACTGGAAATCAAACAGCAACGGTAACAAGTTCAGCAGCGAAGGTAACGGTGAATGCGCTGACGCATGCGGCGGTACCAAGCATAACAACGCAGCCGATAGACCAAACAGTGAATGAAGGCAGTGTTGCGACGCTAACAGTAGCAGCAAGTGGAAGCCCAGCATTGAGTTATCAATGGTACAGCAATACAACCAACAGCACGAGTGGCGGTTTACTTCTTAACGGTGAGACCAACGCAGCATTAACAGTTCCAACAGCAACCGTTGGCACAACGTACTATTATGCTGTGGTCACGAACACGGATAACAGTGCGACAGGCAACAAAACAGCAACGGCAACGAGTTCAGCAGCAAAGGTAACAGTGAATGCGCTGACGAATGCGGCGTTACCAAGCATAACAACGCAGCCGATAGACCAAACAGTGAATGAAGGCAGTGTTGCGACGCTAGCAGTAGCAGCAAGTGGAAGCCCAGCATTGAGTTATCAATGGTACAGCAATACAACCAACAGCACGAGTGGCGGTTTGCTTCTTAACGGTGAAAGCAACGCAATATTCACAGTCCCAACAGCAACGCCTGGCATTACCTACTACTATGCTAAAGTGACGAACACGGACAGCAATGCGACGGGCAATCAGACGGCAACGGCAACAAGCTCAGTCGTAAAGGTAACTGTGAACGCGCTAACCTATACGATTGACCCGATTTCAGCTAAATCCGCTGCGGCATTGATAAGCGGATATGTTCCTGGGTCACAGGAGACCAAATCGATTACGATTACGCGCGCTGGCACAGGAGACCTGATGCACTTAGCAGTCTCATTAACTGGTGAGGATTTCGTAGTGACAGAACCAGCTTTGACAACGTTGACAACAGGCACGCCAACTACAAATTTCACGATCAAAGCCAAGGACGGTTTGGCGGCAGGCACCTATACAACTACGGTCACTGTATCAGCTGACCATATGGCGAATGTTGCGTTTACGGTGACGCAAGTCGTTAACTTGCCAGGTGTTCCGGCCAATCCGAAAGATCTTGTCGTTATCGGAGGAGATCGTCAAGTTGCATTAAATTGGAGTTCTGTAACAGAAGCGACTTATTACAATGTTTATATGGCGACAGCTGATGGGCAATATAACAGTTCTTCTTTTTCAACTGTGACTACTGCCGCTTATATCGCGGAGAACCTGACAAACGGCACGAATTACTTCTTTGTTGTGAAGGCAGGCAATGTAGGAGGTTTGAGTGCTGCTTCTAATCAAGTAAGCGCAACTCCTGCCAAAGTTGCAGGGGCGCCGACCAGTGTGACTGCTGTCGCAGGCAACGGGCAAGCAACTATAACTTTTGCGGCTCCGACAGACAATGGCGGCAGTGAGATTACTGCATATGAAGTAACCAGTTTGCCTGATGGGATCAAGGTGACTGGAGCAGCAAGTCCAATAACGATTACAGGTTTGACGAATCAGAAGGCTTACACATTTACAGTGAAGGCAATCAATCGTGTTGGCAGCAGCATGTCTTCAGCCGCATCTAGCGAAGTCATTCCTAGCGCACTAACAGAAAATAATAGCGGCGGTAGTGGCAGCAGTGGCAGTAGCAGCAGTGGCAGCAATGGCACTTCGACATCAGTGCCAGCGGCAACAGGTATAGAGGTGTTGGTTAATGGCAAGGTGGAAAATTTGGGAACAGCAACGGCTGCCAAGCGAGATGAGCAAACCGTAACAACCGTATCGCTAGACCAGAACAAAGTGGGAAGCAAGCTTGCTGAGGAAGGTCAGCATGCCCTAATTACCATTCCGATAGTGGGTCAATCCAATGTTGTTATTGGTGAAATGAATGGTCAGCTGATTAAAAATATGCAAAACAAGCAGGCTGTTCTGGCGATCAAAACAGATGGTGCAACCTATACGCTGCCTGCCGAGCAAATTAATATTGATGCGATATCTAAGCAGTTTGGAAAGGCCTTATCTTTGGGAGACATTAAGGTTCAGATCGAAATTGCGACCCTGACTGCTGAAGCGGCTAAAGTTGTTGAGAATGCAGCGGAAAAAGGAACCTTTACGCTTGTTGCACCATCCATTAACTTTACAGTTAGAGGCATATATGGAAATGAATCGATCGAGATGTCGAAGTTCAATGCTTTCGTGGAACGCACGATTGCTATTCCAGAAGGTGTGGATCCGAATAAGATTACTACAGCAATTGTTGTTGATCCAGATGGAACGGTACGTCATGTACCAACCAAGGTTGTTCAGATGGACGGCAAGTACTTTGCGAAAGTGAATAGCATGACGAACAGTACGTATTCCGTCATCTGGCATCCAATTGCATTCGCAGATATGGAAAATCACTGGGCCAAAGATGCGGTTAACAACATGGGATCAAGGATGGTCATAGGAGGAACTGGGGGAAGTCAATTCAGTCCTGACCGAGAAATTACCCGTGCTGAGTTTACGGCTATTGTTGTTCGAGGCATGGGGCTTAAGTTGGAAAAAGGAGCGGCTCCTTTTACCGACGTAAAAGCTTCAGATTGGTACAGCAGCGCGATAAATACGGCTTATGGGATTCAATTGATCAGTGGTTTTGATACTGGCGAGTTCCATCCGAATGACAAAATTACCCGGGAACAAGCTATGGTCATCATCGCAAAAGCAATGAAAATGACTGAATTGAAAGCTAAGCTGCCTGCCCAAGCGGCAGATGCTGCACTTCGTCCTTATCTCGATGCCGATAAGGCAGCGAATTGGGCGCAAAACAGTATTGCTGATTGCTTGCAAGCAGGAATCGTAACGGGCAGAAGCGACAAAGCGTTAGCACCGAAAGCTCTTATTACGAGAGCTGAAGTTGCTGTGATTGTACAAAAGCTGCTCCAAAAGTCTGATTTCATTAAATAATATCTATGAATTAATAAAAGGTTATCTCACAAAATGCTCAAACGAGACATTTTCGAGATAACCTTTTTGGTTTGCTGTTCATATCAAAGATTATCCAATCAGTTTAACGTCCACAATAACTTCCAAATCCTGTTGACCAGCTCCGCGGTAAACGCCTTTGACGGGAACGATATCATTGTAGTCGCGGCCATGCCCCAATTTGATGTAACGCCAGTTTACTTCACAGTTATTGGTAGGATCAAAGCCAAACCAACCAGAGCCTGGGATTAAGCACTCCACCCAAGCGTGGGAGGCTTGCGTGAAATCGGCGCTCCCCCCCTGCAGGTCTCCTACGAAGTGATAGCCGCTCACATACCGGGTAGGAATACCTTTGTCACGGCAAATCGCAATCATGAAATGAGAGTAGTCTTGGCAAACGCCACGTTTGAATTGCAGCATTTCACTTACGGTGGTCTGAACGGATGTTGCCGAAGGATCGTAGGTGAAATCCCGGTTGATCGTTGTGTAGATATTACGCATCAGCTTATAGAGGCTGATATCTTGATCGGGGATAGCATCCGAGTAGGCTTTGATTTCAGGCGTCAATCCCGTAAAGCTTGTAGGCAGCAGGTATTCGGCGTATTCATTTTGGAAAGTATCGCTAAACCGCATCGTCTTCTCCTCATAAGGAGAAGCGACGTCCGAAGGGATATTGTCGTTGTCGTGCGTGACAACCGTAGACATCATTTTGATCGTCAGCTCACGATGAATAGGATTGATTGTAAAAGCATGCACGCGATTATGGAAGTAATCCGAGTAGGTGAAGAAAGCAGAAACCGGTTCGGTGGTAATGCTATGGTGATAGCAGGCTTGACGATTGTCAGTCAGCGGGGTTAACCGTACTTCATTGACACTGTCCTGCGCCGTTTCGGTATAGGAATAGCGTGTGATATGCGTAATCTCCAGCTTCTTCATGCAATGACCTCCTCCCGGGAGGGAAAAAAGACTTTCGACATCCGAATGCCCATGAGGTTGCAGGAATCACGGAGTGCTTGCAGCGTCATTTCCAATTTACCGGATAAAATATCGTCCTCATCCATACAAGCGAGATTTGCTTGGACTTTCCCTGCCAGCTTAGCTAATTTGTGAACGGCATTGCCGAGATCCGGGTCATCTAATTGGATGCCCTTTAAGGAGCGCTCTAATGCTTGAAAGGAGAAGCTGATGGAACGTGGAAAGGTATCGTTGAGCATAAGAAACTTAATGATGCTGCTGAGGGTAACGGTATCGGCATACTCCCTGCGATAGGATTCATACCCGCTGACCGATTTCAAAACGGAAAGCATAAGCGGGTAAGACGAAAGCTCTTCTCTCGCATAATCCTGGCATAAGGATTGAAGCAAGCGAAGCAGATTCTCTGCTCTTTCCAGATAGCGGCCTGCTTCAACGAAATACCATTCATTTTGGCGGGGCATGACCGAGGTGGTAGCCCCTTGGAACATCGACAGTGTATCACGGATAAAACGATAGAAAAGATGGGGCGAATCGGCCGTGATGTCACGCACTTCTTTTTCTTTGAGCCACAAATACAAGCCGTTCATTATATCCCACAGCTCTGCGGGCATTTTCTCGCGGATATTCCGGAGATTGGCACGGGCGTGATTCGTACAAGCGAGCAAAGAATTGGCATTGTTTTTATCCAAAGTAATATATTGCAGGACATGCTGCTCTGTAAAGCTGCCGTATTGTTCGATGAACGCGGCGCGATCACCAATCGTATCGATGAGTCGGCTCCAGGATTGGCCGTTCGTGCTCTCCCGCTCCTCGCGGATATGATAATAGACATCGATTAACCTCGCATGATTCTCTGTTCGTTCTGCATACCTGCCAATCCAGAATAAAGCTTCCGCTGTTCGTCCCATCATGACCATATTCCTCTGGCCTCCAATCTTTCTTTAGGAATGAGTGACCCAAGTATCCTTGCAGCCTCCACCTTGCGAGGAGTTGACGACGAGTGAACCTTCTTTCAGTGCGACACGCGTGAGCCCGCCAGGTATGACTTGAATGTTGTCTCCGGCAATGACGAAGGCTCGAAGATCAATATGTCTAGCTGCCATTTGACCGTCCATCATTACCGGGGCTCGAGATAATTGGATGGTGGGCTGAGCGATATACCGATCAGGATCAGCGAGGATTTTAAGTCTAAAATCAGCAATTTCATGTTCAGTGGCTGACGGCCCGATAAGCATCCCATACCCGCCAGAGAGCGAGGTCTCTTTGACGACCATTTCGTCTAGATGCTTCAGCACATGCTCTCGTTCCTCCGGTCTGGATAAAATGTAAGTAGGTACGTTCTTCAGAATTGGTTGTTCATTTAAATAGTAACGAATCATATCTGGCACGTAGGCATAAATGGCTTTATCGTCAGCTACGCCAGTTCCAGGGGCATTGACAATATTGATGTTGCCAGCGCGATAAGCGTTCATAATACCGGCGACACCCAGCATGGAACTTGGGTCAAAAGCAAGAGGATCCAGGAAATCATCATCAATTCTGCGATACAAAACATCAATTTGGCGAAGTCCTTTGATGCCGCGAATATATACCTTGTGGTCGATGACAACGAGATCGTGTCCTTCTACAAGCTGAATGCCCATTTGCTGTGCTAGGAACGTATGTTCGAAGTAGGCTGAATTGTAACAACCGGGTGTAAGCAGACCAATAACCGGATCGGATTTGCCGGAAGGGCTCAGTCTGCGCAGGGCAGATAGAAAGACGTTTAAGCTGTGTTCAATGTCTTGAATCGAGTGACTGAAAACAAGCTCGGGGAACAAGTGAGTCATGATCGAACGGCTTTTGTATAAATAGGAGAAGCCTGATGGTGAACGCAGGTTATCTTCGAGTACAAAATATTCACCGTGCTCGTCACGGATTAAATCGATGCCTGAAACAGTAACGTACACATCGTTCGGTATAGACAGCCGCATCATCTCAGGGCGGAAATAGCAATTGGACAAGACCATTTTCCTTGGAATTATGCCATCTTTCAGGATGTTCTGATCATGATAAATATCTTTGAGAAACAGATTCAGCGCCTTAACGCGTTGTTGCAGCCCTTTTTCCAGCTTCAGCCATTCGTCTCGAGGAATAATGCGTGGGATCGGATCGAAAGGAATCGTGCGTTCCAAAGGTTCAGCTTGGTCGGGGCTATACAAGGTGAAGGTAATTCCTTCTTCCATCATGCGCTTCATGGTGGCCGATTGGCGCTTGTTTAAACTCCCCGCCTTCATGGACATGAATTGTCGGAAAACCGTTTGATAATGTGATCTTACCGAATAAGCATTCATAAACATTTCATCAAAAAATGGGCGCGGATCATAAGGGGTAGTGACCAGATTCTCAGGTTTAGACATCGCAGCTTCCTGGTTTCTTAACTATGCATTCGGAAGCTATCTGTTGGTGCGGGCCCGAAGCAGAAACCAGGCCTCCTTTCTGATCTGAATTCATTTTGATGTAAGGTAATGTAACTCGAATATAGGATAAAGAAACAGTTATTTCTTCCATTGTAGATTTTTCAGAAAATTATGTCAATATATCTAACACATAAATAAAATGACACGAAATGCCGTGATTTTCGCCTTGGATAATTATTTTGCGAAACATCACTTTTTGTCTTGCTTTACGTCGAAATCAGCTATAGAATGTCGAATAAGAAATGTTAAATAAAGTCACTTGAAATGTGACTATCGGAGGGGATATGGGATGTTTGATTGGCTTGGAATTCGCAAAGGACTGCCATTGTGGTGGTCATATCGTCTGAATCGCGGTATCAAGGAGGATGTAGCTCATATATTTGAGGGCATTGCTCACACGCGAACAGAAATTTTAAGAAGCTGGGTAACGTCTTATTGGGCTAATTTGGATCGTTTGTTGGAACAATTAACGGAATCTCTGCCGGTTTCGTCAGATAAGCTGTCACGAGATGAGGAGCATATAGGAAGATTGCTATTCGCAGCTCAAAAAAACGGTGCAGACTTATCAGAGATTTTTATTTTAAATGAAACAGCGACGGTAATCCATTCGACATACCCTACGCATAAAGGGAGGGAATATGACACGGAAAGTTTGCTTTATAAAGGACTAGAGGAAGCACGCAAAGGTGATAAATGCTTGTTCGGACCCTACTCCGACCCTTTGACCTTGCAAATTGGTCCCAGCACCTCCCCCTTTCATGATGCTATGACGCTGACTTTCATCGTTCCCATCATGGAGAACGGGATTTGGAAGGGAGCTCTTTGCGGGCGTGTACCTAATGATGTGCTTGGGGATTTGATCCAGCGGGAGTCGGGACATGTGTATCCGGATTCTGGCGATAATTATTTGTTCATGGCTAAACCTGTTTTGAATAAGCAGATTGCCCCTGGCACAGCATTGTCCCGCAGCCGGTTTGAAGATCTTACATTTACACATGGTGACAATCTCAAGGATGGCGTACGAACGGATTACGGCATAGTCGCTGTGAAACAGCATACGGAGCTCGAGCTTATCTTCACGGATCCGGCTACTGGACAACTTCACCCGGGGGTTGCAGGAACGATTGCTAAGGGAAATAATCTATTCGTGGAGTTCCCTGGTTATTCCGATTATCGACATATTTCTGTCATTGGCAAGGGAGTTACCTTCCAGCTGCCGCATTGCCCGGATGTATGGGGGATGATGTGCGAGGGAGATCTGGAGGAAGTGTATCGGATTCGCAGTATTGATTGGAAACTGTTCAGCTTGCAGCTTCGCTTTATACTCGGTTTTATCCTTCTTTCAGCAGCAGGCTTCTGGCTGTTAAACGGTCATGTTTCAAATGTAATTGGGGCGGCTTGTCTGGCTGGAGGCAGTTTATTATATGGCATTATCGGGGCAAATCTGTTCAGACAAAAGGGGAGCAAGCCGATTGTCAAGCAGCTCTCGCAGATTAATAAATTTATTCGACTAAACGCTGAAGGCAGCGGCGACCTGACGCAGCGACTCAAGGTACAGGAGTTCGCCGGCGATGAAACGCAGGAATTAGCCAAATGGATCAATAATATGATTGATTCGCTCGAAGGCATTATGCTGCAAGTCAAACAAGCGGCAGCCGAAGTTCAGGTAAGTCAAGAACGTATGAATGAATCGACAGGTTCGACGGAGCAATCGACAGGGCGCATGAGCACTCAAATTCATAATATGATCCGCTCCTTGCGTGGTCAGCTGAAGGATATTGATATCGCTAAGGATGTTACTCAAAATATGAGCGGCACTCTGCGTGAACTGGAAGAAAAGGCTTCAGGGCAAATTGCTGTGGCGCAAGACGAAGTGGGGCGTATCGGGGATAAAATGAATCATATTTCAGCCAAAGTGGCAGAAACGAATCGGGCGATTCAAACGTTTTTGCAAACGACGCAGGAAATTCCGAAGCTGCTTCAGGTGATCGAGGAAATCTCCGCGCAGACGAATCTGCTTTCGCTGAATGCTTCGATCGAAGCAGCCAGAGTGGGGGAACACGGCAAAGGCTTTGCCGTTGTGGCTGGGGAGATTCGCAAGTTGGCTGATCTTACGAAAAAGTCGACGACAGAGATCAATGAGACGATTGAACAAATTGAACGCCATGCCAATGAAGCCTTCATCTCGATGGAAGAAGGCACGCAGGTTGTGCTGGAAGGGACGCAAATTGTTGCGGCGGCTTCAGAAATTCTTAGCAGCGCCAACGCTCACGATACAATGAAGACGCAGGTCGTAGAGGAAGTAGTGGCACTGATGGAAAAGGTCGCAGGCGTGAGCAAGGAGAATCGCCACATCTCTGCTGAGGTGGAGAGCACGGTCCAAGAGCTTCTGCAGGACATGCTTCACGTGCGCCAAACGACGGGGGATGTTGGGGCGATTACCGAATCGCTGCTGCAGCTTGTCAATCAGTTCCATTTGACCGAAAGTCGGGTACGTTAAAGGCTCATCCCGTGTAATTCCTTCGCATGTTAACCGCCCCCTCCTGCATACAATGATAATGCGGAAGTGGGGTAGTTTAATTGAAGGAGGATGTCTAATGATCGACCGTTTGAGCATTCGAACGAATAGGGAGACGACCTTGAATCCCAGCTACTTTCCAATGCTCGTGGAGCGCCTTAAAGAAGAGCATTTGCAGATGCGCGAGCAGCTCACCGAAATCCGTACCATGGCAGCTTCCTTATACTCCTTAGTGGATTGCTCCATAGGAATGTGTAAGCTGATTGAACTCCAGGATCGGATTCTCTACCTTGTGGAGGAGCTGGAGCAGCATTCGGAATGGGAGGAGCAGGAATTATTTCCTCAGCTGCAAGCGTACTTGAATGGAGCGATGGCTCTCTCCTTCTCTCGTTCCATCACGGTTTTAGAGCAGGATCATGACTTGGCCAAAAGAGTCGTGCAGGCATTCGTTGATGGTGTGAATGCGATGAAAGTACCGATAGATATGGAGTTTCTGCATCTAATGGCTTCTGAACTAATGACAGCCTGTCTCATCTTGCTCAAACATTTCACGTTGGAGGAAGAGTTGGTCTACCCGCTCATAGATCCAATCGTAGAACAATTGTCTTAGTACATACCAAGAAGGCCTTTCAGTTAGCTTTGAACTGTGATTCGTTTTTATTGACAATGAAATAGGACACCCAATGCTTATGCGATTAAAAGGTGGCTCCTGATTCAGTATGTATAGGGGTCATCTTTTTTTTGCGGGTAAAAAAGTACAGTGCGTAGATATCTAGAATCAGAGAATGAACAGTATACAATACTTTGATAAGTATGTATATTTTTGATACAGATCAGGGCAACAAGAGGTTAGGATCTACTTATTTTACTTTGGTAATTTACAAAGAGTAGTGCTTAGGCCTACTCTTTTTTTGTTAATTTGATCTGTAAAAGCTTAAAAATAATGTTTAATTATAAATTTATGGATGTTAAAATTTAACTGATTTCATTTTGGATATTATGGGGGGGATGCAAAGTGAAAATGATGATAAAGCTGAGTTCCAAAAAATATTTAGCTCGCATCTACCTATGGTTCGCTTCGTTAATTTTACTGGTGACTGCTATTTTATCTAGTGTCGTTTACTATAACGTACAAGAAAAGGTTCTTGAGAGCGAATACAAGAATAGCCAAAAGCTTCTTGCTCAGACCAAATACAATATGGAAAATTTAAATAGTATGGTTCGAAATTTAATTTTGTCGACGTACAACAATAATGATGTTAAGTCATTAATGTATTTGAATGATAACGAGACTTTTGATTATATGAATATGATGAACAAGCTGAAAAGCTCCGTTGTTTGGAGCAATTCGTTCGTCCACTCGGTATACATTTATAACAATAACAAGCATATAACGTATTCCACGTTCGGCGAATTTATTCATAATGACACAGAGTGGGAGAGACTTTTGCAATTGCATGGGGGATCTTTACCGCCGCTCAAGCCGATTATCCGTGATATGAATGTGAGTCTCGACGCACAGCATGTTCAGAAGGAGAAGGTTCTTACCTACGTGATGTATGAACTGACCGATGAGCAGGGCCGAATGGATGGAGCAGTCATTATTAATATCAAATTAGAGTGGTTGTTCGATAATATCAAAACGATAAACAATTTTGAAGCGGAGCAGCTTAGTCAAATGTTCATTCTCAGTGACAAGCGCGATTTCATTGAAGTGAGTCAGGAATCGTCTGAGGAAGGAGCGAAGCTGGAAGCCTTATTAAAGGAAAAATATGAATCTTCGGGAGAGACAGGAAACTACTTCACAGTAAAATTGAACGGCACTAAGTATTTGGCTGCGTACATCGCTGTTGATAATACCGGATGGGTTTTGTTTAAAACGGTTCCCTACGATGAAGCCTACGTTTATTTGAATAAACTGAGAACCAGCATTATTGTCATAACTGTCATAGTTCTGCTTGTCACATTATTAGTTCTCTTGCAAGTATCCAGAGGGATCTACAAACCTGTTGAACAATTGGTTGCCCAGCTCCGATCGAGCCATTCATTCGGCGAGCAAATTGGACCTTCGAAGGATGAGTTTAGTTTTTTACAGGACGTTTATAGGAATTCCGCAAATCAACTGGGACAGTTCCAATTAGAGAGGACTTCCAATCAACAACATAGGAAGAACCGCTTTTTAAGCAAGTGGGTATTAAACAGCTTATCGGTTTCCCAAGACGAGTTTGAATTATTCAGCAAAGAGTACAAGCTGCCGTTCCGGCAGGAGCAAAACTTTATGATCTGCGTACTAAAATTCGATGATTATAAGAGTCTGACTGAACAAAAGCTGGAAGAGAAAGAGCTGTTCGTTTTCGCGGTAATGAACATCGCTTTGGAATCTTTAAGCAAGGTATGTCTGGCAGAAGCAGTTGACTTGCGCAACGATCATGTTGCCTTGATCCTACAGGCGGATATGCCGGAAGATATGCTGAAGGAGTCCATTTTGCTGCTTATTCAGGAGTGTCAGATCTATTTGCTGCAGCGTTATCAGATGTCAATTACAGCATCGCTAAGTGTCAGTGTCACTGACCATACCTACTTAACAACGGCATATCAACAGGCACTCTACGTATCGATGTATCGATTCATCTCCGGTAAAATGTCGTTGTTGACACAAGACTACATTACACAATTGGGTCAGATTCCCTCGATGGAGCGGGTGCTGGAGCTTGAGAATCAATTGCTCGAGCAAGTGCGCAATGCTAACTATCGAGGGGCAACTGATAAACTAGCTGATCTGTTGGATGAGGTGAAAAAATTGGAATACAGCGATATGATGCTGTCCTTGCTGCATACCGTGAACCAATTTAAGTATCTCGTTTATGATTTGAATAAATCCCGTCAAAAACCCGTCAAAGTAAATGCTATTTTGATGAGCAAAGAATTGCTGGAAATAGAAACGATTACCGAATTTCAAATCAAATTAATGGAAGTCATTTATGAAGTTACGAGTGATACGGAGGCGCAAAGTCAACAAGTCTCTGATGAAACGACCAAAGCGTTCCGTATCGAACAATTAATCAGCGAACGGTATGCAGACATGAATCTGGGGGCTGCAGAGCTCGCGCTAATCGTAGGCGTATCCGCCTCCAAGATCGGCAAGCTTTTCAAGACTTATAAACATATGTCTATTCCTGATTATATCAACCGCGTTCGATTGGAGAAGGCTGTTGAATGGATGGAGAATTCGCAATTAACGATTCAAGAGATTATTCATAAAGTCGGTTTTGAAAATGAAAGCTATTTTTATAAAGTGTTTAAAGCTAAATTTGGAACAACGCCCCGTGAGTTTATAGCCAAACGAGCGAAGGAGCGAATGTAAGGAGCAAGACCGTTTACGTTAGTATAGGCCGCTCAGACCTTGCTGCGTAACGGTTTTTTTTGTGTACTGATAAAAAAATGCAGTCATGGAAAGGGAAAGGTGAAAAAGTACGGTCGCCGAAACAGTTGGAAATAAAATGAGCAGTATACGATTCCTTAACAAATGCTTTACGTTTGAGACATCGATGAAGCCATAACATTAATTTACACCGAAGGAGTGGAACTGTGAGTGCATTAAAGAAAGAGATAACCTATTTGAGAAAAAACAAAAGTTTGTTTCTCATTTCACTTCCGGCACTGCTATTTGTTTTTGCTTTCTCTTACTTGCCGATGTTCGGAACTGTGCTAGCATTCAAGGACTTTAATTATGCCAAAGGGATCTGGGGGAGCGATTGGGCGGGTCTGGATAATTTTAAGTTTTTCTTTACTTCTCAGGATGCGCTCAGAGTAACGCGTAATACGCTGCTGTTGAATGCTTTGTTTATTGTTATTGGATTGGCGGCTTCGGTTGTATGCGGAATTCTGCTGGCTGAGCTGGGAAGAAAAGCAGTGAGAGTGTTTCAAACTGTGCTTTTTTTTCCTTATTTTTTGTCCTGGGTTGTCGTGGGCTATTTAACGTATATTCTGCTAAATCCTACTTATGGCGCCGTCAATAAGCTGCTGGAATGGCTGAAGATCGCGCCAGTAGATTGGTACTCAGATCCCAAATATTGGCCTGTGATCCTGGTGATTACGTATCTCTGGAAAAATGTCGGCTATACGGCAATCATTTTCTATACTGGATTGATGTCAATTGATCCGAGCTATTATGAAGCAGCTTCTATTGATGGGGCCTCCAGGTATCAGCAGATCTTGCGTATTTCGTATCCGCTAATTGTGCCTCTGGTGCTGTTGCTTTTCATGCTGAATGTGGGCAAGATATTCTTTTCGGATTTCGGCTTGTTTTATTTCGTTCCCCGCAATGCTGGAGCCTTATATGCGGCTACCGATGTTATTGACACCTACGTGTATCGTTCGTTAAGAGTCGTAGGCGATATTGGGATGGCATCAGCCGCAGGTCTTTACCAATCGTTTGTCGGTCTTGTGCTTGTCCTTATTACAAATCGGATTGTCAAAAAAATAGACAGCGAGAGCGCATTGTTCTAGGCCGAAAGGAGAGAAAGTTATGCCGATTCGAAATCGGGCGCAGCAATGGTTCCATGGTATCAATATCACGTTTTTCATTTTAATTTCAATAGTGACGGTCATTCCGCTGATTTATGTGGTTTCAGTGTCATTAACCTCTGATTCGGATATCGCACACTATGGATATAGCCTCATTCCTAAGCATATCACTGGCATGGCCTATACCTATCTGGTGCAAACGCCGAAGCAGTTGATCAATGCGTATGTCATTACCATGATCGTTACTGTTCTTGGCACTGTTTTAAGCCTCGTTTTGACAACTACTGTTGCTTACGTAATGACACGTAAAGATTACAGATATCACCGCATTACGACGTTTTATGTATTTTTTACAATGATTTTCAATGGGGGGCTTGTCCCCACTTATATGGTTGTGACCAAGATTCTGCATCTGCAGGACACGATATTCGCCTTATTCTTGCCCTACGGGGTAAGTGCCTGGTTCGCCATGCTCATGCGCGGATTTCTGATGAGTCTGCCATTTGAAATCATAGAATCGGCGAAGATCGACGGAGCAAGCGAGATGCGCATATTCGGCGGAATCATCGTGCCGTTGTCCAAGCCTGCGCTGGCTACTGTTGGGTTATTCTATGCGCTGGGTTATTGGAACGATTGGTGGCTGGCCATGCTGTATATTTCGGATGCTAATCTCATCCCTCTACAATATATGCTGCAAAGCATCATGTCGAATCTGGAGCATTTAACCAGTCATATGCAAGCGGGACTGAATATTAATTTGGATCAAATTCCAGGAGAATCCGCTCGCATGGCCATTGCCGTGCTTGCAATAGGTCCTATGATGTTCGTTTTTCCATTCTTTCAGAAATACATCGTAAAAGGTCTCACTTTAGGCGCAGTTAAAGGATAGGTTGTTACACTCATTTGGGTGTTCAATAATAGAAAATCAGGGAGGCACTAGAAATGAGAACTAGAAAAATGAAATCGATACCGGTTGTATTAACCACGATCCTGTTGAGCTCCATGATGCTTGCAGGGTGCAGCAAAACGGGGGAAACGCCTTCAACAGCTTCACCGACTGCAGCGGCAAAAGAAACTACGGCTTCGAGCCCCGAAGCAAAGAAACTTGATCCAGTAACACTCAAATGGTACTTGCCCCAAGGTGCTTTCCCGGATGCTAAAGCGGTATTCGCCGAGATGAGCAAAATCACGAAAGAAAAAATTAATGCCGAGATTAATATCGAATTCGTAGATTGGGGGAATTACGATCAAAAAATGCAGGCCGTGCTTGCATCCGGTGAAAATGTAGATTTAATGTTCACCTCGAATTGGACGAATGATTATGTTTCAGCCGTGAATAAAGGCGCTTATCTGGATGTTACAGATCTGCTCAAGAAATATGGTGCGAACATTTTGAAGCAAGTGCCTGAAAAAGCCTGGGAAGCTCCCAAGATTAACGGTAAGCTGTATGGCATTATTAATACACAAGTTCTTGCAAGAACACCAGGTATGCTTATCAATAAAACGTATGCGGATAAATACGGTTTCGACCCGTCGAAAGCCAAGAAGTTAGAAGATTTGACTCCCTTTTTAGAAAAAGTTGCTGCCGGTGAGAAGGATAAATACGCATTCCGGGTCAAAGGCAACGATGATCAACTTAGTTATGTTGGGTCTGCTCTTGGCATTGAGTACTTCGCTGACACGAATCCAGGCGTGCTTCTTATCAATGACAACGATACGAAGATCGTCAATCTCTTTGAGACAAAGGAGTATGTGAACTTCCTGAAGCTGATGCATGAGTGGTATCAAAAAGGCATTATCCGTAAAGATGCACCGACGATTACGGATCTTGACGCGGATGAGAAGGCTGGGAAGTATATAACAAGGACTGCCGTTATGAATCCCGATGTACCAGCTAACCAAGCCGATCGTTACGGCAATGGGAAGCCGGAAAATGTCCTAACGGCACAATTTTCTGCCCCTTATATGAGTACTGGTTCCATTATTGGCACTTTGACAGCTATTCCCCGTACATCCAAGAATCCGGAGCGGGCTATGATGTTTTATGATTTAATGTATTCGGACGCTAAGCTATTTAACCTTATGAACTATGGAATTGAAAATAAGCATTACAAAAAAACAGGTGAAGATTTAATCGAAACCATCCCTAATAGCGGCTATAATGTTGCTTCAGGTTGGGAGTACGGCAATATGTTTAACTCTTATCGGACGAGCCCGTTACAACCCAAATGGTTCCCAGCAGGCCCTGATATGAACAAGGCCGCAATTTCATCCAAAGTGCTCGGCTTCAGCTTCGACCCTTCCAAGGTGAAAAGCGAGCTGGCGCAATGCGCCTCCGCTATTAGCGAATTTAAAGCGGGTCTGATAACCGGATCGCTTGATCCTGATACTGCGTTGCCGAAATTAAATGATAAGCTGAAAAAAGCAGGGATGGATAAGCTGCTGGCTGAGATGCAAACGCAAATTGATGCGTGGAAGGCAGCAAATAAAAAGTAAGCTTTAAGAAGTGGCGGGGGTAACCATTACCTTCGTCATTTCTTAATTTAAGAGTTGAAAATTACCACATTTATACTATTATTCAAATGCTTGTTTTTAGCTTGGTGGTTTTCAATAAAAAGTACAGAATATCGACGGTTTTAGATAAAAAATGAGCAGTATACGTGCGCTAGATTACTTGATTATATTGAATTTGTAAACGCTGATTGCTTAGGAAATGAGAATTGGAGGTGAGTGCATATCAGCAGTCAGCAGACCCCCGTGGAGGAGTGATGATACTTCTATTGTGAAAGTAAAGTAACTATAAGCTTAGCTACTACAATGTTTTGAATAGTTAGTGCTTCTTTCTGCAAGTTGTCTATGGGCTAGAAGTCGACTTCAGCATACCCAAAATAGGAGGTTTTTTATGTTCAACAGTCATCGTATTGCGAAACTCGCTTTCAGGAAAATAGTTGCCGGTCTATTGGCAGCAAGCGTGTTCGTATCTCTTCAAACAAATTTCGTCTTAGCAGCGCCAAACGAGCAATCATTGACCAAATTGCCAGGCGTTGTTGTAACCGCGAGCAGCGAATGGAATGGAACGAAAGCCATCAGAACGATAGACGGAAACGTTTCTGGAGATGCCAATACCTGGGCATCCAACCATAATGTAAAGCCGCATTGGTTAAAGATTCAGCTTCCTTCTGAAAAAACCATATCCAAATATGTGCTTCACCATAATGGGGTATTTGGAGACAAGATATTAAACCCGTGGAACTTCAAAGTAAGCGTAAGCACGGACGATATCAACTGGACTCAGGTGGATCAGGTGGATGGCAACATCTACGATGTTACGCAGCGTACGCTGGCAGCGCCTGTTACGGCCCGTTATGTGAAAGTTGAATATGACACCCCGGAGCAACCCCTGTCAGCTTTGGGCGGCATGGAAGCTCGTCTGGCCGAAATTGAGCTGTTCAGCAGCAGCGATGCTGTAAGCAGTCTTTACAACCGGGTTCCGGTTATTACGTTGAGTGATCGAACAGTCGGCTACACAGGCGATCCGGTCAATTGGTATACGAATGGCGCAACTGCTCCAATCGCATACAAGAGCGCAAATGCCGATTACACACAAATTCCTTTTACATATGTGTATAAGAGGCATGGCGTAACAGAAGCTTTTACAGAAACGGCCCCATCCCAAATCGGTCAGTATGATGTTAAGGCTTTATTTGCAGGAAATGACACGTATAGCGGAGCAGAGAGCAATGTTGCCCTCCTTTCCATCACTAAAGCAACCGTTCAACTCTCACTCGAAAGTCAGACCTTTACTTATACAGGAAGAAATGTTCCGATGACGGGGGCTGTAGTGTATCCGGTCAAGGTTCCTTATATTTACAAACATAAAGCTCTTACACCTGGTGCGCTATGGAGAAATTCAGCTCCAATCGATGTAGGAACCTATATGGTCAAAGCGGTATTTGCGGGAAGTGATGTAGCTTTGCCTGCTGAGAGCAATGAAACGACGATGACGATCCTTCCGGTTTCCGCACAAACCAATTGGTCGGAACTGAGCACGCTCCTGTCAGAACTGACGGAAAAACAAACTGTTGAAGATAACAGCATTAACATTAAAGGCGGCAAGTATTTGGCTGCGAGCATGCTGATGGGCAATGGAACGTTCGGCGTCATCTCCGATGCCAGAAAAAATCAACAAAGTTATTTCCTTTCCAGCGGCGATGCTTTCGGAACTTCAAAACTGGTGAATGCCCGGTTGACATTTGACAATGGAGATCCCATTGTGCCAGTTCCAACACCTTCGCCTCAAACGTTGTTTACATTTAATTCTTCAAGCTCTTCGCCTAGTGAGCCACCAGAGGAAATCTATAACCGAGCGGTAGGCAATGCATTTGATTCGAATGAGCGTACGGAATGGCTTTCTACGACACAAAAAGTGTCGCAAACAACCGGGGTGCCGCGTCCTCTGGAGAAGTGGGTCAGTGTTCAAGGAAGCCAGCCGTTTACTTTCAACAAGATCGAAATCAAGCATCATAGTCTGCTTTTTCCTGATGAGGCGAAGTACAATCTCTATAATTATGATATTCAAACTTCCGATAATGGAACAGCTTGGACTACGATTAAAAGTGTCACTGGCAGTGTGTATTCGTCTGTCTATTCAAATACGTTTGATTTTGCTTCGCCGATTACCGCCAAATACCTGAGGGTGTACACAACGACACCTGTGAATCCGCTATATGAAACGCTGCATTTCCCCAAAGATATGACTTCCGCGCGCATTACAGATATTAATTTGTTTAACAACGGCACCAATGTGATTAATCCGCCCAAAGTGAATGACGGAAGCTTCTCACACGAACGCGATATGTTGAATGCCGAAATTCGCAGCAAAATGAAGTATAACAACAATTTGGTCAACTACCAGACCTGGACGGCAGACGACCAGAATGCGATGTTTACGAATGTTACATTGGACAGCTCATCTACCGGTCCACAAAAAGTGAATATCCAATTGACGAGTCCGGTGCTTGCCGGAGTGACCAATACAGCGGGAACCGACGGCAATGCCATATGGTTGACCAGACACGACGAATCCGGATTTGTTTTCCGGGGAGCAACAGCAACCAAAGTGATCCAGGGCAGCTATCAGACGGGAGCGAACAACACCATTGTCTTGACCCTAAATCCAGGCGAGACGGCGAAAATCGCTACCGTGTTATATACGCACAGCGGACTGAAACAACCTGCAGGAGCAGGTTCCATTCTCGTCACCAAAGATATCACGACCGTGAAAAATATCGCTGTACAGAAGTTAAATGCCATAACGGAAGCTTCGATCAATACTGCCCGTTCCTATCACCTGAACTGGTGGAAAAATTATTGGCTGAAATCGTATGTGAAACTAGCCGACCCGGTCATACAGAATTATTATTTCACTAGTCTTTATATTCTGGGCAGCGGTATTCGTCAAACGCCCGATTGGGCCGAGCAGCCGAATGTGGTCGGAGGTTTGACCGGCTTGTTCGTTACGAATGATAATTCAGCAGCCGACGGGAATGCCGTTTTGAACTATAACTATGAAGCGCCGTTCTATGGCGTGCATTCCAGTAACCGCTCGGATATGATGCAGCCTTATTACGCGGATCTCGTGAATACGTTAAGTTTTGAGCAACAGAGAACGGCCGCGAGAGGATATCAGGGCGTTCAGAGCGACAGACAAATTAGACAACTAGGCGCCTTCTATGGGATGGCGGCTCCCATGCCGGTTGCAAGCAAAAGGATCCCCCAATTGTCAAGCGACCAAAAAACAAATGTTCTTCTATATACGCGAGCATTGCTGTGGGATTGGCAGTACAACAGAAATGAGGAAGATCTGAGAAGATTTATTTATCCTGCAATCAAAAAGACCATAGAGTTCTACGTTGATTTTGTGGTTAAAGAGTCTGATGGAAAATACTGGGTTTATAATAGCGCAAATAACGAAGGGGGCTGGAACATCAATGCCTCCATGGACATGGGTTATATCCGAACAACATTCAGAGATTATATTGAAATGGCGCAGCGTTTAAATGCCGATGCGGATCTGGTCGCCAAATGTCAGGAGATACTTGCCAATCTGGCTCCGATTCCGACAAGTACGAACAACCCGACGACCGTTAGCAAATTAGCTGGGCTTGGCTTTAGCCACAACAAGGAGATTTTTGTGGGAGGCGTTGAGAGCACGAACCCGATTCAAGTTCGCGTATATGATTTGCCGTGGGCAGCTTACATCTCGAGCAACAATCAGCCTGTTGTCATGGAAGGCTCCGTTCATCCGAGTGAACTGATCCATATCGGTTCAGATCCTGCCCTTCTTCAAATTGCCAAGGATACCTTCGAGTATGGCGACTATTTAAATCCGCATACGAATGGCGGCGCAGCCAATGGTTTCCCGAAATCATACACCATTGCAGCAAGATTAGGATATAAAGCCGATCAATTAACCGAAATCCTCCATAGGAACCTGAGAATGAATATCTATAGCAATAATTTCTACGAAGGCGAAAATTTTGAAGCTACCGGTACGCTGGAGAGTGTCAACAGCATGCTGCTGCAGAACGAGTTGAATGACATTTCCGGAGGAACGTTCGAAATGCGTCTATTCCCGGCATGGAGTAAGAACGTTGATGCCAAGTTTGTTACCTTGCGTGCGAAAAATGCATTCCGTGTTTCCAGTGAACTGAAAAACGGAAAGGTGCTGTCAGCCGAAATCATCAGCGACGCGGGTAAATCAGTTACCTTGGTATCTCCGTGGGCGAACGGCATCGTTGTCAAAGACCAAAACGGCAATACGGTCGCTGCAACGCAAGGTACGACGAGACATACCAATGAGGTTGCTTATACATTCAACACCGTTGTCAATGGCACATACACAATCACAGAAGCATTTGCGAACTAGTAGATATTAAAATTGCCGCTATCTGGTTTTTCTAGCCAGATAGCGGCAATTTTTGACGTGCAGATGGTCATTTATTTATGAAAGTCTCGATAAGAAAGCCTTTAAGCTTCAAGTGAGCTAAGCGTCTTCTCCTCGCACTCCTTGGAGCAGAAGCTGTTGTGCTCCTCTTCACAGGCTTCGCAGCAAATATGCTTCAAGTGGCACAGATCGTTCGCACAGTTAATGTAGCGGTCTTCCGCAGTTCCACAATGGTAGCACTTGCCCACTACAATATCTTCTTCGGTCCGGTTGATCGGGACGGAAATCCGTTCGTCGAAGACATAGCATTTGCCGTCGAAAAGCCGGCCTTGCACTTCTTCGTCTTTCCCATAGGTGACAATACCGCCATCGAGTTGGTAGACGTCTTTGAAGCCTTCCTGAATAAGGAATCCGGATAGCTTCTCGCAGCGGATGCCGCCTGTGCAGTAAGTCAGAATCGGCTTATCCTTGAAGTCTTTCAGGTTATTGCGGATCCATTCCGGGAATTCTCTCGTCGTTTCAACTTCCGGACGGATGGCGCCGCGGAAATGACCAATGTCGAATTCATAGCGATTGCGGCCATCAAGGACAATAACATCCTCTTGCAACAGTTTTTCGTAGAATTCCTTAGGCTTCAGATGAGTACCGGTTAATTCATTCGGATTGACATCTTCCTCCAAGCGGAAGGTGACGAGCTCCTTTTTCGGGCGAACGAACAGCTTTTTGAAAGCATGGTCTTCACTCTCATCTATTTTATAAACCATATCTCGAAACTGAGGGACTTGCCGCATCATAGCCATGTAAGCATCGGTTTGCTCCACAGTCCCCGAAAGCGTACCATTGATGCCTTCCGGAGCAATCAGGATGCGTCCTTTGATGCCAAGCTTTTTGCAATAAGCCAAATGTTCACGAGCCAACGCCTCGTGGTCCATAATGGTGACGAATTTATAATACAACAAAATGCGGTAAGGAGCGCTTTGTACTGTCATGATTAACCACCTATACGTATAAAATGCATGCTTTGACAAAAGAAAAGCATATGCATATAGTGACATAAATCAGCACATTTTTCAATCAACCAGCAGATTTTGGATGATAGGCAACACCTCTTGCATGGCAATTGCCAGCGAATGCAGTTGATTCTCAATCTGCTGGGCTTGAATAATATCCGGTTCATCCGTTTGTTTGAGCATCTCCTCAAGCAGAGTAGCCGCGGCGAATACGCGAGCGGCCGATAGATTGCTGGACGAACCGCGCAAAGCGTGTAGAAGTGCTATCGCTTCCTCATCATTGCCGAGATGAATGGCTTGGGTTAAATCTTCGATTGCTGAAGCGGTTTGAGCCACAAATTTGCGCAGCATCCCGTTATAGATTTCCGTTTTTCCACCAACTCGGGCTAATGCCTCTTCTGTATGAAGAATAGGTGCAGCCATCCTTCGGCTTTGTTCTAAGGACGCTTCAACGACAGCGAATAAACGATCGGGAATGATCGGTTTAGTGATGATGGCATTCATGCCTGCACGGATACAATCCAGCCGCTTCTCTAGGGTAGAATCCGCCGTGACCGCAATAATCGGGATCTGCCTCCACTTCGGTTGGAGCCGAATCTGTTTCGTTGTTTCAATGCCATCGAAACCGGGCATGTGAATGTCCATTAAAATCAGGTCAAAACGGCTGTTTTCTAAATCTTGCAGGGCTTCGTAGCCGCCAGTGGCTACTTGAACGTTACAATTCATATTCTCCAGCAATGTTCTGGCAACGGTTTGATTGATTTCATTATCTTCAACGAGCAGAACACGGGGTGTTGAGGCGAGCGCTTCCGTTGATATTGGGATCTCCTGCGAACTTGGGTCGGAAGCCGTCAGATTGCCCGCAAGTGTCAGCAGTGTCTGATAAAGCACACTTCTCGAAATCGGTTTAACCAATATCGCATGAGGAACGGCTTGCGCCGGAAGCTGCTCCAAGGCATCACGTCCAGGCAAGGTTGTATAAATAATGGTTTTGATTTGTTTGCGATTGCAGGCAGCCAGCATATCCAGCCACACGTCTTCTCCGTACATGTCAACAGCTTCCATATCCAGAAGAATCAGATCGATGGGAATGACCTCGATGGCTCTCCGGGCTTCCTTCCAAGCATTGACCCCTGCCGCTTCCGTGCACATCGCTTGCAGAGTATGAACGAGGACGCGGTTCAGGTCAGGATGATCTTCAACGACAAAAGCACGGAGCGGGAGCAGCGCCTGTGTCTTCACAGGCTCTGGGCTGAACGCAAACGGAAGGCTGATTCGGAACTGGCTGCCTACGACTTGTTGGCTGGATACGGCAATCGTGCCGCCCATATTTTCAATGATATTTTTGGAGATGACCAGCCCAAGTCCTGTCCCGCCGAATTTGCGGCTTGTTACGTCGTCTGCTTGGACAAAGGGTTGGAACAGCTTGCTAATCTGTTCTTCATTCATCCCAATGCCGGAATCCGTAATCGCGAAGCCGATTTGGACATCTTCTTCGTGGAGCTGTTCGACTTCAACCCGCAGGGTGACTGTTCCTTGATCGGTAAATTTTACGGCATTGGACGTAAGGTTGAGAAGTACTTGATACAGCCGAAGGGAATCCCCGATAAGCCCTAGCGGCACGTCGTCTTGGATGTCACATATGAAGTCAACAGGCTTATGTCCCAGCAGCACGCTTAGCGTCTCGCACACACGGTCAATCGTTTCATCCAATTGAAACGAATGATGCACGATCGCCAGCTTGTCTACCTCCAGCTTCGAGAAGTCCAGGATGTCATTAATAATTTGGGAAAGGGCTAGGGAAGACCTCGTTATTTTACTCATATAGTCGCGCTGAAGCTTGGACATGGTCGTGCGCTCCATTAAGTGTGATAAGCCAACGATGCCATTGAGTGGTGTACGAATTTCGTGGCTCATGCGAGCGAGGAATATTCCTTTGGCCAAATTAGCTTCATCCGCTTCTTGTTTTGCTCGAATGAGCTCTTGTTTGGCTTGAATCCGATCCGTTATATCTCGTGTAATTGCCGAAAAGTAAAGCTCTCCCTTTTCGGCAGGGAAATGGGGCACAATGATAATGGAAACGAAAATTTGCCGCTGCTCCTTCGTCATGACCTCCGCTTCGCATTCCCAGAAGCCTTTTTGGATCGCGGTCGCCAGCCCTTCATCGAAATCGATATTATTCATAATATCAATCAAGTCACTGAAATGCTTATGCGAAGTATCCCCTTCTTCTAAGCCGATAGAGCTTCTGCCAGCCTGATTCATATAGATGATATGCCCGTTTTGATCAAAAGAGATAATGGCATCCCTCGCACTCTCTACGATGGTAAGAAGTCTCTCTTTAGTTTCATTACTTTCTTTGATATCACTAATGTCACGAGCGATAAAAACGTAGCCTTTCAAAGCGCCACTCGGATGTGTAATGCTGCTGACACTCAATTGCACGAAAATACGGCTCCCGTCTTTGTGGCGCCAGATCCATTCGATATCTTCCTTTAAATGACGCAAGGTTCGGATCACAAGAGCTGTGCAGTCTGCCGGCACATGTTCTCCTAATTCCGAGGAGTATTGTGCGGCTCTTTCAATCAGTTGATCTTGATCCAACCACAAGAGCGGAGTAGCCTTATAAACATCGGCCAAAGAATAGCCCAGGAGCTGTGTGGCTCTGCTGTTGATATGATTAATTGTAAATTGAGGGTCCGTGACAATCATGGCATAGTTATTATGTTGAATAAAAGCTTCAAACGGCTCGAACAGCTCTCTTAAATTCTCAATCATGCCATTAACGGAATGGGCAAGAGCGCCCAAGTCATCCTTGCTTTTGATTCTAAGCGGTTTGATGTAGAAATCACCGGCGGCAACGGATTCCGTCACATGCAGAATTTGCTTGATGCGCTTAATAATGAGCGTATTCGCCGTTAAATAAATGAGCAGAAAAATGATCGCTGCAGTCATTATGATCAATCCAATTGTTGACCATAGCAAAGGGCTGGTAGGAGCTTCAAATGCTGAAACAGGCATGGAATAAGCCAAATACCAATCTAATTTGGGTACGCGTGCATAAAACCAACGGGCTTTTTGTCCTCCATCGTAAGATTCATCCATATAGCCAGCATCTTGTCCGAGCGCGGTGTTAAAGACGGCGGTCAAAGAAGGGTACTGAGTGAAGATATTAAGGCCCAATAATAGCTTATTATAGGAATGGAATAAAACGAGTCCCTGGTGATTTACAATTATGATTTCACCCTTTTCCAGAGGCGTTTGGAGATGTTCAAGAAAAGCTTGCTGCGCATCCAGAGAAAAATGGACAAAGCTTGTTACTTTATTATTTTCATCAAAAACAGGTGTTAGGATTGAAATGAGATACTTCCCTGATATTTTACCGAAGTAGGGGTCGGAGAGGCATGTCTTTCCCTGAAGGGCATCTTGAAACCTCTCTTCATTTCTAATATTTAAGGTTTTTCCAGAGGTGAGCACTAATTGGCCGTTAAGATCTACAACGCCGATAGAAAAGTAGCGATTTCCACCTGTTTCTAATTCTTGGGTCAAGTAGCGTAACTGTTCACTTTGCGTTCCGTTTTTCATGACGCTGACACGACTGACAAGCTCCACCTCGGCAACCCGAATGGAGAGGAAATCGTATAGGTTTTGTGCGGAATTGGACACTGAGGATATGGATTGTTCTTTTAATTGATCAATTAATTTGTTCCTAGACAGCACATAATTCGTAATCCCCACAACAGCAATCGAGATGGAAGTGATCAATACCAGGAGTGTGACAAGCTTAAAGCGCAAAGACGATGACATGATGAACCTCCGGAAAATGCTTTAAATGTTAGGAAAACTCATAAATTAATAATGATTTTAGCGTAAGTCCTTTAATGATTCTCGATTAAACTAGAAAAAACGGGATGATTTGAGTATACAACATAGTTCGATCATTCATTCAAATTTGGAGGGATTAACTCATGCGATTTACAGTTCGAACGAAAATGATTCTGGTGTTTTCAATCATCTTTATCCTGATTGGAGGGTTAAGCTTCACGGATATGAGTCGGATGGGAGCCTTGAAAGATAATAACCAAAGACTTACAAATGATTGGATGAAAGGGATTCAAATGATTGATCAGGTTCATTATAATTCCGAGCATATTTTAACGCTCTATTATCAGAAAAAGTTAGAGCCTGATACGAAAAAGCATGAGCCATTGGATGCGGGAATCGATAAAGCAATTGGAGATATCGATAAATTGTTAGCGAAATATAAGGAATCTTTATCTGGGCCAGAAGATGAGAAAGAGGCCAAGCAACTGGATAAGGATTGGGATGAATTTAAAGCGGCTTATGTGACGAACAAACAGCTATCCGCTGATCCAACCAAAGTAAAGGAAGCTGCAGAAAGTTTTCAAACTTTGTCGACATCCTTCGGCAAAGCGCAAAAAACAATGGCAGACATGGTGAAATATAATCAAGATGGCGGCGTGCAGGCAGAACAAGACAGCAAAAATGTATATAATCAAAGCGTAAAAACATCACTTATTGTGTTAAGTATCATTGTTTTATTCATGCTGGCAACGTGTTACTTTTTAGTCAGCAATATCTCCTCTCCTGTTCGTAAAGCTTCTCAAGCCTTGAATCGGATTGCGAACGGTGACCTGACAATTGAGCCTATTCAAATAAAAAATAAGGACGAGATCGGCATGTTAGTCGACTCCGTTAATCTCATGGTGGAGCACTTGCGTCACTCGGTTACCCAAATGCTGCAAGCCTCGAATAGCGTGGCAGCCTCTTCACAGCAATTGTTCGCCAGCTCAGAGCAAAATGCATCAGCCTCGGATCATGTAGCTAAGGCTGTTCAGGAATTCGCAACTGGCGCTGATGCACAAGCTCAAAGCTCGATGGAGTGCGGCAGAGCGATGGAAGAAATGTCATCAGGGATACAGCGGATCGCTGAGACGACTTCCGATGTATCTGATTTATCAATCACCGCAACGCAAATTGCTGAGCAAGGAACTCACTCTATGGAGCGTGTCTTGAACAAGATGCAATCTGTCAGCGGATCTGTGAATGCGGCCAATAAAGTGATTCAAGAGCTTGAAAAGCATTCGCAAAGCATAGGGCAAATCTCCACCCTCATTGGCAACATTGCTTCACAAACGAATTTGCTTGCATTGAATGCGGCAATTGAAGCGGCGCGTGCAGGCGAAAGCGGCAAAGGTTTTGCGGTGGTCGCTGGCGAGGTCCGCAAATTAGCTTCACAGACGGATGATTCTGTCCGTGATATTACCCAGTTGATTTCAAGCATTCAAAGAGATTCCGTACGTGCCGCTCAAGTAATGAACACAGGGCTTTCAGACGTGGAGGATGGCTTGAAGGAAGTAGGCGCCGCAGAGCATGCATTTGGGCAAATTGTAAGCGCCTCTCAAGAAGTAGCGAGCAAAATTCAAGAGACAGCGGCAGCTGCGCAACAAATGGCGGCAAGCACTGAACAAGTTGCAGCTACCGTAGCAAGCGTTGGCTCCGTTGCGCAGCAAACAGCTGAAACGGCACAATCTGTAGCAGCGGCTACTGAAGAACAACTTGCTTCCACGGAGGAAATTACGTCTTCCGCCAAAAATCTGGCTGACATCGCAATGGATTTGCATCAAGTTGTGAATTCTTTTAAAATTTCATAAAAATTTAATTTGATATTTTAAACGAAAGCCTCTATTCGCCTAATTATTTAGGTAAGATAGAGGCTATTCTCATAGCACAAATGTGTAAGCGTTTGCATATACTATAGTAATTCGAAGCTTGCCTATTGACGAAGACATTTTTGAGCTCAGGCAAAACGTTCTGGGAGGTAGAAAATGACCATGTATATGAAAAATTTATTATGCGCCTGTATGGGAATTTGGTTTCTGGTAAGCCCTTGGGTATTCGGTTTTGAGGCAAATGCTAGCGCCCTCTATAGCTGCGTACTGTTTGGGAGTTTACAGTTCGTATTAGCGATTCTGGCATTAGGGAAATCTGGAGGCAAAGTTTGGCCAAATTGGATTTGCTGCGTAATCGGCTTATTGTTTATTGTTGTTCCCAATGTGTATCATCTGGAATTAATGGCATTTTTTTCATTTGTCGTGCTTGGCTTTATGACGATACTGGTGAATTATTCGAATCTTTATCCGGATCAAAGCTAAAGCTTCCACCGATTGTGTGAATAGCTTTGGGTTGGTTTATACTGGGGATATAGAATTGTCGTCAGTGGAAAGGATGAGCAACGGATGAGTGAGAACAACTTAACGCTGCATACGGATAAATACCAAATTAATATGATGTATGCCCACTTTCTCAAGGGGACAGATAAAGCGAAGGCCGTTTTCGAGGTGTATTTTCGAAAGCTTCCGTTCGAAGGGGGTTATGCGGTTTGTGCAGGTCTGGAGCGGGTGATCCAGTATATCCAGAACTTGCATTTCGGTGAGGAAGAGATCGCTTACTTGCGGATGCAGGAAGAAAATTACCGCGAGGATTTCTTGTCCGCGCTGCGTGATTTCAAGTTTCGCGGAGATTTGCAAGCTATACCGGAAGGCACGCTTGTCTTTCCTAATGTGCCGCTCGTTCGCGTTGTGGGGAGTATTTTTGAAGCGCAGCTCGTGGAAACAGCGATTCTCAATTTCGTGAACTACCAGACTTTAATTGCGACGAAAGCATCGCGAATTAAGCAGGTTGCGCCGAACGATATATTGCTGGAGTTCGGGACAAGACGCGCCCAAGAGGCTGATGCCGCGATCTGGGGCGCAAGAGCCTCCTATGTCGCTGGATTCCATGCGACATCGAATCTTCGTGCCGGGATGCTGTTCGGCATCCCGACCAAGGGCACCCATGCCCACGCGTGGGTGCAGGCGCATGACACGGAAGAGGAAGCCTTCCGTGCCTATGCCGACGCGCTGCCGGAGCAGGTGACGCTGCTTGTTGATACTTACGACACGCTGCGCAGCGGCGTGCCGAACGCGATCCGAACGGCGCGGCTGCTGCAGAGCCGCGGCAAGCGCATGAACGCGATTCGCCTCGACAGCGGCGATTTGGCGTACTTATCCCAGCAGGCTCGGCACATGCTGGATGAAGCGGGCTTTCCCGAGGTGAAGATTGTTGCATCCAATGATTTGGATGAGAACATCATCGAGGGGCTGAAAGCCCAGGATGCCAAGATCGATGTGTGGGGCGTCGGAACACAGCTGATTACCGCAGCCGATCAGCCTTCTCTCGGTGGGGTGTACAAGCTTGTGGCACGGGAGAAAGACGGTGTTATCGTGCCCGTCATCAAGATTTCAGGCAACCCGGAGAAGGTGACGAATCCGGGCTTCAAGGATGCTTATCGCATCATGAATAAAAAGACAGGCAAAGCGGAAGCGGATTATTTGGCTCTGCAGCAAGAAGAAGATGTGAAGAATGGCGAACGGATTAAGCTATTCGATCCGATTCACCCCTACATCTTCAAATTCATTGATAATTATGAGGCGATTCCCCTGCTTCAGAACATTTTTGCAGGCGGCGAGCTTGTCTATAAACTGCCGTCCTTGGATGAGATTCGCGCTTATCATGCTGAGCAGATGAAATCGTTCTGGCCCCAGTATCTCCGCAAGCTGAATCCCGAGGGCTACCGAGTGAATCTGAGCACAGCCCTGTGGAAGCTCAAAATGGATTTGATCCACGCGCATACGAGTATGTAAACAGAGCCAAAAGTGGTAAACTAATAGGAAGCGCACTCTTCCTAGAGCCGTCCTATTACTATACTCATATTGGAGGTAATCTGTTTATGACCACTCATGCAAATCAAGCATTCACGGAAGGTGTCATCCTCAATAATGGCGTACATATGCCGTGGCTGGGCCTCGGGGTTTACAAAACCAAAGAAGGTCAGGAAGTCATTCATTCTGTGAAAACAGCCCTTGAACTGGGGTATCGCAGCATTGATACAGCGGCAATTTATCGCAATGAAGAAGGTGTTGGACAAGGTCTACGAGAAAGCGGTGTGCCGCGTGACGACATTTTCGTAACGACGAAAGTGTGGAATGCAGACCAAGGTTATGAATCTACGCTGCAAGCGTTCGATGCCAGTCGGCAGCGGCTCGGTTTGGAAACGATCGATCTGTACTTGGTGCATTGGGCGGTTACCGCCACTTACCGGGAGACTTGGAAAGCCCTCGTTCATTTGCAAAAGGAAGGTTTCGTACGCGCGATCGGCGTCAGCAACTTCCAAATTCATCATCTCCAGCAAATTATTGAAGATACAGGGGTCATCCCTGCTGTGAATCAAGTGGAATACCATCCACAGTTAGCGCAAAAAGAGCTGCTCGCTTATACGCGTGAGCATGGCATTCAGCTGGAAGCTTGGAGTCCGCTGATGCAGGGCAAACTCGATGTGCCAGTACTGCAACAGCTGGCTGACAAATACGGCAAATCTCCGGCACAGATTGTGCTGCGGTGGGATATTCAGCATGGCGTCGTCACCATTCCGAAATCAGTTACGGAGCATCGCATTCGCGAGAACGCGGCTATTTTTGATTTTGAGTTAAGCGCTGAGGACGTAGCTCTTATTGATTCTCTTAATGAGAACAAGCGGATTGGCCCTGACCCTGATCACGTAACCTTCTAAGTGAACCATATGTCCGAATTGTACAGAACCTAGCCGCTGGCTAGGTTTTTTCATTTCAACAAAGCAATCATCTGGAACACTTCGCGATGGTCCCCTGGAAGCGTATAATCGGCGACTCTGAGCTGCGAAGAGCCGTCCCCATCCAGGAACAGTCCGTCGACCAACTGTCCGTTCCCCACCTGTTCCAGCACCGCTGTGCGGAATTGCTCACCGGTACAAGGTGTAGGTGAAACGATAAGATAGACGTTGTTGTTATGATCGTAGACAATGCCTGAACGCATTCGCTTCTCGTCGATGACCGGCATCTCCTCGGATACGGCTTGGGCAGCCCAGCCATCCGGATTTTGGAGTCCCATGCTGACCCCTCCCTGCGCCCAATAATGATTGCGATCCATCACCTTCAGATCTTCTGCATTTTCCACGACTTGAATCGTGAAGGTTTGAGCCTTCTCATCCCAGACGAGCGTCCCGCGTTTGCGGTCGATATTAAACCAGCCAGAGCCATAGTCCCCCTGTTGTCCTTTGACAGGATGATCATTGATGACAGCGATGCTCAGGAGATACCCTTCCCAGAAAAAACCGCCATTGATCCCGTTGATGTTGGTATCCATGACATTCGAGGTAATCGCTTTAAGTCCGATGTTCTCGGGCGGCGTGCGAATGCTATGGATCGTCACACCATTGCTGGCTTGGCTGATGCTGTACGAAGAGTATGGCGGATTCGGGGTTGTTTTCACCCAGAGATGGATGCCTATAATAAGGGTCCATATGAAACTAGCAATCATGATAAGGAGGCAGATCAATAAGTAAGCTGCGGGCTTTTTGGCAAGATGCGTTAAAGGCATGAGGGCAACTCCTAATCTCTTAAATCAGCTTATTTCTATTAGTCTATGAATTCTATTATAGAATATTCTATTTTAACCAAAAAAAACCTTCCGACAAGTGAAAGATCACTTAACGGAAGGGCATTATGCTTATGTAGGAATCATGTGTTAAAAAATCGGGATTCTAGCTTTATTTCCATCTTTCGCATATAAAATCGCTTCCGAACTAAACAAATCAACACGTTCAACGGAGTGAACCAAGTTCATCGTTGTGAATTTGTTATAACGAAGAGCGTTGATCAGAGAGGGAATTAATTTGTGGTCCGTTCCAATGAAATTAACGGAAATTGGCTTTTTGTTGAATAAAATATTCATTCTCACCTACAACTCATCTCCTTCAAGAAAATTAATTCATATGAATTAGATTTTAAGAATATCATCTCTTTGATTGGATGTCCGTCGATTGGCGTTGTCGGAATCACACTACTTTTGTCGTAGTCGGAATTGCCCCACTTCCAGCTATATGAAGAGGGCGACTCATGATATATTTATTAATATCTTTTGCTTTTATTGAATTAACTGGAAAATGATTTGAGGGGGAGTAGTTTCTTAAATGAAAAAAATGATTAGTAATGTAGTCCTATCATTTTTAACAGGATTGTTTGCTTATTACATACTAACTCGAACAATAACGCTAATTGCCGTACTAGTTTGTCTAGCAAGTGCAGGAATAGTTGCCTTAGGGTATCTCATTATGTATTTAGTAAAGAAGAATCGGAGAGTGAATTAGCATTTACAAAACTGTGAGAGATGTGAAACAACTGTTATTATTTTGGTAATACTGATCTTAAACATGTTACACTTGTTAAAGTCATATATGAATGATCAGAAGGAGGTTGAACATCGTGTCAAATCCGGACGAGAAGAAAATCCATACTTTTCAAGACTGGCAAACATGGGATGGAGCATGGGAGTTAATCAATGGCAAACCCTATAATATGTCGCCGGCTCCATCCTCACTACATCAATTTATTGTTGGGGAACTTCATTTTGCCTTGCGGGCATTTTTCCAGAATCAGAGCTGCTACGTGTTCGTGGCTCCATTTGATATATTTTTTAGCGAAAGCGAAAATTACGAGTCCCCAGATCATGTTACACAGCCTGACCTCTCGGTTGTTTGTTCCAAGGATCAGATCACCAAAAATGGCTGTCTAGGTGCTCCGACGTTAATTATTGAAGTGCTTTCCCCATCCACTGCACTTAAGGATTTTAATGAAAAATTCAATTTATATCAGAAGTATGGGGTTCAGGAATACTGGATCGTCGATCCAGGGAACCAAACGGTTCATGTGTATTCACTGCAGGATGGAAGCTATCAGATTCGTCAACTGTATACGGAACAAGAAACCATTCAATCCAACGTCTTCAAAGAATTGCATGTGCCAATGCCTCATTTGTTTGCATTATAATCAACTTAGTGGGCCGAAGTAAGATGCCAAAGAACCTCCAAGATCACGATGATTTCGTGAAATCGGAGGTTTTTTGAGCTTACAGAAAACGCCGATGATGCTTCTTCCCATCAAAGCTGAACAGCACCGGCTTATCCTCCACCATGGTATGCATATGAATGGTTTTGCCCCAAAGCTTGTAAATATAGGGCAAGGTTCTCTCCACATACTTGAGATCAAGCTCTACGCCTTCGAAAGCATGCTTCAAATACAGCTCGCCGCTTCGCTGGTAATCGCCATCCTCAACAACGATATAGGGAAAACCGCCGTTGACACGGGAGTAAATAAGTTGATCGCGCGTATTTTCCCACGTTTTATCCGTGATCTTCCATTCTGGGCCTTTCTTCTCGAACATATATAAATCAAGTTCTTCCACCAACGGTTTATTCAAATAATTGCGGATAAAAGAGGTGTCGGATTCGTACTCGCGGACTTCGAATATTTTGGCGCGGCCCTCTCCGGGCTTGCGGCCTTGGATCCGGATTTCATCCGGTGTCGGATTATCCCAGTGCTTCTCAATATCTTCGAAAATCTTAAGCCCAAGATAATATGGATTCAAGGTATGGCGAGAAGGTACAACAACGGATGAATTGAGCTTGGAGTACTCAATGGTTTCTTCTTCCGTCAGATCCAGCTCACGCAGGATACGTTGGTGCCAGTACGAAGCCCAGCCTTCGTTCATGATTTTCGTTTCCAGCTGCGGCCAGAAATAGAGCATTTCATCGCGGAGCATTGTCAATATATCCCGTTGCCAGTCTTCCATATAGGGCGCGTTTTCCTCAATGAAGAGCAAAATATCTTTCTCTGGCTGGGGCGGAAAACGCTTATTCTCTTCTTTGTCCTGCGGTTCGGAAGGTTTGTTTCTCCCATCAAGACCCCACAAATCTTCATACCCATAAGTGGCCTCAGAAGGGGCGTTGGGTGTGGATGCTTTATGTGTTTCTTGACGCTTGCGACTCTGCCCATACGATAACGTTAATACTGGATCGATATGTTCTTGAATCGCGAGTACGGCATCAATAAATTGTTCGACCTCATCAATACCATGCTCAATCTCATATTGACGAATGCGCTCCGCTGTAGCGGACATGCTTTCAACCATATTGCGATTCGTTTTGGAGAAGCGAACGTTATTTTTGAAAAAGTCGCAGTGCGCCAGAACGTGGGCGACAATGAGTTTATTTTGGATGAGCGAGTTGCCGTCTAGCAAGAAAGCGTAGCAAGGGTCTGAGTTGATGACCAGCTCATAAATTTTACTTAAACCAAGATCATACTGTGTTTTCATCCGGTGGAAATTTTTGCCGAAGCTCCAGTGGCTGTAGCGGGTTGGCATGCCATAAGCGCCAAATGTATAAATAATTTCCGCCGGACATATCTCATATCGCATCGGAAAATAATCCAAGCCAAACCCTTTGGCAATCTCCGTAATTTCATCAATGGCGTATTCGAGCTGCTGCATTTCGGTTTTACTCACTGAACAGCCACCCCTTCCTGCTTGGTAAAAAAGGTTTTTAGCGCTTTGTACACTTCGCCTTTCTCTCGGATGACATAATGCAGAAATTTGGGGTCATGGATATGGCGGAAAGCAGACATCAAGGTACTGCTCCGATTATATTGATTGACCTCCCCGTACCCGAACATATTGGAGCGCTCCATTAATTGCGTGATCAGCTTCACACAGCGTTCATTATCCGACGTCAAATTATCACCATCAGAGAAATGAAACGGATAAATATTGAATTGCGAAGGCGGATACCGCTTGTCGATAATATCAATGGCAGTCTGGTAAGCCGAAGAGCAGATGGTGCCGCCGCTTTCTCCTTTGGTGAAAAATTCTTCCTCCGTAACCTCCTTAGCTTCGGTATGGTGAGCGATGAACACAATCTCCACGTTCTGATACTTGGTACGAAGGAACCGTGTCATCCAGAAGAAGAAGCTGCGTGCTATATACTTTTCAAAAGAGCCCATGGAACCGGACGTATCCATCATCGCGATAATGAGCGCATTCGAGTGGGGTTTCTCGACTTCATCCCATGTCTTGAAGCGAAGGTCATCCGGGCTAATATGATGAATACCGGGCGAATTGGAGCGCGAGTTGCGACGCAGATTCTCAATGATCGTTCGCTTTTTATCGATGTTCGACATGATGCCTTTCTTGCGAATATCGTTGAAAATGACTTCAGTCGTCGTCATGTTGCGCTTCTCTTTTTTCTGCAAATTCGGCAGCTCCAGCTCGGAGAACAACATCGCCTGAAGCTCTTCCATGCTCACTTCCGCTTCATAGTAATCTTCGCCTGCTTGGTCTCCCGCGCCTTCACCCTTGCCCGGACCTTGCGCCGGCTGCGGATCTGTACCGAGCACATCGCCAACTTGTGAGTCGCCGTCTCCTTGGCCGACATGTTTACCTTTGTTGAAATTGTAACGGAAGCGATACTCATCCAGACTTTTGATGGGCACCTTTACAACTTGCTTGCCATTGGACATGACGATACTTTCGTCAGTTACGAGATCGGGTAGATTCTGCTTGATGGCTTCTTTCACTTTCTCTTGATGCCTTGTTTGATCTTGGTATCCTTTGCGGTGCAGCGACCAATCCTCTTTGGATACGACAAATAGGGGTTCTGTCATGTGGGCCCTCCTTGGGGTTGATCTTTGGAATGATATGGCAAGCTTGACGCTGAAACAGACCTTGATGGGAATAAAGCTTGTTACTAAATATATTCAAGTGTGCTGGTGATATGTGGTATAGGATGGGAATTTCTCGTTAGAATAAAAGGGGCGGGAGGCGGATTCGTCATTTTCAATGGAAAACATCCAATAGGAACCCTATTCGAGTCTTGAGTACCGGGGAGATACTGGAGTTTCTCCAATGGTATTCACGCCCGGCTGCCTAAATGGTTCCTTTCGGCTATATTCTATTGGACAAATTCCAGTAGCACGCCTCAACCATTAGCCAGACGGGGAGAAACATTGGATGAAGTCCAATGGAGAGAGACTAGAGAGACAACCAGTGAGAGCCGGCTGTTACAAGTATATAAAGATGTTATAATCAGGGCATGTCAACTGCGGAGCTTATAAAATCATTGTCCCCTAAGGATTTTGCTGAATGACTACTCGCTCGATCAATTGGTTCAAACATTCGATTTCATCACTCAGGTTGTTTTGGAAGTTGAAGATTACTTGAAGAATCCGGTAATTGGTAAGGATTATACGGAGCGGTTTGGTGAATACAAGGGGAATAACCCGTATTTTGGTTAGGGAATTCAGAGTTTATTCTGAGCAAGTAGATGACGTGATCGCCATTGCTGCTGTTTTGTTTCCAGGAGAAAAGTAACTAATTCATTTGCCATTCAAAAGTCTGCTTGATCTCCGCGGCAACATACATCGGAGATCAAGCAGACTTTTTAGTTGCTTTTGAAATCCCCATGAAACTAGACGTATCCATCTTTGGAATAATAAGCGCGCACGATGCGGCTTTACGATCTCATCCCACGGGTGATATTTGTAAAAGAGACATGGTTTGAACGATCACGCTTGGTTATAATGTGAGAGTAGATAAGATTTGAGACGGATGAAGCCCGTGTGTATGCAACTTCGAGTTTTCATCTCATTGTGTTAAAATAAGGAAAATAGTGTCGAGAGCGAGGAACTTTTCATGAAAGTGCCTGAACAGGATCATCGCTATAAATTTCAAGATCTGCTGGAGTGGGAAGGCAGATGGGAGTTAATTAATGGAGTACCATTTAATATGACATCTGCTCCCTCTACAACACATCAACGGATCTTAAGGAGTATGTTTCTTGAGCTTCACACATGCCTGCAAGGTTCATCATGTGAGGTTTTTATCGCTCCATTTGACGTGAGATTAAGTGAAACGGAAGAGTACGATAATCCCGATACGGTCTGTCAGCCAGATCTAACCGTAATCTGTAATCCAACTCAAATAGATGACAAAGGAGGCAAAGGCGCTCCCAAGCTCATCGTTGAAATATTATCTCCATCTACTGCGATTAAAGATAGAAACCAAAAATTTAAAACATATGAAAAGTTTGGAGTTCTGGAATACTGGATTGTTGACCCAGCTCATCAAACGGTTGAGGTGTACGGATTAGAACAAGGTTTATTTCAAAAGCGAGAGGTTTTCGGAAAAGAAGACAATTTGCGTTCATTTGCTTTTTCGGCGTGTGTCTTTGATTTGGGAAGTATATTGTATAACGGAGATATTAAGTAGATTTTTTATGTATGGGAGCCGGATAAATAATGAATCAGTTGAATGCGACGTCAGAGCAGTGGAAAAGTCTTTATGAGGCAGCAGCAGCGTTTAAACAAGCCGAGTGTTGGCGTTATGCAACAAACAGTCATGTTTTTGGTGTTGAGAACCCGTTCAACAAAGAGATAGGATATTGCTGCATTCTAGGCAATGGAGGCGAGATGTATGGCCTGGCTGTTTATTTAGGGACAGAAAGTCTGGAGACTTTGTTAAGCATGCTGAATAGGACACAGGAGACAGATCCGATGTTCTCCCAGCATTGCTTGATGCTGTCATTCGAATCTAGGACGGAGTTGTATCCCGCCGAGTTAAAACAAATAAAAGAGCTTGGTCTGAAGTTCCGGGGAGCAAATGCTTGGCCGACGTTCAGATTATATGAGCCTGGCTTTGTTCCGTGGCCAATGCAGAATGAGGAAGAGGTGCAGTTTCTAAGTTTGGCGCTGGAACAAACGATTGAAGTAGTCGAAGCATTCAAGAATAACCTGGATGCTATTTTTATAAGAGAAGACAATGTTTTCCTCACAAGGGTTTCGGAGGGAGATAGGCAGAATTTGGTTTGGACAGATCAATGGTTAAAACCAAAGATTTTGGAAAAAGCAACTGAATATCAGGCAAATCCTATAGATGAGATCCGTCTAGCCAAAGCAAAAAAAATGCTTAAAGGGTTTGTTGGGATCTGGGAAGTAGATTGTTTTTTTGCGTACATACCGATTGACGAAGGGCAGAGGCCCTACTATCCGATGATGGGCTTGATTGTTGATCAAGAATCTGAACAAATCCTGCAATTCGGTTTAACCGAAAAATCGGGAATCCAGGGTAAGATGGCGGGACTTTTCCTAGAGATAATCGAAAAAGCTCAAGTCGTGCCAAAAGAAATATGGGTTTGTAGGGAAGAGATTTATCATTACTTAAAGCAAATTCTTATCTCATTTGAAATTCAAGTGTGCTTGAAAAGTGAACTTGCGGCTATAGAGGATGCGAGAGTAGAAATGATGGATTACCTAATTGACAGAATATGATAACAGCAGCATAGGAATGACAACTAAAAAGCCCGCTTGATTTCCCACAGCCACGCAGTGGAGATCAGGCAGGGCTTTTTAGTTATTCTGGCAGCGTCCACGAATCAGAAGTCCTCCATATAGGGAAATAGGAGCACCTAAAAATTTGACAACTAAGTATGGGAAAACTTCTATGTCCATTGGTTGAAACATGATATAAAAAAGAGAGCTAATTGTCGAAAGAACGTTGGTTTTCTTTGTCCAGAGAGGGGATGAAAATGAAGCGTCGCATTGTCTGATTAAATTTGTAAGCGTTTTCCAAAGAGGTGGATTCAATTTTATGATGGATCAAAAGGGGTGTTTAGAATGAGGTTACAATTAATTAGCAAAAACATAAGTATTCTTCTCTGTATGACACTGCTGATCATGTTTTTACTACCTGTACCGTTGGTTTCAGCTGCTACGTTAAATACGGCAAATGAATGGTCTGAGGATTTCGAAAATTTTACGACGGCAGCAACATTTGGAACAAGTGGAAATGGGGACACTCAATTCGGCTGGAAATCAAATGCGGGTACGAATCCTTGGGGTATTGTTCAAGATGGGGCTTCCAAAGCATTAAGGGTAACGAATTCAAGCACAGCATCCACAACCGTATTTATTGGGGGAACAGGAAGCTACGTGTTTGATGCAACCGATGTGCTTGTATCTGCTGATGTCAAAGTAGTGACAACAGGATCAATCGCCAGCCCTTCGGGTCAAGTAGGTATTGATGCGAGACAGGCCAGTAACAGCGATTACTACAGTTTGGTTATTAAAAGCGGGAGCTTGCAGCTGATTAAAAGAACCAGCAGTACTACTGCAATTATCGCGCAGCAGCCCATTCCCAATTTTACGGCTAATAAATACTATACCTTAACACTGCTTGTCAAAGGTTCTCGCTTGATCGGTTCCATAACAGGAGGACCAACTCTCACAGTTACGGATACTAGCATTACTACTGCTTCGACTAAGGTTGGCGTTAACGCTACTTCGTCCATCGAAGCATATATAGATAACTTTCATGCTATGAAAGTGTTTCCTAATGCGCCTACTGGCTTAACTGCGGTAGCTGCTGTAGACAATCAGATAAATCTGACTTGGTCTGGAGCGGTTGGAGCGGAACGATATACGGTGAAGCGCAGCACAACGAGCGGTGGTCCGTATACGACAATTGCAACCGTCACTGATGGGGTTTATACAGATAATAGCGTGGTCAATGGCACCCAATACTATTATGTTGTTAGTTCTGTTGCCAAAGCTAACAATGAGGATTACATCGACGGGTTGATTTCTACCGAACTTCCCGTCAAAGCTCTGGCCTCTTCACAAGCTCCACCTGCTGCGCCAACACAATTCCACGGGACGCCTGGTGACGGGCAAGCTTCCTTATCTTGGAATGCCGTAGGCCAAATAACAGGCTATCATATCAAACGCAGTTTAGTAAGCGGTGGTCCATATGGCGCCGAAACGGTTGTTGGCACGGTTTATCCCACTTTAACCAGTTTTATGGATACAGGACTAAGTGCAAGCAGCACCTATTATTATGTGGTTTCAGCTTTTAATTCTAAAGGAGAGAGCCCGAACTCATCAGAGGTTTCTTTATATATAGCACCTGCTTTAGGCGCACCGGAAAACTTAACGGCAATCCCAGGCTATAATTCTGCGAAGCTGCAGTGGCAGCCTGTCGTCGGCGCAGTCAGCTATGTGGTGAAAAGAGCGAGCACCTCTAATGGTGCTTACAGTATTGTTGCATCTAATGTTACGGACACCACGTACACAGATACGAATCTTCAGAACGGGACGACTTATTTCTATGTCGTTCAGGACGTGAATGCAAGCAGCATTCATAGTGCGAACTCCAATGAGGCGGCGGCTACCCCGCAAATGAAATATGAGCTTGGCGATACACAAATTACAGCCAGCAGCTATGATGGCACACGGGATCAAGATCCGGCTTCTGGAAATAAGCAAGTCAACGTGAAGGATGATTTAACGACTCGGTGGGGAGCTGATGGGAAAGGCCAGTGGATTCAATTCGACCTCGGTAAGATTTCATCCATTGGGTCTATAGGTATCGCCTTCTATAAAGGGGATGAAAGATCATATTTCTTTCAAGTTCAAGCCTCGAGCGATGCAGTAACGTGGCATACCCTATTTAACGGAAATAGCAGCGGAGCTTCAGTGGAGATGGAGAATTATGATCTGCCTGATACGGATGCGCGTTATGTCAGAATTATTGGCAACGGGAATTCCGCTACAGACTATAACGGTTATACAGTAGTGCATCTATATTCCCCGAATCCGAACGGTCTGGTCAATGCGCCATATTCGCAAGGAACGCCTGCGACGCCAAGATCAGCGGCACGCCCATCGAAAGCGGGCTTGTATAATCCGGATGGCACCGTACATGTAATGCCTGAACCGAATAAAGTAGTGGGAAGAACCTTGAATGTCAAGGACGCTGCCTATGGCGCAAAGGGAGATGGCGTGAGTGATGACAGAGCAGCGATCCAAAAAGCAGTTGATAATGCCCAGCCTGGTGATGAGGTGTATTTGCCAAATGGCGTTTATAAATTGCTCTCTGCTCATCCTACGGATGCAAATTCCCATATCCGGCTAAAGACTGGGGTGAATGTCAGAGGAGAAAGCCGTGAAGGTGCTGTTCTGCTTTCAGATATGGATAACGGGTTTGGCCCGCCTAATGACACAGGTCATGTTACAAGTACCGGTATTACGGCAGGAAGCGGCAGGGTACTGCTGATCTTCAGCCTCAATAATATTGTCATCTCTAATTTAACGATAACTTCTACTTGGAACAATACGTATTCGACAGACCCAGGTATTTTAAGTGCAACGAGTGGCGGTCCTAAGACTGGCATTTATATCGATCAAGCGAATGCAGCTTCTCCCGGGCCCAATAATATTGTGATCGATCATGTGATTTTTGAGAAATTTCAACAAATGGGTATACGGCTCAGCAAAGCTAGCGATGTTACGGTGAGAAATTCCATCTTCCGCAAGGCTACGGATATAGGTCCAAGCGGATCGGGCTATGGCATTTCCATCCAAGGAAAGCCGAAGGACGATCATTACGGCATGAATGATGATTCGCTGAACGCCTTGGTGGAAAACAACTTCTTTGATGGAACAGTTGCTTTGCGGCATGGGGTCATTATTGAGTACTATTCGCATAATAACGTTGTGAGAAACAATCAATTCTCCAGCACGACACTCGACTCTATCGACCTTCATGGAGAAAATGAGTACCTGAATGAAGTGTACGGAAACACGATTGACGGGGTGCGCAGAGGAGCCGGTGTTGGCTTGGGCAATACAGGCGGCGGATTTCCGAGCAATCATAGTGAATCAGGTCCGTACAACTATATCCACGATAATACGATTAGAAATTCAGCTGAAGGCATTTCCTTAACGATGAATTCGCCGGATACCATTATTGAGAATAACACGATTGAGCTTGATGATACCTTAATTCGTACAAGCTACAATCAAGATATCAACGGTATTAGCATTTTGAATGCACCTAGAAGCATTGTCAGAGGAAATATTATACGAAACTTTGCCAAAACAGATCATCCGATTGCAGCTGACTATGATATCGGTGATACGAATGCCAATTTCGTCGGAGCTGGAGATCCGAGAGATATTCAACTGATTGGCAATACGATTGTTGGTAATGCCAATGGTATTAAGATTGTCAAAGGGTCTGGCATCGTCATGCAAGATAACCATTTGAATAACACGCTTTATAACGTGGATAACTCTTCAGGAAATGTCGTCTATGACTCGCTGATTCATGCCTCTGAAGATGCATGGGTGGAGGCAGCGAATCCACAGCAGAATTATGGCACAGGTTCTTCTGACAAAGTAAGGAATCTTACAGTGAAAAGCAATGGTAGTGTCAACGGCATCGCTTATTTCAAGTACGATTTGAGCGGTGTGAAGGGGAAAGTGAATGCCGCGCTGCAGTTAAGCGGCAAGCTAACAGACAGCAATCCAGGTGATGAAACAGTCACCCTAAGCGTGTATGGATTGAACGATAACAGTTGGAGTGAAAATACGATAAATTGGAGCAATTCACCTAATCATAGCCTGGGCAGCGCGGATGTCGTAGGCGAAGGTCAGAGTGCTTTTTATCTTGGCAGCTTAACAATGAAAGGCTATAAAGTAGATTCTTATGATATAGCTACCAAGGAATTATCTGATTTTGTCCTGACCAAGCAAGGTGGTCTGGCGACATTTATGGTCGTAGACTCGAAGAAACAAGGAGTAAACCTAGAAATTTACGCAAAGGAAAAAGAATTTGAATCGCTCAGACCAGCGTTGAAATTAGCTTCTTCTGTGTCAATGAACCCAGATTCAAGGGACACTCCAGCTGCTATGCCTAGTACTAAAACGGATCAAGTCCGTACAATCCAATCAGAAGTTAAGATTGTTGACGGGAAGCAGGTAGCATTAGCTCAAGTGAACGATCTAATTATTGATGCTGCGCTGAAAAACAGCAGCAGCGGCAAGCTTATTCTAACAGTGGATACTAGTGTGAACGTAGATCAAACTAGGGTGACCTTAACGAACAACGCGCTGCAAAAAGTCGCAGCGGAGGCAGCGATCAAATCCATAAGAGTGCAAACCAAGATAGGGAGCTATGAGCTGCCGGCCAAGCAGATCCATGTTCAAGATTTGGCAGCCAAGCTTGGGGGATCGAAGGACCAAATCACTGTAGAAGTGACCATTGGCAGAAATGCGGCTGCAGCTGAGAAGGCGAGTGCTTCCGGTCAAGAGGTGCTTGGAGCAGTCGAGTTTACCGTTAAGGTCATGTCTACGGACGGAAAGATGGTAGAGATTTCTAGCTTCTCGCAATATGTGCCGCGTTCCATGAACACGGAGGCGGTTTTAGCCGGACGACCTATTGCAGCGGTTCGCGTGGAGACGGATAGCAAAGGGAATGTCATATACCAACCGGTTCCGTTCACTGTTTCTGGAACAGAAGCTACGATCTACAGCAGAACGAACAGTACGTACTTGCTGCTGCTAAACAATGTCACCTTTGCTGATGCGAATCATCATTGGGCCAAAGATGACATTGAACGCGTGGCGAGCAAAATGATTGTGCAAGGCGTAGCCAAGGAAAAATTTTTACCGGACCAAGCAGTAACCCGTGCGGAATTCGCTGCATTGATCGCTCGGGCAATCGGACTGAATGCTGTCGCTTCGCCGAAAAACCGATTTGCCGATGTTCGATCTGGCGACTGGTTTGAGGGCCAAGTGTACGCTGCGGCGGAAGCAGGCATCATAACTGGTTATGAAGATCAGACATTCCATCCGAATCAGTTTATATCTCGCCAAGAGATGGCAGTAATGATCTATCGTGCAATGAACTTTGCCGGATACACCAGCAGCAGCCATGCAGGCGAGAAAATAACGTTTGCAGATGAGCATTTGTTTGGGAATTGGGCTAAGGAATCCATTTATATAATCGCTAACAACCAAATTGTAGAAGGTGTTGCTTCTGGGAAATTCGATCCGGCGGCTATGGCGACTAGGGCTCAAAGCTCAGTCATTTTAAGTAGAATGCTGTCCAAGCTACAGTTCACCAATTAATAAACACAAAAGTCATCCTGAGCTTTTATCATAAGCTCAAGATGACTTTTGTTCTCATTTTTTGGGAATTCGATAAGTCACGCAAAGCTAGTTTATTCGCCAAGTCCCATGCCTGCTGCATATCCTCATGCTGGCTTGACCAATGCCAACTTCCATATCTTCCAATACTATAGATGCCAGCACTTTCCAAATAGTGATGAATGACTTTCGTTTTTGATGTATCTGGGAGACAATAATTGTGATCAAGATAAATGGCTTTCGTAGTGACGATCTCATCTGCATGATGAATAAACCCAATTTCAATAAGTTCCTTAATGATTGTCGGCACAAGGGCTAGTGCTTCCTCTTTATTGCCAAAAAATAGTGGAGAGCACTCAACATACATCGAACAGTATCCCAAGGGTGCTAGACTTGATTCAACATTGCTGTAGAAACCCACCCGATAAAAGTGCAAATGGGGGTCAGGAAAGTAAACCCAACTCATGTCGCCTTGCAGTCGAGTTTTTTTCACTCCGAGATTCAAAATCATCCCTTTGCTGAATTTTAATTGTTTGGACAACGCTAAGATATGGTCATCCACATCCTTAACCATGCCAACTAATGAATTCAATGGCATCGTTGACACAATTGTATCCCATGATACGGTTGCATTATTAATGATCATGGTCTTGTTTTTAATGTTGATAGACGTGACCTTTTTGTTGTAGTTAATTTGTAAATGATCAGCTAAAAAAAGGGGAATGCCGCCCGCACCTGTATCGCCTTGTGGATATAGAAAATCGCCGTTATACCCAGTGACATTTGTATTCGTCCGAACATTACGGATGGTTTCGAATCTTCCGACACCAATCTCAGACAGGTCATGTATACCGTACATCTTTGAATTATAATCTTTAAAAAATGACTCATATAAGGTTAAACCATAAGATTGCTGCAACATATCTTCATAGTTCGTGTATTCATGATCAGAATTAGCCAATTGCAGCTCTTTTTTTACATTGCCTACAAATTTCTCATCGGGGTGCCAGATATAACTCTGCTGAATAGGGAACTTGAAAAATCGTTCGTGCAAATAAACAAATGCCTTGCGAGTATGTGCTTTTAGATCAAGACCTTGCAGGATATCCAAAACTGCAGGTGTACTTTGATAATGGAACCAATGACCACCTACATCAAATCCAAAAGTTCCAACGCTAGTCTCTACTTTATAAGATAAAGCCTTCCCGCCGATACGCTCACAGGATTCAAGTATAGTGACTTCATCTTTGGAAGCCTTTGCAAATGATAGGCCTGTCACTCCTGCTCCAATTACATGAATAGTCATTGTGTTCCCTCACTTTACTCTAAGCCTAAGCTTTGTATAATAAAATGATTAACTTTCTGAACATCGTATTTTCTCTCGGCAATTTCTCGACTCTTCTTTCCCATAATTGGAATAAGACCAGGATTAATTATGAATTTCTCCATTGCCGCAGCAAGCGATCGATAATCTTTTACAGGAATTAAAAAGCCATTCTCATTGTTTTCAACTGTTTCCCTGCATCCAGGGCAATCCGTGGTGACAACTGGCAATCCCATGGCCATAGCTTCTAGTGTGGATTTAGGTGTGCCTTCTCGATAAGAGGGTAGAACAAATACACTGGCATCGGCCAAAAATGGACGAACATCTGTTGTCTCGCCCAGATAATCTATGATTCCTTGATGTACCCATTCATCTATAAAGTCTCGTTTTATTGCACTAGGGTTATTAACAAAAGGACCAAGAAGTTTAAATTTAATATGGGGGTACTTTTGCTTTAGTATCTTCGCTGCTTCAATAAACTCAAAAATACCTTTATCAGCTATAATTCTTGAAATAACCAGGAAGGAAATAGGATTCATTGCAGGAGAAGAATATGTGAATGTATGTAGGTTTACACCTGAGCCATTTACAATTACCGTTTCATTGTTTGGACTGATCAAGCGAAGGGATTTAAATAAACATAAATCATCGGGATTCTCGAAAAAAATGGTATGACTAAATTTTAATGAAAACTTGTATAGTATTTTCACGATAAGGAGAAGAATTTTATGCATCATTGTGTTCCCGATAAAAACGTACCCTATTCCTGTTACGAATGAGCATGTACTTTTTATTTTGGCCAGCCGAGCGGCATATGCCCCATAAAGGATAGGCTTTAGAGAGTAACAGATAACCATGTCTGGCTGCAGGCTCTTTAGTCTTTTGACCAGCATGTATAAGGTGTAAATATCATACAATACATTTAAGCCAGTGTTATTGAGTGGAGTTTTGATGAATTTGACGCCAATCGAAGCAAGTTCGTGCTGAAAGCTATCATCAGGTGCTAGAGCGATGATTTCATTCCCAGTATTCATTAAGTGCTTCAACAGGTCCCAGCTGAAATGGATATAGTATTTAGAATAGGGAACAATACACACAATTTTGGCCATAGTCCCTCCATTAAAAATGACGTGGTTCGCTAATATCAACTGTACTTAAAAGCCATCCGATCACGGTTAGAAGGATTGTGAATAGAAGAAAGCTATAGAGCGCGGGGCTGCCTGAATAAAAGAATATCAATGAAAGGGAGCCTAGTAATATACCAAATAAGTAGGTTAATATGACCGTTCGCTTGACCGAAAAGCCGAGTTTAACTAACCGCAGCGCGAAATGATCTTTCGTACCCTTCCATGGCGGAATGCCCGATTTAATTCGTAAAAAAGAAATAAATATCGTTTCGAAGATGGGGATTCCGAGTATAATAACTGGCACTACGACCTGACTATTTGCTTGATATTGGAACATAGTTGTTGTTGAACAGGCAATTAGAAATCCCAAAAATAAACTTCCCGTATCCCCCATGAAAATCTGCGCAGGATTAAAATTAAAGAATAGGAATCCGAAACATGCCCCCGTTATAGATAAAAGCAGCAATGCACTCATGATTTCTCCGAGTTCTAGACAAATGATGGATAGGAAAATAGATGAAATAGCAGCCACACCAGAGGACAAGCCATCCATAATATCAATCAGATTAAAAGCATTAGACATGCCTACTATCCATAGAATCGTTACAATAATGTCTAGTTGTTCCAGCCCAGTTAAGTTGATTCTAATGCCAATTAACCATGCCAAAGATGCCGCTATGATCTGCAAGGAAATTTTAGTTAAAGGGCGAAGATTGTACATATCATCCGTTAAACCTGTCGCAATTATCATAAAACACGCAATAAGCAAGCCGATTAGCACCAAAGAAATCATCATTTTGTACAGTAAAATCATGAGGACAGATGTAACCAAAACGGAAATAAAAATCGATATCCCACCTAAATATGGCGTGTTTATTGTATGTGTTTTTAGCGTTGCATTCGATACATCTAGTATCCGATATCTTAAAGCAATGCTTTTGACGAATGGCGTTAATAATATGCTCAATAGAAAAGAAGTCAATAAAGTGAAGCCTATAAACATATTTAATTGTTCCTTTCCTACTATTCGTAATTAATTCTAGATACATATCGTATCATTTTGAAGGTGAATAGTAAATTCATTTTCAAAATTTCCCATTTCCCAAAACGTTTCGAATCCTTCTGCCATTGATATTTTGCTATAATAGGCATATATTCTCAAGCAGGAGCATTTGGACATGGAACTTAATTCGAAACTACGATCGCATTTACAATCTTTAAAGAAAATGAAAGTGTCTCTTGAAGAATTAGAAGATATAGCTCAACCCTGTACTTACGAAGAATTTTCGAGGTCGGTACTGGAGCTTGAAACTGCAGGAATTCTCCAGATGGTTCAGCGTTCAGGGAGAACGGCTAAGCCGCCATTTCTTGCCTATCAATATAGCGTGCAGAAGAATCATTTCTTGCAAGATATGCATAAGGACATCCATCGAGCTAGACTGCAGCTGCATCCCTTCATAAACCTCGATGCTTACTATTCATTGAAATCTAGCATCTGGGAAGAAGATAAGCCTTTTATTGAACGAATAGATGCTTATTTGAAGAAGAATATGCTTCCAAGCACTCCCGCTCCGGAACCGGAGCGAAGCTTTGAGCTTGCAGCTGATGAGAAATGGATAACGGAGAAGCAAGGGAAAGAACTGCTGACCCGAATCGGTTTGTGGGACAAGCTTCTTATTCTTCCTGTGGATGATCCCTTGATGTTTGCCGTGAATCCATACGTCCTAACCCATGCAGTTCATAAGCATCTTATTGTTGAAAATAAAACGACTTATCAAGCACTGCTGCAAGTTTTGCCGGAAGTCCCGTTCGCGACGCTAATTTTCGGCGGCGGTTATCGTGTGACCAAAAGCATTGAGCTGCTGCCGATGCAGCTTCCGCTCAGAGACGCTGCTCATGAATTCTACTATTTTGGCGATATCGATAAAGAAGGAATCCATATTTGGCATCTACTCAACGAGCGTGTACTTGCTCTATTTGGCAAGCCGGCTAGACCGGCCCTTCCCTTCTATAGAGCATGTCTGAGCAGGGAGTCTGCTTCCGGCAAAGAAAATCAACGTGATAATGAGCAGGCTTTACAGGCATTTTCGTCTCATTTTACAGAGGAAGAACAAATGATAATCAGCCGCTGTTTATCAGCAGGCGGTTATTTCCCGCAAGAAATATTGCCTACACACGAGCTTTGTACGATTTGGAGGAAGACAGCATGGATTACGTAGAAATTGGTCAGGTTGTTTCCGGGTTTCGGGAGCGCATGACCAAGCTGGCACTTTTTGATCCTCTGTATGAGCTGCAGAGAAAGCGCCAAACAGATCGGCAAAACAAACCAATCGATTTCATGGAACTTGGGTTATTGACGCTGCTTTACTTCTTTGAGCAGAAGCTGATGCGCAACAATAAGGCGAGCGTCAAAGATTTAGCTGAGTTTCTTGTGAAGGTGACGGGGATTTTCATCGATTTGGACGATGTCGGATTCGAGGATCTCGCCAGACAGATCACGCAAGTGTTTCGCCCGACGACGGGGAAAAAACGGGATTTTACCTTTATGAATTGGGAATCCGGTCAGGCGGAGCATATTTATATATCCATTCTAAAAGCCAATGCCTTCGATTTAAAAACGAATACACAGTATTACACGCTTGACGAGGATGGGCTGGAGCTTATTTTCGCGACCAAGGAATTTTATACGGAATTCCAACTGTCGATTCATCAGCTGGTGCTGCGCAAGCAATTGGAAAAAGGTGAGTTCGAAGGCGCTCTGCGGCAAATTAATGAGATGCGGATTGATGTAGAAGCTCTGCAGGAGCGGATGGTCAAGCTGGAGCACGAGCTGAAAAGAAATATCGTGTCGGAAGAAACGTTCGGACGGTATAAAGGTTTGCTCGAAGATATTTATTTGCGCCTGCAGATGGAGAATGAAGAATTTGAAGAGCTGCGGCAATTTGTGAAGGAAACCAAGGATCGCGTACAAGCACAAACCGTCAGACAAGCGGATCAGCGGCCTTATGAGTTAATTTTACGCATATCCAATGAGCTGGAGAAGGTGCATGGCGAGCATTCGGCTCTATTTCATCAGAGTATGGCGCTGAAATCCCATGCTCTGGGCGCAGCGCAAGAATCTTTGTATTATACTGGGCTAGATTCCTTTAATTTTGATCAGGACATTGCCTCGCTTATCTTCAGTACGCCACTGCCTTTGGAGACGATGAAAGGTGTGCTGGCTCCGTTCTTGCCGGTTCAAGAGACGAAGATGTGGTCGCTGTTGACTGTATGGGCGGAGCAAAATATGCTCGAAGACGGCAGCGGACAGGAGCGGGATGACAAGTTCCTGGAGCTTGGCGGAGACAGTGAGGAATATCGGTATCAGACGATGCAGAAAAAGTTGTATAAGCTTCTTATGGAGTTGCTGCTGCACAAAATGGAAGAACGGGACCAGGTGGAGCTGCATTCGTTGATTCAGCTCTTCCAAACGAGCGAGCATGCCAATCTGCTGGGTGAGAGAGCTTTTTATGATTTTTGGATTTATTTGCATCAAAGAAGCCCCCTTCGAGCGGATGACGAAGCTAATCAGCATAATGAACAGCAGGGGACGCTGCTGGAAGACATGTATATGCTTCTGGGAAGCCGCTGTTTGGTCGTAACAGAACTTAAGGAAATTAGGAAGGTCAACGATAGATTTAGCATACAGAATATGTTGATTTCGTGGGGAGAACAGGATGACAATCGGACTTGAGAACGGAACAGTAATGAGGGCTTTTCGCATCTATACCTTGCTCGCTCGCGATAACGCGGTCGGCAAAGAATGGCTCCAAGCCTACATGGCGGACGACGTGGTACGTGGACTTGTAGATCAATTTGCGCGAGAAGTCGATTGTGTAACGATCATTGCCGGCGAACAGCTGTATATGATACCGGAGACACGGCTATCGCCTTTTCATATGAACAACGAAGTGATTAAACGCTCCTATCTGCGGGCGAATGCCGTGAATGCGGATCTTTATCTGATGTATGTCAGCATCATTGTGTTGGTTGGCGCCTTCTATGACAGCTACCAAACGATGGAGCCTACGAGAAGTTTTATCGGAATCGAAGAGTGGACAGCGCTTGTGAATGAGCGAATTGCGTTATTGAAGACGCATCCTGAAGCAGAATTAAGAGAGATGGAGCAGGAGTTTTCCTACAATTGGACGGCCTTGATTGAAAAATGGAGCGCCATGGACGATATCAAAGAGACAGCGGCGAGGCAAAGCGGGAATACGATTAGCCGGGTCAGCTTTATGGACTCTGTCCGCAAGTTTCTGATCGCGCAAGAGCTGGTCATCGATATTGGCAATCAGGAAATTACATTGACCGAAAAAGCCAAAGTTGTGGTTCAGCGCTATTTTATGGAGCTGGAATATAACCGCGGCATTTTAGAGTTTTTATATCAAAGCACTGCGTTTGAGGGGGAGGGAAGCGAACATGCCAGCGATCTCTAAAATACGGTTTACGAATGTGGTCTATGAGGATGGAAATAAGCGCTATAATGACGAATTGTTTCATTTCGATGGGCATAATGGTGCGATTTTGCTGGAAAATGGCGGGGGCAAGACGGTTTTTATCCAGTCTGCCATACAAGCTATACTCCCGCATGCGGAGCTTGCCGGACGTAAAATGAAGGATACGTTAAGTCTCGAAAACGGGCCAGCGCATATCGCAATCGAGTGGATTCTAAGCGAGCGGCCGCGTCGCTATGTGGTAACGTGTGTCAGCTTATTTTTGACCGCAACAGGAATAGACTCCTATCGGTATGTGTATGATTATCCGGAGCTTGATGCAGATGCCATTGACCGGATTCCTTTTGTGAAGGAAAGTGCGGGCAGTCTGCGATCAGCCGATAAGGGCGAAATTCATGATTATTACCACCAAATGACGTCGAAAAGAATGAACGCGAACATGCCGTCTACGGTGAAGGAATACAAGAGATTATTGGAGAATGATTACCACATTATCGCTTCAGAGTGGGATCGCATTGCCAAAATCAATAGCTCTGAGGGCGGTGTTGAAAGCTTTTTTGATGAATGCAAAACGACGAGCCAATTGTTCGATCGCTTGCTGATCCCGACGGTCGAAGACGCGATGGCTGGTTATGAGCAGGGCGAGTTTGCCAATAATTTTGAAATGCACAGAGACAGCTTCAGAAAATATAAAGAATTAAAAGAAAAAATCGAAGAAAATAAAAAAATTCTTGTTGAGCTGGATAGCTATGTGCTGCATTTTGCCAAAATGGATACCAAGCAGTTGGCCTATGCAGCCGCTCAAGCTGAAACAAAGGCATATTGGCTGCTCGTGAGTGGGCAGAAGAATGAGGAAAGCGCCAAGCTATCGCAATGGCATAATCAAATGTCAGAATGCGACCAGCAGCTGCTGGTGTTGGCACGGAAGAAAGAATCCCTCCATATTGCGAAGCAAAAGCAAGAGCTGGCTGCCTTGGAAACCAAGCTTAGATTGGTTGAAGAGGATGTTGAGCAGAAAGAAGTGCAAGTACGAGGTGCTAAGCAGCACTACTACTCTTTGCGTTTGGCCGATTACAAGCAGCAATGGACCTCTGCGGAAGAGCGGATGAACTATTTGCAGCGCGAGCTTGACCAGTTCGGCAATACCCGGGAAGAAGAGGAACTTCGCGAAGCATGGTTGAGCAATAGCGCGCAAATTCGCAGTATTTACATGAAGCTGGAGCAAGAGTGGCAGGTTGAAGAAGAGAAACTGAAGCAAGAATTAGATGCTCATCAGAATAGAATGGCCTTAGAAGAAACCATTTTGACAGATTTATCAAACGAACTGGAGCAGTTGAATAAACAGCTCATTGAACACAGATCTATCGTGCAGGCACGTGAGCAGGATAAAGAGGCGCTAAGAGCCAATGTTTTGGCCAATCCTGCTGTTGAGAGCATGGAAGGCAGTATGACGGACTGGATTCAGCGTTATCAGAAGTTGGATGACAGCAATGTGCTGCTTGTGCAGAAGAACAAAGATTTGGCATTTGGCAAAGAAGAAGGGCAGCGAGAACTGGAAAGCGTAACTGAGAACCTCAAGACCGCCTATGTGGAACGTGCCAGTTCAGAGCAAAATCTTGAAGCTTTTAAAAAAGAGCAGCATGCCATCCTGTCTGAAATTGCTGCGTACAGGGCTTCATGGGGAAGAATGTCAACCGTTTATGAGAAGCAAAGTTCAATTGAAGAACGGCTTCGGGAGGATCTGGAAAAGCTGCACTTGCAGAAGGAAGCCTACTTGCTCAAAGAGCGTCTGGCTTTTCGTTATATTGATGATTACAGTGACCAAATTACCTTTTTTGCAGATACTTATGTGGCTGGCTTGGCAGACAAGTGGAGAAACCAGTTCGCGCTATTGGAGACAGGTATCCAATACTTGCAGGGCTTGGAGCTAACCGAGCGGGCGATGACTCATCCTCTCTGGTCCGTAACGCTAATAACGACGGAAAATGAGGTTGAACGATTAGTTAGCAAGCTGCGGATGCATGCGGAAGATATGCAGTTTCCGATTCAAGTGATTTCCTCGCTGGAAGCATCGCAAATTGCCAATAGGGAAATACCGGCAGCTGGAGAAGCTAGAGCTTGGGTTGAACCGCAGCATTGGCGTGATAATGCGGATGAAACGGAATTCGCAAGCTGGAAGCACATGATCGTCCAAAAAGGGGAAGAGGTCCGAACGACGCGCAAAGAAAAGGAACGCGACTTGCAGCGTACATCAGATCTTCAAGCCTCTTTCAGCCGATTCATCCTGGTATACCCCCTAGAGGCAGTGCAGGAAATGGAAAGACTGGCAGGGCTTAAACGTGAACGCGTGCGTGAACTAGAGAACCATGGAGATGCTGTCAGAAAATCTATACATCAGGCTGACCAGACGATTCAGCAGCACAATGCCATTATGGATGAGCAAAAAGGTGAAATGGTTCAGCTGCAGCAGTGGATTGAAAAAGGACGGAAATATGTCGAGCTGGGCAAAGAAATCGACGGCTTGAACGAGGCGATTGATCAACTGGCTGCGCAGGCAGAAGATCAGCAAAGCAAATGGAAAAGCAGACAGCGCTCTATGGAGCAAGTGAAGCTGCAGAGCGAATCCGTGAAAAGCAGAATGAACGCTGTGAGAACCGAGAAATCGAGTCTGCAAAGTCAAGATCTGTATCTCGAAACTGTCGATGTACAACCGATTGAAGCAATTCATAGCTTGGATTGGTTGAAAACAGAAAGAAAAGATTTGCATCTCAAGTTAAATCGCATATCCCAAGGGCGCCAGCAATTGGAAACGGAGTGGAACCATGCCAAAACCAGCCGAATATCGCTGGAGAAGGAGATGAACAAGCTCCGATTGGAACAAGCGGACTTGCATTTGAATGAGGATCTTGTTTACTCAATTACCGGCGAAGAGCAGATGTCGCAGCTGCTGTCGGAGCTTAAGGAGCATGAAGCGCGGTTGTCTCGCAACAAAGAAGAATTCGCGCGAGTTGAGAAGCAATATGATGCGCTGGCAACGAGGATTAAGCTGCTCATTGAACAGTTCGGTGCTGCCCATTCTGGCGGGCTGCCCGTAGTCTTCACAGAGTCGCTGACTGTGGTGGACGAGCAGGTTCAGCGCGAGGATACACGTCTGCAGCAGCAGAAGACAGGTTTGCAGCAGCAGCATCTGCAAATACAAACTCAATTAGGTAAAATCGAAGATGTTATCCAATATCTCAACCAATATAAAATTATGCACGGGTTTGAAAACCCGCTCATTCAGGCAGCGTTAATCACGCAGGAGCAGAAAGCCGAATTCCCTTATGACCGAATGAACATCGTCAAAAAGTCAGTACATCTATTGTCTGGCGTGATGAAAGAACTGGAAGCCGAAGAATCGTCCGTGAAAAAGGCCAGACTTTATTTTATTGATTTTTGCCGGAAACAAATCAAAGATGTCAAAATGAGAGATATGGCCGAGCAAGGTGTCGAGAAAAGAGACAACTATCAGGAGCTGACGCAATTCCAGCACAAAATGCACAGCAGGATTGAACGTGTCAATCATGTTGCTGAAGAAACGATGCGTACCCATAATCAACAGCTCGAGCAGTATATCATTCATGTACACAGCCATATGAAACTGATCGCTTCGGAACTGCGAGACATTCCTAATAAAACCAGAGTCAAGGTTGAGGATCAGTGGAAACACATCTTCGCATTCCAAATTCCCGAATGGGATGAGCTGGAGGCTAAGGACCATCTGCGCAAGCATTTGGAATGGATTTTGGCCGAGCTGGAGAAAGGGCATTACCGCGATGACAACGGGCAGGAAGTGAAATCGACGGTTCGCAAGGAGATAGAGAAGTGGCTGGATACGAAGCAGCTGCTTCAGATTGTTCTGCAAGATCAAGCGATGAAAGTATCGTGCCGCAAAGTGACCAACGAGAACAACGTGACGAAAGCTTCCTTTTCGTGGGAACAGTCGAACAACTGGTCTGGCGGGGAAAAATGGAGTAAGAATATGACTTTATTCTTAGGTCTGCTCAACTATGTCGCAGAGAAACGTCAGCATATTCAAGCGAATATGAAGCGGCATCGTACCGTGATTCTGGACAACCCCTTCGGCAAGGCTTCTAGCGACCATGTACTCAGTCCGGTATTTTTCATTGCCGAGCAGCTTGGTTTCCAAATCATCGCGCTAACCGCGCATGCGGAAGGCAAATTTCTCAAAGACTATTTCCCTGTTGTCTTCAGCTGCAGGCTTAGACAAGCGGCGAATGGCAGCAAGCTGGTCATGACCAAAGAAAAGGAAATTAATCAGGCTTATTTCCGCGACCATGCGCCGATTGCGTTGGAACGGCTTGGGGATATCAAGCAGATGGAATTATTTATTTAGCCTATACACAAGAAAAAAAGTCTGCATGATCCTCAGCTTTAAGCTGGAGATTAGGCAGACTTTTTCTATGAATCCGTCCTACGGATGTCCTCCTGCAGCTTTCAGCAGCCGCTTGACGGTTTCGGCAGCTTTCACCTTGGTATCCAGACACGGAGATATCTCTAAGCGATACGTTCCTGCTTGCAAACAGCTTTTCAAGTCATCGATGGAGCTGCAGTCTGCCTGCATCACGTTCCATACACTGCCGAATTGCAGAGGATGATGTGTGTCGCTTCCGGCAACGACGGGGAGTCCGAGTGTTTGACCTAGGGCATTAACTTTATTTTGCATGACGTCAATGCCGTATTTGTATAAATCCTTGGCATTCAAATCCAAGGCATCGAGCTGCTGGAGCCAAGTATGCGGAATGCCTGTTAGCGGATTATCCGTACGATAGGGATGCGCCCCGATTTTGAGTATGTTGTAAGAAGAGGCGATGTCGAGCAGGGCTTCCATGCCAATGAATTGACCTTCGGCTTCATGGCCGTCCAGCTGCTGACGAAGTTCACGGATGGTATCACGGCAAGCGATGAACAGGATGTGCCCGCCTTCTTTCACATCGATTTCCATGCCGGGAAAAAGCTTAAAGCCGTCGATATCATAATAATGCTGCTTGTACGCAAAATGCTGATCCAGTGCATCATAGATATCATTGAAACGAAGGGTGTTGAAGTGCTCGGTTAAAGCTGTGGCGCTTAATCCTGCCTGACGTGCTTCTTGAATGCTTTCCAGGAAATAAGAATAAGAAAACATCACGCTTTTGGTTAGTTTTACGTGCGTATGCAAATCAATCTTCATCGTTGCAGAGCTCCTCCTTGCGGGATCAAACTTCCTGACTTTCGGTTGTAGACATTTACTTTTTCACTCGGAAAGGTAACCCATACGGTGCTGTCGGTTTCGAAATCAGCCTCGCCAATGGTCTTAGCCATAAGAGTGACCTCGCCATGCTGAAGCTGAATCAATGTTTCTGAGCCAGCAGGAAATACGGAATAAATTTGGCAGGGAATGCCGCCTGGAATCGGCACTTCAGACAGATGAAGGTCCTCTGGCTTCAGCGCCAGGACAACCTCATCGCCAGAGGGCTCATCTTGAAGCGGTAGGTCCAGTAATCCAAGCTCGGACTGGATCTGCCACAGTTCCCCGGCCTTGGCAATTGAGGCAGGGACGAAATTAATGCTCGGATTGCCAATGAAATCGGCGACTTCGAGTGTAGCGGGATTGCGATATAAGCCTCGCGGAGTATCGACCTGCACCAGCTGCCCTTTGAAGAATACGGCAATTTTCGTGGAAAGCGTCAGCGCTTCGACCTGATCATGGGTGACGTAGATAATCGTTGTTTTCAAATCCCGATGCAATCGTTTTAGCTCGGTTCTCATTTCGATCCGCAGCTTCGCATCGAGATTGGAAAGCGGCTCATCCAGCAGCAAAATTGTGGGTTCGGTCACGATGGCACGCGCAATCGCTACCCGCTGCTGTTGACCGCCTGACAATTCAGAGGGATAACGGTCTCTCAACTCCCGAATCCGCATCTTCTCCAGCGATTCCTCCACCTTGCGCTTGATATCGGGCTTGCCCAGCTTTTTGATGCTGAGTCCGAACGCGATATTTTCATAAACGGTCATGTGCGGCCACAAGGCATAACTCTGAAACACTAGGCTAAGTCCTCTGTCTCCGGGAGCCGTATGCTGATGGAGGGCGGCGTTATCGACGACATTGCCGCTGATGGTAACTATTCCGACATTGGGCTGCTCAAGCCCGGCGATAATCCGGAGCGTCGTTGTTTTACCGCAGCCGGACGGGCCAAGAAACGTCATGAAGTCGCCTTCCTGTATCGTTAGGTTCACATTGTTCAATACATGATTTCCGTCAAAAGTTTTGCCTACTTGCTGCAGTTGAATCATCGTCCCCATGTTATCCTCCAATACCTTTGGTCAGGTCCGCTTTTCCAATCTTCGTTGCCACGGCATATACCACCATAATAATGATGATGATGATCACGATGATCGCATTCGTCAGTTGAAAGAAGCCTTTTTCTGCATACCAAAAAGTGAGCGTAGTCAGCGTCCCGGTCTTAGGTGTAATTAATAAAATAATGGAATCCATTTCTTTCATGGCGCCAATAAAAACAATTAGAAAGCTGCTGATCAGACTATTGCGGCTTAACGGCAGCAGGATGCGGTAGAAACGTTTGAACCAGGAAGCTCCCTGCATGCGTGCCGCTTCTTCCAATTCCCCGCCGATTTGCAGCATGGCGCTGCTGCCGGCTCGTGTCGCGAACGGTAAATCCTTGACGACCGTAATCAGGATAATAAGCGATAAAGTCCCATACAGCGCTGGGAGCAGCAAGGTTGGTTTGGCGAACATCGAAATGTATATCGCGGCAAGTGAAATGCCTGGAATCAAGTAAGGCAGGAAGGATACTTGTTCTACCGTGCGGGCAAGCCGCAGCTTGCGTCCCCGTGACACGACATAGCCGAGAATAAGTCCGGCAACAGCTGCGCAAGCGGAAGAGACAAGCGCGATATGTACCGAATTTTTGAGCGCCAGCAGCAGTTCGTTATTGCGCAGAACACCAACTTCACCGGAGGCGATTTTGAAATTGGATTCACCGATCCACCAGTGCAAGGTTAAATTGCTCAGGCTATAATTGCCATCCTTCAGCATGAACGTTTGCCATACAAGCAGTAGGAGCGGAGCAATGCCGATGAGCAGCATGAACAGCAGGATACCGATGGCCAGAGGCATTCTCCATTTGCCCAGCGGCGTAAGCGTTCTGCGTCCCCCTTTGCCGCCGATGGTCACGAAGCTTTTGCGTTTGCCGATCATTCTTTGATTCAAATAGATGGTCAGCATCGAGATCAGCATGAGAATGAGGCTCAGAATATACGCTTCCGTCACCATTCTGTTCCTCATCGCGCTATAGAGCATAGTAGAAATCGTGTAGTATTTAACGGGTAATCCGAGAAGCGCTGGCACGCCGAAGGAGCCCATTGCTTTGGTGAACGTCAATATAAAGGCGGACAAAATAGCAGGGAGTACCAAAGGAAGCGTAATTTTTCGCAAAATCGTAAGGCGGCCCGCTCCTAGCAGGCTTGCGGTTTCTTCAAGCTGACTGTTCATTGAGCTTAAAGCTACAGCGACAAGGAGATAGAAGAAAACACTGTCATGAATCGTAAGCGTTGTGACAATCGGGACATAACCATAGGACAGCCAATCGGGCGGCTGCACATGGAAGATGGCCTGGAAAATACCTTCACTGCCGCCGATTTTTTGATTTTTGAACACCATCATCCAAGCGATCGACAGGATCCAAGATGGCAGCATATGCGGCACGACCGCTAGGAAAGCGATCGTTTTCTTAAAAGGCACGTCAGTGCGCGTGACAAACCAGGCAAGAGCCGTACCTAACGCCATAGAGGCGAAAGATACGACTACACTGGTGCTAATGGAGTTGAGCATGGGCTTATAGAATAAAGATTTGCTTAAATCGCTCGTTAGAATGCGACTCCAATGATACCAGGTGAAGTAGCCAGGTTTGGCATCCGGCGAGACGCGGACATCATGCTGCTGCCACAAAAAGGTGGTTTTCACGATTTCCCATAAGGGGAGAATGATCGTATAAGTAAGAAAGCAGAGTGCCAGTAAGCCGATGAGATATACCGGGTTCGTGAGTAGGCTTTTTGCCATATTGAGTGTGCGTCTCAGGTATAGGCTCGAAGTGCGGCCCCGGTCTTTGCTTAATTCCATGGATGTAATCTCCTTAGCAGGATCAGCTTGACCCTTATTTCAATTTGATGACAAAATCTCTGACTTTCGTGGCATTGTCGTAGAAGCCCTTATGATCATAAGCCCACATATTTAATTGCTCGTAAGGTATGGCATTTTTCGTTTTGACATCGGACCGAGGAACCCATGCGCCTAATTCGTTGAAAGGCTCCACACCCGCGCCTTGTCCGTCGGTTTCACCCATCATCCAGCGAATGAACAGCTTGCCGGCATTTTCGTGCGGCGCATTTTTGACCATATAGAGATAGCCGGCATCCGGTACAGAGGTTTTGGGCTTAAGGTCATAAATAGGCGCTACCTTGAGACCATCGTCTTCAATTTTGCGCTCGTCGCCGGAAACTGCAATGCCTACTGCCGGGCTTTTTGTGCCTGCTTTGCCGATGGCATCGAGCACGTCGCTGCTGCCTTTGAGAATGACGGGATTGTTGGCATACAGCTGTTTGATAAATTCATATCCGGCATTGGGTGTTCCGGTTAATTCAATATCCTTGCCGAATTTATCTTTATAGGCTTTCTTCATATCCTCACTGTTGACGACCATGGCGGTGAACAAATCCATAAAGGCAGGGGAGATTAACGGATCGACCAGGTACGATTTGCCTTTCCACTCCGGCGTAGTCAAGTCCCACCAATTGGAGACGGGCGCTTTGCTGTAAGCTTCAGTATTGTAGTACAAGGTGCGCATTTCCAAATAGTTGGCATACCCGTCTTTGGTTCGAAACGGCTCATCCACCTTAGGGGCAATATCCTCAGGCAAGTAGGTATACACGCGGCCAGGCTTCACCATTTCTTCGCCAACAGCACCGCTGACTTCTTTGGTAATAATAACATCGGCATTGTTAAGTCCTGCATCTTGCTCACGCATCAGCTTGTCCATCAATTCATTGGACTTAAGCTTGAATACTTCCACGGAAATGCCGGGATATTTGGCTTCAAACGTTTTCTTTGCATCGTTAGCGCGTGCGGAAGGCGAATAGACAACAAGCTTGCCTTCTTTTTTAGCTTTTTCATAGAGCTCTTCCGATGTCTCTGTTTTCATTTTGACTGCCGCTGTGGCTTGTGTGGTGGCCGCTGCTGTGGGCTTCACGCTGCCGTCGGCAGCCTGATCCTTCGGGGCAGCAGTTGTTCCGCAGGCAGAGAGAACGGATAGAGCCATGAAGCTGGCAAGCAGTGCAGTTGGTTTCATGAATGTATGCATAGTTTGGTAAACCCTCCTGGTTCGTTGATAGCTTCATTGTAGTTGACGTTTATTAAATGGGTGTAAAATACATGTGTTAAATATGTAAATTAAATTACAAAAATATAAATATGTAAATTATTTATCCATGCCCTTGATTTACAATGAAATAAAACTTACATTTTCTCTGTTTTGTGGGTGTAATACGGTATAATGTAAGTATTATCGCTATAAGGAGCCCTGCAACCATGACGAAGAAGTTTAATTGGGATTTGGAAACATTGACCAAGAATCAGCAGAAGATCGCTGACTATATAGAAAAAAATGTGAGCCGGCTTCCTTATCTGACTGAGCTCGATATGGCGGAGGAGCTGAAGATCAGCATCGCTTCGGTGTCCCGCTTTTGGAAGGCAGTCGGCTACAAAAATTTGAAGGATTTTAAGCTGTCGCTTATTAGAAGCAACCCTATTTCCCCAGCTAATAAAATGAAGCATACGATCGACGAGGTTGAGACCGAGGATTTGCCCGGCAGCATGCTGGAGCGCGGCATCCAATATTTGCGAGAGACGGGCTCGGAGCTGTCGCGTGTGGATTTTCACAAAGCGGTGGAGGCCGTTTACCAAGCCCGCAGGGTCTATATTTTTGCGCCTGGCCCTTCCGAAGGCCTCGGGAATTTGCTGCAATTCAGGTTGAGCCGATTCGGATTCGCTGTCCATATGATGGCCAAAAGCGGTCATGAGCTCTATGAAGCGTTGATGCACCTGAGCGAACGGGACACTGTACTAATCTTCGGCTTCGTCAATATGCTGCCTGAGACGGATGTTCTGCTCCAGCATGCCAAAGAAGCAGGCTACAAGACGATTCTGATCACAGATTGTCTGGTTTCGGAGATGAATGCGAATGCGGATATTGTCTTGTATGCGCTGCGGGGGCAAGTGTGGGAATTCCATTCCATGGTCGCGCCAACGATGCTTGTCGAGAGTCTGGTCATTGGAGTCGGCATGCGCAGCAAAGAATCGGCTTTAGGCAAATTGGAGAAGCTCAACAAGCTTCGCAAGCGATATGCGGCACATATTCCAAAATAATTCCTTTACATGTCAAAGGGTTGTTTATGTAAATAAAATATAATAGTATGAATAATGTAATTTATTTTTCATTTCTATTGGAATGATAGTGAAAGAGGGTACCCCGTGATAAAGCAGGATCATTTGAAACTCATTGTAGACACAGCTCATAGCGAAGAGCTGCCGGCACGATTTCGCACATCAAGGTCACCTGTCTTAGAGGTAGAGAGCCAGACGAATTTGAACGGTTTGGCACAGCTGCAAGCATCGGCAGGCGGCAGATTTTCCTTGCAAGGCTTGAAATATATGAAGCAGGCTATTGGCAATCAGCCTATAACCATTGTTGATTTACGCCAAGAAAGCCATGGTTTCTTGAATGGCATGGCGATTAGCTGGTTCTCCGAGCATAATGCAGGCAATAAAGGCTTGCTGCCGCAGGAAGCGGCCGAACAGGAGAGGGAGTTGCTGAACGGTCTCAAGCAGCTGGATTCGATTCCGTTCGCTCATGTGGAAGGCAAGTCGGTCGAGATTGGAATCGTACAACGAACCGATGAATGGCTTGTTCAATCCGAAGAAGAGCTGGCACATGCTGAGGAATGCTCCTATATGCGTTTCTATGTTACGGATCATCACAAGCCTTCGAATAGCGAAATTGATCGGTTTGTTGCGTTCGCTTTGGCACAGTCAGAGGCAAATTGGCTGCATTTCCACTGTCGCGGAGGCTCCGGTCGCGCCACTACGTTTATCATTTTGTACGATATGATTCGCAATGCGCGTGCACATGGCATTTCCCTTGAGGATTTCTTCAGAAGGCATGCTCTCATCGGGGGCAAAGATTTCGTGAAATCCCTGCCTAAGCCGGATTCTTACAAATATGAACCAGCGATGGAGCGGATTCAATTCATAGGCACCTTCTACCAATACTGTTTGCAACAAGGTGAATTGGACTACAAGCTTTCTTGGTCCGAATGGCTTGACGGACAATAGATGTAAAGAAGGAGCATGAGCATGCATCGCATTTTGTTGGTTTCGGATATGGATGGGACGCTGCTGGATCGGGAGCAGCGCATCAGTGCAGAGAACGCGGAGGCAATCCGGCGATTTCAAGCACAAGGCGGCTTGTTTACACTAGCTACGGGAAGAACGGAAGCGGCTGTCGCGCCGTATGTGCGCGAGTTAGGTATTCGCGTGCCGCTTATTTTATATAACGGAGCCAAGCTCTATTGTCCGGCTGCGGACAAAGTGCTCGAGGAGAAATATTTGGAGCTTGATCCATCCTTATGGGGGGAAATCGTTGACCTTGCGGGAACCGATGCCGCCGTCCTCGTGTATCACTGTGGCAGCGTGTACTCTGCGAACCGCAACAGCTGGCTAGAAGCTCATGAACGGAAGGATGGCGTCGCCAGTCAGCCGATATCCGAGCTGGCTGGGTGGCCTTGCCCGATCACCAAGGTGCTCATCGTTGCGGCAACGCCGCAAAAGGCGCTTCAGTTCGAGGAGCTTGTGCATAGCAGCGGATTGCCTTGCGAGCTGGTCTATTCCGAAGAGACCTATTTGGAGATTCTTCCGTTCAAGGCATCCAAGGGGGAGGCGCTTCAGGAGCTGATTCGCCATCTTGGCGTAGAAGGTCTTCGCACAATTGGGATTGGCAATCATCTGAACGATATTTCCCTCATCCAGCAAGCGGATCTTGGGTATGCTGTGGATAATGCGCACCCTAAACTGAAAGAGGTAGCGGATGCCCATACGGTGCATTATGAAGAGCATGCGCTTGCCGATATTATTCAGCGGTTATTGGATTCCAATTAAAATAGAAGCAAAACACAGGTCTGTTTAATCTCCCAAGGTCGCGCAAACGGAGATTAGGCAGACTTTTTAATTTTTTGAAATCCAATAATGATAATCATTATCACCTATGCTATAATAGTCAAAGAAATTCGAATAGCTTTGATGTTTTGGTAATAAGCAAGGCGTAGATTTGCTGTAAAAGGACAAAGGAAGCAAGCCTGAATCTAGCTTTCTTACCTTTTTACGCCTACATAGTGGAAGGGGATTATGTGCATGAGTTTACCCAGCGGAGTAGCCGATACTCCACGGCCCAAGCTTCGGACGCGGCCGTTCGTGGCTTCGATTATACTAATTGGCGGTCTTGCTGCTTTATTTCTCGGGCTTGCTGTGTCCGTATCGGTAGGAGCGGCAGATATTAAACTTTCTATGGTTTGGGAAGCCATTTTCAATTTCAATCAAGAGCTTACACAACATCAAATTATTCGCGAGCTGAGGCTCCCTCGTGCATTGGCTGGTGCTCTTGTAGGTATCGGTTTTGCGATATCCGGGGCAATCATGCAGGGGATGACGCGCAATCCGCTCGCAGATCCTGGCTTGCTTGGGATTAATGCCGGCTCAGGCTTTGTATTGGCCATTTGCTTCGCTTTTTTTCCAGGTCTGCCTTTTCAGTATTTGATCTTATTCTCATTTGCAGGCGCAGCAGTTGGTTCAGGACTTGTATACGGCATCAGCTCTCTGGCCAAAGGCGGTCTCTCACCCGTGCGTCTAGCCTTGGCAGGCGCAGCGGTTAGTGCCTTGCTGCTTGCGCTTAGCGAAGGCGTTGCGATTTATTTTCATATTTCGCAGGATTTGGCTTTCTGGTATGCCGGTGGTGTTGCCGGAACGAAGTGGCTGCAAATCAAAATTATTTGGCCGTGGATTCTGGCTGGTATCATTGGGGCTATCTGGCTGTCGCGTTCCATAACCTTGCTTAGTCTTGGGGATGAAATTGCCGCTGGACTGGGTCAACGAACACGCTGGGTCAAAGCTGCTGGAATGCTGCTGTCGCTTATCCTAGCCGGTACGTCGGTATCAGCGGTTGGTGCGGTCGGTTTCGTGGGGCTGGTCATCCCGCATATGGCACGATCGCTCGTAGGCGTGGATTATCGCTGGATCATCCCTTGCTCGGCTGTGTTGGGTGCGCTCCTTATGGTTGTCGCTGACATTGGCGCCCGTATGATAAATCCGCCATTTGAAACTCCCATTGGCGCTTTGATTGCGCTGATCGGCGTTCCGTTTTTTCTCTATTTGGCGCGTAAGGAAAGGAGGGAGATGTAATGTCTTCTCTCATCGATGTAGCCAACCGCAAACGCTCGGTAAGAGCCTATACCATGATCTCCATCTTAGCCGCGGCGATTCTCATTGCTTTTCTCCTCAGTATGAATACAGGGCATATTCGGTTATCGCCAAGCGATGTCATTCATACCTTCTTTGGGCAAGGGACGAGCAAGCAAGAGCTGATTTTATTCGAGTTTCGCTTGCCGCGGATTATTATTTCTGTGCTGGTTGGCGCAGGACTCGCTTTATCTGGGGCTATTCTGCAAGGACTTTCGCGCAATGCGCTGGCCGATCCAGGTATTCTAGGCATTAATGCCGGAGCTGGACTTGCAGTAGTCTTGTTTGTTTCATTTTATCCTACCAATCTGGCTGCTCCTGTGTTTATGATGCCGCTTCTGGCAATGGTTGGGGCAGGGCTTGCTGCCGGTTTGATCTATAGTCTCTCTTACAAAAAAGGCATAGGCATTTCGCCAACCAGACTTATTCTGGTCGGTATTGCCGTAGCGGCAGGAATCAGCGCCGCGATGATTGTCCTAACGATCCGGATGAATCCGCAAAATTATCAATTTGTAGCTGTGTGGCTCGCGGGCAGTATCTGGGGAACGAATTGGAAATTCGTCTTTGCCCTGCTGCCGTGGATTGTCGTGTGTATCCCTTTCGTTCTATACAAAGCTCGAACGTTGAATGTGCTCCATCTGGGCGATCAGATTGCAAGCGCACTTGGGACACGTATCGAAAAAGAACGTCTCAGCCTGCTGGTCGCCGCTGTTGCTCTTGCGGGAGCTTGCGTCGCTGTCGGCGGAGGCATCGGCTTTGTCGGATTGATCGGTCCGCATCTAGCCAAGCAGCTTGTGGGACCGAAGCATCAATATTTGCTGCCGGCCTCTATGCTAACGGGAGGGCTGCTGCTCATTGTTGCAGATACGCTTGCACGCTGGATTCTCCAGCCAACCGAGATTCCTACAGGGATTGTTGTAGCGGTCATCGGAGCTCCATATTTCTTATATTTGCTGGCAAAATCCAAAGCTTGATGCAAGCTAACCCGAAATGGAGGCAGGATTATGAGTTCGTCCCTTGTACACGTAATCGCTGAAAAGTTTAGTGTTGTGACGGAATTTCATCCGGAACCGCTGTTTTCAATAGCAGGAAGTCGTCTCTCAACAGAAGCGGGCATAAAGGAATTGGTCAATGCCTACTCGCCGCTTATGCTCGCATTGGAACCCGCGGCGGCTGGTGTGTATTTTATTAGCCGAATTGCCATGTTGAATGGCGCTATGCAGTATATGGTCTCGCATGCCGAACTAATTGATCTGGCTCCAGAGCGTTGGACCTTGCAAATTTATCGGCATGAGAAGGGGCATGTCGAGTTCCGCTATGTGCTGAGTGAAATTCGGTGGATGGAAGGTCCGCAGCCTGATCAGCGCAGTCTATGGCGTGAAGAAAGGTTAAGCCACTGGTACGAAGCTCATATTCGTCCAATTGTGGAAGCGACTTCCCGTGCGGTGAAGGTGGATTTAACGCATCTCTGGAGATTGTTTCCCATGCGGCTTCGGTATATGTTTGACCAATTGGAGGAAGCGGCTGGCTCTGAAGAGCTGTTAAAGCGTTACGAAGAGGACTGGACGTTCCTTACCAAAGGGCTGAAGGGCGATCCGTTCGGGCGCAGCCGTAATCCCCTGGATGTGAAAATTAACTTTGTGGATTATCCAGGTGCTCCTGGCGAACCAGATAAGCAGCTGCGGATGAAGATGGCATGTTGTATGTATTACCGCACGGAAGGCGGCAATTACTGCTATACGTGTCCGCGCATGAAGCCCGAAGAACGAGCGGGGCGGAAAGAGCAATTGCGCGTAAAACTGGCGGAAGAAGCCGCCGCTAAGATAGCAGTGAACTAAATAAGCGCCGATTCCCTGAGTTCAATAGGGGATCGGCGCTTTTCTCTATCGGTTTTTCTTACCTAGGCTTTTCTAAACCAAGATGATCACGCAGTGTTGTACCTTCATACTCGGTACGGAATAAACCACGCCGCTGGAGCTCAGGAATAACGAGATCAACGAACGCATCCAGTCCGCCTGGGAGGTAGGGAGGCATAATATTAAAGCCGTCACAGGCTTCGTTAACGAACCACTCTTCCATCAGATCAGCAATTTGTTTCGGTGTTCCTGCAATAGTCCGATGCCCTCTAGCGCCTGTGACACGGTGAATTAACTGGCGGACAGTCAGATTTTCTCTGCGCGTCATATCGAGCAAAAGCTGATATCGGCTTTTCCCGCCGTTGATTTCCGCGGCATCTGGCAATGTTGGCAGAGGTGAATCTAGCGGATAAGAGGAGAGATCAACTTTTAACATATTTTGCAGCATGCCATATCCGACTGTGGGGAGAACGAGGTCTTGGAATGCGGCTTCTTTTTCTTGCGCTTCTTCTTCCGTTGAGCCTATGAAGGGGAGGATGCCGGGCAGAATCTTCAGCTCCTCGGAGGATCGACCGTAAGCTGGCAGCTGGCTTTTCAATTGGGTATAGAAGCTTCGCGCCTCCTCCAAGGTCTGCCATGCTGTAAAAACAACTTCGGCGGCTTGAGCGGCAAAAGCTTGGCCGGTCGCGGAAGAACCGGCTTGAACAATCACAGGCTGCCCTTGTGGGGGGCGGTGTATATTCAGCGGACCCCGAACGGAAAAGTGAGTTCCCTGATGATTAATTTCATGTACTTTGTCCAGGTTTACCAAGTAGGCGCCGGCTTCGTCCATGAGAAGGGCATCCTCTTCCCAGCTATCCCACAGCGCTTTGACTACATCGACGAATTCTTTGGCACGTTCATAACGGAGGGAATGTTCGAGATGCTGGTCGCGCCCAAAGTTCTTGGCTGTGTGATCCAAGCTCGTAGTGACGGCGTTCCAACCCGCACGACCTTGGCTTAAGTGATCCAGTGAAGCGAATTTGCGCGCGACATGAAAGGGTTCGTTATAGGTTGTAGAAACGGTGCCTACAAGGCCAATGTGCTTCGTTGCGGAAGCCAAAGCTGACAGAAGTGTCATGGTTTCTGCCCTGACAGGAAGCGTGTAGTTGACAGCTCTTTCCCACTGCTCCGGAAGAACGGGAATATCTTCAACGAATATCAAATCAAATTTGCCGCGTTCCGCTGTTTGGGCGAATTGACGGTAGAAATCCAGCTTTAACAGTCCGTTCGTATCGGACTCGGGGTAGCGCCATGCCGCTACGTGGTGGCCAACGCCAAATACAAATGCTCCTAAGTGCAGCTGTCGCTGTTTACTTGATTTTCCCATCATGGACCTCCTCAGCATGCAGGACTTCGCTGCTTGCGTGAGCCGCTTGGAAACGGCTTTGCGGCCTGCTCAGACCAAGGTGCTCGCGCAGCGTTGTGCCTTCATATTCATATCGAAACAAGCCTCGGATTTGGAGCTCAGGAATCACCTTTTGCACGAAATCCGTCAGGCCGCCAGCCGAGTTCGGGGGAGTGATGACAAACCCGTCGCAGGCTTCTTTGACAAACCATTCTTCGAGTTGATCGGCAATTTGTGAAGGGCTGCCACATACAAGTCTAGAAGCATTTGTTAACTGTAAATGGGCAATTGTTTGCAGCGCTTCTTCTTCGGAAATACCGACAGCTGGATAGATGCAAGCCATCACTTTAATGTGGTCGGCGGACCTCCCGTGTGCGGTGGCCAAGCTTTTTATCTCCTGATAAAAACGCTGCGCATCTTCCAACGTCTGTGATGTCGTGAAGACGACTTCTGCCGTTTCAGCTGCAAAAAGTGTTCCTGTATCCGAATTGGCATCCTGCAGAATCACGGGTCTGCCTTGCGGAGATCGCGGCAAGTTCAAGGGGCCGCGAACAGCGAAAAATTCACCGCGATGATTAAGCTCATGAACCTTAGTGGGATCAGCGAATATCCCGCTTACTTTATTAGCCGAGATGGCGTTGTCCTCCCAGCTGTCCCAGAGTGAATATGCAACATCCAAGAACTCCTGAGCTTGGTTTTGACGCTGCTGAAGGGCAGGCGGTTGATCTTGATTGAAGTGATGCGCCTCAGCTTCGCTGCCGGAGGTGATAACCTTCCAAGCTGCGCGCCCTCCGCTCAAATGGTCCAGGCAAGAGAATTCACGAGCTAAGTTGAAAGGCTCGTAATACGTAGTTGAAACGGCAGCAGCCAAGCCAATTCGCGTCGTAATTCCCGCTAAATAGGAAAGGAAAGTAAGGGGTTCCGGGCTTGGAGCCTGAGAATCGGCTAAATAAATGAAATCCAATTTTCCTTGCTCGGCCGTGCGAGCGAGATGCTCATAAAACTTAAATGGCTCTATATGCTGAGCATTCGTATCGGTGCAACCCGATGGTTTTATGTGAGCGCGCGGATGAACGAGAAACGCGCCCAAATGCATAGACTGCTTGGTTGTACGCATTCTTCAACCCTCCCATAGTCGTCGTTTAGCTCCCGGTCCATACAGCAAAGGCTCTCGCAAGCATGCCGTATCATAACGGTTGCTGGGAGAGCCTTTGGTGGACCAATGGGCTGTTAGTTATTGTGTAGTTAATCTAGCATATTAAATCCTATTAAACAAGTGGGAATTAAGTTTATTCGCTACTTTTCCTCATATCTAGCCAGCGCACGTTTAACGGTATCCGCCATTCTTTTCTGCAAATGCTCGCCTTCTGTGACGCGGACCCGCAAACCGAGAAAGCGGATTTTGGTTAGCACGTACTCGGCCTCATTATTCATAAAAGTAAGCTGGATCGTATAGGTGTCAGTGGCTTCCTCATAGTTAACTTGTTTCTCGAAGCAAGAAAAGGCATAAAGAATCCTCGATAACTCCCGATTATACGTATTGACGACCTCGATTTTGGCGTGAGCCTGGCGCTTTTGCAGCAATTTATCAATGTTCGCACCCATCTGCGCGATTCGTTCCGGATCAATGATCAGTGCTTGGAGCGATTCGATATTATCGAGCTTGCTGCTCATCATGGCACGGTTTCTGATATGGTACCACAGCAGATACCATTCCTTTTTGACCAGCGAATATTCCAACTTATACGGAAAAGCCATTTCATCTGTGAAAACCCGCTCATCCTTTACTCGATAGGTAAGCTGAACAGCCGTTTGGCTGGCAATGAATCGGCGCAGCTCGCGCAGATGGGGATGATAAATGTGTTTCTCACGACTGCGGGCTTTCTCCAGGAAAGCCTCCGTTAAATCGAAGGCAGGATCTGTGGCCAGCACGGACTGCAGCTTCTCGCGTGTGAGCGGAGTGAAAGCATGGGCCGCAGTAGGGTGGTTTAGCATCGTTTTCAGCCAAGATCGCTCCTGCGATGTAATCATGAAAGTGCCTGAATCCTCTAGCTTAGCTATCATCTGGTAGTTAAATATCTTCTCAAACAGATTCATAATAAGCGCGAAGCGCCTCCCATTCTGCCATCATTTCCTTCCGAAAGAAGGGGGGCTCTAACACCTCACAGCTCGAACCGAAGCTGCGGATCCAAGGCTTTATTTCTGTCGTGCCATTGACCTGAATCTCAAAAATAAAGGCATCTTTCGTTTCTTCCGTAATGATTCCCCACTGCCCCTGAAGCTGGACGCGCTGCTTGATGAAATTGGAGGGGGTATCCACCGGATTGAAGAATTTGACTTTCACAGTGAGTGTTCGTCCGGTATCTATGACCCAGCTATGGGTAATCCGCTTTTCCAATTCGCTGCACTTTTCTGTAAAAAAGTCCGAAGGGACAGGCTCGCCCAGCTCAATCTGTGTCATCCCTTCCATGCGATATTTCTTAATCCCGTGTCTGGCATCATACGAAAGCATATACCACCTGCCATATTGGTGATCATAGACGATTTTGAGCGGCAGCGTGGTTTCAAGCTTTCCTTCCATTTCCCGCTCGAATAATGGATTCGTATTTTTGGAGGAATATGATTGGGTATTTTTGGGCGAAAAATAAAAAAATGCGACCTTGCGGCGGCTCTTTATGGCGGAAAGCAGAATGTATAAGTGAGCTTCATCCAAAATCCTCGAATGATAATGATATTTATAGAGAAATGGCTCCACTTGCGTTGGATTGGATGAGGTCCGATTCAACTGCTTTTTGAGTCCATCTCGCAGCAAATAGCCTTGAACCGAGGGGACTTGCGTATTCGACATCACATCAACAAAGTCATAGAGATCAACCAGCTCATCTTGGCTTAATTCTTGAATTAAATCATTATGGATGCGATAGCGATTGGGGCGCGGGCCTGGCACTTTTCTGATCACACCGACGTCTTCTAAATATTTCAAATCGTTTCGGATGGTCTTCTCGTCAGGAAGGGCAGCCTCCGCAAGCAGATCTGCGCAGCATATATCCAACAGCTCCATCGCCGTAAGTGCTTGATCCTTCAAAGCAGCAAGAAGTTTGGAAATCCGCTGACTTTCCGATTCTTTCAATGACTTGGCGCGGAACAAGAACAGCAGCATGGGATCTGTGGAGTCGAAATAGCTGTAGCGCAGCATCTCCGTGAATTCTTTCCTCTGTTCGTCAGGCACCTGTTGGTACATCGCGGCCACAATTTCTTTTAATCGGCGCAGTGTTTTATCAAAGGTATGAACCGATATCCCGAGTCTTTCCGCAAATTGCTGCCGGCTGTACGCCCCGCTGGTAAGGACCAGCATTCGCAGAAACTGAATTTCTTTATCAAAGCTTTCTTTAGCCAAAATCAATCCCCCGCTCTGCCTAACAACCTGCTCTTATTGTAACAGGAGCATCATTTGGAGAAAATGGAAACTTTTTAGGTGTCGTCATACTTTCGCCATGTTCGAGCAGTTAGAAATAAGCGAAGATAAGTGCATAAGAACAACGGAGGTTAGTGCAATGGACTTAAAACCAATCACACATGGAAACAATCATTATGAAATGCCGCTGGAGCACGGCAACCTGCATGTATTTGCAAATGCTGAAGTGTTCCAATCTTTTGAGGACAAAGTATTTGAAATGGCTGACAACAATCTGCGAATTCCGCGTAACAAGCATATGAGCTACACGCCGGATGCCCATGTGGGGATCGGGACTTGTATCGGAACGACTGCGGTATGGGGGATGATCGATGGCTTCGTATCTCCTTCCATTGTTGGTGTTGATATCGGCTGCGGCATGCGGGTGCATACGACACCTTTGCATAAAAAGGACATTCAAGACAAAGAAATCCGCAGAACATTGATTAAGGCTATCGAAAAATATGTTCCTACGAATGAACGAACCAATACGAACTATGCGGATATTGATATTATACAAGTGGTCAAACATGGGCTGAAGGGGCTTCCTGAGCTCTATAGATCGAACGAGCAATGGTTGACCCATGTTGAAGAGTCGACATTTAAGTTTGATCATGCGTACCTCGAAAATTTGCCGCCCAAAATTCAAAAATACGCACATGGACAACTCGGGTCACTGGGTGGTGGGAACCATTTTATAGAAATTCAATATCTGGAGATCGCGGAAGCGCATAAGGATTTGGCGGCAAAATGGGGCTTGTTCGACGGTCAAGTTGTCGTCATGATTCATTCCGGCTCTCGTGCTTGGGGCGCTCGTTTAGGCCAAGAATTTACGAAGGTTTTCAGAGCAGTGATGCAAAGCTGGGGTGTGGAAAATCCGGACAGAAATTTGCTGTATGCTCCAATTGAGAGCCGAGAAGGGCAAACCTATTTGCATTTAATGTACTCGGCATTGAACTTTGCGGTAAGCAATCGACACATGATTGCCTATGGGGTGCAGGAAGCTTTCCGCGAAGTGTTCGGCGGAGAGACTGAACTGCCCGTGCTGTATGACCTGATGCATAACTATGCATTAAAAGAATTTCACCGTAATCAAACGATGTTGGTTCATCGGAAGGGTGCGACAAGAGCGCTGCCGCCAGGCCATTTCCTGAATACGGCTGCATACAAAGAAACCGGTCATCCGGCGCTCATCCCCGGCTCGATGGGAACCTCGTCCTACATTATGGTCGGGAAAGAGGAAGGTGCGAAGAACTTCTATTCCATCTGTCATGGCGCAGGCAGAGCTAGATCCCGTAAGGCAACGAAAGCCTTAGTTACTGTTGATCAATTCGCCCAATCGCTCAAAGTGGGAACGGATGAAGAAATTCTGGTGAATCATCGTTCTTTGCAAACGATTCTGGATGAATGCCCACAAGCGTACAAAGATGTGGATCAGATTATTGATAGTGTAGTAGGTGCATCGCTGGCGGATGTGGTGGCTGCTTGTAAGCCGATGGTTGCGATTAAGGGTGTTTAGAGGAGCGTGAGGGACAAAATTGGGTGTCATGTGAGGTAAAGGTTTTTTTAGATGATAGAATTATTTGATTAAAGTTACACCATATTCTTCAACAAAATGCATGCCTCTATCTTTCGTGTAAAGTGATAATTCATAAATTCTAGCCGTAGCTATTATTAAGGCATCCGGTGTTTTAATAACTCTGCCGTATCGTTGTTTTTGCTCGCGACGTATCTCTCCGGCGATTTGTGCGATTTCATTTGAAACCTCAATAAAGTTGTCATTTCCTAAATTAATTATTTGTTCAATTTCTTTTATATCTTTGGCTCCGCTGAGCAATTCACATTTAGAAATGACTGACATACAGAATATGACGCCCTCATCGTGTAAAAACTGTAGTTTTTGAGAAATTTCAGGATCGGAAAGAATGAGCCCTATTGCAATATTTGTATCAAGAATAGCTCGAACCTTACCAGTCATTTCTTGCCTCCTCAACATCTCTTGCCCAAGCTTGAGCTCTTTCTTTGCTGAGTCCTTTTCCAAGTTCTAATAAGTTTTGTATATTCATGCTAGTAAGTTCTTCGGAAATATGTCCATTCTCTAAATCGATGTTAACTTTTTTATAAGTGACATCCAATTTAGCAAGAGCTTCTTTAATTAGATTTAATGTATAAGCATCTAGTTTTTTGGCCAATTTCAACACCCTCTTTCCGTAATTATGTTCTAAGATTAGAATAACAGCAATTCACGAACTGAACAAATAGGGCTTCGCATTGGCCAAAGAAGCTTTGATAACTTTTATTAATAAGTATGATCGCTATAATTAATCTTTCCGCCTGGAGCGGATTGACAGTTCCTGGCTTTGACTCGTATGATGTTTGTAAATGAATGGAAAGGAGGCCGACGATATGATTCGCAATCAAATTTCTATGAATAACCTGACAATTGAAGAGCAAATTTTACCCTCGGTCTCGACCGGACTTTTGACAAATACGTAGATAGGCATCGCATGGTGCATATTTCGTGTATAGAAGCCGTAGACGCTGTTTGGTCTATGGCTTTTTGACGTTTTTCTAACACAAAGAAACATAAAGAAAGGGTGAGTCCCATGACATTTGATATAAATAAAATCGATCGTGAGCTGCAACGGATTGAGCAAGAGGAGGGGGTGCGGATCCTTTATGCCTGTGAATCCGGCAGCAGAGCATGGGGATTTCCCTCGAAGGACAGTGATTATGATGTAAGGTTCATCTATGTAAGGCCAACAGACTGGTATTTATCCCTATTCGAGAAACGAGATGTCATTGAGTGTCCGATTAGCGACCAGCTCGATATCAATGGGTGGGATTTGAAAAAGGCGCTCAATTTGTTCCGCAAATCGAACCCGCCGCTGCTCGAATGGCTGCAATCGCCGATTCAGTATATGGAGCAGTACTTGATAACGGAGCGAATCCGTGCGTTATCGCCGCTCACTTTTTCCCCGAGATCCAGTATGTATCACTATTTGCATATGGCTAAGGGGAACTTCCGGGAATATTTGCAAGGCGATTATGTGAAAATCAAAAAGTATTTTTATGTGCTTCGCCCAGTGCTTGCCTGTGGGTGGATCGAGGCGTATGGCAGTATGCCGCCGATGGATTTTGAAGAGTTGGTTCAGCGCATGGTGCCGGAATCAACATTAAAACAAGAAATGATGACGTTGTTGACACGGAAAAAGGCTGGGGTTGAATTCGACCTAGAGCCGAAAATTACGGTCATCAACGATTTTCTAGAACGACAAATCGCGTATTTTGAAGAAACCGCCAAACACATCGTTGTCTCTGAAGAAAAGCAGGATGCGGCATTAGATGCCTTATTCCGAGAGGCGCTGAAGGAGGTTTGGGGTTCATAGAGAGGAATAAACCGAATGAAAGAACATTATATTCAGCAGGTCCAGCTCCCATCGGGGGTTGTACATGTGTATGCAGGGCCGGAGCTGTTCAAAGCTTTGGATTATCAAGTGTTTCAAATGGCTAACAATAATTTGCAGATTCCGAATCAAGTATATATGAGCTATACGCCTGATGTGCATGTCGGTGTAGGCACTTGTATTGGCACAACGGCTGTATGGCGAACTGAAGATGGCTATGTGTCGCCTTCTATCGTTGGCAGCGACATTGGCTGCGGCATGCGGGTGCATATGACGAATCTGCATAAGGATGAGCTGAAAGACGTGAAGCTTCGCCGCAAGCTGGTGAAGACGATTGAGAGGTACCTGCCGGTAGAGGATCATGCGCGCGGGCATTTCTCTGACATCCGATTAGAACATGTCGTTACGAAGGGCTTGCATGGCTTGCCCAAAAAGTACATCCCCGATGGCTATACGCCTCGAAAAGCAACTTCGCTGACGCATGTAGAGAGCAGTAAATTTAGTTTAGACGAAAATGCGTTGAATCGCTTTCCAGACTCGGTTTGGCATCGCTCGCATCGTCAGCTTGGGACACTGGGAAATGGCAATCATTTTGCGGAAATTCAATCGATTGAGATTGCGGAGGAGAACCGGGAGATCGCAGAAGCCTGGGGGCTTTTCGATGGTCAAGTTATTGTTATGATCCATTCAGGATCACGTGCCTGGGGCGGCTCGGTCAATCAGTACTGCAGCAGCGATATGCAGAAAGTGATGCGAATGAATGGGCTAGGTACGGCAGACCCGAAGCTGCTGTTCGCGCCTCTCGAACATCCGGCTGCTCAAAACTACGTCAATCTGATGTATGCTGCGCTTAACTACGCCGTAGTCAATCGGCATCTCATTGCTTATGCGATTCGTGAAGCGGGCAAGGAACTGTTTGGTTCCAAGTTTGAAATGACGACCTTGTATGATCTCATGCATAACTATGCATGGAATGAGGAGCACAAGGAGCAGTCGTATTTTGTTCATCGCAAAGGGGCGACGCGAGCGCTTCCCGCCGGACATCCAGGCAATCCAGAGCCTTATGCCGCGACAGGTCACCCTGCGCTGATTCCAGGTTCGATGGGAACGGCTTCCTATATCATGGTAGGAGCTCCGGACGGTGAGGCGAACTTCCACTCGATCTGTCATGGAGCAGGGCGCATCCGCTCGCGCAGCGCGACGAAAAGAGTGGTGACCCTTCAAGAATTCGCTGCCGCCATGCACGTAGGAACGGATGATGAAATTGTTGTGAACCAAAGGTCATTAGAGTCAATTCTCGATGAATCGCCTCAGGCTTATAAAGATGTCGATCAAATCATTGAAAGTGTTGTTGGGGCTGGCTTGGCAAGCGTTGTTGCCAAATGTAAGCCTATGGCGACAGTAAAAGGTGCAAAATGAATCAGTTGAATATGAAGACTAAGGTAAATGAAGCAGGCGCCGCCGCCGTATCCGCTCATGTGAGGTCTGACGGAGGCTCGCTAACCGCATATCGAGATTATGCTTACGTGCTCGAACGCATTCAAACGGTTCTGGGTGAACGATACGGGAAACATTTCGAGCCTTATATGAGCGATGACGGGAAAGAAGAGTATTGGGAAATGCTTGAGCAGGATGTGAAGAGCGGAAGTGGTGATGTCCATTTTGTCACCCGAATCTTTGATCATATGGAATCACGTGCTTTTGGCATGAGTGGAGAAAATGAGGCTTCAAGCTATTGCATCTATCCGACGCTGCGCAACAATGTGTTTGCTTATCCGGGATGGGGAATTGCATTAGCCAGAGTGCCAACCTTTCGCCTGCATGGAATTGGCGTGGAGGATTTCGTCTTTGCGGAAAATGATGCCAGTTTGCATCGGTTTCTGGAACATGCCAGACAGCGGCGGCGGGATTTGGACCGCAGGCAAGTGACCGTTTTCACCGATGGACCTCATGGGATGGAGAAAGAGCTTACACCTATTACCCGCATGGTGGACCGTTCGGAGGTTATCATGAAAGAGGATGTAAAGACCGATATCTATCGTTCCATCGATCAATTTTTTACGGAGGATCGAGCTTTTTTCAAGGAATATCAGCTTCCATACAAAAGAGGGATTCTGCTGTACGGCAAGCCAGGCAATGGGAAGACGACGCTCGTTAAGTCGATCGCGGGCAGTGTGAAAGCGCCAGTCGCGTATTGGCAAATTACGGAGAACACCTGCAGCGATTCGATTCAAGAGGTGTTTCAGGCTGCGGCCAATATGGCGCCTATGATTCTGGTGATTGAAGATATAGACGCTATGCCGCAGAGAGCGAGATCCTATTTCTTGAACATTTTGGATGGCGCGACCTCCAAGGAAGGGATTTTCCTCATTGGCACAACGAATTATCCGGAGCAAATAGATCCTGCGCTTATGAATCGTGCCGGCCGCTTCGATCGAGCTTATGAAATCAAGCTTCCGGACATGGTGCTGCGAGAAACGTATTTAAAGCAAAAAGGGATGAACAAACTTCTAACGGAGGCACTCCTTCACATAACGGTAAAGCAAACAGACGGCTTTACGTTTGCGCAGCTTAACGAATTATATGTATCGGCCGCACTTCAGTGGCATTATGAACAATGCGTGGACATCGAGATGCTGGTGAAATCCATGAAAACGGAGCTGCACAAAGGGCAGACGATGTCGTGGATGAAAGAAGAATCGGAAATTCGAGTAGGATTTCTGGTGAATGAATGAGAAAAATAAACAATTAATTAGCAGGGTGTGAATGATATGTTAGATAAAGAAAAATATACGAAATTAAGCAAGTTTATGAGCAAAATGCTGCGGCATTCGCCTGAAGAATTTGGCCTGAGCCTTGACCCTGTCGATGGCTCTTGTCCGACAAGCGAGCTGCTGGGTGCCCTTCATAAGCAAACGAAGTGGTCGGATATCGGTGTCGGAGATATCGAAGAGGTTGTGGAACGTTGTGAGAAGCAGCGTTTTGAGATTAAGGGAGAGCGCATTCGCGCCCGCTATGGGCATAGCCACGATAAGGTCGGATATCCAGCAGCTGCTCCTCCAACTGTGCTGTACCATGGAACGAATGTGCAAGCAGCGCCCTCAATTCTGAAACAGGGCCTGCGCTCCATGCAGCGTCATTATGTGCACTTATCAGAAGGGCTTCACTTTGCCGCGCTTGCTGGCAAGCGAAGAGGGGAATTAGTGATTTTGGCTGTAGAGGCTGAGAAGGCTTCGCATGCCGGAGTTGTTTTCTATTATGCAGGTAATGAAGTATGGCTTGCAGATCGTGTGCCGGCTCAGTTCTGTTATGTGTATGAACACGCCAAGGAGGTAGGAACCAATGAATCCATCCCTCATTGATATTGGTGTTAATCTGATGCATCGCTCGTTTGACACGGATCGGGATGCCGTGGTCGCCAGCGCGTTGGAAGCGGGAGTTTCGCCGCTGATCCTCACGGGAACGAGCTTGAGGAATAGTGAAGGAGCGGCGCGATACGCCGAACAATTTCCGGGGAAATTATTTGCGACGGCAGGGGTTCATCCCCATGACACGCGGCATTGCACAGCTGTAACTCTAGGCAAACTGCGGCAATTGGCAAAGCTTCCGCAAGTTGTGGCCATTGGGGAATGCGGTTTGGACTTTAATCGGGATTTCTCGCCTCGCGACGTGCAGAAGAAATGGTTTGAAGAGCAGATTAAGCTTGCTTGCGAGCTGCAAATGCCGCTGTTTCTGCATGAACGAGAAGCGCATGTTGATTTCGTTCGACTTTTGAAGCCTTACATCGGTTCTATGAACAAAGCGGTTGTTCACTGTTTTACAGGCACAATGCAAGAGCTTCAGACCTACCTGCAGCTAGGTTTTTACATCGGAATTACGGGTTGGATCTGCGATGAACGGAGAGGCAAGCATCTGCGTGAGCTTGTGAAAAGGGTGCCGCTTGATCGCCTTATGCTGGAGACGGATGCCCCTTTTCTAACGCCTCGTGATTTGCCTGTGAAGCCTCGGGATGGCCGTAATGAGCCGCAATTTCTTCCCCACATTGCTGCGGCAGTGGCTGGTTGTTTGGGGAAGACGGCAGAAGAAGTGGTTGATGCCACGACGCGGACTTCACGAGAATTTTTTGGATTGGAGTAAAAGATAGCTTAAAGCGCTAACTCAGTCTTACGATAAGACCTTCAAGCGCAGAACTGCCCCATTCCGCATCGGTAGCAAAAGTGGGCTTCTGATGCCATGAAGTATCCAATTGATTTGCGGCCAGCGCATAAGCCATCGTGACACAGGCGGCCACGGCGTCGCAGGCATCCATCTGCATGCTTGGTTTCAGCCCGGCAATACATGTATAGACCGTATCCTTTACCTCAATGTGTAGAGGATATTTGTCATTGAAAGAAGCGATAAACGTGGAGAGCGGCATTCCCCTTTTGAGCCCCAACATACGCCATGTGTGGGAGGGATAAACTTCATAAACACAGGAACGCGCTGTATACTGCTCGGAAAAAGGGTACACATTCACGCCGCTGCGCACTAAATGGGCAAGCAGCTTGAACCCGCCATAGGTGAGACCCAACATATTGATAGGCGTCTTGGAGAGTGGGCTTTTGGCGTTCAAGGCGGCGTCCGTGCGTCGCGTTGGTGTCTGGGCTAGCGAGGATATGGCATGCTCAATCTGCTCTTTGAACTGTACTCTTGAGGTTTGGACGGCCAAGTCATAGAGCGATGACCAATCCGATAATGTTTCCAAGTGCTCATAGATGAACGCAGGATAAGCGAATGGCATGTCCATGCCCCAATAGGCTTGCTGAGCTGTAATATGGTAGTAAAGATCCAGCCGTTCTTCACAATGGATGATGTCTTGGATGTGCAGAGTTCCAGCGGTTAGCTCTGCGCGTGCGAGGAAGATTTTCTCAGAGGGATTAATCGCTCCGCTAAAATCACAACCATAAACGATTTTTGTCTGCATAAAACGTCTCCTGAAATTTCTATTGGGTTCCATTCATCCATTTTATCATTTTCGTAGTATAATGTTTCTAATGACAAGTGGAGGATATCAAATGACTTTAATTAAGCAAATGCAAGCACCTGACGAGTTTGTCGGATTTTATCTTATCAAAGAGCTTGAAGTGAAACAAACGAATACGACGCCTGCCAAGGATTTCATGGACATTATTCTGTGTGATGCTAGCGGCCAAATTTCAGCGAAGATGTGGGATGTCAGCGCGACGGATAAAGAAACGTTCTTTCCCATGACCTTGGTGAAGGTCCAAGGCGTCATCCAAACGTACCGCGATAAGCTGCAAGTGAAGATTGGCCGCTTGCGCAAAGCGCTGCCTGAGGATGGCATTCAAATGACGGATTTCATCCGTTCGGCGCCTATTAGTCCAGTTGATCTTATTCATACGATAAATCAAGTTCAGGAGAGCATCACGAATCCGACGATCAAGTCGATCGTTTCGTTCTGTGTTACCAAAGTCGCAGATAAACTGAATCATTATCCGGCAGCCAAAACGCATCATCATGCCTATTTTGCCGGTCTAGCTTATCACATCGTGCGCATGCTTGAGATTGGTGAATTTATTTGCAAGCAGCGTCCATTCCTCAATGCGGATTTAATTAAAGCAGGCATTATTCTGCATGACATCGCGAAGCCGGAAGAAATGATTGCACAGATGGGAATCGTTAGTGATTACAGCGTGCAGGGGAAGCTGCTCGGACATATCTCGATGGCCTCGAACTGGATAACCGAAGCGGCGCTTAACCTCGGGATTGATCTTCAATCCGATGTGGTTATCGGCCTGCAGCATATTGTGCTGTCCCATCATAATCTACCTGAGTGGGGAAGTCCGGTACTGCCTCAAATTCCAGAGGCGGTTGCTCTTCATTATATTGATTCCATGGATGCGAAGCTGCAAATGGTGGAGGATACGCTGCTAACGACACCGGAAACAGAAGCATGGACACCGATGATTCGCGGTCTAGAGAATAAAGCGATGTATCGGTTGAACTTATAAGTTGATACTGAATATACCCTGTTTATTTTGCTAAATTCCTGCAAATGTGCATCCTTTTTGGTCATGGAAGGGTCCGAATCCATAGATTCCTGCGATTATGCAGGCTTTTGGGGCTTTTTCGTGATTAGAGGATGGAAATGCTGAAGAAGCCTGCATAATCGCAGGCTTTTCTGTTTTTCAGCCGATTCCGCCAGAAATACCTGTATTTTTGCAGGCATTCTCGTATTTGAACCTTACGCCCTGAGCAAATGAAGGCGCAAAATCCTCAGAAATTCATTTTATCAACTCGCGTTCGTCATTTATGTAAACAGCAGCAAATTTCGGTTAAAAACAAAAGCCTATAAGTCCCTTTTTCAGGGACTTATAGGCTTTTTGTTTTTCAGTGTGCGATCCTACAACTCCAGTCCAGTGCCTTGTTTGAATCGTTTGATGACAACTTGGGTGTTGACCCGCACTACGCCTTTTAGCTTATAGATGTTTTGATAAAGGAAGTCCTCCAGTGAAGCGTCATCTTTGAGCAGGGCGTGCATATGGAGTGAGCTGGACCCCGTCATTTGATAAATACTGATGACATTGGCGTCGTCTGCCAGTAAATTCCCGACCTCTTCGACATACCGCGGCTCCACTTCAACCTCAAAAAAGGCACTGACCACTTTCCCAAGCTTCGTCACATTCAAACGAACTGTGAAGTTCTCGATGACATCTTGTTCAATCAGATTTTCCACGCGCTTCTGAATGGCAACACGAGATAGATTAAGGGTTTCACCGATTTTGGCAAAAGACATTCGTCCATTGTCATGCAGTAATTTGATGATATCCTGATCCACTTGATCAAGGTGAGGCAGATCTAACATACGCTCATCTCCTTTGAAATCTAAAATATATACAATTGTTGCTAGAAAAGAAGTTTTTGTATACAAAAAGCAAAATCATAGCGAAAACGAAGCTATTGTTAACCGAAATACCGAAAATGAACACCAAAACGTAACTATTCAGGATGTTCTTATTTACAAAGTTAGTTGACTGAATATTCGATCACACATATAATCGTGTCAATAAACATAACACAAAACAAAGATTCTTTAAATTAGTGGTAGATAAATTAACATTTTAGAATTATTAGGGGGTGGTCACATGTCAAATAAACTGATTTATAACGGCACCGTATTAACGATGAATGCCGCCAATCAGATATTTAAACCTGGCTATGTGTATATGGAGCATGATGTCATCAAGGAAGTAGGTGAGTGGAAAACAGACGGAAGTATGGATTATCTGCTTGCGAAGTCATCATACAGCTACAATGCAGCAGGTAAAGTGGTTATTCCCGGGATCATTAACGGACACACCCACTTGTTCCAAACCTTCATGAGAGGGGTATCCGACCATTCGCCTTTAGCCCAGTGGCTTAAGGAAATTATATGGCCTATGAGCCTTGCCATGGAACCGGAAGATTTCTATTTGGCCGCATTAATTGGATGTATCGAAAATTTAAAATCAGGCGCTACGTATATGATGGACCATCATTATATTCACACGTATCCGGAGAACGACGCGAGTGTGCTGCGGGCGATGGTCGATTCGGGGATTCGAGGGCATTTGGCTCGAGGGGGCTCAGATTTGGCTGGGGAAATACGCTTGCGGGAAACGGAGGAGATGATCTTTGGCAGCACAGATCGCTTGCTTGATGAATGGGATGGCGCTGCGTCCGGCCGTATTCGAATCGCTCTCGGACCGCTGAACCTGTACGGCTGCTCCAGGGGATATCTCGAGAAAGCGGCGGTTTTCAGTCAAGAACGCAAGCTAATCTCACACGTTCATGTCGCTGAAACGAGAGAACAGATCGATACTACGATGGCTCGCTATGGCCTGCGCAATTTGGAGCTGCTGAATGAAGTAGGCCTGTTGGGTGAGCGAACGCAAGTCGTTCATGGGGTGTGGCTGGATGATGGCGAATTGGAGCTGATCAAAGCTAAGCAAGCTTCTGTCATTCATTGCCCAGTCTCCAATATGTATTTAGCTTCTGGTGTAGCCCGAGTGCCGGAAATGCTGAAAATGGGCATTAATGTTGCTTTAGGCACGGATGGACCGGGCAGCAACAACTGCCAAGACAATTTGGAGGTGTTGAAGTTCACGGCATGTCTGCACAAAGTGAATGAGCTGGACGCGACGTTGCTGCCTCCGATGGATGTTCTGCGAATGGCAACGGTGAATGGTGCCAAGGCCGTAGGACGTAGTGCGGATTTGGGCAGTCTTGAGCCGGGGAAGAAAGCGGATATCGTAACCGTCGATATGTTGAAGGCGCATATAAGTCCTGTACATCGTGCCTCCTCATCTTTGGTGTATAACGCCAATGGCAATGATGTTGATCTTGTCATGGTCGGCGGGCAGGTTGTCGTTGAACATGGGAGAAGCACGTGGATCGACGAGCGGGAGGTTTTGCAAAGAGCTCAGGCAAGAGTTGATATTCTGCGCAGCAAGCTGGCTGGGCAGTACCCTATTTTCGCCACTATCGAGTGAAAAATAAGACTAACGGAGGATGATTGTTATGGCATTAGAGCGACTGCAGGATCCTGTTCTTGAAAATGATTGGCACGCGGTTTATCTGGCATCTGAACTGAAAGACCAACCGGTGGGAGTTATTGTGCTCGGGGAGAGAGTAGCTATTTACCGCTCAAGCAAGGGCGTGCATGCGCTGCAGGATCTCTGTATTCATCGTGGAGCGATGCTGTCCAAGGGCTGGGTGCAGGATGACATTCTCGTCTGCCCTTATCATGGCTGGCAGTATGATTCCTCTGGTCAATGTGTTTGTATTCCTGCGCAATCCAAAGGCGAGAAAATCCCGGCCAGAGCCAAAGCGCAGGTCTATGCCTGTGAGGAAAAATACGGCTTCATTTGGGTATGTATTGGCGAAGTTGCTGCGCCATTGCCTCATTTTGAAGAGTTTGCCAATCCGGAGTATCGTCCATTGCCCTGCGGTCCTTACAAGGTAGCAGCAGCGGGAACACGCGTAATTGAAAATTTCACGGACTTTGCTCACTTGATGTTCGTGCATCAGAATCTGCTGGGTCACCCAGATTATGCGGAGCTGCCTGACTTTCAGGTGGTGAAGGAGAAGGAACGTATTTATATCGAAAATATTCCGATTTTCCAGCCGGTGGCTCATTCGGGTTCGGACAAAAAGGAAGGCACGACTTACGTTTATAGGAAGGAAGTCTATCGTCCGCTGTCGGCGCGACTGTCCAAAGCGGATCCGAGCAACGGTCAGACCTTGTGGATTATGCTCACCGTATTGCCGGTTGCAGCCGAAGAATGCGTCGTGTTCATGATGGTTTCGCGCAATTATGCCTATGACGTGGATGATGCTAACTTTATCCATTTCCAGGATATTGTTTTTGATCAGGATGCCAAGGTAATTGAGAGTCAGAAGCCGGAATTGCTGCCGCTCGATCTTCAAGTTGAACTGAACCATAAGGTGGATCGGTTCTCCATTGCGTATCGTCGCTGGCTGAAGGAATTAGGAGTTAAAGTTGGAGTGATTTAATGGAATGTTCGTCTTTCGTGTAAATATATTGTAAAAAATAAACATATATCTTGGAATTGGAATGAAAAGACGTACTATTTATTGTAATTAAAAACAAAACGTAAGTAATTGCGTTGACGCGCATGTGCTGTGAATCTATATTTGACTAAAGGTTGATACCTGATTTGTAGAGAAAACCAAATATGGAGGGGAAGTTCAAATGAAACGAATTCAATTTACGAACGTGCTTGTTGCCAAACGTCCAGTGGTCGTATCGCTCAGCTTAGTGATGATCTCGAGTATGCTTGCCGCATGCGGCAGCTCAAGCACATCGGTTTCAACAACACCAGCACCGTCTACTGCTGCTGCGGCTTCCGTATCTCCGGCTGCCACGTTAGCGGCTCCTAAGGCTGTGGTTCCATCGACGCTTGTTCTGAACTGGTTCGCAGAACCTGAGCATGGTGGCAACTTTGCAGCTTTGGCCAAAGGATATTACAAGGATGCAGGATTTGATATGACGCTAATGCCTGGTGGCCCTTCGGTTTCTTCTACACAAATTGTCGCTTCAGGCAAAGCTCAATTCGGTATGGCCAATGGCGATGATATCTTGGTAGCCAGACAAGAAGGAATTCCAGTTGTTGCTATCGCAACTTCCATGCAGAAAAGTCCGCAAGCGTTGTTCTATCACAAAGATTCAGGGATCAAAGATTTCTCGGATTTAAATGGGCATAAGGTGTATGTGGCTTCAACGGCAAGCTTCTGGCAGTTTATGAAAAAGAAATATAAATTAGACAATGCTCAAGAAATGAAATATACAGGTCAATTAGTCAACTTTGTCAATGATAAAAATGCTTTAACACAAGGCTATGTGACAAGCGAGCCATTCACGTTGGAACAGCAAAAAGTTGAATTCGGAACCTTGCTCAATGCAGACTCGGGTTACAACATCTATGCGGGTGTGTATTTTACAACGGAGAAAATGATTGCTGAGCACCCTGACCAAGTGAAAGCGTTCGTTGAAGCTACCGTCAAAGGCTGGGATTACTACAAGGACCACTCCGAAGAGATCAATCCAAGCATTAAAGAGAAGAATCCGGATATGGGCTTGGATATGATGAAATTCAGTGCTGCCAAAGAAATGGATTTTGTTTTCGGTGGAGATGCAGCGACCAAAGGAACTGGCATTATGACCAAAGAACGCTGGGAAGAAGTGCAAAAGCAGCTCGTAGATGTGGGCATACTTAAATCCGCAGAAAGCATTGATAAAGTGTTCACCACACAATTTATGCCTAAGAAATAAGGAGAAACCTAGGAGGTGGCCGTATTGGCTTCTGTAACGAATCTGGATATCGTCAATGTTCGATTACCTATGGAGGATGAAGAGTGCTTTTATCGCCTAGCGATTCGAGATGGCAGCTGGACGCAGATTCAGAAGCAAGAAGCGGATACTGCCCAGCCTGGTGCAGTTTCACTGGAAAGGTGGGCATCTGCTCTAGGGGCAGGCGAGTCAGGCATACCGGTTATTGATTTGGAAGGTAAAATCCTGCTGCCTGGCTTTGTCGATGCCCACATGCATCTGGACAAATCATTTTCGTTAACCTCAGTGGACAATCTAAGCGGAACGTTGGAAGAGGCCGTGCGGAATTATTCGCTGGCATCCCCGTCCTTCAGCAAGGATGAGATCAAATCAAGAATCATGCGTTCCTCGTTGCAAGCTTTGTCCTTTGGCACAACGCACATTCGAACTCATCTGGATTTCAACTTAAGAGCCTCGCGCGAGGTAGCCTTACGTACAATAGAAGCGGCTTTGGAGGCGAAAGAAGCGCTGGCGCCTTACATCCGCTTGCAGCTATTCCCGATGTGTCCTTACAACTTCATGGCGCTGGATGTTGAAGCGATTGAGGAAGCTTTGCGAATGGGCGTAGATGGGATTGGCGGCGCACCGCATTTGTCATCAACGGCGAAGGAAGACATTGATTATATGTTCCAATTGGCGGAGAAATACGATGTGCCGATTGATCTTCATTGTGATGAAACCGATAATCCGAACATGCGGACGATTGAACATATTTCATGGAAAACGAAGTCTGAAGGCTATTCGGGAAGAGTGACGGTTGACCATCTATGCGCACTTGCTTCCATGACCGATCACGATGCCCATGGCATTATTGAGCGCATGGCAGAAGCTGGTTTGAAAGCCGTATCCTTGCCTGCTGTGAATCTGTATTTGCAAGGCAGACACGATAGCTTCCCTGTTCGTCGGGGAGTAACCAGATTGAAGCAAATCTGGGAAGCCGGCATTCCGATTGCTGTCGCTTCGGATAATATTCATGATCCTTTTCACCCGTTTGGCAGGGGGGATCTAATGCAAATCGCGCTTATTGGTTCCTATGCGGCCCATATGGGGCGGCCTGCTGATCTCCGCACACTGCTGCGTATGATTACAGATGTTCCCGCAGAGGTATTGGGACTTCAAGCGCATAGCATCAAGTCAGGGAATGAAGCGAATTTTGTTGTCGTTGACGCCAATACGCCGGAAGAGCTTTTCACCTTGCTGCCTGAACGGCGCTGGGTGTATAGCCAAGGAAGCTGGGTTCGAATGGCAGCTAGTAAAGCGGAGTGGCAGGAGCCAGCATTAGCGCAGTTTTGGAAGGAAGCAAGCGAACAAGTATCCTTTCATAAGCATGAATTCGCGAAAGGGTGAAGATTTCTCTATGGCGAACCTATTAGTCATTTATTACAGCGCATTCGGCCATGTCTTTCAAATGGCGCAGGCGGTTGCCGATGGTGCCAGTCAATTCGGAACTCATGACGTGCGAATCGTTCGAATTCCAGAAATGATTGCGCAGCAAAACCGGGTGATTCAGCAGGATAAAGAACGACCGCAAGCCGAAGATGAGAAGCTGGCAAGCGCCAAGGTGTTATCCCATCAATTCCGTCTGACAGATCGCTATAGTAAATATGAAGCAGCACAAACCTTGCAGCAGGCAATTCCGTTTGCAACGAATGATGATTTGCGCTGGGCAGATGGCATTCTATGGGGATTTCCAACCTACTACGGAACCATGCCTTCCCAAGTGAAGTTATTTCTTGAAATGGCGGGGGAGCTTTGCATCGAAGGCGCGTTAGAAGGAAAGCCGACAGGGATATTCAACAGCACGGCTTCGATTCACACGGGACATGAAGCAGCTATATTGACGTCGATGGTGCCGTTGTTTCATTTTGGCATGATTTTCGTGGGATTGCCCTATTCGGAAAATCCAGAATATTTGACAGCCGATGCCATTGGATGTTCACCTTATGGCGCTTCAACTTTGGCTGGACCCGACAGTTCGTTATCTCCAGATCCGCGGGAACTCTTGATGGCTGCCAGGTTGGGCGAAAGAGTTGCGGATGTGGCCGCTGCTTTGCAATTGTTTCAAGCACACAAGCAGGATCGCAATGAATGTAACTTTGAAAGCTTAAGATCCACTACTCACTTATGAGGCGGGATCTTTTTTCATACGAAGATGTGCACACCTAGCACACAGAAGGAGGTAGTCACCTTGGCATACAGTCGTTATACAGGGAAAGCATGGGATCGTCACTTTTTTCCTCGCCTAAGTAAACTGGAGGTTGCAGAGGTTCCAAAGGAAGATGCTCTGATTGTGCTGCCAGTAGGCGCTGTGGAACAGCACGGACCTCACATGCCTGTCTTTACAGATACTTTAATTTCCGAGGTGCTATTAACAGAAGCTTTCGAGCAGCTGCCGGACGAAGCGAATATTTGGCTGCTGCCTGCGATTCCTTATGGGAAAAGCACAGAGCACTTAGGACATCCAGGCACAATTACGTTGTCGGCGATGACGCTGATGGCTGTCGTGATGGACATTGCCAAAAGCCTCAGCAGAAGCGGTTTCCGCAAATTAGTACTCGTGAACACGCATGGGGGCAACACGGATTTATTGAATATGATGGGGCGGGAAATTCGCATCGAAACGGGCTTGGCTGTATTTCGCCTAGATCCTGGCGGGCTTGGAGGCGCAGATGAATGGCTTACCCCACTTGAGAAACAAGCTGGTATTCATGCCGGTGACATGGAAACCTCGTTGGTGATGTCCGCCTTGCCGCATTGGGTTCATATGGAAGTGGCTCCAACCGAATATCCGAATTATCCCGAATCACGTTATTTGGGACTCCGCAATCGCGCCTTTGCTTGGGTCATGGATGATTTGTCTGAATCCGGCATTTCGGGTGATGCCACGACAGCTACGATAGCCAAAGGTCAGGCCATGACCATAAGGTATGGAGCCATGATCGCAGAGGCGCTCCTTGAATTTCAAGCTTTTGATATGAAGACATTAAGATTGGACCGATAGAGGCGAGGGCTACAACCAAAAGCATGATAAGGAGATGAAGGCAATGTCCATGAGTTCTTCGCTGATCCATACATCTGGCAAAGATGCATCCAATGCCAAATTTGTAACGATGGAGAATCTGTCCAAGACGTACCCGAACGGGACGATTGCTTTGCGGGACGTTAACCTGACGATTAAAGAAGGCGAGTTTCTATGCTTTGTAGGCCCGTCCGGCTGTGGGAAATCAACCATTTTCAAAATGATTACAGGGCTGGCTAAGCCAAGCAAAGGCACCTTGGATGTGTTTGGCACAACGCCCAAAGAAGCACGTAAGCAAAGCGATATCGCTTTCGTTTTCCAAGACCATACGCTCCTGCCATGGTCAACGGTGGAAGCGAATGTGAAATTGCCGCTGGCCTTGCGAGGCATGGATAAAAAAACACAACACGAAGAAGCGCAGCGAGTTCTCGAGCTTGTGGGCTTGAAAGATTACATGAAAGTACTGCCCCGAGAGCTATCCGGCGGTATGAAGATGCGTGTATCGATCGCGCGAGCGCTCATTTCTCGACCCAAGCTGCTGCTTATGGATGAGCCGTTTGGCGCTTTGGATGAAATAACACGCCAAACGCTGCAAATGGAGCTGCTGAATATTTGGCAGCAGGATAAATCAATGACGGTGCTGTTCGTTACGCATAATGTATTTGAATCTGTCTTCCTATCGACAAGTGTCGTCGTCATGACGCCGCGTCCGGGTAAAATATCAGCAACGATCGACATTCCGGTCCCTTTTCCAAGAGATGAAAGCTACCGGACAACAGCACAGTTCAGCGATTTGGTAAGAGATGTGAATGCGGCTTTGGAACATGAATAGGAGAGGGTGACCATACGAATGGCGATGTATACAGGCTGGGAAAAAGCGCTGAAAGAGCAGTTCAGTGAAGAAATCGTTCATGTCGATGACGCGACAAGAGAGAAGCTATCCAAAGATTATTATTGGTACTCCCCGGTACTTAATCGCCAGTTGGAGCATATCCAAGCAGCCGATGCTGTACTCATTCCTCGAAATGCAGACGAGGTGGCACGGATACTGGCTTTTGGCTATCAGCATCACATTCCGGTAACGGTTCGTGGAGCTGGCACTGGCAATTACGGTCAAGCGGTTCCCCTGCAGGGCGGTATTGTCATGGACTTAAGCCGGATGGATGAAATTCTAGAAATCGGCCCTGGATTTGCTCGCCTGCAATGCGGAGTCAGGCTCAGTATCATTGACAAGAAAGCCCGTGAAGCAGGGCAAGAAATCCGCATTTATCCAAGCACCTATGTGAAAGCAACTGTCGGTGGATTCGTCAGCGGAGGCTCCGGCGGCATCGGGTCAATCACGCATGGGAACTTATGGGATGGCAATGTATTGGAAGCTGTCGTCTATACAATGGAAGAAACACCGCAGCGACTGGTTATCCGTGGGGATGAATTAGTTAACTATATTCACAATTATGGGACGACGGGCATTATGACGGAAGTGACGATTCCTTTGTCCCCGCGAACGGATTGGGCTCAAGCTATTGCGCATTTTGATACCTTTGAGAACTCCATGCTCTTCGGAGAAGCATTAGCAAGAGAAGACGCAATTCCCAAGCGACTCGTCGCTCCTATGGAATGGCCGATACCCTCATATTTCGTTCCGTTTGCGAAAGTGATTAAAGCTGAACTGGCAGCTGTTATGCTTGAATTTGCTGAAGACAGCCTGCCGCTTGTTGAAGCTCTTGCTGCTCGTTATGGCGGCTGCATTGGTCATTATATGGAAGCTAAACAATACCGCAAAACGATTGGCGTGTCGGATTTTACATGGAATCACACAACACTGTGGGCTATGAAGACGGATGCTTCGATGACCTATCTGCAAGCCGGCTTTAAGCTGGATAGCTATATTGAGCAAATCCGTGAACTTAAAGCCAAATTCGGCGATGAAGTGTATCTTCATTTCGAGTGGGTACGAAGCGGTGGCGCGATTACCCCAACCGCCCTTCCGGTTGTCCGTTTTCGGAGCGAAGAACGGTTGTATGAAATCATCGCCTTCTGCGAATCCATTGGCGTGAAGATCTTCGATCCGCATACATGGGTACTTGATCATGGCGGGCGTGGAGAAGTTGGCAGCATGGAACGCAAGAAACGGGAGAATGACCCTAGAGGGCTGCTCAACCCGGGGAAAATCATGGTTGAAACGTAAATAAGGGGGGGATGAACATGGCTGTAGATTCGAAATACCTGCAAATATTACCCGATGAAATATTTCCTGCCCGCGAGCGAGCAGCTTGGGCAAACCGCCTCGAAGACGGGGCGTCCCCCGGACTTCGGCTGCTGCTCCTTTTTAAACATTTACTGCCACCGTTGGTCGCCTTTGTTGTGTTTATTGGCGGCTGGGAGCTTATTGCCTATCTCATGAAAGCCCCGGTGTATCTCGTGCCTAAGCCTTCCGATATTGTGGCGGCAGCTATCGAAAACAAGTCATCCCTGTGGGTATCCGTCAGGACGACTACGCTGGAAGCGGTGCTTGGCTTTTTCCTCAGTATCATTTTGGGGGTAGCGGGTGCTATTCTTCTGGCAAGCTCCAAATGGATTGAAAAAAGCGTGTACCCGTATGCCATCATTTTGCAAACCATACCGATTGTTGCCGTTGCGCCTTTGATCGTTATTTGGTTTGATGCGGGTGTGAATGCGATCGTCATCATTACGTTTTTGATCGGGTTTTTCCCGATGTTGTCGAACACGCTAATTGGTTTGAATTCTACGGATCAAAATATGAGCAATTTATTTTATCTCTACAATGCCAATGCCTTTCAAACGATGTGGAAGCTTCGCATTCCCGCTGCACTGCCCTACATTGTAGCTGGTTTGAAAATATCTTGTACCTTGTCTGTTGTCGGCGCTATTGTCGGCGAATATATTGCCGGCATTGGCGGAGGGCAGGGCGGGCTTGGATATGCGATTACTTACGCAGCCGCCCGTTTGAAAACACCCTATCTGTTCGCTTGTGGGCTTTCAGCTTCTGCGTTAGGCATTTGCTTTTTCCTCCTTATTAATGCTTTTGCCAAATGGCTGCTAAGTTCATGGCATGAATCCGAAATGAAGAAGGACAATTAATCAGATATAAGATGAAGGAGGCGACTTCACTGTTGGATCTAGTCATTCGTCATATACGGCTGCTGGGTGACTCTGACAATCAGGGGCCGATAGATATCGGAATCAAAGATGGCTTGATTGCCATAATGGGAAGCTTTGATGGTCAGGCTGAACGAGAGATTGATGGCAGCGGGCATCTGGCGCTTCCTCCTTTTGTAGAGTCTCACATTCATCTAGACACTGTGCTGACAGCGGGGGAGCCCTCATGGAATGAGAGCGGCACACTATTTGAAGGCATTCGGCTATGGCAGAAGCGCAAAGAGACACTTACTTATGAGGATGTTAGAAGCCGAGCGGAAAAAGTGCTGAGGATGCAGCTTGCGGCAGGGAACCTCCATGTGCGGACGCAGGCGGACATCTCTGATCCTCATCTTACAGCGCTGCGGGCACTTCTCGAATTGCGCGAGCGCGTCAAGCCTTATATGAATTTGCAGGTCATCGCCTTCCCGCAAGACGGAATTCGCGCATGTCCGGATAATGCGCAGCGGCTTGAAGAGGCGCTTCAGCTTGGCGCGGATGGCATTGGAGCGATTCCGCATCTGGAGCCTACGCGTGAGGAAGGACTGGCTTCGCTTGATTTCGTCTTCCGCCTCGCGGAGAAGCACGGATGTTTCGTTCATGTTTTTTGTGACGAAACGGATGATGCGAACTCCACCTTCCTGGAGAGTACAGCACATCTGGCTATGCGTTCAGGGCTGCGCGAACGTGTGACTGCCGCCCATGCCAGTGCTTCAGCGTACTATAGTGAAGCCTATTTTCAGAAAGTGCTTGGCCTATTGGCTCGTTCAGGTGTGAACGTGGTGTGCTGTCCGCTTATTAACAGCGCCATGCAGGGGAGATTTGACGGATATCCCAAAGGGCGAGGCATTACTCGCATCAAGGACCTATGGTCAGCAGGCGTGAATGTCAGTCTTGCACACGATGATATTCAGACACCTTTCTATCCGATGGGCACGGGAAGTATGCTCCAAGCTGCTCACATGGCGGCGCATTTGGGACATATGATGGGACGTGAGGAGGTAGCCGAGCTCGTGCGGATGATTACTATTCGTGCGGCAGCTACGCTGAAGCTTGAGGATTATGGCATTGGAGAAGGAAAGCCCGCTAATTTGATTGTGCTGCCGGGCCAAGATGCGATGGATCTTGTTCGAAGGCAGCCGGACTGTCGATATGTGATAAGCCGTGGTCGGATCGTTGCTGAAACGCAGCCTGCGAATAGCCGTCTATTTATAGCAACTTAAACCGATTTCATAGAGAAGGGTTGTCCCAATGGTCACAGGACCTAGTGGACAGCCCTTCTCTGTTTTGCAAATAAGAGGCTCTATGAGCTTCTATTTGCACAGAAAGGGATGATTTTTCGTGGATAGAAGTCTCTGGAGGCTGTTATCGATGAAATTGATCGTTACATCCCGTTATACAACAACCACAGGTAACAATGGAGATTAAAAAAGATGACTCCTGTTCAAAACGTTCATAACAGGAATCATCTCTTCTTCTGCGGATATTCATTTGTGTCTACTTGCTAATTCAAGTGCTTTATCCACTTGAATTAGGCCACGACCATATTTGAAGGTATCGCCTAAACGGAGAGCAGATTTTTCGACATATTTTTCAATTTCTTTATCTTTCATTTCGGGGAACATGCTTCGCATCAAAGCAATACTGCCAGTTACATGTGCTGTAGCCATCGATGTACCACCCGAGGTAACATAATCATCAGCAAATATGCTGATGATGTCCTGACCAGGGGCAACTATATCTAGTTGTTTACCCACGTTCGAAAATGAAGCCAGTTGATGCTCCTGATCGGTTGCTCCGACGGCAAACGCCTTCTCATATGCAGCAGGGTAAGCTACATTTCCTTTTGAGTTGTAGCCGGAATTGCCGGAGGATGCTACTACCATGGTCCCATTCTTAATAGCATGATCTACTGCCTTTCGTAATGCTTTAGATTCTTCGGTACCTTCAAGGCTAATATTAATTACGTCCAAGTCCTGTTTTACTGCCCATTCGATTCCTTTGATAAGGCTGCTATAACTTCCGTTACCCAAAAAATTCACTACTTTGATGGCGTAAATGTCCGCATCGGGGGCTACACCAATGAGCCCATAATTATTGTTTAATGATGCTATGATTCCAGTCACAAATGTTCCGTGGCCATTGTCGTCCATGTAATCGGATTTCCCATCTACGAAGGAGATCCCTCCACTAATTCTTAAATCCTTATGCTTATAATCGATGCCACTATCTAAGATGCCGATTTTAACCCCTTTTCCTGTAATACCTTGCATATGTGCTTTATCTGCACCAATATCCGCGACTCCCCATGGAATCATTTGCTCAGCGGTTGTTTCCGCATCAGACAAAAGTGTATTACTGGATATAGATTGAAAGGGGATAATTGATATTGTTGCATCAATCTCAATAGTTTCGATTAACGTATTATTGGTAAGGGATTTAAGTGCCTCCGGAGTTAAGTTTGCGGAAACCACAGATATCTCGGAATAAGCATCGATATCAGATACACCTTGGGTCTCCTCCAAGAGTTTAAGATCCGGTGTCTGTTTGAAATTAATAAGGTATTTATCGGACTTATCATTTCTCTTTTCCTCAGCGGCTGTTAAAGATTCCGTTGCAATAAATAAAGTCAAAGAGAGTGAGGCTAGGCACAGTGCTTTAAAGATTTTACTCAATGAGCTGTTCTCCTTTAAATTAGACTTGAGACAGTAAATGATTGCACAAGGTAGGGCATAGTTCTTGACTTAGTGCACTCATTAGTAAATGTTTTGGATTTATATCCGATGGCAAGTATGCAGCTATGATCGATTGAAATTCCTTAAAGGTTGGAATGGACTCAGAAAAAAGCTCGATCTGGTTTTCATCTATCTGTAGTTTTGTAAGTCTGGATTGAATCATTTCTTTTTTAGCCTCGAAGAATTTTTTGCTAGTTGGATCATCTTTTTGTGAGAGTCTGTGATTCATAACAATGAGTATATCCATTATTAACCCGTGCTGATCTTGGGTAATGTTATGATCCAACATATACATATGAAATGGGTGACTGTCTCCACCAATTACCGTCTTTAACAGCTGAATCTGGTACTTTAGCAATTCAATTTCCTTCTCAATATTCATTTGATTAACATTTCCTTTCTAATATGTTGTTTGGTAGCCAGTGGACGTTTAAATTACTTAAACAATGAAGAAGATGATTGCTTCGGCAATTACACGTGCAGCCCCCTGAGGGATACCAAGTTCGAATATCATGAAATCAACAAGTTCACTTGTCAGAACATTTTCAGCATGTTCCAGCCAGTCAGCAATGGAGTATCGGTGCTCTCTAATGATGTCTGCGTATTCTTTTTTTCCAAGCCACTCGAGGAATTCCTCAAATAGGGCACCGCCCTTTTTTAATGCAAAAATAAAGATACTTTTCTTCCAACCAGAAATTACTACGGTGCCATCTGCGTAAGTTTGTTGTTGATTTTGCTGGTTGATAGTGACTGCGGTAGAGACCTTATTCTGTTCCGCAGGCTTAGCAGCAAGTGCAAAGGTAGGGGAGAATACCGAAAACGCGATAGCAAACGAAAGAATGAATGGTACAGTTTTTAATTTTTTTAACATTCTCATTAATACCTCCATATTTTATCATTAATTTCCACTGTCTACCATTTTACATTCTACAATAACTATATTAAATTTTAAATATTTGGATTTTTTTGTAATATATAGATTTTATTAATTATATAACCCAATTCAACGTGTTAGGGCTCTAAACATTGTCTTAATGCCAATAGCGTTTGGGATACAGTTTATTTAGCTCAAGTGACAGAATATAAGAAGAAAAGGACGCGATAAAGAAGCAACGATTGGCATTGGTCGTAAGGTCATGTTAGCTTGGAACGGCCCCTTTAGTAATGTTTTCCATTGTTTACATGGCTATAAAGCAGGAAAGCATCAAAACCCGTCGAATCTATGCTATTGTAAATTAATGTAAGATGTCCTCGGGGAGGTGCATGAATGAAGCTAATCTTTCAGATGGTTATGAAGTATTTACTGGTTGCAATGATCAGTTTTGGAATCGTGGCACCTCAAGTGTATGCGGAAACTCCTAAAGAGAAGTTAACAATTCCGGATTGGAGCATCATGTGGGGGGATCCGCAAGGAGGAATTCAAGAGGTAAGGACCGCTCCCTCCAAGGATTGGATTACCGTTAAAAATGGCAAAACGTCCCCAGAGAAACCGGCAGAAGTAAATTCGGCATGGATTAAATTTCAGCTTCCAGCTCAAATTCCAATAGATTTTGGCATTTATATTCAAGGCATTCATGCGCAGAACATCCGGATATACATGGACGATCGCTTGATTCAAGAAATCAGGTTTGATTTTGCATTCGATAAACAAAGAGTATTATTTCCTATTGGCAATGAGGACGTAGGGAAAGTCGTTTATATAAAGCTGGAGACATCCATAGGTCGCTTGGATTTACATTCAGCTATTATGTTAGATAACTTTACGGTTTTGACGCGAGCATTTTTACTTTATGATTTGTTGAATATTATTTTAGGCTGTGTCTTTCTGTTCATAGCTTTGATCATACCCATAGCTTCTTTCTGCCTGAGAAAAGGTCGAGATACAAGTTGGGTTTTAATTAGTGTACTGAATCTAACACTTGGCATTATTTTTATTACGTATTCTTCTTTCATATACATAAATTTCACGAACTTTGGTGGTTTATATAGTGTCTTGTTTGATCTATCGCTGGCTGTGTTTTTGCCGACACTCACGTATTATTTTGAAAAAACGTTCGCTGACGGCAAATATAAGCTGATATGCTGGTTTAGGAAATTTCAGGTTATGTATTCGGTTTTTTTAATTCTTATTATGCTGGTTAATCAGTTTAATGGTTCTCGATTCAGCGAAGTATATTTTTTTGCTTCGGTTACTGTTTTGGGATATATAATGATTAGTCAGTTCATCCTCATGATTGGCTTCTCCATTCTTTTTGTAAAAAGGGGGAATAAGGAAGCGATCATTTTCTCAGCCGGATTTGCCTCGTTAGCTTTTATGAGTGCGCTAGACCTGATATATTTCTATGCGAGTTCTCAAAGCTATCAATTTAGCCTATGGAGATGGGGAGTAGTCGGATTTATTATTGCTACTATTGTCGTCTTAGGCAGGCGCTTCGCCATCAATCAGGAACAAATAATTAACTACTCCAAAGAACTCGAATTTTACAATCATCAACTCCAGCTGTCTGAAAAAATGGAAATCATAAGTGCCCTGGCAGCTTCAGTCGCTCATGAGGTGAGAAATCCTTTGCAGGTAACACGAGGCTTCTTGCAGCTTGTTGCAGCTAGAACCGATGATAAGAACAAAGAATATATGGGAATTGCGATTGAGGAATTGGATCGAGCCTCGGTGATTATCACGGAATTTCTAACATTTGCCAAACCGCAGCTTGATGAGGTCGTGGATTTAAATGTGTTCAAAGAGATTAGCCAAATTGAAGGGATTATTGTGCCTTTGGCTACTTTGCACGGGGGACGAATTATCGTTGATGTACCCAATGACCTAAATATACGAGGAAACTCTTCGAAATTAAAACAAGTGCTGATCAATATTATCAAAAACAGCATTGAGGCTTTCCAAGTAGATGGTCAAATTCATATATGGGCGTATGCGAAACACGAGAAAGTGTATATTCATATCAAAGATAATGGGGAAGGAATTGAGCCTACGCAGTTGATCAAATTAGGGGAGCCTTACTATTCAACAAAAACAAAGGGGACAGGACTTGGGCTCATGATTACTTTTCGAATCGTTGAGGCGATGCAAGGACATCTTGAGTTTCAAAGTCAGAAATATATCGGGACGGAAGCGATCATTTGTTTTCCTTCCATTGCTGTAAAATAAAAAAGGTCTGAGCTAACAAAGCGCAGCACCTTTTTCGTTTGTTATATGTTCCTGAAACAGCTCACTCCGTAATCTCCATAATACGAAATGAGTTATTCCAGTTAATTAAACGGTTTTGAATAGATTTAAGGCCACACATACTCAACAGCATTCGTAGTAACTAAAACCTTGGCAGGATTCGTGGGGATCACGAGAACAAACTCTGTAGAAGTTTCTTCAATGGCTTTAACTTTAATGTCATCTGGAAGTGTGATGTTAAAGGCTTGCTTCAATGCTGCTTTGGGGTTAGCGATTAGTTGGTTCTTGAATGCTTCGTCTTCCCAGGCCTTTTGAATAATTTGAGATTTCAATTCATTGGATGTCATTAGGAAATCCCCTCCCATAATTAATTGGTTAATTTTACCTGCAAAAAAATTATAACACGAATATTCTGAATAAACTAGTAAAATTATCTAGATTCAGACAAAAAATAGTAGAATCCGCCTGAAGCTAACTTCTTTCGTTTTTCTTTGATCTCTTGATTGACGGTTTGAATGTTCTTTACTAGCAATTCGTGGAATCTCGTCATTTGGGACAAGGAGGTCTGTAAACCAAGTAGATGATCATGATGTGCTGTTGCAATTTGTCCATATGTATCTAAGAAATCCTTAACATATAGTTGATCTTTAATCATATCTACAGTAAGTGTGTTTTCTTCTGAAAGATGCATGTGCTTCCGCATGGAGGCTAACAAACAATTATAAGAGCCATCCTCCAGATTTTCCTCCCAATCAGCCCAATCATCCAGCATTTGCAATGTGACTAACACTTGTTCGACGGCAGCTGTCACAGCAGGAATTTGATCAGCTTGTTTCGTAAGCAGAAGCGCAGCGGTGCTGGCGTTTTTGATAGGACTTGCCTTTCTCGCGAGCTGCTTCCGATCGGTGTGGAAATAATCGGCATGCTGCTCGTTGGTGACGGCTTCCGACCATTCGTGGATATAGGTATCGTAATAGTGCCAAAAAGGGGAGTGCGAAGGAAACATACTTCTATAAATGGCTAAGAATTGTACGTGGAATAGATTCGCGAGCGGCAACTTCTCCCTATGCTCACTTTTGGCTGAATCCATAATATCGTCCTGAATGAAATAATAAAGCATGACAAATACGTTCGCCAAAGAGAGCTTCTTCGTGGTTTCTGGCGGCAGCTCCGCAATGTCTTTCATCCAGAAAGGAAGTAGGTAGCAGATGTAATTGTTGGCTCCTTCTTCTTTACGGGCATCGAATTTAGCCAAATAAGCAAGCCCAAGTTGATCTAGAGGTGCCGGAAACGTGCTGACAATCTGCTTCGTTTGTGCGAATACGTCATGAAGATCTTGTTTATGCGCATCGAGCCAATCCATAGGCATATTCCCCTTTATTGGTATATTCTTGAAACTAGACTAGCACGAATTCTCGCCGGATACAATTCCTATTTTACTTCGCAATCCGCGCTGTTCATCCATTCCTTGCAACCCAGTTCACGGAAGTACATATTGTTCATAGTTCTTTTCACCGATTAGTTCACTTACCTCAAGAGGCTTCACTATCCGGTTTCTGCAGGGCGATTTATGATCATCTCATGACATATCGCTTGAGGGGGATCGTATCAACGATGATGAAACGACGAGGTTTTATTTATGAAATCATGACCAACAAAATCATGTTTCTCATGCTGCTGCCCACACTGATCTTCTTCCTTATTAACTCGTATATGCCGATGGTCGGCATCTATTACGCGTTTACGAGATTTGATTTCAATGACGGGTTGTTTGGCAGTCCATTTGTGGGATTGGATAACTTTTCTTTCTTATGGAAGTCTGGGATTCTCATGAAATTGACGCTGAATACACTCGGCTACAACTTAGCTTTCATTGTATTTGGCAATGTATTCGCCATCCTCTGTGCTGTGCTTTTGAGTGAAATTCGCAGCGTGTGGTTTAAGAAGATCGCCCAGTCCGTCATGTTTCTGCCTTATTTCATTTCGTTCGTTATCTTAAGCGTCATCGTGTACAACTTATTTAATTATGAAAGCGGGTTCCTGAACACGACACTGAAGGAGTTTAGCTCGAGTCCGGTAGACGTGTACAATACGCCTTGGGCGTGGGTGTTTCTGATCATTTTGTTTTATCTATGGAAAAATCTCGGGTACAGCATGGTTATTTATTTGGCTGCAATTACGGGGATCAGTGAGGAATATTACGAAGCCGCCAAAATGGATGGAGCTAATATTTTCGAGCGTGTATGGCATATAACCATTCCGATGCTGAAGCCAACCTTTGTGATTCTTCTTCTGTTTGCGCTTGGCAGTATTATGAAGGGTCAATTTGATTTGTTTTACCAGTTAATTGGAAATAACGGAGTTCTCTTCAATGCGACAGACATTATTGATACGTATGTGTATCGTTCGCTGAAGGTTACGTTCGATGTTGGCATGGCAACGGCCGCTGGTCTTTATCAGTCGCTGTTTGGGTTTATTTTAATCATTAGTGTGAACTACATCATTCGCAAAATGAATGATGACTACGCCTTGTTTTAGGCGGGGAGGAGCTGTAGGCGTGAGAATTAAGGATGAGAAATATATGTTTCTGTTTCAAACGATGGCGTATGCCGTTATTGTGGTTTCTTTTGTGGTTTGTTTATTTCCTTTTTTGATGATTATATCGGCATCGCTGACGCAAAATGAGTCGATTATCCGCAGCGGCTATCATTTCATTCCGCAGGTCTTCTCAATTGAAGGCTATAGGACCGTGTTTCGATTTCCCGAGCAGGTTCTTAAGGCGTACGGGGTAACGCTGTTCGTAACGATTGTGGGAACCGTCACTGGGCTGTTCTTGATGACGATGGCAGGATATGTTCTCCAGCGCAAAGATTTCAAATACCGAAATCATTTTTCTTTCTATATTTACTTCACCACGCTGTTCGGCGGCGGATTGGTGCCTTGGTATATACTGCTTGCCAATTATTTGAAGCTGACGGATACGTATTTGGTCCTCATTTTGCCCGGACTGATGAGCCCTTTCCTGATCATTCTGATGCGTAGCTTCATTAAATCGGCAATCCCTGAAGAATTGATTGAATCTGCCAAAATTGACGGCGCAAATGATTTCAAAATCTATTACAGCGTCGTGCTGCCATTGTCGATGCCGGGCATTGCGACGGTCGGTTTGTTCCTGGCGCTTCATTATTGGAACGGCTGGCTGCTTTCTTCCTTATTTATTAATGACCCCAACAAATATGAACTGCAATACTACTTGTACAACGTCATCAACACGATGCGGTTTGTGGCCCAAATGGGCGCAGGCACAGGCGTAGTTATGACGGGAGAAATGCCGACGGAGTCGACCAAGATGGCGATGGCGATTGTCGTAACCGGTCCGATTCTCTTCTTGTATCCCTTCGTTCAACGTTATTTCGTGAAAGGATTGACAATCGGTGCTGTCAAAGGTTAGAACCGAAGAAGGATCACACAAGCCATCCTTCACGGCTGACATAGATGTTCTCAATAAAGGGAGGATTCCAATGACAATGATCGCTACACCTCGATTCTCAGCCCTGCTTGCCGGGGCGCTATTCATCACAGCTCTGAGCGGCTGCAGCAGCGCAGATCAGCCGAAGAAGGAGACTGCGGCACCTGCTTCGAGCGCAGCTGCAACAGCAGCTGCGGCGAAGGCGGAAGCTCCTAAGAGAGACAAGGTAGAGCTTCAATTCTACATGCTTGGCAACGCTCCCAAAGACCTGCAAATCATTCAAGATGAAGTGAATAAGCTGTCTTCCAAAGAGTTGAATACAACCGTAAAATTCAATTACACCACATGGACCGATTGGGATCAAAAGTATAAACTGCTGCTTTCTTCCGGTCAGCAAGTGGATTTGATCTTCACGGCTGATTGGACGCAGTACCAATCCTACGCCAAAAAAGGCGCGTTCTTGCCGCTCGATGACATACTGCCTAAAGCTGCGCCGGCCTTGACGAAATATGTCCCTAAGGATATGTGGGAAGCTGTGAAGGTAGACGGTAAAATCTACACCGTGCCGGCGACATTCAAGGAATATGTCACGAATGGTTTTGTTTGGCGCGAGGATTTGAGAGTTAAGTACAATTTGCCGAAGCCGAATTCGGTTGAAACGTTCGAAGCTTACATGGATGGCATTAAGAAAAATGAGCCAAACATGCTGCCTTTCGCAAGCGGTGCAGACGGCAACCTCATCGTGAACGGCCTTCGGGATATCGTGCATAACAGTGTAGGCTCACCGTTGTATGGCATAGGCATTAACTACAATAAGCCTAGCGAGGTTTACTCGTATTGGGGATCCGACGAACACCTTGGTGATATTAAGATTGCCAAACGCTGGATGGATAAAGGCTTTATCCCGAAAAACGTGCTGAATGTGAAAGACTCTACCTGGGATCAGTTGGTGAGCGGTAAAGCTGCGAGCGAATTTGGCGATAATCCGGCGCGGTTCAACGATTCATTGAATAAAATGAAATCCACGCATGCGGACTGGAATCTGGACTATTTCCCATTCCCGGTTGCCAAAGGGTACGCGCAGCCTGTACATCCTATTCATAATGGCTTTGCAATTCCGAAAAGCAGTAAGAATACTGAACGTGCTCTGGAGTTCTATGAGAAGATGGTAACGGACAAAACTTATAATTGGCTCACTTCCTATGGCATTCAAGGTAAAAACTTCGATGTTGATAATGGCTATTACAAAATGATAGGCGATAACAACTCGAACGGCTTCCCACGGGAGGCGATGAACAGCTGGGCATGGCGGAATCCCGATCTGATGTTGTTCGAGAAAAGCTTTGACGGTGTCAAAGCGATCTATAAAGAGCTGGACAAAATTCAAAAACCGGATATTTTCACAGGTTTTGCTGAGGATTACAGCGCATATCAGGCTGAGAAGGCTGCTCTGGAGCAAGTGGAGAAGCAGTACTTATGGCCGCTGCAAATGGGGCTTGTAGCTGATGTAGATGCAGGATTAAAGACGTTCATGGAGAAAGCGAAGCAAGCCGGACTTGATAAGGTGCAAGCGGAGTATAAGAAGCAATGGCTTCAATATTTGAACGAAAAAGGCATTAAATAAAACACAAACAGCCGCCTTGCATATTTTGCAGGGCGGCTGTTTGTTAGGTTAAGGCTTGATTCTCAGATTCGATGACATCCGTTTTTCGGTAGTCGGTGGGAGTTACGCCAAAGTTTTTCTTGAACATGCGATAGAAGTAGGAGCTGTTCGTATACCCAATACGTTCAGCGATGTCGGCAATGGAGAGATCGGATTGCTTAAGCAATCCCTTGGCTCGTTCCATGCGCATCGTATTGATGACATCCACAACGGCCTTCAGCGTATTTTGTTTATACACGCGACTGATGTAAATAGGTGACATATCGAGCTCATCTGCAATCCAATTCAAGCATAAGTTGGGATCCCCGCAATTCAGCTCAATCATCTCATTGATTCTACGAATCAGATCGTCTTGCTTCATGCTTCGTTTGTCATCGAGCCTTCTCTTCATTTCATCGAACGCTTCGAAAAAGACGGCCTCGATTTCTTCAATGGTTTCAAACTGCGCTAGCGTCTGCCTAGAGATCGGCAAAATTGGGGGCAGGTCGAGGGAATTGTTTTTGAAGATGGTGTATAGGACGCCGCTCAGGGTTATGGTTAATCGTGAGAGAGTAGCTTGGAATACACGGATTGGATAAGGGTGGGTTTCTTCCATAATGACGGCATACAGCTTCTTGGCTTCGCCAACCTTGCCGGCCATTAAGGCATCGACCAGCTTTTTCTCCTTTTCAACGGTGAACAGGTAGTCATCTGTTTCCGTGTAAGGATGTTCCTGTGAAGCAATTAAGCAGCCAGATCCCAAGAAGACGCGATGCTCGGATGCCTCGACGACTTGGCGGTACAGCGGTACGAGGTTCTGAGGCTGAGAGCTTTGCGGGCTGTATGTGATGGACAAGCTAATTTTGAGCAGATCGTTAACGGCCTTTTGAATTTGCTTCAGCAGGGTTTGCAGCATACTCTGATCCCCGTCGCTTGGCGCATTACGGTCATTAATGAGCAGCACCGTGCGATCATCGCCCATATCAACGGTTTCCACTTGGAAGGCTTGTGAAGCGATTTCTGAGCTTATATTCATAATGGCATATTTATAAACATGAAGATCATCTTGGTGATTTTGCCAAAAAGGTTGAAATCGATCAATACGAAGCAAGATAAGTCGATAATCGTCCTGAAAGTCAAACGAAATACCAAGCTCGCTGCGTTTATCCCGCATCATTTTGGTCGTAACAGGTTCATGCCCTTGGAGCAGCTTGCGCAGAACATCCTGTTTGAGAGTGAACAATGAATTGCGTTTATCGGACTCCAACGATTTCATTTTATTCACAATGCGGTTAATCGGAATGTAAAGCTTGCGAGATAACAACCAAGAAATGAACAAGCCTACAGCTAGAATCGAAATGCCAATATAGATCGTTGTCGTTCGAATCGCATTTAACTTTCTGGTAATGATCTCATAGGGCGTAAATCGGATATAGCGCCATTCCAGCGAGTCTGGAGCGGTATAGGAAATTAAGGATTTCGTGCCGCCCACGGTTCCAATAAAGTATCCGGCAAGCTTAGTACTCATGATCTGCTGTGTTATTGCGGATTCAGGGGCAAGCGTTATGGAAGGATTCAAGTTATCCCCAGCAAGCATATTTCCCTTATCGTCGAGTATAAAGGAGCTGCTGGCCTCATCTCCCCTTTGCTTGCCGATGTCTTTATTAATCCAATCCGTTGTAATGTTGACAATAATGGCTGAATTCAACGCATTATCGTTTCCAATCGCATCATAACAAAGATAAGTGTAGACATTGCTTTTTTGGGTCGCTGAAGCATTTTTCAAATAGGTTCGCGGGATAGGAACAAAAGGTTTAAATTCCTGAAAATGATCAAGAATAGTTAAGATATCCTGATCAACAAGCTCATCTTTCTTCATTAAACCATTTTGTCCTGTATTTGAAGAAACGTACACATAGGGAGCTTTTGGGTTGTAGACATAGATGGAGGCGATATAGGGCATTGAATTCAAGTAATTGTTCAGCTCTCTCATAGCGGCGGTCGTGTCATAAATATCGGGATTTTCATAAAACATTAACTTGGTAATATTGCCGTTCCGATACATTTGGAATGTAAGCGATTGCGCGCTTTCCGTCATCGAAATGACCTCTCGGCTAGTTTGCGTTAAATTCTCTAGGTCGGTTTGATACACTTGATTCAAATTGATGTTCCGATAATTGACGAAATAAATCGTGGAGGATACCAGCAAGGTAAGGACTGTACAAAGAATTGTGCTAAGCAGAAGCTTGACGTACAGGTTGCGATTGTCTCCCGAAGTCTTTATGTTCACCGGCATTCCTCCCCTTAAAAACCTACGGATACAATGATTCCAATTATTTCTACCATATCACTCAAATGGAAACAGACACAAGATGAAATGATTCAACATTTATGAACTAATCAAACTATTCGCATTGACAGTGCGGTTTTTTTTAGATACATTTGAAACAAAACGATTGTTCACAATATGAACGGAACGAAAGGAAATGAATGCGATGAGCAGCAGTGAATTTTTAAAATTGGAAAACCAACTGTGCTTTAGTCTATATGCAACCTCTAGAGCGGTTACACGAATGTACCGTCCATTTCTGGAGGAGCTGGGCATCACTTACCCGCAATATTTAGTATTGTTGGTCCTATGGGATCAGAAGGAAAGCACAGTGAAAGAGCTGAGTGAGAAGCTTGACCTGGATTCAGGCACGCTGACGCCAATGTTGAAGCGAATGGAAGCACAGAAGCTGGTTCAACGAAAACGATCCGTAGAAGATGAACGAGTTGTGAATATTCAAATCACAGAAGAAGGACTTGCCTTATACGAGAAGGCGTTATGCATACCACAAGCCCTGCTTGTCTCAAGCGGACTTTCTCCGGAAGAAATCTTCCAATTCAATGAACAGCTGAAACATATTATCAGCAGTGTAAATACGTTTAAATAAAGGGGCGATGAAGCATGCCTAGAATTACGATTAGGGGCTTATCCGTGGAACAAGTTTGCCAAATCAGCACCCGTGTAGTGGATCAACTAGCCGAGATATGTGAATGTGAACGGGATTATTTTACATTGGAGTGTGTCCAGCACGCGGCCATCTTCGATGGCCAGATCGTTCCCGCCTATCCCTTCATTGAGGTGGCATGGTTTGAAAGAGGCGAAGAAGTTCGCGAACAGGTTGCAAAGGCGCTAACGAACCATGTGCTTGGACTAGGTATTCCGGAAGTTGAGGTTGCTTTTACGACCTATGCCCAAGATGCTTACTTCAACAATGGCATTTCATTTAAGTGAGGATCAGCAATGAGTTACTTCTTTTACATCCTGGTTAACAACATCGTTCCTATCAGTATTATGATTGCCATTGGCGTGGCGATGTACCGCGCGTTCAAGATTGATATCAAGACGCTTTCGAAGCTTAACTTCTATGTGTTTTCACCTGCGTTAGTGTTTGTTAAGCTGTATGAATCCGAAATGAACTTGCATGTTTTGATGCAGGTTCTCTTGTTTTTTGTCCTTTTCTTCAGCCTGCTTTTTGCTGTCATCGAAATCTATATTCGGTTGAAGAAAATGCACCGCGGCATGCGGATTGCCATGCGCAACAGCGTTATTTTCTACAATAGCGCCAATTATGCGCTGCCGCTGAATCAAACTGTTTTTGGCGGAAATGCTTATACGTTATCCGTTCAAATCGTTATCATGATCATGCAAACCCTAATTCCAAACACCTACGGGATCTACACGTTAAATGCGCATAAATCAAGCTGGAAGGCCACGCTGAAAACCATTCTGTCCTTGCCGGTGATATACGCCATTCCGGTTGCGCTGTTGCTGCGCTATTTCCATTTGCCGGTTCCGTCACCGATTCATATCCCGCTCGATTATATATCCAATGCCTTTATGGCGACAGCGCTGCTGACACTTGGTGTCCAGCTGGGCGGCATGAAATGGGAGTTTCACTTCTCCAATGTGCTCGTTTCCAACATTTTAAGACTGGCTGTAGGGCCGCTGCTTGGGTTCTTGGTCGTCTGGATGCTTGGCATTGAAGGACTCACGGCTAAGGCGTTGGTTCTTTCTTGCGCTGTACCCACATCCCTCAGCAGTGTGCTGCTGGCTATAGAATATGAGAATGAGCCGGAGTTTTCCTCTCAAGCCGTGTTTGCTTCTACGCTATTTAGTATGTTTACGATCCCAGTCGTCATTTATTTTTTGGGTTTTATGTGAACATTGTGGGGAATCATGAAATAAGCAGGAGTTTCGACATTTTTCGGCGAACAGGTTACATACTTGTTTAACTACGAATAGAGGGGGCATTTAATATGCGTTATCAATTCTGCCAGTATGTAACGATCGTCGACATGAATGAAGAAATTTTATCCGAAGTTTTATTTGAACATGGGGAATTCGAATCGAATGCGCTGGCCATCGGCTCATCAGTTGTCATCTATGAGCTGGGTCTCAAACAATTCGAAGTCGTTTACGACAAAAGAGAAGGTAAAACTGCGCGCAACAAGGTTGTAGACATCGAGCTTGATCTTATTAAGCAGCCAACGGTAACACGTGTTTATTTGGAGCCTGTTCGTCTCATTGTCGGGCAGCATGATATTGGTGAAGTGGAATAAACGAGACCTCGTCATTGAAAGGAAAGAAGAAAACCTATGATGAAAATTTTCTTATTGCTGGGCAGCTTGAATGCGTTTCTTTCGGTTGCTTTAGGAGCTTTCGGAGCGCACGCTTTGAAGGCCAAGCTGACTCCTGACAAGCTGGATGTGTATCAAACAGGTGTGCATTACCATATGATTCACGCAATTGCGCTTATCCTGATTGCTGTGCTGTCAGATAAATTAACGAACAGCAGCGCTTTAGTCAATGCGTCCGGCTGGGCAATCTTTATCGGTATTATCCTGTTCTCGGGCAGCCTTTATGCTTTGAGCTTGACAGGGCTCAAAATTTTCGGTCCCATTACACCGCTTGGCGGCGTAAGCTTTCTGGTAGGCTGGATTCTGCTGGCAATTGCCGCTATGAAATAAGACAAGAAGAGTCGGGATAATCCGACTCTTTTTTCTTCGATTTGTGCCTTCTTGCAGGAAAAAGCACGTATCATGTAGAAAGTAGTCATTGACGGATACTCATTCTTCCTTAATTGAAAGGATGTGACGCATGGCTGATTTCAACAGCAACCAATCAGAAACGGATAAGCCACTCACTTCGGAATTCAAGCTGCTCACAAGCCATGAGTTGTTTCAACATTCATTTGATTGTGCTGTTATTGCTATGTCCATTGTCACATTGACTGGCAAACTACTCACCGTAAATTCATCATTGTGCCGATTATTAGGATATGCCAAAGAAGAACTGATAGGTTTACATTACCAGACATTTTTCTATGCCGATGATGTGGATGCCGTTGCCCAATTATGGAAGCAGATGCTTCAGGGAGAGTGTCAGTCTTTTCAGGTGGAGAAGCGATTTCTTCATAAAGACGGTTCGGTCATTTGGGTCAGCCTGTCGGTTTCCTTCGTACATCATGAGGACGCTAGTCCGATATGTCTATTGGCTCAAATTCAAGACATCTCGGAGCGAAAGGGTTACGAGCACAAACTAGAGGAAAGTAGAAGCAACTATCAATCCCTAGTCAAATACAATCCAGATATGATCTTTATGCTAGATGAGGCGGGAAAACTGGTGGATGCCAATCCTGCTGTAGAAGCCATCTCGGGTTATTCGAAGCAAGAGCTTTTTGGGAAGTCCATCCAATTTCTCATTGTACCCGAATATTTGCCTCTGTTAAAAGGCATGTTTGAACAAGCGAAGCTAGGGGTTACCGGAAGTGCAGAGGGGAAGATCCTGCATAAGCAAGGTCATCAGATCACGCTGGAGATTAATTTTATTCCCAAAATTAAACAAGATCATGTGGAGGGCAGTTACCTCATCGCGAAAGATGTTACCAAGCGTAAACAGAATGAAGCGATGATTGACCAGCTGCATACCAAAAATCAGCTTATTTTAAATGCTGTGACTGATGGTATCTTCGGGATTGATGAGCATTTGGGCACTATTTTCTGGAACCAGGCCGCTGAGCGTTTAACGGGCTATACGTATGAGGATATGTTTGGCAGCAATGCTTATCATATTTTGACACGTACGAGTGAATCCGACGCAGCTTTGCAGAGCGATATTCCCTCCGCGTTATATCGAACCATCCGAGATGGCGTCTACGATTGCAATGCAAATGAAATATTTTATAAAAAAAATGGGGATTCCTTTCCTGTTGAATACATGACATCTCCGATCTTTGATGAAAATCAAATCATTGGTGTCGTCATGACCTTCAAAAATATTGCCGAGCGTCAACACACGGAAGAGATGCTTCGCAAATCCGAGAAGCTGTCTGTTGTGGGTCAATTGGCAGCCGGTGTTGCCCATGAAATTCGGAATCCTTTGACCTCACTCAAAGGATTCATCCAATTTCTGCAGCAAGGCGCAGTAAACAAGCAAGAATATTATGACATCATGATGTCTGAATTAACCCGGATTGAGTTGATAATTACGGAAATGCTTGTGCTGGCTAAGCCTCAGCTCATACGCTACCAGCCCAAACGTATCGAAACGATTGTTCAAAGTGTCATCACCTTGCTGGAAACGCAGGCGCACATGAATAATATTCAATTCGTTGTCGTCATGGAGCAACAACTGCCGCTCGTTCACTGCGAGGAAAACCAGTTAAAGCAGTCTTTTATCAATTTGATCAAAAATGCAATGGAAGCGATGCCAGATGGCGGACAAATTGATATCCATATGCAGATGGCGGATGATACAACGGTGCGCGTCATCTTCAAAGACAGAGGCTCCGGCATTCCGGATCATGTCCTTGCCAGACTGGGTGAGCCGTTCTACTCCACGAAAGACAAAGGAGCGGGACTCGGCCTTATGACGACAAGCAAGATTATTGAAGATCATCATGGTCAGTTAATGTTGGAAAGCAAAGTGGGAGAAGGAACGGTTGTCAGTGTGACGCTTCCTATCACCTAGAGTGAGCAGTAAGAGGAGGCTAATTTGTGAAAAACCGGCTCTATATTGGCGGATATATGTTCATTGTCATATTCGTTAGCCTTTACGTAAAGCCGTATGCTGCGTGGATTTGTGTACTTGCTTCACTTTTGCTGCTTATTATGCTGTTTAAAAAAAGTGAAAGATCAGCTACATTGATTAATGGAATACCGCAGGATCATACTTACCTGAATGTGCTCGATTCCTTATTCGAACACAATCCGAATGCGATTGGCATCTTCGATCAAGAAGGAAAATTCATCAGAATCAACGTGGCGGCAGAAACCATCCTTGGCTATTCGGCATCAGAGCTGCTTCATCAGTCATTTATCAGCTTTGTGACTCAAGAGCAATATGAGCCCACATCCAGTCAACTGGAGCATGTAAAGGCCGGCACGCCTGTTACCTTCGAAACCGCTGTGTTCCATAAGAGCGGCTATCGGGTAGATTTGAACGTTACCGCTGTTCCTGTTGATTTGAAGCCCAATGCTAAAGGCAATATTCTGATATGCCAGGATATCACAGAGCGCAAGCGCGGCGATGAACAAGTGCGCTATATGGCCTATTATGACGATATGACGGGACTTCCGAACAGACGAGTGTTTAGAGATCATTTGAATGAACGGCTTCATCTGACGAAAGCTTCGGGTCAAAAGGTAGCCGTCTTCTATTTGGATATCGATCGTTTCAAACTTGTCAATGACAGCTTCGGTCATGATTATGGCAATATGCTGCTGCTGCAGTTAGCCGAGCGATTCACTCGCGCTGTGACAGAGAACGACTATCTGGCTCGGACGGAAGGCGACGAATTCGCCTTTTTCTTTACGAATGTGGCGAATGCCAATGATGCGATAGCGGTAATCGCTGAGATCAATCGAGTGCTCGAAAAGCCCTTTCTTCTTGAGCAATATGAGCTGCATATTACAGCGAGCATCGGAATCGCCATATCTTCAGAAGATACTGAAAATGTCGAAGATGCGGATATGCTTATGAAGTATGCGGATATTGCGCTGGCTAGAGCGAAGGAAAAGGGCCGCAACGATTTCCAAATCTTTAATACCGATATGAAATCCGTGTCCATTAACCGGCTTAAGCTGGAGAATGAGCTGCGAAGAGCGATCGCTGGGGATGAGTTTATGTTATTCTATCAACCCCAAGTCGATATTGAGACAGGCCGGATTGTTGGTGTCGAGGCTCTAATTCGCTGGAATCATCCTGAGAGGGGGATTGTATCCCCTAACCATTTCATTCCTTTTGCAGAGGAATCCGGGTTAATCGTGCCGATTGGCGAATGGGTGCTGCGAGCCGCTTGCAAACAGAATAAAGCATGGCAGAAACAAGGATATCCGTTGATGCCGATCTCCGTCAATTTGTCGATGCGGCAGTTCTTCCAGCATAATCTCAAAGGCAAAATCCGTCATGTGCTTGAGCAAACGGGACTTGAACCGCAATATTTGGAGCTGGAAATTACGGAGAGTATGACGATGGACGTGGATCACGCCATTCAGTCCTTGCTGGAGCTCAAAGAGCTTGGCGTTCATGTCAGCATCGATGATTTCGGGACAGGTTACAGCTCCCTGTACTATCTGAAGAAATTCCCAATTGATAAGCTGAAAATTGATCGTTCCTTCGTTCGCGATATTATGGTCGATCCCAATGACGCGGCGATCGTTGCCACCATTATTGCTATGACCCATCACTTGAACTTGAAGGTCATTGCGGAAGGTGTAGAAACTGAAGAACAGCTGCATTTCTTGCATCAGAATCGCTGTAATGAAGTGCAAGGCTATTGGTTTAGTCCGCCTGTGAGTGCGGATGATTTAGAGGGCATGCTGAGGAACGGCGTTACAACCGCATAAAAAAGAAGAGGGTGTTCCTTGAGTTCAAGGGCACCCTCTTCTTTTTTATGATGTAGCGACGTAATCGTCGATCTCGTTTAATTTGAACAAATACACTTTTTTCTCATCGACATGGTACACCGTTACATTCTGATTGCTGTCATCATAATTCAAAATCCGGCAAGGAAGATTCAGCTTAATGCCTTTACCTTTGATCACCGTCAACCGGATCAGTGTATTATTGGCCTTAAATTTCTCCAATTGCTGGACGATAGCTGCTGCTGCTTCACTGATGGCTGCTTTCGCTTCTGGTACTGTTGCAGCTAGCGGCGCCTCAACCGCCTTTTTACTTGTTTGCAAGGAGGGCGCGCTGTCTTTTTTCTTGTTTACTTCAATCAACTTGCCGAGGTCGATGCCTTTGAGAATTTGATAATCTTTCACAGTGTTGGTATTTAAAAGATGAAGGAGCTTTTCCATGGCAAGGCCATTGGTAGTCTCTTCAATTAGAATCTCTACAGTGAATAAATGTCCATTCGGACTGATGTTTCCTTTTCCCTGACTCATATGGCCTCCTAGCTGTCCAAAACTGCTCATGCTTTAACTATATCATGATCTTCTGCCCAAACATAGCTCGCTTTTTGCAGGAATAGGGGAAAGTGGACGAAGAATGGGATTGGAATAGGAACTCAAATTAGGGTGAAACCAGATTTTTAATGCTATTATAAAAGAAAATTAATTATGAGAAGGAAGCGAGAAATATGAGGACTCAAGATCAAATTAAACGTATGGTTAATCAGCTGGAACAGAAGTTGAAACAGCTTAACGAAGCAGAAAACATGGGCGAAATCAATGAAATTCGAGCGCAAATTGAGATCCTTGAATGGGTTTTGGATGCTCCCGTAGGGAAGTATCATGCTTAGTGAATGGGTTATATTAATCCTGATTTGGATATTTTTCAATTTAATAATTAGGTTGCTAATTCACTATAAGTTTAAACACATGTCCACTCGCGTTGAGAATACCTTAGTTGTAATCGGGATGCTGCTTATATTTTATTTTTATGTGTGTCAATTTTAATAAACGAAAAATATAAAAAAGCCCCCTCACTGCTTCGCCATGAGGAGACTTAATCTTGAGATTTTAAACGAATTAATTAATTAGAGTTATTTAACACCAAAATATAGTTTTGCAGCGGCAATATCAGCTTCGTATTGGGCATTTTGTGCGTCGAGCTCCCATTGATCATGAGCATTGCTTCCATCAATCCAATATTGCTGCGTCAGCGCTGTTAGATAGGAACTATAACTATTGTAATTTTGAATGTTTACAAGTGGGTGGGCATACACAGATGAGGCACTCAACATTGAAATAGCCACGACAGAAGATAATAAGATAGATTTAATAAGTTTCACTATAATCCCTCCGAATGGTATATTTTGTATACACAGGTATCATATAGCATGGAGAAGCAGCCTTCAAGCGATTTACATATATATAACAATTATGGGATATCCAAGCGTTGAAAACGGACGAACAACAAAACCTTTTTCACACCGTACTAGCCGCGCTCGCATATACTTCTGTAAGACTGCGAAGAGGAGCTGTGCAGAGCATGATGCGCGTTGAACCCATTCTCCTTGAAGGACATACAGCCATTGCCATCGAGGTAAAGCTGCCCAAAACCACACTGCTGGTTGTAACGACGGATAAAGGTTATATTATGTGTGGCGCACTTGACGTGGGGCTGCTCAATGAACGCTTGCGGGACCGAAATATTGTAGCAGCGAGAGCAACAGGGGTTCGAACGATTGAGGAGCTTCTGGATGCACCGCTTGAGTCGGTGACGTATACGGCTGAGGACCTGGGGATTGTAGCTGGCATGACCGGTAGGGAAGCAATTCTGAAAATGATGTAACCATGTAACGTCAGAAATAGGACGCTAAGATCGAGAGATCTTGGCGTTTTTTTATGTTTCCGACCGGAGACGAGCTGTGAATCACAACGAGCCACTATGTAGGATCGTTGCTGATGTCGTTTGCTGAAAGCCTGCAAAAGTACAGGCATTTTCCGCGAAATCGTGTGAAAAAGGGAAATGCCTGCGATTGTGCAGGAATTTTCATGCTTTTATTCCTATATTCAAGAAAAGGCCGGAAAAAGATGCATAATCGCAGGAATTTGCCAAATTGGACCATTCCAAGCGATAAAAAGATGCACAATTGCAGGTTTTCAAAGGTGTAGACGGACAAGTCGGTACTGTTGGCGTTTGTTGCCAGCCTTTCAGCCCTCAAACTGAGGCGTTCTAGTCTTTTCGGCTTGTTGAACACCCCTATTTGGCATCTGCCAAGCAGGGGTGGGCGAATTAAGGTGGCCACTCGGGCCGAATCAAAGATGGCACATAGGTGAAATCAAGATGGCACACAGGTGGAAACGGGATGCAATAGGGTGAAATCAAGATGGCACACAGGCGGAAACGGGATGCAATAGGGGTGAAATCAAGATGGCACACAGGTGGAAACGGGATGCAATAGGGGGAAAATCAAAATGGCGCACAGGCGGAATCGTGATGGCATATGGGCGTAATCAGGTTGGCGCACGAGCGAAATCAAGATGGAGCAAGCGCAGAATGGTCATTTTGAACAAAAAGCCCTCTCGCTTTTGTGCAAAAAAATAAAAATAATTGCGATGTGTCAATTTCCTGTATTTTCCTGCAAAATTACGCCATGAAGGCGTTGTTATTTTATTGACCAAGTGTTAAAATATGATTCGTCCAATATATAGTACGGGGGGAAACATGTTGAAAAAGCTAATGATGATAGTTTTGGCTGTGAGTTTAGCGGCAGCAATATCGGGTTGCGGCTCCAAAGATAGCGGTGGCACGAAGTACAAATTTGCGACAGATGCAGCTTACTCGCCAATGGAATTTATGGATAAAGATAAGATGACTGGCTTCGATATCGATTTTCTTGCAGAAGTAATGAAGGAAGCAGGTCTGCCCTATGAAGTAAATAACATAGGCTGGGATACGATGCTGACAAGCGTGAAGCAAGGGAAAGAATATCAAGGCGGAATTTCCAGTGTTTCTATTACAGATGAACGTAAACAAAGCTATGACTATTCCATTCCGTATTTTGAATCTAAGAATATGATTCTTGTCAAAGAAGGCAGTCCGGTCAAAAGTGCGGCAGACTTGAAAGACAAGAAAGTAGCTGTGCAAATTTCGACTACAGCAGATACGCTTATGACGAAAATCATGGGTGATACGAATAAATCGTTGAAACGTCTGGACAACAATACACTTGCTTTGATGGAGCTGGAAAATAACGGCGTTGACGCGGTTGTAGCCGATATTGCGATCGTTCGTGAATATGTGAAAAACAACCCCAATAAAAAATTAGTAATCATCGCGGATCCTACCAATTTTGAGTCTGAATACTATGGTATTCTTCTTCCAAAAGGCAGCGAATTGAAAGCCAAACTGGATCCAGCTATTAAAAAAATGATCGAGAACGGCGCCTACGCGAAAGTGTACAAAAAGTGGTTTGGCGAAGAGCCGGATACCAAAAAATTACTTGAACAAAAATAATAAGGTCAACAGCATGCGTGACTTCAACCTTACGCATGCTGTTGTTCTGTTACTGGCATAATAGTCAACGAAAGGAAGTGTGGAATGGATTTCCGTTTTGATATCATTGTTGAATATATCCCTTTATTACTCAAAGGGACTCTTTGGACGATAGGCATTTCCATTCTGTCCATCATGTTTGGCTCTGTCTTGGGCTTGGGCGTTGGCTTAAGCAAAATGTCGCCTCGAGGCTATCTGAGATGGCCGGCAAGCATTTATGTAAACTTTTTCCGCGGCACACCGCTGCTGGTCCAAATCTTGCTTGTCCACTTCGGAGTCGTTCCCTTATTCCTTGGCACAACGAACGCAATTATTGCTTCTATTGTTGCTTTATCTTTGAATTCAGCGGGTTATATGGCTGAGATTTTTAGAGCGGGTATTCAGTCTATTGATAAAGGGCAAACCGAAGCGGCGCACTCGCTGGGAATGACACATTTTCAGACGATGAAGTCGGTCATTTTGCCGCAAGCGATCAAGCGGATGATTCCTCCTTTCGGGAATGAGTTTATCGTACTGGTCAAAGATTCATCCTTGTTTGCAGTCATTGCTGCTCCGGAGTTAATGTACTGGTCCAATGCGATGCGCAGCCAGTATTTTAAAGTATGGGAGCCTTATTTGACAGCCGCGCTTATTTATTTCATTCTCACTTACTCTTTAAGCAAACTGCTTAACTATGTGGAAAGGAAAGTGTAGCGTGATGGGTGCAATGATTGAAGTTAGGAATCTAAAAAAATCGTTCGGGGATAACGTTGTGCTCCGAGATATTAGTGCGGATATTCAAAGCCAAGAGGTTCTTGTTGTGATTGGTCCTTCCGGATCAGGCAAATCGACGTTTCTGCGTTGTCTGAATCTGTTGGAACAGCCGGATGGCGGAAGTATCTTGATTCAAGGGAAGTCCATTATGGATCCGCTTAACAAAATCAATGAGATTCGCATGGAGCTCGGCATGGTTTTCCAACGGTTTCATTTGTTTCCACATAAGAAAGTTATTGATAATATCACACTAGCACCGATGCAAGTGAGAAAATGGCCGGAAGACAAAGCGCGCAAGAAAGCGCTGGAATTGCTTGAAAAGGTTGGGCTGGCGGACAAAGCGAATGCCCTTCCTGATTCGCTTTCAGGCGGCCAAGCACAGCGCGTAGCGATAGCCCGTGCGCTTGCGATGGAGCCGAAGATTATGCTCTTCGACGAGCCTACGTCAGCCCTTGACCCAGAAATGGTCGGCGAAGTACTGGCGGTTATGAAGCAGCTAGCCAAAGAAGGCATGACGATGGTTGTTGTTACCCATGAGATGGGCTTTGCCCGCGAAGTAGGCGACCGCGTCATGTTCATGGAGCAAGGGGTTATCGTTGAGGCGGGAAAACCTGAGCAAATTTTCGAGCATGCCCAGCAGGAGCGGACGAAATCATTTTTGTCCAAAGTACTCTAGCTAGCAGATAATAGAATTAAGAGAGAGGGTCGCAGGTCGATCCTCTCTTTTTATTTTGTATCTTTTTTCCAAAAGATAGTTTTATAATAAGGTTACTACCCACTTATGAATGCAAAGGTGATTTATGCCATCGCTATATTCAGATCTATTTAAGCGCTTCCAATTTCGCGTGTTTCTGTATTTGCTGCCGGTAACGGCGCTTCCGCTTGTCCTCGTCCTCTCAATATTTAGCCATCAGTTCGCTGCATACAGTGAGAAAACGCAAATGTCTCAAGTGGACCAAACGCATGACCAACTGTTGTTGAAAATGACACAGGAACTGCGTTATACAGCTGATACCACGCACCGCAGCGCAGTGGATTATGGCATAATCCGTTATGCGAAACTGACAGATTCTGCTGCAAATATGAAAGAAATCAAAGAATTGAATATCTACGCCAATACCCTGCTCTCTGAACAAATGCAGAAAAACCGCTACGTGGAACAGGTCTGCTTGACGTTACATGCAACGAACCGCACAATTTGCGCCCAAAGCTCGGAAGGGACGGAAGGTCTCGCTGCGCGCCTCAATGGCCCCTACAAAAGCTTTGAGCCTTTGGCAGCGGAAAACAGCAAATTTAAAGGTTATTTATTGACCTATACCGAGCCAATAACAGATAAGATTAGCATGCAAGAACTCGGCAAGGTAACAAGCTGGTTCAATATGAGTAAGTTGTGGAATGAGATGCTGGTGAAAACCTCCAATCAAGGCTATGCTCTGATCGATCCGCAGCAGCGAGTGGTGTATCGGGACGGTGTGTATCGCGGAGATGAATTTCAGGGGGAAAAGCCTGGCGATGATGTCCTGCAAACCGATCACAACGTTATTTATTCCATGAAGCATGTGGATGTAGGCGAAGGATTTTTGTGGAAGTCTTATTATGAAGCACCTCAATCGACAGCATCATTTTCCTATTATCGCACTGGGATCTTCTTGTCAGTAACATTGCTTATCCTTTTGTGCTTGGGCAGTTCTTTTCTTTTTGGGACCTATGTATCCAAGCCTTTGAATGTTTTGAAAACGCTGATGAGTCGAGCGGAGCTGGGTGATTTGAGAGCCTACTGGACAAGCAAAAGCTCCAAGGAATGGATGCAGCTGGGTGACAGCTACAATCAGATGTTGAACCGGTTGGAGGATTTGATTAAGCAGGTGAAAAGGGAAGAGTCTCTGAAGAAGGAAGCGGAGATGGAGGCTCTCCATTATCAATTGAATCCGCATTTTCTATACAATACGCTGAATACGATTAAATGGGTGGCGAAAATCCATAAAACGCCGCAGATTTCTGAGGTGGTCAGTGCGCTGGTTCGCTTGCTGCAAGCAAGCCTTGGCAAAAAGGGAGAGTTTATTCCTCTTCGGGAAGAACTAAGTCTCATCCATGATTACATGGCCATTCAGAAGTTTCGATATGGGGATCGAATTCAAGTGGAAACGGAAGCCGATGCGTTGACTCTGGGGTGTTTCGTTCCGCGAATGCTGCTTCAGCCGCTAGTCGAAAACGCGATTATTCATGGGATTGAACCAGCGAAACGAGAGGGCGTAATCAGGATTCGGACGTGGCTGGACCGTGATCTTTTGTTCTGCCAAGTGGAAGATAACGGGATCGGGATGCAGGTGAACGAGGGCAGCTCAGGCTGGAACGCGATCCATGACTTGAGTGAATCACAAGCTGGCAAGATGCGGAGAGAACGGATGAGCGGAATTGGCCTTTCTCATATTCGCGAGAAAATTAAATTGTATTATGGACCCCAATTCAAAATGCATATTGCAAGCAATCTGGGGGAAGGGACTACGATCCGCATGTCGCTCCCCATCCATCAAGAAGAGGAGTGAAGCTTAGATGAATGTGCTGGTGGTGGATGACGAACCGATTATTCGTCTAGGTTTACGTACGTTGGTGGACTGGGAGGCGAACGGATTTACGTATGCAGGAGATGCCGAGGATGGTTTGGAAGCTTGTGAGCTGCTGGATGCCTTGAATATTGATATCGTCATCACGGATCTGATCATGCCGCGAATGGACGGATTAGCTCTCATCCGAACATTAAAAGAGCGGAATCGGCCGATCAGTGCTGTTGTACTTAGCTGTATGGATGACTTTACTTATGTGAAGGAAGCGATGAAGCTGGGAGCCAAAGATTATATGCTCAAACCAACGATGGAGCCGGAGTCGCTGCTTGAAATCCTGCGTGTAGTTAAGCAGGATTTGGAACTGCTGCATAAGGAAAGAAAGGAGCTCCTGAGCAGGCAGCAGGAGCTGGAATCCTCAAAGCTCATGCAGCTGTCGGCGAAGCTGCAGGCTTATATACATACCGAACAAGGGGAGCCGGAGCTCCAGACGGCCTTGTTCGGTGCAGAAGAAGCCAGCAGCCTGGTCAGTCTGCTGCTGGATACAGGCTCCAGCGCGGCCGAGGCCGACTGGCGCTGGACCGGCTGCTTGGCTGCGCTGCCGCTGGCCACCGGCTGTGTGCTGCTGCTCGTTCCTGCAGCAGCGCAGCAACCAGGCGACGACGCAGACGCCGTCGTCTATGCCGCAGCCGCGGCGCTGGAGCGCGCCGCGAAGGTCCGGCTGCCGCAGGCGCCGGACTGGTTCATCGGAGCCGGCGTCATCGTCCGCCGGCTCGCGCAAGTGAAGCCAGCCGCGGCGCTGCACGCGCGGCAGCGGCAGGAGCGATTCTACAGCAATGGCTGGAATCGCCTGATCTTGCAAGCGCCGGATGCCGCGAGCCGGCCAGCTTCGCTGCCGTATGACATCCGCAGCGACTTGCTGCGCTGTATCGTTCACGATAACAGCGAGGGATATTTGCATCATGCGGAAGAGCTGTGCCGCAGATTGAAGGAGCAGCGCCCGGATAAGGAGAAAGTAGTCTCCTTTATCCAGGAGCTGCTTGCCCTTGCCGCTGGCTACGCGCGCGAGCGCGGCTGTGCGGAGATCGAACGTTATGAAGAAACGTTCGTTTACAGCAATGCGCTGAACGCTTGCAGCCGTTTTGAACAAGTGAAGGAACTGCTGCTCCAAGCGATGACAATGCTGATGGACAGCCGCTGGGCAGCAGGCAAAGAGCACCAGCATCGCTCCAACAATCCATTTATCCGCAAAGTGACGACCTATATGAGGGACAACTATGCCTCTCCGATCAGTACTTCCGATATGGCTGACCATGTCAGGCTGAGCCGCAGTTATCTTAGTGATTTATACAGCAAAGAGGTAGGGGAGTCGCTCAGTGAAACCTTGACCCGAATCCGCATGGAAGAAGCTAAGCAAAGATTGCGAACAGGTGAGATGAAAGTATATGAAGTAGCAGAGGCCGTTGGTTTCCCGGATGCCAAAACATTTGCCAAGACATTTAAGCGGGTGGTCGGCTGCTCGCCGAAAGAGTTTGAAAAGCCGATATAGGCACCTAACAAATAGACACCATATCCAACATGGACTGTCTATTTTTTTATCGCCTTTGGGTTTACATTTAGAAATAGGTTCATCAGAGCAGGAACAGTAGGCTGATAAAAGAGGTGCTGACATTGAAAGAGCATGAAGATCAAGTGCCGATGGTGCAGGCCATCGGGGTTACGCGTGTTTTTGGGAAAGGAGCTGGCGCCGTTCATGCGTTGAAGGGAGCAAATTTAAGCATTCCTAGAGGCAGACTTGTCGCGCTGCGCGGAAGATCAGGCTCCGGCAAAACTACGCTGCTGAATATATTAGGGGCACTCGACCATCCTTCGGAGGGTGCTGTTTATTTAGAAGGGCTTGAGATCAGCAGCTTGCCCGAATCTAAGCGCAATGAAGTCAGGCGCGAGCAGATTGGACTGATCTTTCAATCCTTTGCCCTTGTGCCTTATATGTCGGCTTATGAGAATGTGGAATTTGGCTTGCGCATATCCGGAATCCACCCCAATCAATACAAAAAGCTGGCGGAAGAAGCGCTTGATTTCGTGGGGCTGAAAGCCCGCATGAAGCATCGTCCTTATGAGCTTTCAGGGGGAGAGCAGCAACGAGTAGCCATTGCCAGAGCGATAGCGCACAAACCCAAATTGATTTTGGCAGACGAGCCTACAGCAGAATTAGACAGCCGAATGGGTCTGCAAGTGCTGAAATTATTCAAGGATTTGGTGCAAGCGGGAATGACGATTATGATGACAACGCATGATTTGGCGATTATGGAAATTGTAGATGAAGTGTATGCATTGGAGGATGGTACCATTGTCGATGAAGGTTAATAAATTTGCTTCAGCTCTTGCTCTGCTAATGGGGGTTGTGTGCATACTTGCCGGATGCTCACTGCTGCCTCGAGAGGAGGGGGCCCTGAAGCCGCCTTTAGTCAAACCCGTGAAAGAAAACTTTGAGCTGTATGAAGTGAAGAGAGGCAATTTGACCAAAAAAGCAAGCTTGGTAGGAACGTTCAGGTCGAGCCAAACAACTAACTACTATTTCAAAGAATCGGATCATCGATTGAAAGCGATGCACATTAAACTGGGGGATACGGTTAAGCCTGGTGATGTTCTAGTGGAATTAGAAGTGGGAGATCTGGAAACGCGAATCGCGCTGCAGAAATTAAATCTGGAAAAAGCGCAGATTGCAAGCCTGCAAACACAACAAACAAATCAAACCTATGAGGCCCGTCTCAAAAAGATTGATGTGGAGGCTGCGCAGCTGCAATTGTCCTCCCTTCAGGATCAATTGGGGAAGACTAGGCTTAAGGCTGACAGGGCGGGCATCGTTACCTATGTAACCGATATCCAGGAAGGAAGTGTTGTAGAAGCTTTCGGGACCCTAGTAACGCTTTCAGATCCGAATAAATTGCAATTATCCTATGAATCATCGGACAGCGGGGCACTCACCGGTATTGAGGTTGGCATGAATGTGGATGTGAAACTCGGAAATTCCGAGAAGATCGTTCAAGGTAAGGTTTTGCAAACGCCTTCAAGCGCTCCAGTGACGACGAATAAAGCACTCGCGGAAAGAAATGCGAAGACGATTATCGCGTCGGTTCCGGAGGGGATAGAAGGAGTGCAATTCGGCAGCTCCGGCGACATGACTATTATTATTGAGAAACATGACAATGTTCTGGTTATTCCGAGAACAGGTCTTCGCAGTTATTTAGGGAGAGATTATGTGCAGGTGCTGGAAGGTGAAAGCCGCAAGGAAATTGATGTTGAGAAGGGACTTGTCACACCGACAGAAGTGGAAATCCGCACGGGACTTAAGGAAGGTCAGAACGTTATTTTAAACAACTAACACTGTTTAGGAGGATTGCAATGGCTTTATTTCTGATGATTCTCCGTAAAATGGTCAAAAACCGCTGGTTGGAGCTCAGCCTTCTAGTCGGGCTCATTATTTCGGTTGCGCTCGCCAGCTCCATGCCGATCTATACCCATGCCATCTTGCAGCGCATGCTGATCAAAGATTTGGAAGTCGGGCAAACGGATACGAAGCAATATCCCGGACAAGTGTACACCTATACTTATTTCATGGAAGAAGCGGAAAAGGGGACTATTAATAACCGGCTTCTGGCGGAAACAGATGCTTATTTGGTCGAGCAAAGCAAAAAGTTCGGTGTGCCTGTGCTGCTTTCTGCGATTTCGCGCAATACGATGTCTTTCGAGCTTGTCCCAAGCGATCCCGCAAAAATAGATCCCAAAGTGAACCGGACTGCCGGACTGACGGCGATGTCGGATTTGGATAAGCATATCCGTATTATAGACGGTGTTGCCCCCGCTTCTGAACCGGTGAACGGCGTATATGAAGCATGGGTTTTCCCGGAATTGTTGACCCAATTCAAAATCGTACTCGGCAGCGAATTCACGATTGCCAGCAAGGACCTGAAGCAGCCTATTCGCATTAAGCCGGTTGCTGTCATTGATCGTTCCGATTACGCGGATTTGTATTGGACGAATAATATGAACGACCTGCGGTCGAAACTATTTATTCCATATCCGCTGTTTGAGAAGGATTTCATAGCGAACAATACGTTCAAAAACTTATTTTCCTACATGACCATTGTCCTTGATTATCATCAACTGAAATTAGAAGGGATAGGGACGTATACCCAGGCGAATGAGCGGTTGGATACCTTTTTAAGCAACAATTTCAATACGTATACGCTCAAAAACCCTGCCATCGCAACGCTGAAATTGTATGGAGAGAAAGAAAAGAAGCTCAGGACTATGCTCTGGTCACTTAATGTGCCGGTTAGTATCTTGCTTGCTTTCTACTTATTCATGGTGGCTAATCTGATTACGGATCGGCAGAAGACAGAAATCGCTGTGCTGCGTAGTCGAGGAGCCAGTCGCTTGCAAATTGTGTTTGGCTATGTCGTTGAAGGTGTCTTGTTAGGCAGTGTGGCTTTGCTTATCGGCCCTTTTCTGGGCCTGGAGCTAACCAAAATATTGGGCGCTTCCAATGGTTTTCTTGAATTCGTCCAGCGTGCCTCCATGGAAGTTAAGCTGAACCAAGAGGCCTATCAGTACGCTATCTTTGCGGTTATTGCCTCCGTGTGCATGACGCTGATACCCGCTATTCTGGCTACGCGTGCTACCATTGTTGGGCACAAGCAAACGATGGCGAGGAAGAACAAGCATTCTTTTGTTCATAAAACGTTTCTTGATGTGATCCTATTAGCCGTCTCCATCTATTTGTTGCAAAGCTTTGATCGACGCATGAGTGATCTGGTCTCACTGGGCTTGGATTCCATGGATATGAAAGTAGATCCTCTGCTCTTCCTTGTGCCTGCCTTATTCATATTCGCTATGGGCTTATTCCTGCTGCGTATTTATCCTTGGGTCATTCAATTGATCTATTTGATTGGTCGAAAATGGTGGCCGCCCTATCTGTATTCCACCCTGCTGCAGGTCGGCAGATCCACGACACAATATCAATTCATTATGCTTTTTATCATTATGACCTTGGCTACAGGTTTGTTTAGCGCAAGTGCGGCTCGCACGATGAACAAGAACATCGAAGAGAAGATTCGTTATAAGAATGGGGCGGATATCGTTCTGCAGACCAAATGGGAGAATGATGCGCCTCCGCCGCAATCAGGGCCGGCCAGCGGTTTTGGAGAAACAGAGAAAACCCAGCAGCCGATAGTCAAAAAGCGCGTGCAATATACGGAACCTCCGTTCCTTCCTTTCACGCAGCTGACGGGAGTGGCATCAGCGGCTCGGGTGTTTCAGAAAAAGGATGCTGCTATCACCTTGGGCAAAGAATCCCGTCGAACCCGGCTAATGGGCATTGATACGGATGAATTTGGTCAAACGGCTTGGCTTCGCGATCATCTATTGGATCATCATTTCAATGACTACTTGAACCTGCTTGCCTCCAATTCGAAGGCTGTGCTTATTTCTAAATCTGTTGCTGATGAAATGGGAGCATCGGTGGGAGATGTCGTTCGATTGGGGTGGGATGGGGTGGAAGGAGCCACATTTATTGTTTATGGGATCATTGATTACTGGCCAAGCTGGAACCCCAATCCAATCTTAACCGCAGCCTCCGTTTCGGGAAGCAGTTCTTCAAGCTCTGGCAAGCAAGTGAGGGCGGACGCGCCGAAGATCGTTATCGGACATCTTTCCTACATTCAAAACAACCTGGCCGTGGAGCCCTATGATGTCTGGTTAAAGCTGAAGCCTGACACAACAAGCCAAGCTTTGTATGATGAACTGGTGATTAAACATATGTCTATCGAAAATATGACCGATACGAAACAAATGCTGATTCGCACCAAAAACGATCCGTTTCAGCTGGCCGTGAACGGTGTGATGACGCTTGGTTTTTTGATTGCCATCGGCATCAGCTTTATCGGGTTTCTTCTGTACTGGGTGTTGTCATTGTCTGGTCGGATTTTGCAATTCGGGGTATTCCGGGCGATGGGGATTTCGTTCGGCCAGCTAATCGGCATGCTTATCGCCGAACAGTTGTTAACTTCTGGAGCTGCCGTGCTCATTGGCATGATGACAGGCACTACGGCCAGCCGATTATATGTGCCTTTGTTCCAATTAACATTCGACTCATCGAGCCAGGTGCCGCCTTTCCAAGTCAGCTTTGATCCGAATGATCAATGGCATCTGTACGTCATTGTTGTGGTAATGATCGGCACAGGTCTTCTGCTTCTCGGTACGATGATGTCCAGAATCAAGATTCATCAAGCCGTTAAGCTTGGGGAGGATTAAGTTATGATTCATTGTGAGAATCTAGTTAAAATTTATAAAGCTGCTGACATTGAAGTCGTTGCCCTGCAAGGGCTGGACCTCCAGATTGCGGAGGGAGAGCTGATGGCGATTATCGGGAACAGCGGCAGCGGGAAATCGACGTTGCTGAACATGCTGGGAGGATTGGACCGACCTTCGGCTGGCAATTTGCATGTGGACGGGAAAGATTTACTGAAGTTTAAGGAAGCCGATCTGGTCAAGTATAAAAGAGAGACGGTTGGCTTCGTCTGGCAAAATAATGCGCGCAACCTGATTCCTTACCTGACAGCCTTGGAAAATGTGGAGCTGCCGATTCTCCTGCAGGGCCGGCGCAAGCGACTGCGTGCTTTGGAACTGCTGGAAGCTGTGGGCTTGAGCCACCGCAGAAACAACAAGCTGAGTCAGCTTTCAGGCGGTGAACAGCAGCGGGTGGCGATTGCGATTGCCCTTGCGAATCAGCCGAGGCTGCTGCTGGCGGACGAACCGACGGGCTCCGTGGATACGAAGATGGCGAATCAGATTCTCGATCTGTTTCGTGAACTGAACCGCACCTTTGGTTTAACCGTTGTGATCGTCACGCATGATCCCTTGCTGGCCAAGAAAGTAGATCGTGTCGTTGCTATTCGTGACGGCAAGACCTCCTCGGAAATATTAAGACGTAAATCTTATCAGGAGGAGCTGCTGGAAATGGAACAAGGCCTTATTGCTGAGGGAGAATCACATGTGGAATATGCGGTTGTCGATAAAGCAGGCCGATTGCAGATTCCGGCAAATTTCCTGGAATCCATCGGCGCTTCCAGTACGAACAAAGTTCGTGTTGCCATGGAGGATGGACGCATCGTTCTTCTTCCTCCGGAGAAATCGTAACGGGCCGTGCCAACAAGCTGAGCCTGCGGTAAAGGCAGGCTCAAGCGCCGTGCCTAACCATTACCAACCGCGCGTATAAGGAATCGGCGCTTCTAATTCAGCGTGCAATCTGATCGCTGCTGTCCGTGGCCAATAGGGATCTCGCAGCAAAGCTCTGCCGATGAAGATAAGATCGGCTCGTTCGTTCCGGAGAATTTCTTCCGCCTGTTCAGGCTCCGTGATGAAGCCTACCGCACCCACGGCAATGTTAGCCTTGGCGCGGATTTCTTCGGCGAAAGGCACTTGATAGCCTGGATAGGTTTGCGGAATAACAGGGAATGTCCCTCCGGAGCTGACGTCGATGAGATCGACGCCCAATTCTTTCAGCTTTGCGGCGAAAAAAGCATGATCCTGCGGGGTAAGCCCGCCTTCTAAGTACTCATGTGCAGAGATGCGCACAAAAAGAGGACCGTCCCACCGCTTTTTGACAGCGGCAATGACGTCGTTTAAGAATCGGAAACGTCCCTCGAGGTCGCCGCCATACGCATCCTTCCGCAGATTGATAAGCGGGGATAGAAACTGGTTGATGAGATAGCCATGTGCAGCATGAATTTCAATGACGTCAAATCCAGCTTGTTTGGCACGGTGCGCAGCATCGCCGAACGCTGCAATTGTCTCTTGGATTTGTTCAAGCGTAGCTTCATCGGGTGTTTTGAAGGTATCGGAGAAAGGAATGGCCGAAGGAGCGATAATGGGCGTATCCAATACAGCTTTACGACCAGCATGTGCAAGTTGAATACCAATATTCGAGCCTTGAGCGTGAACGGAATCAACAACACGCTTCAAGCCTGCTATCTGGGTGTCATCCCATATGCCCAGATCTCGGGGGGATATTCGCCCTTGGGCTGTAACGGCGCTAGCTTCCACGATAATGAGACCAACCTGACCAACGGCACGTGTCGCATAGTGAACATAGTGCCAATCTTTGACTTCGCCGGAGTCGTCCGAGGCATACATGCACATTGGTGACATAACGATCCGATTTTTGAGGGTAACCTCTTTAATGGTGTAGGGCTGAAATAGCATGCAAACACGTCCGATCTAAAATGGTTTAGAAAAATATGCCAATGTGATATATTGACTAGGACTGGATGTTTCCTTTAAAATAATTGTATACTATTCCAGTAGGAATTATCAAGTATAAAGAGGCGCCAGCGAAATCATGATACTTTTATCCTAGGAGGCATGTTTAAATGTCAGGTTCAGAACGCCAGTACTTACCGGAAACACTCGCAATTCATGCAGGTCAAGTCGTTGATCCAACAACGAATTCAAGGGCTGTCCCGATTTATCAAACGACATCCTATGTATTTAATGACACGGATCATGCGGCGAATTTGTTTGCACTGAAAGAGTTTGGCAATATTTATACGCGTATTATGAACCCAACGACGGATGTTTTCGAGAAAAGGATTGCCGCACTGGAAGGCGCTCCGGCAGCACTTGCTGTTGCTTCCGGGCAAGCAGCTATCACGTTCTCGATCTTGAACATTGCTGAAGCAGGCGATGAGATTGTTGCGGCGTCTTCTTTGTATGGCGGAACTTATAATTTATTTGCAAATACGCTGCCTAAGTTGGGGGTTAACGTCAAATTCGTTGATCCGAGCAATCCAGACAATTTCCGAGCTGCCATTACCGACAAGACCAAAGCACTCTATGCAGAGTCGATCGGCAACCCTAAGGGCGACATTCTGGATATTGCAGCTGTAGCAGCGATCGCCCATGAGAATGGCATCCCATTAATTATTGACAATACGTTCCCAAGTCCCTATCTGCTGAGACCAATTGAACATGGAGCTGATATTGTTGTTCATTCTGCAACGAAGTTCATTGGCGGTCACGGAACGACGATTGGCGGCGTCATTGTGGATGGCGGGAAGTTCGATTGGGCTGCAAGCGGCAAATTCCCAGGTCTAACGAAACCAGACCCAAGTTACAACGGGGTTGTATATACAGACGCTGTTGGCCCAATTGCATACATCATCAAAGCACGCGTTCAATTGCTTCGCGATCTAGGGGCATCGCTTTCTCCGCAAAGCGCATTCTTATTGCTTCAAGGACTGGAAACGCTGCATTTGCGCATGGAACGACACAGCTCGAACGCGCTTAAAGTCGCTCAGTATTTAGAGGCGCACGAGAACGTCGAGTGGGTGAGCTATGCCGGTTTAGAAAGCCATCCATCCTACAAGCTTGCACAGAAATATTTGCCAAAAGGTCAAGGCGCTATTCTTAGCTTCGGAATCAAAGGCGGCGTAGAAGCGGGCAAGAAGCTGATCCACTCTGTGGAGCTATTCTCCCATCTGGCCAATGTCGGCGATTCCAAATCATTAATTATTCATCCTGCGAGCACGACACATTCCCAATTGAATGAGCAGGAACAAGCATCGGCTGGTGTTACTCCGGGACTTATTCGCCTGTCCGTTGGGACAGAAGCGATTGAAGATATCATTTACGATTTAGAGCAAGCGATTGCGGCTAGTCAAGCTTAAACGGCTGAGGTCAATTCGAACCACGTCAAAACTTGAATCCTCACACCATTACGCATAAAATATGAGAAGGCTGCGATCTAGGCGCAAAACCTATTTGGCAGTCTTTTTTATTTATAAATCTGCGATTTGTTCCTTGCAACTTTTGCCGCAGGTTTAAAGTCTATTTCATGTGTAAGTTTTACAACGTTGAGGAGGCAGACTGTAAATCATGAATCAAACAATGAAATATTCGCTGGCCATACTTTTGGCGCTAACCATAGTAGCGGGGTGCAGCAACAAGGCGGAAGTCACGCCAACTACCAGTCCAACAGAGAAAGAGAGCTCTAAGCCAGCCACAGGGACAGCGACACCTTCACCTGCAACGAGTCCTGCTGCATCGGCCAAAACAACACCCAAACCGACATCGGCGGCTACGGCTGCACCAACGAGCTCGCAAGCACCGCCGAAGAGTGGCGCCGTCCAGGTTATCGCCAAACCGGAAAGTGTCACGGTGCTGGTGAATAAGCAGAATTCGCTGCCCTCCAGCTATGAGCCGACGGATTTGGTTTATCCCGACATTCCTTTTGTATTCGCAGAAAAAATAGAAAAACGGAAAATGCGCAGCACGGCTGCAGGTGCGATTGAAAAGCTTTTTGCTGGTGCGGAGAAGGACAATATCCACCTATCCGGCGTTTCGGCCTACCGCTCTTTCGCGACGCAGAAATCCGTCTTCCAGCGCTATGTCCTGAAAGATGGCGAAGAGAAAGCGAAGACGTACAGCGCTGTTCCTGGTACGAGTGAGCATGAAACGGGACTGGCGATTGATGTCACAGGCAGTGACGGCAAATGTGCAGCCGAAGATTGCTTTGGCGGGACGAAGGAAGCGAATTGGCTTGAGAAGCATGCGGCGGAATATGGATTTATTATCCGTTATCCGAAAGGAAAAGCGGATATTACCGGTTATCAGTACGAGCCATGGCACATTCGGTATGTGGGAGTAGATGTTGCCAAAGAGATTGCCGCCAAGAAGGTAACCATGGAAGAATATTATAACGCAGTCCCGGTTGCTAAGTAGAAGTTGATGTCGCTATATTGCACCTTGATGTGTCGCTAATTCGAAATTTATCAACCTGCCTTGTCATGATACAATGATTCCAAGTCACTTATTTGGAGGATACTATGATAAAAGTAGCGATGTTAAGCTTTTGGCATGTACATGCAGGGGATTATGCGAAACAAGTAACGGAACATGCAAATACGGAGATTGTTGCCGTATGGGATGAGCTTCCGGCAAGAGGACAACAAGAAGCGGAGAAGCGCGGTGTTGCCTTCTATGAGAATTTGGCTGAACTGCTTGCCAATCCAGAGATTGACGCGGTTGTCATCGATACACCGACGAACTTGCATCGCGAGGTTATGGTTGCTGCTGCGAAGGCAGGTAAACATATTTTTACCGAGAAAGTTATTGCTCCGACTTTGAAGGAAGTGAATGAGATTCTGGATGCCGTGAATGAAGCAGGCGTGACGTTAACGGTTTCACTGCCTCGTTTGAATTCAGCTTCTACACTGGCAATTCAAGAAATTGTGGAGAAGGAGCTGCTGGGCACGCTCACACTGGTGCGCACGCGCTTATCTCATAATGGCGGGATTTCCACCGAGTCTAATCCGAATGGCTGGTTGCCGGAGCATTTCTACAATGCTGAGCAATGCGGCGGCGGAGCGCTAATTGATTTGGGCTGTCATCCGATGTATTTAACACGTCTACTGCTTGGACTTCCAGAAGCTGTAAGCGCTTCTTACGGGTATGTAACGGGGAGAGAAGTCGAGGATAATGCCGTTGCGACGCTTCAATATGCGAACGGGGCAATTGGGGTTGTGGAAGCGGGATTTGTTAACGCTTTTTCACCATTCGTCATTGAAGTTCACGGAACAGATGGCAGTGTACTCTATTCAGAGCATGATGGAAGAGTCTTGATCCGTTCCAATAAGCTTGCTGAAACAAATGACCAATGGACCGCCTATGAGAATTGGCCTGCGGAAAGAATCTCGGCGTTTGATCAATGGGTCAGCCATATCCAAAATGGTACAAAAGCCGAAACCAATATTCAGCTTGCTGTAGATTTAACGAAATTGATGGAAGCTGCCAACCAATCCGTTGCTAAGAAACAACAGATTCGTGTTGATTCTTTAACGCAATAATTGTTTCGCTACGACAGGGAGGATGTTCATCTAATGAGTCAGCCATTCTATTATGAACCCATGCTCGAAAATCCGACGGCTTTAGATCGCTTAGATTTGAGCTTCCGATGGGGCTCCTATGGTCTTCGGGTGTTGCGCTGCCATCTGACATCCTTCCCTGCAGGAACAATTATCGATTTTCACCAACATTCTGAATTTGAAATTCATTACATCCCCTATGGAAAAGGCAGCGTGAACTTGGATGGCGTCACGCATGCCCTGCAGGAGGGGATGCTTTACGTTACAGCGCCTGGAGTGAGCCATCGTCAGGAAGCCGATAAGGGCGAGGAAATGGGCGAGCTCTGCTTGCATGTGGATATTGTCAAGTTGACGGAAGAAGATCAAAGTGAGCTGACGAATGCGTGGGGTGAAGCTTGGGAAATTGCTGAAGCGGATGCCTGTATTCGCCAACTAAGCGAGCTTCCTCATGTTCCAGCTTTAGACCGTCAGGAAGCAATGAAATGTTTTCTTGTCGCGTACGAAGCATGGCGCAGCAACCAACTTGGGCAGTACACCATTATCAAGCAGTCCATTGTACAGATGCTGCTGCGGACAGTTGGAGCTTATAAAGCCGATCCGCACGGTTTAAACCTGCCTGCCCGCGATATGAAGAGCTACCGTTATCAGCTGGCGATCCAGTTTATTGAAGACAACTACCGGCGTCCATTAACGCTGGAAGGAGTGGCTGAACGAGTTCAAATCAGCTCGAGGCAGCTGCAGCGTATTTTCAAGGAACAGGCAAATCTCTCGTTTAGCGAATATTTAGAGCAGGTTCGTTTAAAACATGTTTGCAATGAGCTGCTTCAAACCTCGCTAACGTTAGAGAAAATCGCCGAAAGCAACGGTTTCGCCTCCAGCAATTATCTGCATTATGTTTTCAAAAAAGCGCATGGCGTTACGCCTAACCGTTATCGGGATAATGGTTTGCTTCAGGGGTGAAACGTCATTAGGGATAGAACAAAGAACCTTCCGCCACGTACAGTGGTTTGGAAGGTTCTTTGGCTTACTGCGGGAGCTGCGCGAGCTCTATTCAAAAAGCTTGCGCAGGTTCTCGGTGTAAGGAGCTTGTACGATTCCTTTTTCAGTAATAATAGCTGTTACATATTCGTTAGGCGTAACGTCGAAGGCCGGGTTAAATACTTTCACGCCTTTGGGTGCTGTGCGTTTGCCGAACCCCTGCGTGATCTCGTCTTCGTGACGTTCTTCAATCGGAATGTCTCCGCCAGTTGGTGTGTTTAAATCAATCGTGGAAAGCGGGCTCGCCACGTAGAAAGGGATTCCGTGGGCTTTGGCCAGCACGGCTACGCTGTATGTGCCGATTTTGTTGGCTACGTCTCCATTAGCCGCGACACGGTCGGTGCCTACGATGACGGCTTGAATCCAGCCCTTGGACATGACCGCACCGGCCATGTTGTCGCAGATCAGCGTCACGTCGACGCCGGCTTGCTGGAGTTCGAAGGCTGTCAGCCGTGCGCCTTGCAGCACGGGCCGGGTCTCGTCGGCGAACACTTTGATGTTCAAGCCTTGTTCTTTGGCCAAGTAGAACGGCGCTAACGCTGTGCCGTACTTGGCTGTCGCCAAACCGCCGGCGTTGCAGTGCGTCAGCACGCCGAAGCCATCTTCGAACAGCGTTAACGCATGTTCGCCGATACGGCGGTTCGTCTCCTCGTCCTCCGCTTGAATCTTCTGCGCTTCGTCCAGGAGCGCTTCCTTGAAGGCAGCCGGGCTAACGCCCTCGGCTGCCAATCTTCCCGCATGCGCTCTGATGCGATCGAGCGCCCAGAACAAGTTCACCGCTGTCGGACGGGACGTCGCCAGATAGTCGGCTTGCTTCTGGACTTCCGCCAGAAGCCCGTTGGCCGCAGCATCCACTTCACGGATGCCCAGATATACCCCATACGCGGCGGCGATGCCGATGGCTGGCGCGCCGCGGACCTTTAAGTGCTGGATCGCTTCCCATACCTGTGGAGCAGTTTCCAGCGGCAAATAAACGATTTCTTCCGGGAGCAGCCGTTGATCCAACAGATCAAGCTGCTGGCCGTTCCAGCGCAAGGACTGCAAAGCTCCTTGGATTTCCTGATTTTCAGCTCCAGTGTTGGGCAATTCGATGTTGTTGTTTGTGTTTGTCATAGTGCAAATCCTCTTTCTACAGCTGTTTCTTTGGTCACGATGGCAATAAGCTCATCGATAGAAGTGACTTGGCGATTGATGCGAATGAGCGCTTTGCCCAGATCTAATGCCAAACGCTGTGCTCGCTCTCTAGCCGCAGCATCTTCGATTTTATCAATATCGGCGACATGCGCCAGTCCGACAATACGGCGGACCATTTTGGCACCTGTGAAACCGACGGTGTCTTGAAGCAGATTAGTTAAGAAATAATCTTGATACCCGGCCGTTTGGAAAACACGATCCACGCCATGCTCGTTCCACAAGGAGCGGAAGTTCGCTTCGAAATGTGTCCATACGTCTTTCACCGTTTGCAACAAATAGCTGCGATACGCAGCGCGGCTCTCATCATCCTTGCTCCAGCCTTCTTGCGCAGCGAAATTGAGGATGAGGTTAGCCAGCACAGCGCCAATATCGAATCCCATAGGTCCATAATAAGCGAATTCTGGATCGATGACTTTGGTTGAATCTGCCTTGATGAAGATACTGCCTGTATGCAGATCGCCATGAAGAAGGGCTTGCGCGCTGGTCAAAAATTTCTGGCGAAGAATCGCCACTTCAAGATGAAGCGCATGGTCAGTCCAAAGCTGTTCAGCAGCATCCCGAATCTGAGCTTCGATATTGTTCGTTTCCGCATCACGGTAAGGATCGTCGAAGATCAGGTCCTCTGTGATTTTGCAAAGCTCCGGATTGATGAACCGACCTTGCTGAATTTTTTTATCCTGCTGGTTTTTGCCCAGATCAGAGGTGAAGAATAAAGTAGTAGCTAGGAAACGACCGATATGCTCGGCAAAAAGCGGGTATTGGTTCCCTTCAATTAACCCTTTGCGCATAATAACATGGTCACTCAAATCTTCCATGACCGTTAGCGCAAGATCAGCATCATAGGCATATACATGAGGCACGAGATCCGGGTTCAGTGCTTCTTCAATCAGCAGCGCTTCACTTTCAATACGTGCACGATCCAGCGTTAACGGCCACGATTCGCCGACAACTTTGGCATAAGGAAGAGCTTGCTTCAAAATGATACTTTTCCCAGTGGCCGTTTCGGATATGCGAAAAACGAGATTTAGGTTGCCGTCGCCAATTTCTTGGCTTGCAAGGTCAGAGCCCTCTTGAAATAAATTAGGAATTTGACGCGAGTAAGCAATGGCTTGAACTTCCGTTAAAGGATGATAAGTGGACATATCGAAAGCCTCCTATGAGTCATTGGAATTAATTCCAACTAATTTACTGTGTATTAGTCATCTTTTCCTAGTATAAGGCAAAATGTTGCTGCATGAAATACAAACTTCGGAAATGTTGCATAATCTACATAAAATAATTGTTTCTAACGTAAATTAGCGTGTACAAGCATATTCGTCAGCAGTTCACCAAGACAACTTAAGGAGGCTTTCATCATGAATACGACGTTAACACAATCCATCCCGGCTGTTCTCAATAAGCAAATCGCAAATTGGGGCTTGCTGTTTGTGAAGCTGCACAATTTTCATTGGTATGTCAAAGGCAATCAATTTTTCACGCTGCATGTTAAATTTGAAGAACTCTATAATGAAGCAGCTCTTCACGTGGACGAGCTTGCCGAACGGTTGTTGTCCATGGGTGGGCAGCCAGCCGCTACGATGAAGGCGTACCTCGAGTTGTCATCGCTCAAAGAAGCATCGGGAAGCGAGACAGCGACGAAAATGGTCGAAGCGGTCATTGAAGACTTCACGATTCTTACTCAGGAATTGAAAGCAGGCATGCAAGCCTGTGAAGAAGTGCAGGATGAGACGACGTCGGACATGCTTTTGGCTATCCAAACCTCTTTGGAAAAGCATCGCTGGATGCTGCAATCGTTCCTGGGCTAGTCCTTATTTACAAAATCTTCAATCTGAGCAAACATGTATCTGATAAAACAAGGCTATAATAAAAGCAAAACAGTTCCGGAGGCTATTGTCATGATGAAAATCCTGAATGTCCTGCTTGTTATGGCCGCGTGCGCTTTTCTCCTTCTGATGGCTTTCGGCGCTGATACTCCATCTGAAACAGCGGATCCGAATCCGATGAAACAGAACCAAGATCAGTTTGCCCGAATCCAACATTCGTATTACGCAGAAACATCAAAATAAAATAAATAGAAAGGATGGCCTTCTAGGGTCATCCTTTTCTTTTGTTTATGCTGACGCAGGCACTCGGTTTGTTTTGCTCCACAAAATTCCTTATAATAAAAGGATTAATGTGGGGAACGAGGAGTTGGCATCATGGGGAAACCAAAGGCCTTGAAAGAATGGGCATCGGCTGTTGAAGCTCTGGAAACGGGAAAACAAATTTTTATTATGCGCAAAGGAGGTATTGCGGAGGAGACAAGAGATTTCCAAGTGGAATCAAATGATTTTTTTCTTTATCCGACGTATGAGCACCAGAGAAAGGAATTGCTGAAAGAAGCATACCGAGGCGTTATCGACGAGACTTTGGTAGGTTGGAGTGCGGAAGATACTCACATCAGGCTGACCGCTTTTGCTCGGATGATTGAAGATATCGAAGTGAGCGATCAAGAGCAATTGAATAAATTGTTGCCTTTTCACATCTGGACGGAGAACTTCACGGACGAAAGATTAAAGTGGAAACGCAAAAATCCCCTGCATATTATGCTGTTAAGAGTGTACCAATTGGAGCAGCCTTTGCTGATTCCAATCGAACAAGCTTATATTGGCTGCAAGTCATGGATTGAGCTGCAGGCTGACTTTCCAAGTGATGCTTCTATGGTTCCTGTTATAGGTGACGAGGAATTTGCCCGGCAGGCAGCCGAAATCAAGCAAGCTTTGGCGTAATTTAAAGCAGCATTTTCAGAAAATGCTTGGATTTTTAGCCTAAGTGCCCTTTCTTGATTTGTCATAGTAAGTTATAATAGAATTATTCTAATGAGAATCAATGATAATCATTCATTTTGATTGTCGTGTATCTAGTACATCTAAACATTATGGAGGCTTAAGAAATGGCGAATTCATCAACATTTACAATAGACGGTCTGAAAGCGAACGTCGAAGGAAAGGAAATTTTGAAAGGCCTTAGCTTGGAAATTAAAGGCGGAGAAATTCATGCCATCATGGGACCAAACGGTACAGGTAAAAGTACATTGGCATCCGCGTTGATGGGTCACCCGAAATATGAAGTTACAGAGGGTTCTGTTACTTTAGACGGTGAAGACGTTCTGGAAATGGCTGTTGACGAGAGAGCACGCGCTGGATTGTTCTTAGCTATGCAGTATCCAAGTGAAATCACTGGCGTAACGAATGCTGACTTCCTGCGCAGCGCAATGAACGTTCGTCGTGGTGAAGGCAACGAAATTTCTTTGATCAAGTTTATCCGTCAAATGGAAGCAAAGATGAAACAACTTGAAATGAACCCAGAGTTCATGCACCGTTATTTGAACGAAGGCTTCTCCGGCGGTGAGAAGAAACGTAACGAAATTCTGCAAATGCTGCTGCTTGAGCCGAAATTCGTGATTTTGGATGAAATCGACTCCGGTCTTGATATCGATGCTTTGCGTATCGTAGCTGAAGGTGTGAATGCTATGCGCAGTGAAGACCGCGGTTTCTTGATCATTACGCATTACCAACGTTTGCTCAACTACGTTAAACCTGATTTTGTACATGTTATGATGCAAGGTCGTATCGTAAAATCCGGTGGTCCTGAGCTTGCTGAGCGTCTGGAAGCGGAAGGCTACGACTGGATCAAAGAAGAACTCGGCATCGTGGATGAAACCGTTGGTCAAGACGCGGAAGAATTCAAAGTTCCAATGAACACGACTGCGCCGAAGTACTAATCAGGAGGAATACCATGAGCACTCAAACAACACTTTCCATAGATTCTAACGCTGTCATCGAGCTCTCCCGCAGCAAGCAAGAGCCGGAGTGGATGACTGCCCTTCGTACAGAAGGGTTAACGTTAGCGAATTCTTTGGAATTACCTGTACTAGAGAAAACAAGAATTGATCGTTGGAGCATTTCCTCCTACGGTTCCTATAAAACGCAAGCTCCTTTAACTTCTATAGATGATTTGCCTGAAGTTGCCAAAGGTTTGGCTAACTCGGATAACTTGATTGTTCAACGCAACTCCGGGATCGTATACAGCCAAGTTGCTGAAGAATTGAAAAAGCAAGGCGTCATCTTCACCGACCTGGAAACAGCGATTCGCGATCACGCGGATCTGGTGAAGCCTTACTTCATGAAAGCGATCGAAGCGAACGAAAATCAGCTTATGGCGCTGCACGCGGCTCTTTGGAACGGCGGTATTTTCATCTATGTTCCCAAAGAAGTTCGTGTCGATATTCCGCTACAAGCTTTGTTTGTTACGGACGATGCAGAAGCTACTTTTGCTCCTCACGTATTGATCGTTGCCGAGCAGTTCAGCTCCGTAACGTATGTAGATAACTATGTTTCTGCGCTGTCTGGAGCTCCATTGGTGCAAAACGGCGTCGTGGAAATATTCCTGAAACCGGGCGCGCGCGTAAATTATGCGTCCATTCATAATTTGGAAGAATCCGTAACGGATCTGACTTACCGCCGGGCTGTCATTGATAATGATGCCAGCGTGCAATGGGTAGTCGGAGAAATGAACTACGGCAATACCCTTTCAGATACAACTTCGATTCTTAAAGGCAAAGGCTCTGATTCCGATGCCAAAGTGATCTGTGTTGGTACGCAAGAACAAAAGCTGAACCTGACAACACGCGCTGTTCATTGGGGGAAAGCTTCAACAAGCGATATGATTACTCGTGCCGTTATGAGAGATGGCGCAACCGCGATCATCAACGGAATTACCAAGATCGAAAAAGGCGCAACTGGCTGCAACGGTCAACAAACTGAGAAAGTATTGATGCTCAGTCCCAAAGCACGCGGCGACGCTAACCCGATCCTGTTGATTGACGAAGATGATGTTAAAGCGGGCCATGCAGCAAGCGTTGGTCAAGTAAATGCGGAGCAAGTTCATTACTTGATGTCCCGTGGTATTACGAAGGAAGAAGCTCAACGTCTAATCATTTACGGATTCCTGGCACCAGTTGTGTCCGTTATTCCAATTAAAAGCGTTGAAGAACAGCTGCAAAGCTTAGTGGAGAGGAAGCTGGGACAATGAGACCTGCTGAGATACGTGAACTTTTTCCCATCCTAAAGCAAGAAGTGAACGGTCATCCTCTGGTGTACTTGGACAGCGCTGCAACTTCCCAGAAGCCTATTCAGGTGATTGAAGCACTTAAGCATTACTATGAATGGGACAATGCGAACGTTCACCGCGGGGTTCATACACTAGGTTCTCGTGCCACGGATGCTTATGAAGGAGCAAGAGCTAAGGTTGCCAAATTCATAGGCGCTTCCAGTGAGCAGGAAATTATTTTCACTAGAGGCACAACGACAGCTATTAACATTGTGGCAAGCAGTTATGCGAGATCGATTCTGCGTGAAGGCGATGAAATCGTCCTCACGCCGATGGAGCATCACAGCAACCTGATCCCTTGGCAGCAAGCTGCCAAAGCGACAGGAGCCGTTCTCAAATATATTCCGTTACAGCCAGATGGCACGATTCTGCTTTCTGATGTTGAAAATGTGATTACGGATCGCACCAAAATCGTCTCGATCGTGTATGTCTCTAATGTGCTTGGCGTCATTAATCCCGTTAAGGAAATCGCCAAGATCGCTCACAAGCATGGCGCGAAGATTATGGTCGACGGTGCACAGAGTACTCCTCATATGAAAGTGGATGTGCAGGATCTGGATTGTGATTTCTATGGACTTTCCGGTCACAAAATGTGTGGCCCTACCGGAATCGGGGCATTGTATGGGAAGAAGGCCTTGCTTGAAAGCATGGAGCCCGTTGAGTTTGGCGGCGAGATGATTGACCATGTAGATTTGTATGAATCGACATGGAAGGAACTGCCTTGGAAGTTCGAGGGCGGAACACCTATCATCGCAGGAGCTGTTGGTCTTGGGGCTGCCATTGATTTTCTGCAGGAAGTCGGCATGGACACTATTTTCAAACATGATATAGAGTTGACGAATTATGCGATGGAACGTATGACGCAGATCGAAGATCTGGTTGTTTATGGGCCAACTCACAATCGTGCGGGGCTCGTAACATTCAATCTGGGCGATGTGCATCCACACGATGTAGCAACCGTTCTGGACGCGGAGGGAGTTGCTATACGTGCCGGCCACCACTGCGCTCAGCCATTGATGAGATGGCTAGAAGTAAGCAGTACGGCGCGCGCAAGCTTCTATCTCTATAATTCCGAAGAGGATATTGACCGTCTTGTGATGGCCTTACAAAAAACAAAGGAGTACTTCGGCCATGCAATTGGATGATTTATACCGTAGAGTGATTATGGATCACTATAAAACACCGCGCAACCGTGGGAAATTTGAGTCTGGCGAAGCCGTTACCGTTGATTTGAACAATCCTACCTGCGGCGATAAAATTTCACTGCAAATGCAGGTGGAAGATGGTATCGTGAAGTTGGCAAAATTCACAGGCGAAGGCTGCTCGATCAGCTTATCCTCGGCATCCATGATGACGGATGCGGTCAAGGGCAAGACGATCGAAGAAGCGCTGAAGATGGCTGAAAATTTTTCTGGCCTAATGAAGGGCGAATCTGTAGAATTTGAATATGAAGATATAGAAGCATTATCGGGCGTGAATAAATTCCCTGCACGGATCAAATGTGCAACGCTGGCATGGAATGCACTGCGCAAAGGCATTGAACAATCCCAGAAGACCGATAACTAACGCGCAAGCGACGCATAAAGCAGCAGTTCAAGCAATACCAAAGCACTAAGGAGGAATCAATCATGGCTAAACAAATGCCGGATCTCGAGGATTATAAATATGGTTTTAGAGACGAGCACAAATCGATTTTCCAATCGGGTAAAGGCTTAACTCGTGAAATCGTTGAAGAAATCTCCCGAATTAAAGGCGAACCGGAATGGATGTTGGAGTTCCGTCTGAAATCATTGGAGCAATTCTTCAAAATGCCAATGCCACGTTGGGGCGGCAACATGGATGATCTTGATTTTGACGATATCCAGTACTACGTAAGACCTTCTGAGAAGCAAGGTAAAACGTGGGAGGAAGTTCCAACAGAAATCAAAGAAACGTTCGACAAGCTGGGGATTCCAGAAGCGGAACAAAAGTTCCTTGCTGGTGTATCCGCACAATACGAGTCTGAAGTTGTTTATCACAGCATGCAAAAGGAACTCGAAGACCAAGGCGTTATCTTCACAGATACGGATACGGCGCTTCGTGAATATCCAGAGCTGTTCAGACAATATTTCGGAACGATTATTCCGCCAAGCGACAACAAATTCGCTGCGTTGAATAGTGCGGTATGGTCCGGTGGTTCTTTCATTTACGTACCAAAAGGCGTGAAATGTGAAGTTCCTCTTCAAGCTTACTTCCGTATCAACTCCGAGAACATGGGTCAATTCGAGCGTACATTGATCATTACCGACGAAGAAAGCTTCGTGCATTACGTAGAGGGCTGTACAGCTCCTATTTACAGCACAAACTCCCTTCACAGTGCGGTAGTTGAGATTGTATGTCTCAAAAACTCCCGTGCTCGTTACACAACCATTCAAAACTGGGCACCTAACATCTACAACCTCGTTACCAAACGTGCGGTTGCCGAAGAAGGCGCTACTATGGAATGGGTTGATGGCAACATTGGATCCAAGCTGACAATGAAATATCCGGCAGTTGTGCTTAAAGGCCGCGGCGCTAAAGGGATGGTTCTTTCCATCGCAGTAGCAGGCAAAGGCCAGCACCAAGATGCAGGCGCCAAAATGACGCATCTGGCTCCGGATACAACATCAACGATCGTGTCCAAATCGATCTCCAAGCACGGCGGTAAAGTAACGTACCGTGGTCTCGCTTCCTTCGGACGCAACTCCCAAGGTTCCAAAGCGAACATCAAGTGCGATACGCTGATTCTGGATAACGAGTCCACGTCGGATACAATTCCTTACAATGAGATCATGAACGACAACATCACGTTGGAGCATGAAGCAACAGTATCCAAGGTTTCTGAGGATCAATTGTTCTACCTCATGAGCCGTGGTTTGACTGAGGCTGAAGCAACGCAAATGATCGTAATGGGCTTCATTGAGCCATTTACGAAAGAACTTCCAATGGAATATGCTGTTGAGATGAACCGTCTTATCAAATTTGAGATGGAAGGCTCCATCGGCTAATCAATTTGTCCATACCAAAACCTTCAATCCCATGCTTGCGCGTGGTGTTGAAGGTTTTTTGTTGGTTTAGATATTGTTGTTGGTTTAGATATTTAGATTTGCTCAACTTGCTGCTGATCTGTAGGCGACAAAGCCTGATAGGAGATCTGTTCGCTATACCGCGGCTAGGTGGTAACCGTTGGCAGCAGCAGTTGAGAAGCCTGCGATTATGCAGGCTTCTTCAGTAAAATCGGTAAAAAGGAAGGAATGCCTGCAATTGTGCAGGTATTTCTTCCTTTTTTGAGCTGAAACTGAAAATGAGCCGCAAATTGATGCATATTTGCAGGAATTTACCAATATAGCGTATGAATAGAGCTAAAAAGATGCACAATTGCATCTTTTTGCTTACTCCAAGCCAAGTGAAGGAAGTCATTCAATGACTTATGAATTAATGCGCTTGCGGTTCTGGCTGGCTAGCGAAAGAATAGCTACATAAAAAGGCTGGAGGTTGAACTTTTTACCAAATTCGAATTTGTAAGCTGCCGTTTTGGCATCATTGGCTTTATAGTACGGTGAAGTGATGTAATGAATGGTTAATTCGCTGTCGTCATAGCCGGTGCCGGCAGTTTCCATGGTTACTTCGTAAATGGAGTCGAGTTCAATTGAAGCTACGCGCGTTTTTTTACCTGTCACGCCTTGATGATCAACGAGAATAATTCTTTCATCTGTAACGATAAAGCTATCCCGTACCAGCTTAAATCCGGTCGTTATTCTCTCATTGGGCATGAGATAGATGCCATATTGTCTAGTGAGTTCATCGACGGAAACTTCTGAGAAATTACCTAAAAGTCCATTTAAAAAACCTGCCATAGTTATCCCTCCTCGTTTCATATTATTCCCAGCATTCGGCCAAAAGAAGTGAAATCCTTATAACCGCTCTCCGTCTTGAGACGGACGGTTAAGCCTACCAGAGACGGTTATACGAACGCAAGGATGTTGCTATACTTAGAACAATGAATGCCTGGAGGTCCAGGCAGAGAAGTGAGGGAAGCACGATATGAGCGGAATGAACTGGTTTAATGGCATGTGGGAAAGCAAAGGTTGGAATCAACGTGAGATCGATTACCAATGGCCCTCACCGTCTTTACCTATTATTAACATTCAAACAGGTGGATTAGGCAAAGGCAGAAAAAGGGTAGCCATCGGCGTTATTGCTGTAGGGGATATTGCGATTGGCATATTCTCAGTTGGGGCTGTCAGTGTGGGGGTTTTCTCTTTTGGCGCTGTAGCGATCTCTTGGCTGTTGTCATTAGGAGCTGTTGCGATGTCGAGTTATTTGGCAGGCGGAGCTGTTGCTATTTCGAATTGGTTCTCTATCGGAGCTGTGGCTATTGGAGATACGGCTGTGGGGGCAGTTGCTATCGCTAGGACAGCTATTGGGGCAGTGGGAATTGGAGAAACGGCTTATGGCGTTGTTGCGATAGGTCAGCATGGCTTTGGATTAATTCCAATCACCTATGATGTAATCAAATGGATCACAGGATTATTTAAATCCAACTGAATTGATCTTATGCAGGAAGCCTGCTTCCAACATGCTCCATGAAGGTTAGAACTCCCTTTCATGCATATTTACATGCTCCTTTTCTCACCCTATTAAGGATTATAATGTGTCTTTAAAGGAGTAGAGAAGTTATGTGGAAAAGGCTAAAAGTAGTGGCACTAGGTAGCATGGTTGTCATGATGGCGACTACGACAGCTTGTGGGAGCACCCCGAAAAGTTCCAAGCTTTCAGCACCAACGCCAAATTCACCGACACAATCAGGTACAGGCAATACACTAACCCAGAGCTTATCTCAATCTGGCAGCAACGTAATCCAAAGCGGAAACGTAGATGCGGTCCTCCCCCTTAAAGTAATTAACAATGTCAATTATGTAGCTGCCAGTGAACTTATTCAAACATTAAAGTTCCAGTCAGATTGGGATGCCGCTAATCAGAAGCTGCTCATTGGAGATAATGATGCGAACTACGAATTAACGGTGAACACAACGAAAGCGATGAAGGACGGTTCAGACATTCAAGTGAGCCAGCCTTTTATCAAAGAAGGGGACACGACGTACGTACCGGTCTCAGCATTGTCAGACTTGTTTCAGGAGGATATGTCTTTTGAAATCAGCAAAAATCAATTGAAGATTCATCCATCGCCTGTAGCACCTATAGAGAGCGAGGATGCAGCTGATCCTAGCGGCACCACTAATGAGCTTGGGTTCGGCGAGGATCCGCAAGATCCTTTTAAAGGCGCGAAGAAGAATGAAAGTCCTGTATCCGGCAATCTGCTGCTGGAGAATGAGCTGCAAGTGTGGTCCCCTTTAGGACAAGATCAAGTTGTTCCCGTTCTGAAAAACGTTGATATTAACGCGATGATCAATAAAGGCGAACAATATTTGGGAGTAAAATATAAATTCGGTACAGGTCCCTACCCAGAAACTGGGAAGTTCGACTGCTCCACTTTTACCCAATATGTATATGGAAAATATGGCATTAAGCTGCAGCGATTGGCTCGTCAGCAAGCGACTCAAGGCACTTTGGTAAGCCGGAAAACGCTCCGCAAAGGTGATTTAATGTTTTTCTATGTGCCGGGTCGTTTTAAAACGAACAAAACAGTTGGACATGTAGGCATCTACATTGGCAACATGCAAATGCTGCACGCATCCCCGGAGCCTAAGAACGGTGTTCAAATCTCAAATATTGATAAAGCTTACTGGAAAGCAACTTTTCTTCGAGCAAAACGGATTGTATATTAATCGGTTAGCGTCTATCCTTAGGGGTAGGCCTTTTTTATTTTCTGGAAAATTGAAACAAATCGACAGTTTGTGCGTTTTATCTAGTATAAAGTCATGGATGGAGGAGGAATAATTCGATGAATATTACCCTTTACGAAAAAATGGTGGACGGACAGCTGCAAAAAATTAGTGATCGTCCCTGGGATGACAAGCTGATTTCGGCTTTGAATGTGGCTAATTTTCTTCTGGTTAACGGCAAGGAGTATGAAATGATTGAAGGCAGATTGAATTTGGATTTGAATGTGTTTGAGATTTTATTGGTATCAGTAAATTCAGAAGGGGGAGTGAATCGGCCGTGAAGCGACCGCTCAAAGTACTTTCAGCTTCGCTAGGGATTATGCTTGCCGGCCATTTGCTGCTTCTCCCGGCGCATGCCGCGGAGTCTCCTAAGCCGAATGCAGGTTCAGCCAAGCTGGTTGAATGGTCTACGGACGAGGTGAAAGCGTTTTTCGACCCTGCCTTGGATTGGAGCTTGCCCATTCCTTCCGCGAAGGAGACGGGGAACTCCTCCACATCGGGTGATTCAAGCTCCGGCAGCGGCACGGCACCGATTATCGTAAATCAAGTTAGCGGCGGCAGCGGGTTCGGTTGGGATGATTTGTTATTGTATCATTTGATTTTTAATACAGTAAGCCCGTATTCTTCGAACAACTGGGGAAGCAATCATCGCTCTTCCTATTATCGTTCTAATACACCGTATGTGAGCAAAACGTACCAACCAAGCACATTTACGAATCGTTCCACAACCAAAGCCCCGACAACATCAAGCGGAACAGGAACGTTTACGACCAATAAATCATCAACAGCAAAATCGGGCTCAACAACGCCCAATACACCAAGCAGTGCTTCAGGTTCATCTTCAGGGACGAAAGGAACTTCAGGAACCTCAGGAACTTCAGGAACTTCAGGAACCTCAGGAACTTCGGGAACCTCAGGGTCCAAAAGTTCTTCAACGAATTCTGGCTCTTCGGGATCGGTCAGCAGCAGTGGATCGTCATCTTCCAAATCGACTTCAACGTCTTCCGGCAGTATTGGCGGCAAGTCAAGCGGCTTCAGCTCATCATCCAGTTCTTCATCCAGCTCAGGAGGTTAACCTTGTGGTGTTTGAAGTGATAGGATCACCTTCGCCAGATCGACAAGCTCAGGTGACGAAGCTGGCCGAACTGGGATTTACTTGGGCGGATCTGGCAACCGAGGAATATTGGATTGATCAGATTGTGCTGATGGATCGAACATCTTACGATGAATTAATTCACGCTGCTGAATGGCTGTGGCGTGTGTTTGATAAAGCTGTCCGATATGTCACAGGAAGCCGCGCATTATACAGGCAGTTGTCGATCCCGGAAGTGCTGTGGGATGGGTTGGATCGGCTCCAACCGAACGATACGGGCTTTATTAGCCGGTATGCGCGATTTGATTTTACGGTGAATCAGGATGGCCGAATTAAGCTTTTGGAACTAAACGCGGATACACCAACGGGATATGTTGAAGCAGCGATCGCGACGCCTTGGTTATGCGAGGCCAAAGGAATCGAGTCCCCCAATCATGCGATGAAAGACCTCGTTCGGGCAGCTTGGGCAATTGAAGCACCTGACTACGCGGCCTGTACGGCCTATGGCGAGCATATGGAAGATACAGGGACAATAGACGCATTTGTAGCACATAGCGGAAGACAGATGACCTGTGTGGACACTCTGGACCTATGGATTGATGAAGGTGTTGTAAAAGTAGGGAAGGAGCACATCATCACCAAAATGTTTGCGCTTTATCCGAAGGAATGGATGGGCGTGGATGATGGCGGGGAAGCATTAGCCTATGCGATAGAGGAGCAGTTCATTCAGCTGTTCAATCCTTTACATGCCGTCATTTTGCAATCCAAAGGCTTACAGGCTTTGATTTGGAGCTTGCATGAAAGCAATGATGCCATCTATACAACTGATGAACATAAGGCTATTGCAAGCTATATGCTGCCTACCTATACAGAACCGCTGCTCACACGAGATTACGTGTCCAAATCGATGTTCGGCAGAGAGGGCGGTTCCGTAGAGCTTTATGACGCCAAAGGAGACATTGAGGTTAAAGATGAGGCTGGATTCGATACAAGTGTATTTTTTGAACGTGTATATCAGCAGCGTGCTGATTTGCCGGAGCTTTCTTTTGCTCAAGGGAAGAAGCATTTGTTAACGGGGCTTTTTGTATTAAATGGCACGCCTTGCGGACTTTTGGGGAGAGCGGGCGGAATAATCACAGGCAATACGAGTCAATTTGTAGCGATTGGAGTGAAGGCACCTTGAAAAAAAAGCGAATTTGGATATTGGTACTAGTCGTTTTTGTACTTTTTCTGATTTCTCGGGCATGCAGCGTTGCTGCAGATAAGAAGCTAGCCGATTCGAGCAAGACGGCATCGGGAGATGTATCAAGCGTCAGCGGCGTGACCGGGGATGTACCTTGGGATTATCAAGTTCGGGAAGCAAAGGTCGGAGATTTGTTGGATGGCGACATGGTCTTATTGCCGAATAATGAACGTATTTCCAATGATCAGAATTTTGCAACCGGTGAACAGATCTGGGTGTTAAGCTCCATACAGGCGACGATGAAGGCAGATAGTCAAGGTAAAAATGATGTGACCTTGTCGCAATGGAAGCCCATCAAAACGTTCAAAACGAAAGAGGAAGCGGACAAGGATTTGGCTGAGTTGAAGGTCGAAATCAAGACGGAGGTCAAATTAGTTGGTGTCTACAAAACGGAGCTGGATGGCAAATTCCGCTACTTCGCTGTTGTCGAGCTGCCAACGGGGCAGAAAGTGAAGCAGCCGATCCCAGAAGAGCGCTATACGGATTTCAAAAGTAAGAAGGATGTGCAAGTGATTTTAGAAGAAGTGCATGATTACAGCAATTATGATCAATCAATGGCGAAATTCCGGGGGTGGGCAGAGTGATAGTGTTTAACGTTGTAGTCAGTTTATTCGTGATTGTCCTGCTGCAATTCGGGGGCATGTATATTTTCAGCTTGATGACGCCTTATCGTGAAATGGAGGAGGTCAACAATGGGAATGTCGCGGTTGGCATTTCTATGGGGGGCCAATTTGTCGCAACAGCGATTGTTCTAGGCATTGCGGCTTATACTAATTCATCCATCTCGCATATGAGTTTATGGTTTGCTGCGGGGTACGTCTGCGTGGTCGCTACTTACTGGGTGTTCGATTGGCTGACGCCAGGGGTTAAGCTGTCTGATCAATTGAAGCAAGGGAATGTCGCGGTTGGCACCCTGCTGGCTGCAGTATATATTGGAATTGCGATTGCAGTCAGCAGTTTAATTGTTTAATTGCTAATTCTTATTCGATTGCGATTTGCGTGATTTCGACGTCTTGCAGCTGAGACAGATCCAAGAATTCATTATTGATGTTAATGAGCGGTCGGAAGAAATCGGAGGGATTCGTCATGACGATCCGCCCGACGCGTCCATCGCTCAGCGACACCTTTTTGCCGATAAAGTTAGGAATCATGTTCCGGATAAACACTTGCGTAATTTTCGGATCCAACTGTCCAAAGCTCATGCGATGCAGTTCTTTCAGAACAATAAGGAGATCACGCTTTTCCTGATAAACACGGTTGCAGATCATCGCGCTATAGACATCAGCGACCGAAATAATTAAGGAATGGGAATGAATTTCGGTGCTTTTCTTGCGCATGGGATAGCCGGACCCGTCCATGCGTTCATGATGCTGCAAGGCAACAAGGGCTAGGGTGTTATCTTTCATTGAACTCTTAATGATTTCGTAGCCATAAATCGTGTGTTTTTGAATTTCATTGTATTCATCATTCGTCAATTTAGCAGGCTTGTTCAGGATATCCGGGTGAATTCTACTTTTACCGATATCATGGAGGTAGCCTGCTTTTCCTATGTAAAGCGCATCTTTTTCGCTTTTGTTCATCCACTTGGCTATGTAATAGGAAAGCATGCCGACTTGTACACTATGTTGGTACGTATAGTCATCTTGGCTGGTTAAGGAAAGCAGCAAGGAAACTACGTCTTTTTCTTCCTGAAAACTGTCAATTAAAGGATTGAAAGCGGACTCAACAACATCGTTATCAATTAAACCGCCTTCTCCTACGGTAGTGAAGATATCTTTAATAGCTGTAATAGAGTTGCTAAAAGAAGATAATTGCAGGGCATTGGCTTTACGAACGGGAACTTCACTTGGCTCGAGTTCTGCTCCAATCGTGTTTCTGGGCAGGATATCTACATATTCGACATTGTGGCGATTGAGCATATGAATATCGCCTGCATCCAACACAGTTCCAGAGGATAGCAAGTGAAGGCCTAACGAATTGTAAGAATCGGAAATCAGTTTATCGCCAACGATTAATTGCAAGACATGAATGTGCATTGAAGTTCCTCTCCTAGGCCTATAATCAGTAGGTATATGGTAATATACTACATCCCAATATAACGGCTGTAAAGACTTTTGGCCTGAATTAAATCATCGGTCCCTTGAATCAAGACACGGCCTCCCGGGAAAATGACCATATGCAAATCAGGGGCAGCTTGAAACTTAAGAAGGAAGCGATTCTTCTCAACCGGTCCGAGAGGTTTCAAACGTTCTTCCCAATCGTCAAGCGACTTGGTGGAGGGGACAATAGGTTGGATCTGGACCGAGTTCCGTCCGCACAAGGATTGAATCGTGTCGTTCTCGAGATGTGCTTCCAAATACTCATACTGCTTCTTCGCACAGGCAGGACAATCCGGCTTCAATGCGCCATCGACCCGAATCGCGGAGTGCTGATTGAACCATAGGTCCCATTGCTGCATTTTGAGATTCAGCTGTTCCTTTGCGCCAATAAGCAGTTTCAGGGCTTCGGTGGATTGAAAGGAAGCAACGACATGAATGATGCCGCCAATAACGCCGGCCGTATCACAGGTTTCAGCTGTTCCGGCAGCGGGAGCCTGGGTGAACAGGCAGCGCAAGCAAGGCGTTTGTCCGGGAATGATGGTTAAAGAGACGCCTCGAGAGGCAACTGCACCGCCATAGATCCAAGGAATTCCAAGCTTCATGCTCACATCATTAATGAGGAAGCGAACGGAGAAATTATCGGTGCCATCGAGAATCAAATCCACATCGCTTAATAAGTCTTCAGCGTTCGTGGAATTGAGATCAGTAACGTGAGGTTCGATGGCAACAAGTGAATTGACGAGCTGCAGCCGTCTTGCGGCAGCAATAGCCTTCGGTGTTGTTGTGTTAGCGTCTTCCTCATCATACAGCATTTGACGCTGCAGATTGCTGGTGTCGACGAAGTCGCGGTCAATCAGACGCACATAGCCGATCCCGGCACGTACCATATGATTGGCAAGTACGGTACCAAGTGCTCCCATGCCAACGATGGCGACGCGGCTTTCCCCCAGCTTGCGCTGCCCTTCCGCACCGATCGGGGAGAAGAGGATTTGTCTGGAATAACGGGCATCTACGTGATCTATTGGTTGGTTATCTACATGTGAATGTGAGTTCAAGGTCGCTCATCTCCAATCGAGTTTATTCAGTGGCGGGTATCTCGAGCGGGTTCCAAGGCCCAGTTTGGCTGCCTTTCCACTCGGAACCGTCTTCCCATATCTCTTTTTTCCAAATGGGTACGATTTGCTTCAAGCGCTCAATCGCATAGCGGCTTGCTTCGTAACAATCCGCCCGGTGAGGAGAAGAAACGGCAATAACTACACTCGCTTCGGCAATAGCGACCTTGCCCAAACGATGGGTAATGGCGCAAAGTGTACCAGGCCACTTCGCATCTATTTCTTGGCCGATGGATTCCATGGTTTTGAGTGCCATAGGGGTGTAGGCCTCATATTCTAGAAGGACGGTGCGCTGCCCATAGGTCATTTCCCGTGTCGTGCCGATAAAAGCAAGGGAAGCGCCATGATTCGGATGGTTGACTTTCGCAGCTACGGAGGCGGCATCAATGGTTTCGTACGTTATTTCATAGTTTGCGGGTTGCCCTCCCGAGACTGGGGGGATTAGCGCAAGCTCATCTGCTTCGGTGACAATCTCTTGGCTGCCGGCATAGGCTTGGTTTTTGGCGAAGAAGCAAGTTTGCAGGGGCTCGGATGCCGTCGGATAAGCAGCAGCGATCTGTTCCTTGAGTTGTTCAATAGAGATCGTTTCTTGCTGAATGTCTATGTGTAGGACAGAAGTCCCGAACAGGTCAACCAGACCTGCGAATAGGTGAATGTGAAGTTTCATGAGTCTGCTCCTAATGGCTTATATAGTAGGAATCCCCTACAGCATATCATATTTTGCCCTGAAAATGGTATAATGGGTAAGCCTCTGGAGAGGCCAATCGGAGTTATTAGGTTGAAAGGAGATCGGATTGTATGTCATTGGAAACCCACATACGAGTGTCAGACATCCATATAGCAACGGAAGATTTTACGGTCGCCCAAATGGTTGAGCTTGCTGAGCATAAGCTGCCCCTTGAAACGCGGGTTCCTGAAGTACAGGGGAATGCGTTTGATTTAAAAGACTGGTATCGAAGCTGGAAAACCAGCCATGCAGGCAAGGCTTTGGATGAACCAACTCATGTTAAAGTAGAGGCTGTGGATGAGTTCCAAGCGCTTATGCCGTGGTCTGAGGTAGAGAAAGCTGTGTTTCTATACGAACAGGAGGGACAACCCCTCCAAAAAGGATATCCGATACGACTTTATGTACCTGATGGCAGCAGTGAATGTCTGAATGTCAAAAGCATCGTGAACATCTGGTTTCTGCATGATCCTTCGCTCGGAGAAGAGTCGACCTTCGGGTTCAAAAATCGAGTCTCACTGGAAGAAGTCTGGAAAGCGTGGTGACTGGTTTGTCTGTGCCTTTGCAACGACTAGTAATTTTACATACGAATGATTTACATAGTCATTTTGAACAAATGCCCAAAATCAGCGCCTATTTTGATCGTGTTCGTCGGTTGTGGCCGGCTGATCAGGTATTGACGCTGGATATCGGCGATCATATGGACCGGATGAGACCTGAAACAGAAGGTACGAATGCGATTGCGAACTTGGAAATTATGAATGCAACCGGTTATGAGGCCATGGTGGTCGGAAATAATGAGGGACTGACGTTTACCCCGGATCTGCTCAGCGCCGTTGTCAAAAACCATGCAAGGTTTCCTATTATTGGCAGCAACATTATCGATATGGCGACGAATCAGACGCCGGAGTGGATGCAAGTTTCTCACATCCTTGAGAAATCAGGTCTTCGGATTGGATTAATTGGCGTTACTGCGGCCTATCAAATCTATTACGAGCTGCTAGGGTGGCTTGTCACTGATCCTATCGAGGCTGTAGAAGCTCAAATTCGGCTTCTGCGCCCTCAAGTGGACATCCTGATTGTGATGTCCCATTTGGGGCTGAGAATGGATCAGCGGATGGCTGAGGAGCTGGAGGGGATCGACGTGATTCTGGGCGGACACACCCATCACGTGCTGGAGGAGCCGCTTCTTCTGCGCGGCACCTATATTTGTGCGGCCGGCAAGTATGGTCAGTACGCCGGCCACATTGAACTTGCCTACGATTCGGCGCAGCGCCGAATCGTGGAACTGCACGGCCGCGTCGTCCCGATGACGGCGGAACACGAGGAAGACAGCAGCGTGGCCGCGATGCTGGATCACTACCGCATCGCCGGCGCAGCGGCGCTGGATGAGGAAGTGACGCAGCTGCGGCAGCCGCTGCGCCTGGACTGGTACGGCGAATCCCCGCTCGGCAACTTGCTTGCCGCAGGGCTTCGCCGCTGGACCAGCGCCGAGATCGGGCTGGTCAACAGCGGCCAACTCCTTCAGGGACTGAAGGAGGGGCGGTTAACCAAAGGCAGATTGCTGGACATCTGCCCAGGGCCGATCAACCCCTGCCGGCTGCTGCTCAGCGGGGCGGATCTGCTGCAAGCGCTCGAGGAGTCGCTGATCGGCGAGTTCATGGAGAAGCCGATTCGCGGCTTCGGCTTCCGGGGCGAGGTGCTGGGCGTGCTGTGCGTCGACGGGATAACCGTCGAGCTGGATAGCTCCCGCGCACCCTATGAGCGAATTCTCGCCGTGTATGTTGGCGAGAAGCTGCTTGAGCTTGATCGTGACTACGTGGTGGGTACGATTGATATGTTTACGTTCGGCTCCGGTTATTTATCGCTAAGCCGGGGGAAGGAAGTGACCTATATGCTTCCTGAATTTATTCGCGATATACTGGCTTCTGAGCTGCGGGACGAGGAAGCGATCGTCCAAAGTCAAAGCTTGCGGTTCACGGATCTAAGTATTTCGGCAAGCTGAAATTATGTAGTTCGTGTAAAGCTTTATCAAAAAAGTTGTCAGAATCACCAAGTTGCAAGTAGAATAGATAATTGGACAGGCATCAATTAATTAACTCTCACAATTTAGGGGGAAACCATGCATACTATTTTTGAAGCGATCATCATTGGGATCGTCGAAGGCTTGACCGAGTTCTTGCCCGTCTCATCTACGGGGCATATGATTCTAGCGCAAAGCTTGCTGAACACAGAAAATGATCAAGTGATGAAAACTTTTGATTTTGTCATCCAATTGGGGGCCATTATGGCTGTCGTGATCATTTATTGGAAACGTATTTTATCCTTGTTTGGTTTAGTGAAAAGAAAAAGTGAAAGCAGAACTGGCAAGAAGTTGAACTTGCTGCATATCCTGATCGGTATTTTGCCTGCAGGTGTGATTGGTTTGAAATTTAGCCATGTTGTCGATGAGAAGCTGTTTAACACCACGACGGTTCTCGTTGGTCTGGTCTTGGGCGGGATTCTGCTGATCATTGCTGAAAAGAGAAAAGCCCAGCCGAGTACGATGGTTCTGGATGACTTAACGTATCGTCAGGCTTTCTTCATCGGGCTGTGGCAGCTAGTCTCCATCTGGCCAGGATTCTCACGGTCCGGCTCTACGATTGCCGGGGGCATGCTGTCTGGCGTAAGCCGCGCAGCTTCTGCTGACTTTACGTTCATCATGGCAATTCCAATTATGTTCGGCGCATCAGGCGTGTACTTTTTGAAAAATTATGACGCTCTTTCTTCCACGGATTTACCCTTTTTCGCAGTTGGTTTTATCGTAGCTTTCATCGTCGCTTTGTTAGCGGTTGTTTCCTTTATCAAGCTTGTTCAAAACATGAAATTAACGTATTTTGCTTACTATCGGTTTGCCGTAGCTATCGTTTTTGCACTTTATATGTTCTTAAAGTAATCATATTTCAAATATTTAGCGAACCGCGTCGAATGATGCGGTTTTTTCTGTTGAACTTTTTTGTGAAATCTATTACATTTAGATAGAAAATAACGCTCAGCTAGCGGGGGTCCTTAAATGCTGTTAATGCCGATCAACATGTGTCATCCTGGAATGAGGCTGGCCAAGAATATTTACAACGACGATGGTATGGTGTTGTTGGCCGTTAACGTGGAGCTAACTCAGAGACTAATTGATCGGCTTTTTTCGTATGGTATCGATTATATCTACATAGAAGATTCAAGAACGGACGATGTCATTCAAGAGGACATCATCCAAGACGAAACGAGAACCCGAGCTGTCATCGAAATTCGAAATACATTCAAGAAAGTGATGGAGGATTCGAATAAGCGCGGGGCTGTCAGCTACTATGATATTGGAAGAAATTTTCGCGATGTAATGAGGATGATTATTGACGACTTAAGCGCCCATCAGGGGGCAATGGTTATGCTCAATAATATGAATATTAAAGATAATTATCTTTTCCAGCATTCCGTCAACGTGAGTATTTATGCGATTATGCTGGGGATCAGCTACGGCTACAGCCGCGAGAATTTGGAAACACTGGGACTAGGCGCTTTGCTGCATGATATTGGCAAGACCAAAGTACCGCTGGGTATTCTGCGCAAGCCTTCGCAACTGACACCAGAAGAGTTCACGGAAATGAAAAACCATACGAACTATGGCTTTCAAATTCTGAAGGAAGAACCGAACATTCCGCTAATTTCGGCGCATTGCGCGCTTCAGCATCATGAACGTGTCAACGGAAGCGGTTATCCGCGTGGTCTGCAGGGATCGGATATTAATGAATTTGCCAAATGGATCGGGCTTGTGGATTCCTATGATGCGATGACAACGACAAGAGTGTACAGAAGGCCGCTTCTTCCCCATGAAGCTATGGAGCAGTTGTTCGCTGGATCAACGACGATGTACGACCAGAGCCAAATCGCCTTGTTCCGCGACAAAATTGCCATCTATCCATTAGGAATTACCGTGCGGCTGAACACCGGCGAATACGGGATTGTTTCCAAATTAAACATGGCCGTACCCCAAAGACCAATCGTACGCGTCTTGCAGGATGAAGCGGGAACCGTATTGAAAGAGCCCTACGAAATTGATCTGTCCAAGAGACTTTCTGTCTTGATTTCAGAAATTGGCGAAATTAAAGTGGATGATCTGGGGACAGATCCGCATATACCGACACTTCTTTGAGATACAATATAGATAACGAACTAGAAGAACCTGGGCTCCCAGGTTCTTTTTGCGAGAATCTAGGGGGTACGCTTGTGAGAGAATCGACGGTTAAAGGGAAGTTCTGGAGATGGGGATATGCCATGCACCGCTTCCGCTGGCTCGTATTGGCCATTGGCATAGTGCTGCTTCTCAGCTTTGCGATGTTTGCACAGCAAACGCCTGGCATGTTGAAGGACAATGGCTTCACGCCTAAGGGCAGTGAGTCTGATCAGGGCCTCATCCAGCTGCGAGATGAACTGGGTGTCCCGCTTACGCAGCTGAACTTGGTATATACAGGCGACGGGCTGGATATGACGGAAGAACGGCATCAACAAACGATCATGGATTCACTGAATGATTTAAAGCAGCTCCCTTATGTGGAAAGCGTAAAGTTCGTCACGACACCGCGAAATGAAGGCTATCGGAATGTACAAGCTGTCACGCTGTCCTTGAAGCTGGATACCGATCCGGCTCTAGAGAAATACCCGGAACTTAAGGGACTTGTACATCCGCCCAGTGGGATGAAGGTGTATGTGACGGGCGGACCTGCCATTTTGCATGACATGCAGGTAGCCAGCAAGCATGATATTGCTAAATCAGAAGCAATTGGCCTTCCGATTGCACTTATCGTTTTATTGATTGTATTCGGAACCTTGGTCGCTGCGCTGCTTCCGATGATTGTCGGATTAATGAGCGTAACCTTGACGCTGGGCATCACTTATTTTATTGCGCAGCATCAATCCTTATCGAATTTTCTGCCTAATATGGTGACCATGCTAGGTCTGGCTGTCGGTATTGATTATGCGTTGTTTCTCGTTAGCCGATTTCGGGAAGAACTCAAGCGTCAAAACAGTGTCGCAGAAGCGGTAGCTATGACGTGCCAGACCGCGGGAAAATCGATTTTCTTTTCTGGCATCGCTGTCCTGATTGGATTAATCGGCATGCTGTTCGTTGATTTAACGTTTTTCCGATCCTTATGCCTAGGCGGCGTGATCGTCGTTTCGATTTCCGTAGTCGTAGCCAATACGCTGCTGCTCTCTTTATTAGGTATTTTGGGGACAAAAATCAATTCTTTGCAAGTTTTGCCGAAGCGCTTTCGCAAACAAGAAACGTCCCAATTCTGGGAACGTATTGCTTATACCGTAATGAGACGGCCTGTTCTATTAGTTGTCCTCGTGGGCGGTACTTTGCTGTATACGATGACACCTATCAGTCATATGAAGTTAAGCGTGCCTAATGCGGAAGTACTGCCCCCGAACTATGAATCGCGGTACGGGGCTGATTTGCTCAAGGCTGCGTATGATCCGCGCATGACGGGCCCTATTCAAATCGTTGTCCATACGGAAGCTGAGGTATGGGATGAGACATCTATAGGGCTGATTCGTGCCTATAGCGAGCAGGTGAAAGGCGTATCCGGCGTGAAGGAAGTGCAGAGCTTCATTAGCTCTCTGGGGCAGCATTCGGATCAAGACTTAGCGAGGATGCTGAAGGATGCCAGTGTGAAGTCGAAGATCGAGGACAATAAAATAGCCAAAGGGCATACCGCGTTGTTGATTGTTGTCCCAGAGAAGGACACGGATGACCCTTCAACGGACGAGCTGGTACGCGAGCTGCGCCGCGTAAGCAAGGATGGTTTGGTGATAGCGGTCACGGGCGGACCTGCTTATCGTCTGGATATTATAGATCGAATCCAGAATGAAATACCGGCGGTGCTGATTTTCGTTATGGGAATTACCTATATCGTCCTTCTTTTCGCTTTCCGATCTGTCTTGCTTCCGCTCAAAGCAGTGCTCATGAACATGCTGAGCTTAGGGGCAAGTCTGGGGATTGTGGTGTTAGTTTTTCAATACGGCTATTTGGCAGATCTTTTGCATATCACTTCGATCGGTTATATCAGTGCGACGCTGCCAGTGATTATCTTCTGTGTTGTCTTCGGGATATCCATGGATTACGAGGTGTTCCTGATTTCACGAATTATGGAGGAATACGAGCAAAGCGGTGACAATGATAAGAGTACAGCAGAAGGCCTTAAAAAAACAGGGAGCTTAATTACGAGCGCTGCTTTCATTCTAGTTGTGGTCGTAGGGTCCTTCATCTTCACGGATATCGAAATTATGAAGGCGCTTGGTCTCGGATTGGGTCTTGCGGTTCTGATTGATGCCACGATCGTTCGCGTCATGCTGGTTCCCGCGCTGATGAAATTGTTAGGCAATGCGAACTGGTGGGCGCCAAAATGGCTGCATATCCGAACAGATAAAGCGGCAGATAAGCCGTAATTGACAGATACGGTCCTTGTGGCCGTTTTCTTTTTTTTCAATCATAAGTTACAATATAGGGCATAGGTATAGCCATGATAGCAACATTTGGGCAAGTGAATAGGAAATGATAGGTCAGGTGCATACAGCATGAATATGAATGGAACACACTCCATCTTACCGGAGCTAACCCCGTCTTACGATCCATGGGACCCGATTCGGTCTTATCGTAAATTTGGGAAACATGTATTAACCAGTGTCGAATTGACCATAACAAATCTGTGCAATATGCGATGCGAGCATTGTGCGGTAGGGGATTCTCTTACTATGACAGAAGGACCTCGCATTCCTTTGCCGGTCATTTTGAATAAGCTTGACGAGGTCGAACATTTGGAGACAATCAGTTTGACAGGCGGAGAACCCTCCTATCATATCAAGATTGTCAAAGATTATATGCTCCCGATCCTCAAGTACGCGCGCGAGCGTGGCATTCGTACGCAAATCAACTCGAATTTAACCCTTGATCTGGAACGTTATGAGCTGCTTGCTCCTTATTTGGATGTGATGCATATCTCATTCAATTACTTGAATGCCGATGATTTCCATCAGGTCGGCTTTGTGAATGCCCAGCGGCCAGTTGGACAAGAAACCGCGGCTCGGATGTATGAGCGGATGGTTGAGAATACGATTGCGCTGAGCAAAGGCGGGCTGTATGTCTCGGCCGAATCCATGATTAATACGCGAACACATGAGAAATTGCCGCAGATTCACGAGCTGATTAATGAGATGGGCTGTAAGCGGCATGAGGTTCATCCCATGTATGCGAGCTCATTCGCCTCGCATCTGCCGATGGTCTCTCTGGACGAGTTAAGAACGAGTATCCATCGGCTTCTAGACAGCCGCAACCCTGAGATGTGGATGCTGTTTGGGACTTTGCCTTTCTTCGCTTGCAATGAACTGCAGGAGGATCGGTTGTTGGTCAAAAGGCTTCGCGAAGAACCGAACGTAACGGTCAGGAATGACCCTGACGGCCGGAACCGGCTGAACGTAAGCACTTTTACAGGCGAAGTGTTCGTGACGGACTTTGCCAACGAACCGCCATTAGGCAGCATTCACAATGACGGTCTTGATACCATATTTGCCCGTTGGGAGCATAATCCCTTGAATCAGCGTGTGAACTGTTTCTGCAGTGCGGCTTCATGCTGCGGTCCCAATCTTTTGGTAGCCGATTCGTATTACCGAACTGTTGATTTTAAGAACCGTAAAGCTATTATCTAAATCATCTATTCTGAAGGAGATATACGCAATTGCCACATACGTCCTTTGATTTCGGTACGATAGTTCTCAACATGGTATTGGTCATTTTTCTAGTTTTGCTTAATGGTTTCTTCGTTGCTGCGGAATTTGCACTTGTGAAGGTGCGTCAATCGCGTATCCAGCAGTTGGTTAATGAAGGCAGCGGCAAAGCGAAATTTGCCAATACGGTAACGTCCAAGCTCGATACTTATTTGTCTGCTACCCAATTAGGGATTACACTTGCTTCTCTCGGTTTAGGGTGGGTTGGCGAGCCGGCGATTGCTGATCTGATAATGGAACCTCTTTTTCACAAATTAGGTGTGGAACCTTCGGTGTATACAAGCGCCGTGTCCTTCATCGTTTCATTTGGAATCATTACTTTTCTGCATATCGTGCTTGGGGAGTTGGCACCGAAGTCATTCGCGATTCAAAAACCGGAGTTAACCTCTTTGTGGCTCTCGGCACCGTTGCTTTATTTCTATAAGATATTTCGTCCGATCATTTGGCTGCTCAATGGAACGGCGAATAAATTTCTGTCTTGGGTCGGGGTTGAACCCGCCAGCGAGCATGAAGCCGCTCATACCGAGGAAGAAATTCGAATCCTGATGGATGAAAGTGTGAAAAGCGGCCACATTGATCAAGATGAAATGGTGCTGTTCGATAATATTTTCGAATTCTCCGAACGTATTGCCAGAGAAGTTATGCTGCCTAGAACGGACATGGATTGTCTGTTTCTGGAGCTTGGCTTTATTGAAAACTTGCGGATCGTTCATGAAACCAAACATACCCGATACCCTGTAGCCACACAGGATAAAGACACCATTGTTGGCTTTGTACATATTGTTGATCTACTGACAGCCGACCCGGATGTCGAACAGGAGATAAAAAGCTTTATCCGGCCGATTCTCAATGTTCCCGAGTCGATGGAAGTCAGTCGTGTTTTGAAATTAATGCAGAAAAAGCATTCTCAATTGGCTATCGTTGTGGATGAATACGGCGGTACAGCCGGACTCCTCACACTAGAGGACATCATGGAGGAAATCGTCGGCGAACTGCATGATGAATTTGATACTGACGAGCGCCCAGGTGTTGAAGTGAAGGAAAAGTATACATCCGTAGACGGGCGTGTATTGATCGAAGATTTGAATGACATGCTTGATCTTGAAATTGAAGATGAGGATGTGGATTCGATCGGCGGTTGGCTGTTTAAGAAGCTCGAAGGCGCTCCTGTTAAGGGAACAACCGTGGAGTTCGGCAATCATGTGTTTGAGATATCGGAAGTAGATCGCTTGCGAATCGTACGTATTCACATTACCAAAACAAATCAAGTAAAACCCGGAAATGAATAAGCGGAGGAATCCCTATGTCGCCTAAGACGGCCTTAATTATGGTGCTTGGCATGATTTTGCTTTACGGCTTGTTTACCATAGGGCTTCCCTTTCTACTCGCACTCGTGACGGCTATATTCTTGGACCCGTTGACGATTCTTCTTACACGTATCATCAAGGTGAACCGATTTGTTGCAGCAACCATCATCAGTACATTGTTCACTTTGCTAACCTTGACATTGGTTTACTTCATCGGCCTGAATGTTGTCACTGAGATTATAGATCTCGGCCGCAAAGCGCCAAATTACATGGCTGAAGTCAATAAATATGTCGATCAGGCTGTCTTGAAAACGCAGGTATTCTATGATTCCTTATCACCGGAAATGGCTGCACAGGTACAAAGCTGGGTGGAGAGAAGCACGGCAACCTTAACCAGCGCTTTAACCGATGCCCTAACCGGGATCTCTGGATTTTTCTTAAACATGGCAGGGAAAATTCCGAATTTATTTATGTTAATGATCGTGTACGTCATCGCGTTGTATCTATTTATGTACAGCTTGCCTAAGCTGAAAATTGCCTTCCTTTCGATGTTTGAAGAGCAAACCAAAGATAAAATGGAACATGTGCTTGTCTATTTGCGGGAAGCTATTTTTGGCTTCATTCGGGCACAGCTCATCATGGCAGTATTGACGTACTTGGTTACGTTCATGGGGTTATTGCTGCTGAATGCGGAATACCCGCTGGCGATTTCGCTGCTGGTCATGGTCATGGAGTTCGTTCCGGTCGTCGGTACAGGACTTGTCTTTATACCGTGGCTCACCTATCAACTGCTGCTTGGACATACAGGGATGGGCGTGGGATTATTGATTCTGTTCCTTGTTTTGACGATATTCCGCAGGATTGTAGAACCTAAGGTGTTAAGCGATGCAGTTGGCATTAACGCGCTTGCGGCGCTGATTAGTTTGTATTTGGGCTTCGAGCTGTTAGGGATCACGGGACTATTCCTAGGTCCGTTGGTCGTAATTATTTATCAGGCTATGCGCAAAGCAGGCTTGTTGAAATTAAACATTAAGCTGGACTAATCCAGCACATTCTCGTTTGCATAATCAAAAGTCCTTGCCTTGTTGCTAAACAGCAACAAGGCAAGGACTTTTTTCATTAAAATACCCGTTTGGCTCCCAAATATTTCGGTCCCCAATACGAGTTCATAAGTGCTTGAGGATAAATCCCCGCGGAACGCGTGGCGGATAGGAACTGGCCGTTCCCCATGTAGAAGCCGACATGATCCACGACTCCGGGCGCAGCGATTGCGAAGAATACGAGGTCGCCTGGTTGCAATTGGCTTGTATTGACCGATGCACCGCTGTCGAAAAGCGCCTTGGCGGTCGTCCGTGCGGCAGGAATTCCAAATTTCTGAAACATGAAATAGATGAAACCGGAGCAATCGAAACCTGCCGCGGTGCTGCCGCCCCATACATAAGGGACATGCTCATACGTAAGTGCATCAGCGAGCAACGCGCGCTTCGTTATGGCATGGGAAATGCTGGTCTTCGTGGTCACATCAACAACACCTGTTTGCGGCAAAAGATAAGCTTTCTGGTAATCCTTAACAGCTTGTGTCGTAATCGTTCCAAAGTAACCGGTTACCGTAGGATATGTAAAAAATCCGAGGGTTTTCAAATTTTGCTGCAGCTCAGATACGGAGGAACTGCTCATTCCTTGTGTCAGCTGTGTGCTGCTGGCAGAAGCGGCTGCGGCAGATGCAGGCAAAGCATCTACTAGACTGCTTGCAGAAACCGTCATTGCAAGTGCGGCGGCAAGAAGTAGCTTGGATTTGATTATCATCATTCCCTCCTGTTGTCATTCATGGTGAAATGTCGAGAACTGATCTTATTGTAGCCGCTAACAATAGGGTTAGACCAGTTGGAAATGTTGGAAATCATGTGATTTTGGCCAAGTCCTGCTGCATATAACGAACATATAGGCATTTGGCGCTATGGATAATTGCACGGAATTTGAAAATAAAGGAGGAGACATATGCAATCGCAATTCAAAAAGTATTATCCCTACATCAGTCCTTTTGATCCTTGCCCGCCGGTCCGTGTGAAATTCTATAACACACCGCCGCAATTGTATTTGAATTTTCAGCCTCCGGGATTGCCGCAATTCAGCCCCTACGAAGCTTTGAGAAGAGGGACTCTCTGGCCAGCGCTTTACGGACCGTATGAAGCCAAAGACGTTGAAGGAGTGCGATAACGATGAGCCACGCTATGGTACCTGAGTCTTACTACAAGCAGCTTCATGATCTGCAAGCGGTAGATTTTGTTCTAGTCGAATTGACCTTATATTTGGATACGCATCCTGAAGATATAGGGGCTTTGCAGCAATACAATCAATTCGCACAAAAAAGAATGCAGCTTGCGAATCAATTCGAGCTGGAATTCGGTCCGCTGATGCCGTTCGGTCACGCCTATTCCAAACATCCATGGCAGTGGGTAGAACCCCCCTGGCCGTGGCAAGTCTGAGAAGGAGGACTAAGCATGTGGATTTATGAAAAAAAGCTGCAATATCCGGTTAGAGTCAGTAAATGCGATCCTCGCATGGCCAAACTTCTGCTTGAGCAATATGGCGGGGCAGATGGAGAGCTTGCCGCAGCGCTGCGGTATTTGAATCAGCGGTATACGATTCCGGATAAGGTAGTTGGGCTGCTGACGGATATCGGCACAGAGGAGTTCGCCCATCTTGAGATGATCGCAACAATGGTTTACAAGCTCACGAAAGACGCAACGCTCGAACAGCTGAAGGAAGCTGGCCTAGATGATCATTACGTGGCTCATGACAAGGCGCTTTTTTATCAGAATGCCTCTGGCGTGCCCTGGACGGCCGCTTACATACAAGCCAAGGGAGACCCGATTGCCGACCTCTACGAGGACATTGCTGCGGAAGAGAAAGCGAGGGCTACCTATCAATGGTTGATTGATCTGACGGATGATGTCGACTTGCAGGACAGCTTGAAATTTCTGCGGGAGCGGGAGATTGTGCATTCCTTGCGGTTTCGGGAGGCTGTTGAAATATTGAAGGATGATCGGGAGGAGAAGAAGGTTTTCTGAAAATTGAGGCATGATGCCCCTTAAGGAGGCCACTTTGTATGCGTGGTACCTTAGGGGGTATTTGGTTTGGATGCAAAGGTTACACGGATGCCCATGATTGTTTGCTCGTTTGAATGGTTTCCCCCGAATCAGCCGCAAGGGTGACCATCATGCCTAGATAGTGATCCTGAGCCGCTTCCGCTAGGCTGTAAAAGCTCGGTCCGCCTTGTACGTATTCACCCATCTTCTGAAGGCAGGTCGCAATCGCAATCTCGTCGTCCGTTAAACGCCCTGGCTGGAAAGGATTGCGATAAACCCACTTGTCGCCGGCCAGAATGCCTTTATGATAATAGCCTTCAAGGTTGCCGTATTCCCCTGCATTCAGTCGCCTAAGCTCCATCTCTATGGGCGTTTGAAAGTCTTGCAAATAAGCAACCCTCTTGTTGCTGATCTCGCCTTTATCTCCACGCACGAGTACTCGCTCCGACCGAATCCATGAGAAGTATTGATCACGGGTGAAATCAAATACACCCAGCTTGTCCCCAAATTCGAGGTGAGCTATGACTTGCTTCGAGATGGATGTCTTTTCTTCAACGGGGGCACCCTCGCGATTAGGTCCGCTAACGATCGGAGAAGCGAAGCTGTAACCCCGAATTCGCGCATCTTCAAAGCGAATGCCAAGGAGGCTGCGCATGATGCTGATGCCATGATAGTCATGGGCGACGGACACTTGCGCTTGGCTAACTGTGCCCAGCATGCCGGACTGCGCGATGGCAATACGCGCAGCATGCAGCGGCTGGAATGCATACTGCTCTGCCACCTGCACCTTGGCAGCCGGCCCGATGTCTTGATAGAGCTGATTGAGCTGCTCTAGATCAGCCGCAGGCGGTGTTTCAGTGAGGACGGGAATCCCTTCATGCACGAATTGTTTGATCAATGCCGGCGTTTGTGCCATGGGAACCGAAAGAACAACATAAGAAGGGGAAGCAGCCTTCAATAAGTCTTCGGTCGTTCGGAACGTTGGCACGCGCCATTGCTCCTCGAATGCCCGTCCTTTCTCCTCGTTGCGTACGACAACGCCGCAAACCTCAAAACGATCCGGGAGCGCTTGTACGATGCGCATAAAAAAAGCTGCCCGCCAACCGCCGCCGACTATAGCGAATGTGATAGCCGTATGGATTCCTCCTTTTTATCATGAATCATATTTTTACAATCATTGTATTACATAAATTCATTTCAGGGGAGTGTTTATTTAGGCTTGAATGGATAGCGCCATTTCACTCACTATCGATAAGATGAGCCTTGATTTTATATATAGCTGTGGTAAACTTCACCTATATGGAATTTCAATTCCACTCTTTTTTAACACTGAAAGTTTAAGCCCTTTAATTTTATTCGCTCTACTTACCTGCATTATGATAAGGGGAGGATCGGCATCGTACGCAGCATCAAACAGAAATGGAACATATGGGTATTCATTGTCAGCCTGCTTCGCAAATCACAAATTAAGAATCGGTTAATTGCCTCATTTCTTCTTGTTTCCCTCCTACCGTTAATAACGACCTCTTTGATTGTTTATACCAAGTCAATCCATTCTATTAACTCTAAGATTAGTGCCTATTCTTTGCAAATTTTGGATCAAGTCCGCGATGAAATCAACAGGGAGAATCGGAAGATTCAATATCTAAGCGATCAAGTGATAACGAATAATCTGGTTCAAACGAACCTGCAGAATGCTACCCTAATCGATCATCAGGCGGTTATGGACACGTATTATGAGGTGAACCAAACTTTTAGCGGCCGTAAAATGCTGGATTATATGAAGTCTTTGCAGATTTATAATTCATCCAAAGAGCTGGTCTATGATTTGGGTTATGATAAGCTGCGCCCTGATGATATAGCACCACTAGTGAAGCAGATTAACGAGCATAAGGGCAACGATATATGGACGCATGTTGTGACTGTTAATGGGGTGGATTGTATTGTACTTGCGAGGGAAATCCACTCGCGCTCCAATTGGTTTCATACGATCGGCTATGTGTTTATCGCGATAAAGGAAAGCTTGTACTCCCGTGACATCTATGAGGATGTCAACATGGGGGAGGGAGCAGATCTGTTTATGATTGATACTGCGGGCAGTGTGCTCTCCTCAAGAAGTGCGGCCATTCCTGTGGGGGTTAAGCTGAGTGAACGCAGTCTGATGAACCAAATTGCTTTGAACGAGAAGGAAGGCCAGCGTGCTTTTACTGCCAAAATAAAGGACAACACAGCTTTGGTTGCTTTTTCCTATGACTCTGCGGCCGGGTGGTATCTCGTGACAACGATTCCCTCTTCCTATTTAAATAAAGAATCCAGGTCTATTTTGCCTTATCTGCTGGTGGTTTGTATTGTGTGTTTTCTAGTTTCACTTCTCTTGACGTTTGTCATTTCAGGCAGCATTTCGAAACCGCTTCACCAACTAACCCACTCCATGAAGAATGTAGCTTCGGGGAATTTACAGACGAGCAATGAAGACTTTGGGAAGGATGAGATTGGCTTCTTATCGGGGAAATTCAACACGATGGTTGAGCAAATCAGTGATTTGGTGGAGCATACGAAGGAAGAGCAGATTAAGAAGAGAGAGATTGAGCTTCAGATGCTTCAGGCGCAAATTAATCCGCACTTTTTGTTTAATACATTAAATTCTCTCAAATGGACGGCTGTATTGAATCAAGCGACAAATGTAAGCGACGGCCTAAGTGCGCTGGCGGAGCTGCTTCGGAATACGATTGTCAATCGCAAAGAAATGATTTCTTTGTCTGAAGAACTGGAAAACATTGAGAATTATATGGTGATTCAAAGGCTTCGTTTTGGAGCGCTGTATGAAATTGACTATCAGATCGAAGATGGTTTAATGGACAGCCGCGTTCTGAAATTTATTTTACAGCCGATTGTTGAGAATTCGATTATTCATGGGCTGGATGAAAACAATGCTGATAATAAGATTAGGATCGGGGCTAAAAAGCAGGGAAATCGGATCGAAATCACTGTTCAAGATAACGGTAAAGGCATGCCCATGCAGCAGGCTCTGAAATTGCTGGATTCCGTGAATCAAGCGGAGCAGCGGCTTTCCAATATCGGAATATCCAATGTCAACGAGCGGATCAAGCTGCATTTTGGCGAAGAGTATGGTCTTCGAATTCAAAGTGAAATAGGTGTGGGTACGAAGGTTAGCTTGACGATGCCTTTTAATGCGACTGGAGGTAGCAGGGATGATCAAAGTGCTTGTGGTGGATGATGAAAAAATCATGCGAATTGGCTTGAAAATGATGATTCCTTGGGAGCAGCACGGGTATGAGTGGATAGGAGCGGCAGATGACGGGGAAGCAGCTCTTGCTATGGTCAAGCAGCATGATCCCGATATTCTCATTACAGATCTGCAGATGCCCAAAATAAATGGACTTGAGCTAATTCAGAAGCTGCGGGAAATTGCTCATTTCCAAGGGAAAATTATTGTGCTGAGCAATCACGGGGAATACAACTTGGTACGCGAAGCAATGAAACTTGGCGCTTTGGACTACTTGTTGAAGGTGACGCTGAAGCCGGATGATTTGCTGGATATTTTGAAAAAGGCAGCCAGCGAGCTGTCGTCGGAGAAGGAAGACAAGGAAATTCAAAGGCAAAAGGCCGTAGCTCAAGTTGAAAATTTGATGCTGGCCCGGAAAAATTTCTTTCGCGAATTGGTTTACGACAATTATTTGTCAGAACGTGAAACGATGATGCAAGCGCAAAAGCTGCATATTCAGATTGACAGTGAACAAAGTTTTTTATTGTACATTACGATAGATGCCTATGATAAAACGATGGGCAGCGGTAAATGGACGAACAGACAGTCCTTGAATTTCTCGATCTGCAACATCATTTCGGAGCTGGTTAGTGATTCTTTTTTTATGGAATTCTCGGAAATCAGCGATCGTGATTATTTCGCTATTTTGCCGAATCATCGCAAGTATGATAGCGATGCAGGCAAGCTGCAGCTGGCTAAACGAATTACCGAAATGCTTCAGCTGTATCTCAATCTTGTCGTCAATGTTGTGATAAGCAATCCCTTTGCGGGGCTGCTGCAAGTACGAGAAGCTTACTTGGCATGCAAATGCGCTGCTGGGCTGCGTTTCTATAAGCATCATTCACTTGTGTTCCATGCTCGTGAGGCTGCGTTCAATACCGGCAAAGCCATTCTCCCGTCCCAATTGGAGGAGATGAGAAAGCACATTCAGTTAGGAGCCATGGAAGGACTTATCGATTGCTTGGATGACATCTATCAATACGCGGAAGAACGATGTGTGCATCCGGCACAATTCCAAAAAACGATTGTTGCATTGATCGATGAATGGGAATCAGCAAGTGCGCAGCATGAGTACCATGTTCTGCCCGAGCAGGATAGGAAGCAGCTGGAGAAAGCTGAAAATTTCAGTGATTTCAGATCGGCTTTCGTGCAAGCTGTGGGTTATTTCAGACAATATGCGATCCCTTCATCGCCCAAATACCGCAAAGAAATCCGCACTGTCATTGAATTCATGCTGAAGCACATGGATCAGAAAATTACGCTGGGGATGATTGCGAATGAAGTGAATATGAATGAAAGCTATTTGGCGCGGCTATTCAAAACGGAAACAGGCAGAACGATCGTCAATTTTCTAAATGAGCTGCGCATGGAAAAGGCCAAGGAATTATTGAAAAATCCAGACCTTAGCGTCAAGTCCGTCTCGGAACTCATCGGGATTTCAGACCAGTTTTATTTCAATCGTCTATTCAATAAGACGTACGGGACGAATCCGACGGAGTTCAAGAAGAGTCATTTCAGAAGTCAAGATCGTCCATAATTCAGTCAAAATCGTAAATGTCCTGAAAATCTCCTTCGGTATATGATGTTTACAACACCGATTTATAAAAAGTACATACACTTAGGGGGTCGTTTAATGAAGAAATCATTCTCTGTAATTGTTTCAGCGCTTTTACTTTCGAGCGTATTGGCTGGGTGTGTAACTGGCAAAGATGAGGTTGCTAAACCCAAAAGCGTTACGATTAAAGCGCTCTTTATGAAGCAAGCTGGTTATAGCGAAGATGCGATCAATGAAGCAACGGATGCTTTCATCAAAGCAAATCCCAATATTAAAGTGGAGGCAACTTTCGTTCCTTACGAAGCCTTGGAGCAGAAAATTCTGGTTTCGAACGGCAGTTATGATGCGGTATTAATTGATGCTCCTTGGACAGCGAAATTCGTTAAAGCGAATTTACTCAAAGAGGTGACGGATAAAGTTTCCGATGCGGATCGCAAGGATATTTTTGATGGCGCACTCAGTGCCATGCAGTACGAGAACAAGCTGTATGGGATGCCTTGGCTTAATGATGTCAAATATTTATTTTATAACAAAGAAATGCTCAAACAAGCAGGCATCAGCTCACCGCCGAAAACATGGGATGAATTAATCGCAGATTCGAAAATATTGAAGGACAAGAATATTGTCGAGTATCCGATCGTCTGGTCGTGGAAGCAAGCTGAGGCGCTTGCGGTTGATTTCACGCTGCTGAGCGCGTCCTTCGGAGGCGAGTTGGTCAAGGATGGGAAGCCAAGCTTGAACGCTCCGGCGAATGTGGAGGCACTTTCCTTCATGCGCCAATCGATGAAAGACAAGCTGACTAACCCAAGCTCGCCTGAGTACTTGGAAGAAGATGTAAGGGGTGTTTTTTCCAGCGGCAAAGCGGCATTTGCTCTGAACTGGACCTATATGTTCGGTATGGCTAACGATCCTAAGGAATCCAAAGTTGTCGATAAAGTGGGGATTGCCATGGTTCCCGGAACGGCCAAAGTCGTGAGCGCCACAGCCAACGGCGGAATGGGATTATCCATTGCCAAAGATAGTAAAAATCCGGATGAAACTTGGAAATACATTCAATTCATGGCTTCCAAGGATTTTCAGAAAAAACATGCCAAAGATGCACTGCCTATTTGGAAGTCGTTATTCGCGGATAAAGATGTCATTGCGACGAATCCGGAATTAATCAACGTATCCAAAACACAATATGAATATATCGTGAATCGCCCGGTCATTCCTTGGTACGGACAGCTATCAACAGAGATGCAGGTTTCGGTGCAGCAAGCGCTATTTGATAAAGTGACGCCCAAAGAGTCACTGGATAAGCTGCAAGCCAAAGCGTTAGAGATTGCAGGCAAATAGATCAGCGCTAAGGGGGAAGATCAGCTTCCCCCTTAGCATTATTCGGGCAGGAGGACAGCAGGGTGAGAAATAGATGGAGTGACAGACGTTTTGCAGTCATAACGATATTACCGGCTTTTGTTTTAGTATTCGGCATTGTACTCTTTCCGCTGATACAAACGTTTATTTATAGTCTCAAGAACATGGAATTAACCTCAGCAAGTCAGGGGCAATTCGTTGGTATTCATAATTATACGCATGCTTTGACGGATTCTTCGGTTTGGGCTTCATTTGGCAAAACCGCATATTTTTCCTCGATCTCAATTGTGCTTGAGCTTGTGCTCGGCTTGCTCGTTGCCCTTCTTCTAAATGAGAATATTCGTGGAATAGCTTTCTTGCGTTCCATTATTATTTTGCCTTGGGCTGTTCCGACGATTGTGAATGCCGCGATGTGGAAGTGGATCTTTCATCCTGAATACGGGGCTTTGAACGCGCTCTTGGTTCAGCTTCACGTGATGACATCGTATCACTCATGGCTTAGCAGCCCTTGGACAGCTATGAATATGGTCATCGTGGCGGATGTATGGAAGATGACTCCTTTTGTTTGCATTTTTTTTCTAGCATCGCTGCAGATGACGAATAAAAGTGTCTATGAAGCGGCCAGCATGGATGGAGCAGGTCTTTTTCACAGATTTTTTGTTCTAACGCTTCCCTATTTGAAGCCCACGGTGCTTGTCTTGATCGTCATGAGGACGATGGAATCGTTTAAAGTTTTTGATTTGATTTATGCGCTCACACAAGGCGGACCTTCGAACGGCACCATGGTGGTCATTTACAAAGCTTATATTCAAGCCTTTACCAATCTGCAATTTTCCCAAGGAGCTACACTCTCCTATTTAATTGCTATGTTTATTGCCCTTCTGACCTTTGTGTATGTAAAAGTACTTAAAGTAGAGGAGGCGAGCTAGCCTATGAAAAGTAAAACTTTATCTACGGTACAATATGTATTCGCTGTTCTAATCGCGGTGTGTACGCTGGCCCCCTTCCTATGGCTGTTCATTTCAAGTATCTCCTATCAAATAGATTTACAGCAAGTGCCCTTAAAGTGGATACCAGGACGGATTACCTTTAATCGATATCTCGATATTTTTAGTAATCCTCATAATGATATGGCCTATGCTTTTCGAATCTCAATGAAAAATAGTCTCATAGTAGCGGCAGCTGTTACGCTTACTGCCCTTCTCATTGGGGGGCTGGCGGCCCATGCTTTTGCCAGGTTTCAATTTGCCTTCAGACAACAGCTCATTTATATGTTTCTATTCACGTATATGATTCCGTCCGTCGTAATTGTCATTCCTTTATACTTCCTGTTTCAAAAGCTTGGCATGCTGGATGCGAAGTTAACCTTGATTATCCTTGATTTAACGTTCGCCATTCCTTTTGTCATTTGGATTATGCAAAGCTATTTCAAGCAGCTATCCAAAGATTTCTATGAAGCTGCCGCGCTGGATGGCTGCAGCCGGATGCAAATACTTGTGTTGGTCGTAGTGCCAATCGTGCGACCTGGCATTCTTGCTACGATGATCTTTGTATTTTTATTATCTTGGGACGAATTCTTTTTCTCGCTTCTGTTCACCTCGACACTTGATGCGAAAACGATCTCGGTAGCCATATCTGAATTTAGCGGCAAAAACGCGGTTGATTTTGGCATGGTGGCAACAGGAGGCGTGCTTGCGTCATTGCCTCCGCTGCTGATTGCCATCGTATTTCAGAAGTTTCTTGTTCAAGGAATGACTGTCGGGGGAGTCAAAGAATAAAAGATCAGGCTGCGACTCAGCGGTGAAGCCTAATTAGTTTCTTGCGGCAAACAGGCCAACAAACTCCTTCAGAGCGAGTGAAGTATTGGCTAAACCGCCGGATGAAGGGATGAATTTGCTGACAGTGAGGTCCTGCTGCTGCTGGGAAATATAATCGGTCGGGAAGGGCAGGACTTCGATTTTCAGTGTTTGGAACTGCCTCACGGATCTGGGCATATGGAAAGCCGATGTGATAAGAATCGGCTGCTTCCAGCCGTGCTCGGAGAGAAGCGCTTGCGTATGCAGCGCATTTTCTTCCGTATTGCGACTAGTGTCATCCATGGTAATCGCGGATTCCGGTATGCCGAGGGCAAGCAGATGCCGCTTCGCAATCTGCGACTCATTGCCGGAGTCGCTGAATACTTGGCCGCCAGACAATAGGATCGGCAGCTTCGTGCTTTGGTAAAGCTCAGCAACAGTCAGCACACGAGCGGCTGTGGTAGCGGTTAGATACCCGCTCCCGTGCGTGAGTGGATCGGGAGTGTCTAAGGTTGCTCCTCCGGTCAACATCACAAGGACGTCCCCGGAAACGCGCTCCGGTGGGGCATATCTATTTTCAATTGACTGCAGCAAGGCATTGCTGAAAGCCGGCATCGCACTCACACATAGAATCATGGCAGCTAATCCCACAAGAAGAGCGCTGAAGTATTCTGATTTTTGCTTCAGCCATATGGCGATGCAGAGCAGCAGAAGAATGATAATTCCCGGTGGGAAAAGTAAGGTATAGGCCATTTTGATAAGATAGATCATAGTCGTGTTCAATCCTTCCTAGCACAAGGCTAGCTAGCTTGTTCGACATAAACGGCTGATTTCCTGCCTGTTTACAAAAGCTCAAATGCGAAGAGGCTGTCCCATAAGTAGATAAACCTACTTGAGGGACAGCTTTTTTGGGAGAAGCTCAATCGTGCCTATACCATACTTACTTTTACTATTCGATTACCGGCAGTTCGGATTTGTACATGATAACCTGACATAAACGGGCCGTTCTGCGTGTATTTTCTTTCATGCGTATGAATATAGCGTCTGGATCTATTTCGCTATAGCTGATACGGGTTCGGATAATCTCTTGATGAGATTTCTACTTTCTCTGAGCTCTAGCTCTAGCTCCAGCACCAGCACGAGCACCAGCACGAGCACCAGCTCCAGTTCCAGTTGCTTTCTCAAAACCTGCAATTTTACATCTTTTTTGCTCATGGAATAGCCTCAACGATTAAATTCCTGCATTTGCGCAGGCTTTTGAGGCTTTTTCTGGATGAGCGGCTGAAAAAGATAAAAATGCCTGCACAATTGCAGGCATTTCTACTTTTTAACCGAATTCGGACGGAAATTCCTGTATTTTTGCAGGCTTTTACACTCGGATGAGCTGAGATGGGATGAGCTGAACTGAGCTGAACTGAGCTGAACTGAGCTGAGCTGAACTGAGCTGAGCTGAGCTGAACTGAGCTGAGCTGAACTGAGCTGAACTGAGCTGAGCTGAACTGAGCTGAGCTGAACTGAGCTGAACTGAGCTGAACTGAGCTGAGCTGAGCTGAACTGAACTGAGCTGAACTGAAATGAAATGATCAGTTCTGATCTGGAAGCCCCATCATCTATCGACGCTTACTTACTAAATGTGGCTTATGGGACAGCCTCTTCATATTATTAGGTTAACCAGAGATTGCTGGCGGGCCTTTTCTAACGATGAACAGGCTAATGTTTGATTTCGTTGCCTCGAATCCATACTTGTTCGATGGCTAGTTCAGGGCTGACCAGCAATAAGTCAGCCTGTTTGCCTTGGGCTATCGAGCCATGCGTCGACGACAGGCCGAGCAGCCGCGCAGGGTTGCCGCTTGCGCAGCGGCTTGCCTCTTCGATGCTGACGCCAACCTCGCGCACCATAAACCGGAGCGCTTCGATCATCGTCAGCGTACTGCCGGCGAGCGCGCCAACCCCTTCCGTCAGCCGGGCAACGCCCGACTGTACGGTTACGGCTTGCCCGCCAAGCTCGTACTCGCCGTCGCCAAGCCCCGCGGCGGACATCGCGTCCGTGATCAGCAGCAAGCCATGCGGCTGCTTCACCATGGTCAGCAGGCGAATCGCTGCTGGGTGCACGTGATGGCCGTCAGCGATGATTTCGGCGCTGATGCGGGTGTCGGTGAGGACGGCACCGACGGTTCCAGGCTCGCGATGATGCAGCGGCTTCATCGCGTTGAAGGTGTGCACCGCATGCGAGAGCCCCTCGTGAACAGCCGATTGAATGTCGGCATAGGTCGCGTCGGTGTGGCCGCAGGCGGCAACGATACCGTGATCGCGCAGCCACGCGATCAGGGCAAGGCCCCCTTCACGTTCGGGGGCCAAGGTCAACTGCTTGACGAGCTGCGGATAGCGCTCGTTCCAGTCTTCCAGCCATGGGAGCTGAGGCGTCACCATGAGCTTGGGATCTTGTGCGCCCGCCCATTTGGGCGAGATGAAAGGCCCCTCCATATGCACGCCAAGAAGCTGAGCATAGGGCATTGGCTGTTGGATATAGCGGTTGACTTCGCCAAGCACGCGGTCAATATCTTCGCGAGTCGCCGTCATCGTTGTAGCAAGCATGCCTGTCGTTCCATGTTGCGCGTGAAACCGAGTAATCGTATCCAGCGTTTCGGGGCTGGCATCCATGAAATCTGCACCATATCCGCCATGCACATGAACATCAATGAAGCCTGGCAAGAGCCAGCTGCCCTGCGCATCAAGGAGTGTGGCATCAGGGCTGACCGCATGGGAGTCCCAGGCAGCCATTTCCCCGATAGAAGCAATTACGCCATCTTGGATATGAATAAAACCATGCTCGATAATGCCCTGTTCGGTTACGATCTTAGCTCCCGTGATGACGCGTTCGCTCATTCGAATAACCTCCCAGCCTCAGCATCAAGAAGTACGACAAGGTGAGGGTGCGTTTGCAGAAGGGTTGCGGGAATTTCTGTTGTAATCGGGCCTGTTAGTGCGCGATGAACGATTTCTGCTTTGTCAGCGCCACGAACGATCAATAGGATGGTTTTGGCTTTCAAAATCGTACCAACCCCCATGGTTAAAGCATGCGTTGGAACTTCGTCAATCGTGTTGAAGTAACGCGCATTGGCTTCACGGGTTTCTTCTTTCAGCTCGACACGGTGTGTACCGCTGACCAAGGAATCATCCGGCTCGTTAAAGCCGATATGCCCGTTATGGCCTAGGCCGAGAATTTGCAAATCAATTTGCTTGGCTTCTTCCAGAAGCTCATTATAATGTGCGCACTCCGCTTCCAAATCGACGGCATTCCCATTTGGAATGTGAGCTTGCGCAGCAGGCAGGTCGATATGGTTAAACAGATGCTGCTGCATGTAGGTACGGTAGCTCTCGGAATGATCGGCCGGCAAGCCGACGTACTCGTCCAAGTTAAATGTCGTAACGCCTTTGAAGCTTACACGACCTTTATTATAGGCTTTAACGAGTTCTTCGTAGATGCCGACAGGTGTTCCACCCGTTGCTAAGCCAAGGACAGCTTTGGGCTGCATTTGGACAAGCGAAGTTATAATGCCGGCTCCGGCCTCGTTAAGCTCTTGTTGATTTTGAAAAATATGAAGATTCATGATGGTGTTCCTCACTTTCTTAGACACAGAATTGGATTAGGAAATCTTGCAGGTTTATTTATTTGATTTTGAAGCGTTTTTGCATAAAAAAATCATTTTAAGAAGTAATTATTCACATTTCAATCATAACTGAAATTTAACGTCTCGGCAACAGGCTTTTTGCCAAATATGAACATTGACTTGCATGGGTATGTTTGCCATTCTTAACTAAGATCATTAAATATGAGAATGCTTCATGAGAAGAGAAGGAGCTGGATGATGAGTATTCAGAGAAACCAACCCGAAGCGATGCTTTTTGACTTAGATGGAACGTTATTTCAAACGGAAACACTGCTTCTTCCTGCTTATCATGCTACATTTGATGAGCTTAGAGCCAAAGGGCTCTTTGCCGGGGAAACGCCGCCGGAAGAGCGTATTCTTGGAGCACTGGGCATGCTTCTAGAGCATATTTGGATAAGAGTCATGCCGGAAGCTTCCATTGAAACGCGCAACGCAGCGGACAAGCTGCTGCTGCAGTATCAAATGGATGGCTTGCAGCAAGGGCATGGCGTTATGTATGAAGGCGTTGCAGAAACTTTGCAAGCTCTGCGGGACAAAGGGATTCGTCTTTTTGTGGCGAGCAATGGGCTGGAGGATTATGTGCGTCAGGTTATTGAGGCCAAGGGACTTGGACATCTATTTGAAGGCTTGTACAGCGCGGGACAATATCAAACGAAGTCCAAAGTGGATTTGGTCCAGATCCTCCTTGATACGCATGGGATTCAGTCCGCTTGGATGGTCGGAGACCGTTCATCTGATGTGGAAGCAGGTCTGCGCAATAGCTTGACCGTGGCAGCCTGCGATTATGCCGGGTTTCGCGAGTCCGGGGAGCTGGAAGGGGCACATATCCGCATCCGCAGCTTTGCCGAGCTGCTGGACTATTTGTAATTCAGCGAGTTAGTCGCAAACGCGGTTGACTGGGCATACACTGTTATCACATTGATAGATAAGGTGCTGATCAGAATGCCTTCTTTTATAGGAATATTCAACATTATTAGAAATGAAGGAAACCTGGTGAATGGTGATACGCTTATCATTGCTCCAACAAGTGCAACGAAATCGTATGCAGGCAGCGGCGGCGGGATCACAGGTGATTTCGCGGTATCAACGGCAGTTTTCAGCGCTACAGTCACTTTCGACCCGGACGTTGTAGAAGCGGCAGCGAACAAAGTGGCAACAGGGACGTAGAAGCAAGATGGGAAGAGGATCGATTCAAGCTCATTAATGGGGCTGGAATCGGTCTTTTTTATTCGGAAGAAAGGGGCTTGACACCGGCTTGTTTGAATCGTTATTATGAATATATGAGTAATTGCTCATATGTTATTTGGATATGAATAAAGTACATGACAACACTCCATTCTAAGGGGCAGAGCGAAGGAGAGGGAATACGATGCATCAACATGAATCGAAAGAAAATGCCAAGGGGCTGAAGAATCAGACTTCGTGCAGTGGGCACGATCATCATAAAGGGGATGAATCTGCGTCCCATGGTCATTCTTACGGCCATTCCCACGGCCATTCCCATGATCATGGGCACGGCCACCATCACGGGCATCACCATCATGGCCACAGCGGAAATAAACGCGGGCTTATCATCGCACTTGTCATAACAGCGAGTATTATGATCTTGGAATTCGCAGGCGGTTTGTGGACCAACAGTTTGGCTCTGCTCTCGGATTCGGGCCATATGTTAAGCGATGCCGGTTCTCTTGCCTTAAGTCTTATGGCGCTCTGGTTTGCTGCCAAGCCTACCTCTGCGAACAAATCCTATGGCTTTCACCGTACGGAAATCCTTACCGCTTTATTCAATTCGGTGACGTTATTCCTAATCGCAGGCTTTATTATCTGGGAAGCGTTCGGGCGATTTCTTCATCCGCCTGTCGTGGCCAGCGGCTCGATGATGCTTATTGCGAGCATTGGGTTAATTGCCAATCTGCTTAGTGCCTGGTCCCTCATGCGCCAAGGGGATGTGCATAGTAATTTGAATTTGCGCAGTGCTTATTTGCATATTCTCGGGGACGCTTTGGGCTCCGTAGGAGCAATTGTAGCCGGAGGCGTGATGCTGATCTTCGGTTGGTATGCGGCTGATCCTATCATCAGTGTCATCGTAGCGCTTTTGATCCTAAAAGGAGCGTGGGCCGTTCTGAAATCGACGATTCACATCTTAATGGAAGGTACGCCAGCGGCGGTGTCCCACGGGGATGTCCAGATCATGCTGGAGGGGATTGAGGGAGTTATTAATGTCCACGATTTGCATATTTGGACGATTACATCAGGACTCGATTCACTTAGCTGCCATTTGCTTATCGCCGATGATCGAGATAGTCAGGTCATTCTGCAGCAAGCCATTCGTCAGCTTGAAGAGCAGTTTCAACTGACGCATGCCACGATTCAAATTGAAAACTCGACCACGATGCATGCGGAACTGAAAGTATAGGAAGGAGGAGACTGACTATGGAAAAAACGCTTATCGAAAGCTGTGAGGACGCGTGTACAGGAACAGGTCTTGTCCAATCCGCGATGGAGCCTCGATTGACGGAGCATCAAGCCGTAGGAATTGCCGAGGTGTTCAAAGCACTGGGAGATCCGACTAGGGTCAAAATCATTTATTTCCTCCTGCATCGGGAACTCTGTGTGCATGATCTGTCAACTGCTCTGGAGATGGGGCAGTCGGCGGTTTCACACCAATTGCGCTACCTAAGGGATTTGCATATTGTAAAAAGGCGCAAAGAAGGCAAGACAGTTTTCTATTCCTTAGATGACGGACATATTGAGCAAATTTTTGTTCAAACTCTTAATCATCTTCAACATATGTAAATCGGAAGGCTTCCAGCCGGTGGCTGCCGCTTCCGATGGCATGCAGAATTACGCCATGTTCGTTTCTTCTGTTTTTTTCTTCTTCTGCTGCATCATCCACAGAGCATATTCCAGGGGTCTTGTAACCGCCTTCTGATACGTTGCGCTTTCGCCAATTCTACGAAAGACTTCCCTGGAAGGCTTGGGATTAACTTCAAGCAGCCATACGCGACCACTGGGATCAACAGCAATATCCAAGCCTAGCTCGCACAGCTTGCCGAATTTGGTTTCCAGAAAGCCAGCAAGGGTGTGAGCAAAGCTGGTCATTTCCTGCTTGATGCTATCTATTTTGTCGGGCGATGAGAAGCGATACGATAACAATTTATTTTGGCTAACCGCGCTCCCGCCGCCGTGCAGGTTGGATGTAATGCTGCGATGAGGACCGATTCGACCGGCGCACCCCGTTACTTCCCATTCTCCTTGACCATTCTTCTGAATCAATAAGCGATAGTCGTGTACGCGGCCGTCTTTCAACGTCAACTTGATCCCTTGCTGCACAACATAATCAGGGCTCAGCTTCAAAGAATTCAGTTTGACCAAGAGCTGTTTCTCCGTAGCCCGATAAGGCGCAATAATCGTTCGATATTGATTACGGCCTTGCAATAAATAGAGATCACTACCAAGCTGTTCAATTCGCAAAATCCCTCGTCCGCCTGTGCCATTTTTGGGTTTGGCATAGATCAGCTTATGTTTCTTTATGGCTTTTACCAGTTCTTGAACGGAGCTGAATCGTTGCGTTGCCGGTAAATAAGGGCGAATGTTGTCATTTTCCGAAAGAAGCTGATGCATCGACCATTTATTGGCTAAAGGCCGGCTCAAGAAGGTAAGCTTCGAATGGCGATTGCGGAAGGCTTTAAGAATTCGATAATTCGCAACAGCTTTGTAGCGGCAGCGATCATAGATGACCGGAGGTAGGGAGGTTCGTCGACGAATCCATTTCCTTGACTCGGCATCGTAAGTTAAGGTGCGTACGGAATTGTCGCCCTCAACGTCATCAGGAGTGAAAACCTCAACCTGAACACCGATTTTCTTTCCTTCATTGCTCAGTTTTTGAAAATAAGCAAGCTCTTCCAGCTTAGATTGGCTAAAATAAATAGCGAGTACGCCTAGTCGTTGTGAAGACAAGCATAATCACCTTCTTCTCCTATTATTCATTAAGTAGAGACTGTAGCGAATAATGCGTTCGAGTGATTTCTGACGAATGTTCGGTTCGTCGAATTTCATTGGTTTCGAATTGGCTTCGAAGAACCAGATATGTCCGGTTGTATCGACGCCGATATCCATGGACATTTCCCCGAGCTGATTGCCTGAGGACTTCTCGATTTGCTTGGCTAGTGTCACCGCCGCTTTGCGAACCCGCAGCAATATGTTTTTCGCTTCTTTCGCGCCAAAGGCAGAAGTCAGCAGCTTTAACGGCTCGTCGATGGAGCCGCCGCGCGGGACGTGTGTTGTAATGCTGGCTTTGCCAGCTACTCGGGCACCTATGCCGGAGACACTCCAAACGCCTTTGCCTGTTTTTTGAATCAAAGCTCTCAGATCATAAGCCCGTTGTTTATATCGGGTTAATGCAATCCCTTGCTGAACAATATAGTCGTGCGTGCCGCGGTGCTTATTCCATTCCTGCCAGAGGTCGTCGGTGCTCTCATGGTAGCTGTAAATCATTTTCTTATCTTCCTGGCGGCTTAGTCGGTATTGATTTTGCTCATTTTTTGTCGTTACACGCTCAATGCGCATGATCCCTCGCCCGGCTTTTCCTTTCACCGGCTTCAAATAGAGAACGGCATGCTTGCGCAGAAGCTGTGACAGATCCTTGGCTTCACTTAATTGAAGCGTATCGGGCATATAGGTTTTGCTTTCCTTGGCATTGTTCAACCAACTGAATAAGGTCCATTTGTTAAAAAAGGAAGAATTAAATAATTGAACACTGGAGCTTCTGTTGCACGCTTGAATGGTTTGCTGCACGTCCGGCTTCATTTCCATTTTGCGGTAAGGGATGCGGTTGTAGACAACTTGTGGAGCGGGAACGAGTTCCCTGCTCCATTTCTTCGTTTGGTTATGATAACGATAGCCATAGATCTCAGGGCCGGTTAGATTGAAATCCTTCGTTGTCACAACATACACATCAACGCCAAGCCGTTCACCGGTTTGAATTAAATCGAGAAAGTTGTGCAAATTGCCGCGAAAGACACGATTGCTATCTTTGACAGTGAGAATGCCAAGCGTAGGTTTAATCTCTTTATCATGCAGAATGACTCCCATCAGCTTTCCCTCCTTGAACGGAAGCGGCTCAAGTAGAGGCAATGTTCATAAATATTTTGGATCGTGGCCACGTCGCCTTCTTTCAAGGAAGGATGTTTGAAGATCGATCTTCCGGGTTTGGCATTCGCCTCAAACATCCAGATTTTCTCGCTTTGATCAATTCCGATATCGAAACCAAGTTCTCCGAGCAAATGGTTGTAATTGTTCTCGATCCCTTCAGCGAGCTTAATCGCTGTTTCTTTGGCATTCGTCAGCACTTGCTCTGCACGGCTGCCGTAGATTTGACGAAGCACCTGCTCCGGTGTCATTAACTGGCCTCCATTGCGAATATGGGTGGTGACGCTGCCTTTGCCAGATTTCTTTGCGCCTATTGCCGCGACGACCCACTTGTTGCTGCCGTTCTTCGTCAGATGGAAGCGGAAGTCAATAGGACAGCTGTCGATCTCAATGAGACGAATTCCTTGCTGGGCGACATAGTTGGTAAGCCGGCCGCGTCCGGTTCCGAGCATTTGCATCAAGCCATCAAATTTGCCGTAGCGAATAAGCACATTCTTGCCGCCTTTGCGGTAGCGGACGAAATAACCTCGCTTTGGATTATAGGTGACACGGAAAATACCGATCCCCAAGCTTCCTGCTGTGGGCTTCAAATAAATGAATTTATGTTTATCCAGCATTTCCTTGATTTGCTCAGCTGATGGATTGATGTGAGATTCGGGTACAAAGCGGAAGGCATCGTCTCCGTCCAGCATTTTATAAACATCCCATTTATCAAAGAAACTCCAGTTAAAGAGAGGAATGCCTTTTCGTACAAAGCGATCCTTAAAGCCTTCCATACCTGCGGACTTTTCTGCTTTCCGGCTGGATAAGCGATTGTAGACGACATCCGGCAATGGGAAGGTTTTGCGGACCCAGCCCCCGCCCTCTTTGGGGATGATCCCTGTAACGGTTTCTTGGACCCAGTTCACACTCCTGGGGCTGAACGCGTAAACGAAAGATTTATTTGAACTTGTGTTCATAATTTGACGAATAAATCCTGTTTTGGAACCAAATGGAGAGGTGCCATTCTCCACATTCGTTAGGATTCCTATCACAGGACCGATTCGAAGTTCTTTATTGGTGGAACTTGATACTAAGACGCTTCCGGCTCGCGGAATACGCAGTGTAGCCATTAAGGAAAGCGGAATGTACATATGCTGACCACTTTTTTTGATCAGGCGGATCGGTAGAGTTGTGGATTTGGTGCCAACCTTTACAGTAATTGATTTATTGCCGGTTAACCGTAAAGCTTTGACGAGTTCACTTGTTAAGTAGACCGATCTATCTGTTCGTTGTACGGCGTGGAGCATACACGTTGTCAAACTCATTAGGTTACCCTCCTAAACTTGTTGCCCTACGGGCTTTCCGTGTCTAAACAAGCAGAAATCACCGTCTGCATATTCAGGCACATACCAGCGATGCCAAGCTCAGCTCAGCTTTTTATGAAGTAAAAATCCAGCATAATGTATCGGGTTCGCAATTGATTTCGTTTGTGCTTTATTATTATGCATACGCGCAAATATCGTTCTGCCTGGCTTCGAGTTTACTTCCAGAATCCATATACGCCCTTGAGTATCGATCCCAAAGTCGATACCGAGCTCAGCTAATCGCCCATGATACGTTTCCAGTACAAAGGGGACACGGCTTGAGAGTTGCGTAAGCGTATCGATCAGTTCCTCCGCTTGGAAGGCTCCGAATTCCTTGGTTAGGAAGTTGGAGACATCTTCTGCGGTGCCTCCGCCATGCAGGTTGGAAGTAATGCTTCCGGGCTTGCCGATACGCGCAGCCATCCCTGATATTTCCCACTGGCCTTGACCATTTTTTTGTACAAGGGAGCGGACATCATAAGCCATGCCCTGCGAAGATTGCAGAGTAAGGTATTCCTGGATGAGATAAGGACGTGATCCGATCATCCGGTGAAGCCAGCTCCAGCACGCATCAAACTCCTTGAACTGCTGCTGAATGGATCGATTGTTGGCGTCGCGTCCTTTTATTAGAAACATGCTGCCGCCTTCGGTTGCACGAAGATGTTGAAGGTGCAGAGCCCCTCTGCCTTGACTCCCGCCCTGCGGCTTCAGGAAGACGTCGTTCCTGCTTCGAAGCCATTCTTTCAGCTGTGAGCGGCCAGTGAGCAAGCTCGTTTCAGGCAAATAGCTGTGCAAAGCGCTGTCCTTTTGCAGGATTTGGCCTACTTCCCACTTTCCGCTCAAACCATAACCAAGGAAGCGAATACTGGGTGTCTTGCGAAGCCTGCTCACATGGTAACGGTATTGCTGATAGCTGCGTTTGCTGCTGAAGAAGCACCGATCATAGATCAGGGGAGGGAGGGGAAAGAGCTTCATGACCCATTCCTTTCTTTCACTCTCATAACGGTATCCCCGCACTAAGCCTTGCTGCCAATCGATGCGATTCGGTGAGAAAACGAAGACATCCAGTCCTTCATTGGCACCGTGCAAAGTAAGACTTTGGTAGAAGTCTGCACTGGCAAAGGGCAGCTCTCGATTCAATTCCGTTACCATAATCCCGAGTAAGGGACGTTGTGGGCTTCGCCGCATAATTTCACCTCAGAACTTCGCTAGATAACGCGCATATTGCACAATTTGTTTGACTGATGGTCTAATTTTCCGCTCATGATTAAGCGGTGTATTATCATCCTTGGACGGTTTGGAGTTCACTTCAAGCAGCCAAACCTTCCCGGTTTTATCAACAGCAAGATCGATTCCCAGCTCTCCAAAATGGTAGGGGATTTGTGTTTCAATCCCTTTGGCGATGTCCAAAGAAGCTTTGCGCAGGCGAGCGGTAATGGAAACGCGTGTAGCGGAGGCAAAAGATGTTTTGGCCAGAGCGCCTGATACTGTTGTCAGACTTCCGCCACGTGCCAGATTGGATACAAAATGCTGGGTTCCCGCGATGCGCCCAACAATCGAGGTGATGGCCCATTGACCTGTAGCACCACGCTGAACGAGTGCGCGGAAGTCAACGGGATTGCCGTCTGCTGTGATGAGATCAAGTCCTTGCTGCAGCTGGTAGCGTTGTGCCTTGAGTTTGCCGGATAAGGCATGAAAAACAGTAGTCAGCGAAGGGAAGGATTGTTTGCGGGCACCGGAGAGATTCGTAAAATGGCAGACATAGCCCGCTCCAGGTTCTTTGCGAATACGAATAATGCCTTTGCCCAAACTTCCAGTAATGGGTTTAAGGAAGAGCACAGGATGGCGGGCAGCCATGGATTTCAGCATCTGATAGTTTTTGAAAAGATAAGACTCGGGTAAGAAGTCATGCAGGCTGTTATCTTTGCGCAAAGCTTGGAATACTTCCGTTTTGTCCAAATATTTTTCATTGAAGATTTCTGTGGCATAACGAGCTTTGACATCTTTCATGAATTGTTGGACATTCGTTCTGTTCTCAAATCTGCGCGAAGTGAGCCGATTATAGATGACATTGGGAATCGGGAACGTCTTTTTGCTCCAGGAACCATTGGAATACGAATAGGCGTTAACGGTTTGGGCGTTGGCATGCATTTCATTAGGCGGAAAAAAGATCACCATCGCTCCAAATTGTTCACACGCATCCGTCATTTCTTTACAAAAAGCGGTAATAGCACCGAATGGACGATCTTTGGAACCGGCATAAACCCGGCTGATCATAACGCCAATCAGAGGCCCAATCGACAAGGTGCTCGTATTTTGCCTATAATGGAGATTAAGGCGGGCTCCTTGGTATAGACCAATTTTGGAGGCGAGGGTAGGATTTACACGCAGGCTGTTCGACGTAGCGGCGGAAACAACCTTGACCTCCTGTTTGGCGGAACCAAATCGCATGGTTATCGTTTGATTGGTCGGAACTTTCCATTTTTTCGCAATGGCTTCACTTAGAACAACGGTCCGATCATCCAAATAGATGCTGGTGCCTTGAATGGATATTCCAACTTTCGTCCTGGTCAATAGCAAACACTCCTTCCAGCATGAGAAAACCCCTATCGAGGCCATTCGAGGATGATCGACCGCGTGTAAAGGTATGTTTTATCGCCGATAAGAAAGCAGTTTTCGTTAACTAAAAACGCAATCTTTCTTATGTGGGCATAATGGCATTGCAGATTAAGCAAAGTAAACTACTCCATCATATGAGGACATATACCCCTTGGTGCTTATGTATATATGGAAAGTACAAAGGGAAAAGCCCAACCATGAATGAGAGAAACGAGGAGGATAACAAACATGAACGTACATGATAAGGCATATGAATTGGCAAAAGCGATCAAAGACAGCAATGAATATAAGGATATGCTGGAGAGCCGCGCGCAAATTGAGCAGGATCCATCCAGCCAAAGCTTGTTGGCGGATTTTCGGCAGCGTCAAGGTGAGCTCCAGCAAAAAATAGGCATGGATGGCATGCCGCCGCAAGAGGATATGGAACAATTACAAAAGCTGTATGAGGTGCTTGCGCTGAATCCCCGCATCAATCAATTGTTCGATGTGGAACGCAGATTATCTGTAGTACTAGAGGATGTACAGCGGATTATCGCGGAGCCTTTAACTGCGATGTTGAAATAAAAAATAGACTATCCCTAAGTTGAGAAAATGACTTAGTTGGATAGTCTTTTTTTATTGACAGTTTCAGCGGATTTTCAGTTATTGTTAAGATAGGATTCAGGCTTCTGGGCAGAGAATTGACTATAATAAAAACAAGCTTAATCCAAGTCATGCGTAAGCAAGCAAATCGAAGGTGGAATTACTATGAAAAAATCCAAATGGACCAAATGGCAAATCGGGATCGTCTTGGGAGTTCTGATTTTTTATTTATTTCAAGAAGTGAAATCCAGCCCGCCGTTTCTGGCAGCAGTGACTGCTGCTTCCTTATCCAAACAGAAGCTTGCTCCCGTCACCGTTCAGAAAGAGAATGCCAGCACACATGTTACGGACAGCAGAGATGCCCGAAGACGAAATAATAACCAGTCAACTGCCCCTCTCAACCGTTCTTCACAGTCTGAACTGAAATCACATACAAGAAGTCAAGCCTCATAAAAAATGATTTAGGGTGAACAGGCATGCTCAAGGAAATTAGCTTTCGAGCGATGAATACGCAGATCCAACTTTTGCTTGCTTCAAACTATGAAATGACGGATCTAGCATCCAGTGCAAAGACATATTTCACACTTGCAGAGGCGCGGTTCAGCCGTTTTCTCCCTTACAGTGAATGTTCACTGCTGAACAAACGGGCAGGAAGCCGTTGTCTCATTTCCGAAGAAATGGCAGCAATTTTGGCGCTTTCTCAGCATTATTTTGAGCTGACTGAGGGCGTATTTCATATTGCTATATTGCCCGCGCTTGAGCGAGCAGGCTACGATCGTACGTTTGAATTGCTTGACCATGTGGATAGGTTGCTGGAAGGTTCTGGACCTGCTCGACCTCTGTCGCAAAATGAGGAATTACATATGGATCTCGATATAAACATGCAGATGCAGTCCGTTCAAATGAAAGCCAATCAGACAATTGATCTGGGCGGTATTGCCAAGAGCTGGGCCGTTCGAGGACTTTCGGATGTTCTTCGCAGAGAGAGGCAAGTGCAGCGCGGGTTAGTTAACGCAGGCGGGGATGTTGAAGTCTGGGGAGGCGCATCGGAGGAGGAGCCTTGGGTCGTTGCGATTGCCAATCCGCACCCAGTGGAACTTGATCGTGAGGTCATGCTTCTATTAATGAATGGAGCTGTTGCCACCTCAAGTACACAGCGAAGAAGTTGGCAGACCAATGAGGGGAACATGCATCATCTCATAGATCCTCGAACAATGAAACCAAGCAAATCCTCTGTGATCCAATGTTCTGTTGTAGGCGCTAACTTGGTGGATTGCGAGATTTGGGCGAAGGTAATCTGTATTCTGGGCATTCAAGAGGGGATAGCGCTGTTTCGCAGAAAAACCGAGCGGTTGGAGGCCCTCATATACACCAACGATGGAGCCGTCCATTATGTGAAGTCCGAGGCGAAGTGGGTCAATGGGCAATGGGTAGGTCTTCAGCCAGATTATGTGTACGATTCGAATGAGAAAGGTGGGAGTGGAAATGATTCAAATCCTGGTTGATTTGCCTTCTTGGTCGCTTATCCGTCTTTTTGGTATTTTAGCGTACCTCAGCCTCTTCATAGGCATGGCGTTGGGGATTTCATATAGCTTTCCTTATTGGAAAGGCCAGAGGAAGGCGCAATTGCTGCGCTGGCATACTTCCGCAAATTATACAGGCACTTGTTTAGCTTTGCTGCATGCCGTTCTGTTAATCATTGATGCCTTCATGCCATTCGAATGGAAGGAAATTTTAATTCCTTTTGCAGCCTCAAATTCCGCTGGCTTGAATGGAATCGGCACTATCGCCATGTACGGCTTGCTGCTTCTCATCCTGACAACCGATCTTCGCCACAAATTAAAAAGAAAGCTGTGGCTGGCCTTCCACTTCTTGTCCTACCCCATATTTATTCTTGCATTGCTTCATGGATTATTGATAGGCACAGATAGTTCTAATATATGGATAAAAATGATGTATTTGAGTACTTTCCTTCTATTAGCAGGTTTAACAGTGGCTAGAGTGTTAATGGGCTCTCGTAAACGGCAAGTTGTGAAGCGGAAAACGTATTCGACGTAACATTGCACTATCTGGCCGCTGTAATGCTGAGCATACGAGCTTAAAGGCGGGGAATCGCAGCGCTAAGCGTAATGTGATATTGCGAAACTTGCCCAAACTGTCTATAGTAGTTAATGGGCATTTAAGAGGAAAAGAGGATTTGAAACCGACATGGCAAAAGCAAAAATCACGGAGCTTGATATCGTTCGAGCGCTCGCTATCCTTGCTGTCGTCCTGATTCATGTTACCGCGGATTGGACAGTGGATCCAGCTTTGAAAGGCAGCAGCACGCAGCTGCTTGTTTTATTTTTAAACAAAATCAGCTATTTTGCTGTTCCTGTTTTTATTTTTTTGAGCGGCATCGTGCTGTTCTACATCTATACGGATAATTGGAGCGCTAAGCAGGCCGGTATCTTTTATTGGAAACGTGTTCGTCAAGTCTTAGTCCCCTATATCGTATGGTCATTCTTCTACTATATATACAATCCCTGGCTGTGGACGCCTGATCATCCGATCAAGCTTGATTTCAGCGTGTTTCTGGAGCAGCTGAAATGGGCGGATTCCGGCTATCATCTGTATTTCATGATTATTATCGTACAGTTTTATGTGCTGTTTCCGCTGCTGGTATGGGCCGTTAGGAAGGCTGCTTGGTTCAAACGAACATTGGCCTTCTGGGGATTAGCCGTTCAAGCTGGCGTCTACGTCTACAGTCATTGGTTCGGGACCATCGACCACAAGCCGGAGCTGTGCATTACCTACTTTGGATATTTTCTCATTGGCGGTGCCATTGGAATGAATTACGGGGCATTCCGCTCTTGGCTGGATCGCAACAAAGGCTGGATACTGCCCGCAACACTCCTATGTGGACTTACCTATGCGGGACTCTATCTGCTTGGCTTAAAAGGCTACAATTTTGAAAACACATGGTTTGAAATTCTGTGGTTGTTATACAGCTTGGGGATCGGTATAAGCTTTATTTGGCTGGCCAAATGGCTGCAGCAGAAATGGGTCGGTTTGGCGCGGTTTTTTGTTTCTTTGGGTTCGGTGTCATTTGGTGTGTACTTAATGCATCCGGCGCTGCTTTCTTTATGGAAATATAAAGTTCATGTGCCAGGTTCGATTGTGCTTTTCAATGTGTATAACGCGATTGTGTTTGTTCTAATTGTAGCGATTCCTTGGGTACTGACGCTGCTATATAGAAAAGTAAGGAAATGGATAGCGATTTCATAGAGAAAGGCCCCAGGGAGGGGCCTTTTTTTTACTAATTATTGACAGCAGCGTGTAAAAAATCTAAAATAAATTAAAATATACTCGAGTAAATTTCTTGGAAAGGAGGAAGTATGGTCACTCGAAAAGATGTTGCCGAGCGCGCAGGCGTCTCCGTCGCCGTTGTATCCTATGTGATGAATAACAAGTCAAATGTAAAGGAAGCCACCCGCAACAAGGTGCTTGCTGTTATTGAAGAGTTGGATTATCGCCCCAATCTGATCGCTAAAAGCATGAAAACCAAGAAAACTCAGCAGCTGGCTGTTTTGGTCAATAACTTGGGCAATCCTTTTGAAGCGGGAATATTGATTAGTCTGGAAAAAAGCGCAATGGAACGCGGATATTTTCTTTTTTTTCAGAAGTTTCAACAGGATCAAGAGGAAAGCCTGAAGTCGCTGTTTGCTGGCAGGGTAGACGGCATTATTTTATTAGGACAAAGCCTTTCAATAACAACGGTTGAATATTTTCACCTACAGGGTATTCCTATTTTTTCGATCATGGAGCCAAGCTTTAATGAAGGACGTGAGGTGCCTTTTCTCGATATTGATTGGGGATCTGCCATGCAGCAGTTATTTGTTCATTTGAAAAGTTGCGGCTACCAATCAATCGCCTATTTGACAGCTAACGAGCAAATGAACTCGCATCATTATGAAGTGCGAAACCGAGCTTTGATGCAAGCGGCCAAAGAAGAAGATATTCGGGTGGATGAGTTGATTCGGGTGGATGTCTGCAATTTTGAAACGGCATATAGCCATTTGTTAGCGAGATGGACAGCGCAGCCTGCTTTCTCATATCAAGCTCTTTTATGTGTAAACGATCTAATGGCCGCAGGCGCAGTAGCCGCTTGTAAAAAGCTGGGAATTTCAGTCCCTGAGCAGTTGGCTGTTGCAGGTTGCGAGGATATCCTGATGTCCTCCCAGACTTTTCCTGCCATTACAACGATCCACTACCCAAGAGAAGCAATCGGCGAGGCGACGCTGGAACGCATGCATGCCCTCATCCAAGGTCATACCGTAACCCATGTAACCTTAGCGAATAATTTGGTTATTAGGGAAACGACATCATGATTAAATAGAGCCCCCAACTGAGGGGGAATATTTTTATTTTTATCTTATAATTTACTCGAGTAAATATCAACTAAAATTCATCTCTGGAGGAATTCTTTTATGAATCAGAACACATTGGAAATCGCACCTCTTGTTAATCAGTTTCATCAGGATGGTTATTTGATCTTGCGTAATATTCTTTCGGATGAGAAGGTAGCGCAGTTAAATACCGCTATTGACGGCATTCTTGCCGAGGAGAAAGAGTCGCTCGCTTACAATATTTACAACAGCGTTGAGCGGCATTCGGAGATTGCTTCGCTGATTGATGAACCCACTCTGCTGCCGCTTATCGTGAATCTGTTAGGCTATAATATTCAGCTTCATATTTCCCACCTCACCGTTCGGAAGCCGAATCCAGATGACCTCTTAACGGAAACGAACAGCTTCATCAACTGGCATCAGGATGGTCCCGCTCCCTTTTTTCCAACAATTAATGGACTGACGTCTATATATTATATCAAGATCTGCTACATTCTAAGCGACATGTCCGAGCCAGACAGAGGCAATACGAAGATCATTCCCGGCAGTCACCGTATGTCTAATTTTAAGCCAGTTCAAGGCAGTGTCGATGTTCCCCTAGAAAGAGAAACGCAAGTATGCGGGAAGCCTGGGGATGTATTTATTTTTGCCCAAAACATTTGGCATGCAGGAGGAATCAATCGCTCGGAATTTACGCGAAGACAGTTGTTCATGGGCTATAGCCCGATTTGGATGAGACCGATTGATTATCACAAAGCCTCAGACAGCCTGTTAAAGGATGCGGCACCTCAGCGTCGTCAGTTGTTAGGCGATATCAGTTCGAACTGCTTTAAGTATTACGTGCCGGATGAAGAGATGGTGCCTTTGAAAAAGCTGTTTCTCGGAGATGCGCATTAAGCAATAAAAAGATTGCCAGCCCCCTAACCGATAAATCCGGCGCAGGGCGGGCAATCTTTTTTTGCTACCAACAAGTATGATGTTTAAAGCTTAGTAGGCGCGAATATATGGTTTCGGGATGCTGGTTGGTTCGCTTTTTAAAGCAACAGCAGCATGTGTGGCCCAATAAGGATCTCGCAGCAAACCGCGGGCGATGGCTACCATATCAGCATCTTCATTGCCAATAACGGATTGAGCTAGTGCTGGGTCCTCCAGCATGCCTACAGCGATGACAGGTACTTGAAGCGCCTCGCGGAACTGACGTGCGAACGGGACTTGATAGCCCGGATGATTTCCGGGTTTTCTTTGGCCGGCAAGGCCTTCACCGCCAGAGCTTACATGGAAAGCATCAACGCCTACCGCTTGATAAGCTTTGGACAGCTTGATCGCGTGATCAATATCGTAGCCGCCATCCGCATACTCCACTGCAGAGATTCGGAAAATGAGCGGCATATCAGCGGGCATTTCTTTTTTAACCGCTTGAATGACTTCTACGCCGAATCTAGCCAGATCTTGACCGTATTCATCATCTCTTTGATTCGTGAGTGGTGATTGGAATTGATGGATGAGATAGCCATGAGCGCCATGAAGCTCAATCGTATCTACACCTGCCTTGACAGCGCGGCGGGCAGCCTGCGCGAACTGCTGAACAATCTCCTGTACTTCGCTTGTCGTCAGCGCACGCGGCATTTTGTATGAAGCCCCAGGGAAAGGAATGGCCGATGGCGCTACAGGCACTTCCGCATCTTCCGCTTTGCGTCCTGCATGGGCGATTTGAATGCCGATTTTGGCGCCATGCGCATGGACACCATCCATAATCCTGGCAAAAGCGGGAATATGCTCATCGGACCAAATGCCCAAATCCCCATCTGTAATTCGGCCATCAGGATGAATATCCGTCATTTCCATAATAATTAGACCCGTACCGCCAATCGCACGGCTGAGGTAGTGGACATAATGCCATTCATTCGGCTTGCCATCTTTCGCAGTAACGGAATATTGACACATGGGTGCCATGACGATGCGGTTTTTTATATGCAGGCCTTTGAGGTCATAAGGTGTAAATAAATCTTTCTTCATGTAAGTACCTCCTTGATGTCAACTTGCATTTATTGCGGGTTTGTCGTCCAAATGCCAGCTGTTTTTATGAAGACGCGCGGCGGCAGCTTCAAGCTGGCGAGAATCAGTTCAGCCACATCCTCAGGCTGCATCATACGATCCTCATCTCCAACGGGCAGACCTGTGTTGACGGCTAATTCTGTATTCACAGTACTTGGCGTTAGGGCCGTTACACGGATATTCGACTTCCTCACTTCTTGCATGAGCGCTTCAGTTAAACCGATAACGGCGAATTTGGATGCGCAGTACGCGGAGCCCGTTGCAAAACCTCGCTCTCCAGCGGTAGAGGCAATATTAATAATGCTTCCGCTCTTTTGTTGGAGCATGGAAGGCAGTATGGCGCGTGTGACATAATAGGTGCCCATCAGATTGGTTTGAATAATACGTTCCCATGCTTCGGGTTCCATATCAACCAAAGTACCAAACTGCGCAGTACCAGCATTATTAAGCAAAATATCGACGGAACCCAGCTTAGCGAGCAGATCTTCAATCGCACGATCGACTGCCTCTTTATTGGAGATGTCTGCCGTGGCGATGAACACCTCAACACCGTAAGTACTTGTTAAATGCTGTTGAAGGGTTTCCAAATCAGATTGACTTCTGGCTAGAAGTGCAAGATGAACGCCTTCTTTGGCTAATGCAATTGCCGCAGCTTTTCCGATACCTTTTCCGGCACCTGTAATCAGAGCTTTTTTATCTTTTAAATCCATATGAATCTCTCCCTATCTTTGGTTAGCAAGCATACGTATTGTGATTCCCAAGTATATCTGACAACTATGCATTTTATTATCGGCTGTTATATAATTAATTACAAGTACCCACTTTTTTGTAAGATAGTATCATTTAGTATACTTAAGGAGTCGTTAGCTTTGGGAGATCCCCTATTTAAAAGTTCAGTTGAAATGACATTAAAGGTGATGGGGGGCAAATGGAAGCCCGTTATCCTTTGCCATCTGACGGATGGCATTAAACGTTTTGGCGAATTAAAACGGGGAATGCCCGACATCACGCAGAAAATGTTGACTCAACAATTAAGAGAATTAGAAGATGATGGAATTATAGACCGCAAAGTATACACCCAGGTTCCGCCTAAAGTAGAGTATTCCCTTACGGAGTATGGCTTTACGATTACGGCCGTTCTGGATGTTATGGCAGATTGGGGTTTTAAACATAAGGGTCGGATTGAGACGGGTGTGGTTGAGTAGGTGGTTTGAAAAGAACTTGAACAGAGCTGTGAAAGAGCTATTAAAGAACTTCAATCGTTGGATTGAAGTTCTTTGACGTGTTGATACAGTTCAGCGGGCTATATTTTGGCGGGAGCCTGCTATAATGGCAGGCTCAGAGAGGTAAAGGGGCCGAGCATCTCCCGAGCCGGCCTTTTTGGCCGTCTCAGCCGGATTTGGCGGAGAAATGGTGCTTTTGAGGGAGCGAGCCTGCCATTATGGCAGGCTCAGAGAGGTAAAGCGGCCGAGCATCTCCCGAGCCGGCCTTTTTGGCCGTCTCCGCCGGATTTGGCGGAGGCGTGGTGCTTTTGAGGGAGCGAGCCTGCCATAATGGCAGGCTCAGATCAGCATCGCTGAGCCCATAGTATCCTTTTGGGTACTACGTCACCAAATAGTGCGTACTATCTTTATTTTTTGATCAGACATACAATAATCCCCATGAAAGAAAATAAAGACATGAGGAGAGAAACAACGATGGAACTTCAATTAGCTTTAGATCTTGTCGACATTCCACAAGCCAAACAATTAGTGAAGGAAGTCGAGCCTTTTATAGATATCATTGAAATCGGTACGCCTGTTGTCATCAACGAGGGACTGAGAGCGGTGAAAGAATTGAAAGAAGCGTTCCCTTCCCTAAGGGTGCTTGCTGACTTGAAGATTATGGATGCAGCTGGATATGAAGTCATGAAGGCATCGGAAGCTGGCGCGGATATTGTGACTGTGCTTGGAGCATCCGAGGATATGACGATTAAAGGGGCTGTAGAGGAAGCTAGGAAACAAGGCAAGCAAATTCTTGTCGACATGATCAGTGTCAAAAATTTGGAACAACGCGCTATAGAAGTAGATGCCTTCGGAGTTGACTATATTTGTGTGCACACAGGCTATGATCTTCAAGCTGTCGGGAAAAATTCTTTTGAGGATCTTCTTACCATTAAGCGGGTCGTGAAGCATGCCAAAACGGCGATCGCCGGGGGAATTAAACTAAGCACGCTACCTGAGGTTATTAAGGCGAACCCTGATCTTGTCATCGTTGGCGGAGGGATTACCGCTCAAGATGATCGTGCAGCCGCAGCCGCCGAAATGCAAAAAATGATCAAGCAAGGATCATAAGTCGGATGAAGACGAGTCAATATTTGGGTAAGATCCTCCAGGAGTTAAATCGGTCCGCTGATGACGGGTTAGATGAACAAGCCGACGAGCTGATTAGCCAGCTCCTCGCCTCCCGTAAAGTGTTTGTCGCTGGTGCCGGTAGATCCGGTTTGATGGCTCGCGCCTTCGCTATGCGATTAATGCATTTGGGCCTAGATGCTTATGTGGTTGGAGAAACCGTCACTCCGCCTATCGGGAAAGAGGATGTACTGATCATCGCTTCCGGCTCTGGGGAAACCAAAAGTCTCATTTCGATGGCGGCCAAAGCAAATAGTTTGGAAGCATCGGTTGCGCTGGTGACAATTCACCCTGAATCAACTGTCGGTCAATTATCGCAAGTGGCTGTGAAGCTTCCTGGCTCTCCCAAAGAACAGAGCGATAGCTCTCTGACAACCATACAGCCAATGGGCTCGTTATTTGAACAAGGATTATTGTTGTTTTTTGATGCTCTCGTTCTGAGGCTAATGGAGCGATTAGGGGATGACGCGAAGAACATGTTTGGCCGGCATGCAAATTTAGAATAAAATCGAACAAGCTTCTGAAAGCTATAGGCGAGTATGCCTAGCGCTGCAGAGGTTTGTTTTTGTTAAATGCGCTTATAAAGTTATTTGTTAAAGTTGCATCTTCGAATTTACAAAAAGTAAGCAGATGCTTATAGTTATATAAAAATGGAGGTAGAAATTATATGGTTCCCATTTCAATTCTAGATTTGGCCCCTGTCATAGTCGGCGGGACGCCTCGAGATTCTTTCAAACGTTCACTGGATTTGGCTCAACATGCCGAAAAGTGGGGCTATCATCGCTATTGGCTGGCCGAGCATCATAATATGCCGGGAATCGCAAGCTCGGCGACATCTTTGATCATCAGTCATGTTGCCAGCGGGACAGAGAAAATCCGTGTCGGCTCCGGTGGCATTATGCTGCCCAATCATGCGCCGCTCGTCATCGCCGAGCAGTTCGGAACTTTGGAATCGTTATACCCAGGCCGTATCGACTTGGGCTTAGGGCGGGCACCAGGCTCTGATCAGCCTGCCATGCGTGCACTCCGCCGCGGCTTAGGAAGCGACGGCAATGATTTCCCGGAAATGCTGAGCGAGCTGCGGGGCTACTTAGATCCATCTCGAGAAACCGCGGTGCCAGGCGTACGAGCTATTCCTGGCGAAGGGCTTAACATTCCGATCTGGCTGCTTGGCTCCAGTGGATTCAGTGCTCAGCTAGCTGGCCAGTTGGGGCTGCCGTTTGCTTTTGCAAGCCATTTTGCTCCGGGCTACTTGTTGACGGCGCTTGAATTGTATCGCGGAGGCTTCCGGCCTTCGGAAGCGCTGGAGAAGCCGTATGCCATGGTGGGTATCAATATCATCGCGGCCGATACGGATGAGGAAGCGAACATATTGGCAACCTCGCAGCTTCAGCAATTTCTAAATATTATTCGCGGTAGAACCGGATTGTTGAATCCTCCGGTGGACAATATGGAAGCCTTGTGGACGGCGCAGGAAAAAATGTACGTCCAGCAGCAGTTAAGCTATTCCATTGTTGGCAGCAAGGAGACGGTTCGTCAGAGGCTGCAGCAGGTCCAGCAGGAAACCAAAGCGGATGAATGGATTGTTGCCGCACAAATCTATGATCACGAGGCCCGTTTGAAGTCTTATCAGATCGTTGCGGAAATCATGCAGGAATCAGCTTCAAGCTGATCCTTGCAGCACTGTGCTCTAATTTAGAAAGGTTGGTAGCAACACGTATGAATCAGTCAGAAAGTTTATCTGGACAATTGGCAACCAAGGAACGGTTTCCCATTTCTATTTTCTCCCTAACGGTGGGTTCCTTTGCCATCGGGATGACCGAATTTGTTATTATGGGGCTTCTGCCCAATGTAGCCAGTGATTTGCAGGTCAGTATTTCCCAAGCCGGGCAGCTCATTACGAGCTATGCGCTGGGCGTAGCGATCGGTGCTCCGATCTTGGCTGTTGTTACGCATCGCTTGCCCCAAAAGCTGCTGCTGTGCCTCTTGATGGCCTTATTTATCTTAGGCAACGGAATTGCTGCCATAGCGCCTAACTATACGATCTTGATGATAGCGCGATTAGTTACGGCGCTGTCACATGGTACATTTTTTGGCGTTGGAGCCGTGCTTGCGGCTAATCTAGTGCGCCCGGATAAGCGGGCAGGAGCGATTTCGATTATGATGGCCGGATTAACGATTGCGAACATCATTGGCGTTCCTTTTGGCACGTTTATCGGGCAGCAGCTCGGATGGCGAGCTTCTTTTGGCGCCGTGGTGATCATGGGAATTATTTCGTTAATCGGCATCATCGCCTTCATTCCGCATATTCGGCAAGAGCATAATTCCAGCCTCACGAAGCAATTTCGGGCGCTGATGCAGCCCAGACTGCTGCTTGTTTTATTGATAGGGGCTCTGGGGACGGGCAGTTTATTTACGGTGTTCACTTACATTGCCCCGCTGCTTGAGCAAGTGACCGGCTTCTCTGAGTCAAGCGTAACCTGGATTCTCGTTTTGTTTGGCTGTGGTGTGACGCTCGGAAACATTTTGGGCGGAAAGCTGGCCGATTGGAAGCTAATGCCTTCAATGATAGGGAATTTTGCAGCGTTAGCTTTAATTTTAGCTGTTTTTGCATGGACTGACCGGGTGCCGATTGCTGCTGTCATCACTATTTTCATCTGGGGTGTCGCTTCCTTCGGCATTTTACCGGGACTTCAGGTCCGTATTATGACCATGGCCAAAGAAGCGCCCGCGCTGGCTTCGACCTCGAATCACTCCGCACTTAATTTGGGCAATGCCGGGGGTGCTTTCATCGGAGGCTGGTTCATCACGCACATGGGTCTTTCTTCTCTGCCTTGGGTGGGTTCGGCAATCACCGTTCTTGGACTTCTATTGGCACTGGTCAGCTACAGGCAGGATCGCCAAAGATAAGCTGCTGCTTCGATAACAGTTTGTCGACCATTTCCATGGAGACTTTCTCATATAAAATTAACTTTATAGAAAGAAGGTTGTTTCCCGATGAATGAAATCATTTCATTGCTGCAAAATCATCGCTCGATTCGAAAATTTAAGGACCAGCCTGTCAGCGAAAGCCAGTTAAACGCTATTTTGGCTGCTGCGCAAGCGGCATCGACCTCAAGCAATATGCAGGCCTACAGCGTTGTCCATGTCAAAGACAGCTCGCTGAGAAGTCAGCTGGCCGCTTTGGCCGGCAATCAAGCCTATGTCAGCGAGAGTCCGGTCTTTCTCGTGTGGTGCGCAGATTTGCATCGCTATGAGCAAGCTGTTCGCCGCCATGGGGATACGCCGGTCACCGGCAATGCGGAGAACTTCATCATTGCGACGGTCGATGCGGCGCTAGCTGCGCAAAATGCGGCCGTTGCAGCCGAGTCGCTGGGCCTCGGCGTGGTGTATATCGGCGGGCTGCGCAATAAGCCAGCCGAGGCGAGCGAGCTGCTGGGCTTGCCGCAGCTCGTGTACCCGGTCTTCGGCATGTGCATCGGCATGCCGGACCAAGAGCCGCTGCTGCGCCCGCGGCTCCCGCTTGAAGCCGTTTACCATGTGAATCAGTATACGGATAACCAGGTCGCGGTCGACGGGTACGACGAAAGCATCCGCGACTACATGAAAGAACGTACCGACGGCAAAGTCGATACGACCTGGTCCAAGGAAATGGCCGCCAAAGCGCAGCGGCCGCGCGAGCACATGAAAGCGTTCCTGAACGCGCAAGGCTTTGGCATCGAATAAGCGCGCAAACTTTCGCTTGAACTCATATTGCAGGAACTTGTCTCATACAATGGAAATAGGCAAGAGACAGGCTTCAGGCATTCAAGCGAAAGGAGTGTGGTCATTTTGAAAGGCTTCAAAAATGTGGTGTACATGAGCTTGGCCATCGGAATGTTGTTTTATTCCATTCCCCAGCTGAACTTTCGGGATATCGGCTCATTGCCGATGATCTTTAGTATGGTTTGGATCGCTATGGCGCTTCTCGTCATCGCTGCGCATCTGCATCAGATATTGGGCGTGGATGAAGAGAAACGCCAAGAACTAAGCCGCATCAAGCGAATGAAGAAATGGCAGATGGAGCAGCTTGTCCAAGGACGCAGAAAAATGCTGCAATTTCGCAAATAACAGCAGCATGAAGAGATTTCCATTTTGACATCGAACACATGTTTGGTATAATACAAATAAAGCATCCAATCCAATAGGGTTGGATTTTTTCAGTTGACATCACGGCTCGCATTGTTCTTGCTCTTTGGAACGCGTATACTAGTAGTACAGAGTAGTACAGGAACAAGTAAGAGAGGTGTAACAGTTTGGACTCACAATCCACAGATACATTAACGAAGCATGAACAAATTTTACGTTATATAGAAAGCTTGAAGCTCGGAAGCCGTATTTCGGTGCGCAAAATTGCCAAGAACATGGAAGTCAGTGAAGGCACAGCGTATAGGGCGATCAAAGAAGCGGAGAATCAAGGCTTGGTTTCGACCAAAGAGCGGATAGGCACCGTTCGGGTAGAGAAGAAGCTGCGGCAGAACATTGATAAGCTGACCTTCGCAGAAGTCGTGAATATGGTGGATGGGCAAGTGCTTGGCGGCTCGCGGGGTCTGCATAAGACACTCCACAAGTTCGTTATTGGGGCGATGGAACAAGATGCGATGATGCGCTACATTGAAGCGGGCAGTCTTCTCATCGTCGGGAACCGCAATAGGGCTCATATCTGCGCCCTGGAGCAAGGCGCCGGTGTCTTGATTACCGGGGGATTCGATACCAGCACAGAAGTGAAAGTTCTTGCCGATAAGCTGGAGCTGCCGATTATTTCAAGCAGCTACGATACATTTACCATCGCATCTATGATTAATAGAGCTATTTATGACCGCTTAATTAAGAAGAAGATTATGCTGGTGGAAGATATTTTGGCATCCGGAGCCGCCTTGTACTCATTGAAAGCTAACAGCACTTTGAAGGATTGGCAGCGGCTTTCAGAGGATACGGGCTACAGCCGATTTCCTGTTGTAGATGAATGGAACCGGATTATTGGTGTCGTGACCTCCAAGGATATGGTGGGGGCAAGCTCCTTGCAAACGGTGGAGAAGCTCATGACCCGCAGCCCGCTGACCGTTACCCCGCAAACCTCTGTGGCCTCAGCGGCTCACATGATGGTGTGGGAAGGCATTGAGTTACTGCCGGTCGTCGATACGAACCGCAAAATGCTTGGGGTGCTGAATCGCAGCGATGTGCTGAAGGCCATGCAATACATTCAGAAGCAGCCGCAGAATGGGGAAACCTTTGAGGATTTGATCTGGTCCGGCTTGGAAGAGGTCAGAGACGAGAAGGGAGCTTTGCAGTTTCATGGCGTCATTACGCCGCAGATGACGAATCATTTGGGTACCGTGTCCGAGGGCGTGCTCACGACCTTGATGACGCAAGCCGCTTATCGCATCGTACAAGAGCATAAGAAGGGCGATCTGGTCATGGACAATATGTCCACTTACTTCTTAAGGCCTTTGCAGATTGATTCCAAAATAGAAATACGACCCACCATTATCGAGGTGAGCCGTAAATTTGGCAAGATTGATGTCGAAATTTATCATGCCGGCGCGCTTGTTTCCAAAGCGATGCTCACGGCTCAAGTCATTTAACGCAGCAAGCGATTGAAATGTCCATGATTGCGAATGCCGGCGAATACATTGAATACGCCTAACAGGACAAGGATGGTGCCGAAGATCCGACGGAAGCTCGATTCGCTGAAGAAGAAAATTTGCGTAACAGCAATCAAGATGAGCATGAAGCCCATGCAAATGTTCATGCGCGCTGCGAATAATCCGCGTTTGGCCGCATCCTGCTCACGTCTGGATCGAAAGCTGAAATAGACCGTTAAGGCTAGTAAAACACAAATGAGAAGAAATAAAGTGACTTGTATCGCGAACATGTCTGCAATCCGTCCTTTGGATGAGTTTACTGTTTACTTTAGCGATTTCTGCGATAGATTGCAATCCTATGTTCGTTTTTCCTGTGCCGTTATCCAAACGGTCAGTTCGGTTTGAAGCAGGACGATCGACTTGACTTCAATGATGTATTTTTTATCGTGAAGAACATATGTTCTCTGTGTGATGAGCCGTTCATAAAGAGGCTGGGAATCTCTCACGAAGGTTGCCTTTTGACCAATGACGAGCTTGAGCTCGCTTTTGACATCACCTTCAATTTCTTTTTGAATATCTTCGCTGATGATCTCGGTTTGACTTTTGGGCAGCAAATGCACGTTGACGACATTGATCAAAGCTTGTTTATTGCGGGTTTTATTCAAACTTTCAATATCCGCACGCAGATCGCGATTCTCCTCCAAATATTTGTGCATCTCCACATAGAGCTGATTATAGGTGTGTTGATGAATGCTCATATAGATAGCGCTCCCTATGATGGCTCCCGAAACCACCAGTCCGAAGCTCGAAAGCAGACGTTGATATCGGGCAAAAGGAGGAATCCTCAAGGCTGAGTGCCTCCTTTGCATATCATTTGAATGAGTGAAGTGCCCATCTGTGCTCCGATGAAGGCAACGACAATGAGAACAATTTGTTTGATTGCCGGATTCAAATGCCCAACTGCGACATGGCTCTCTATGAAGCGTATGGGATCAATCGTTCCGCCAACCGCTGCGACCATGGCCCATATTTTGATGTTTTCAGAGACGGCCAGCATTTTTTCCGTAGGTGACTGCAAGGTTAGTACAGCGGCAATGCCGCTTAACATGCTGCCTCCGAATACGACCCCGAACGCAATGAAGTAATACATAATAATATTCGCCCAAAAGACGTACATGTCTTTATCGCTTCCCTTCCAGCTAAGTTATGAGGACAAACTCTCTCTCTTACTGTATGGGATTGGCTAGCTCTAATATGATAAAATAAAAGGAATAAAATGCACGAAAGGGGGAAATGCGGATGAGTTCGTTTGTCCATTTGCATGTTCATAGTGAATACAGTTTATTAGACGGTGCAGCGCGTATGGAGGAGCTTGTTTCACAAGCGGCTGATCTTGGCATGACCTCTCTTGCCTTAACGGATCATGGAGTTATGTATGGAGCCATTGCCTTCTATAAGGCATGCAGGCAGAAAGGGATTAAACCGATTATTGGCTGTGAGGTTTATTTTACCGCTGGCTCTATTCGAGATAAAGGAACTAGACAAGAACAGCCGATCTATCATCTCATCCTGCTTGCCAAAAATGAAACAGGCTATCAAAACTTAATGAAGCTCTGTTCGATCGGACATTTGGAGGGCTTTCACTATAAACCGCGCATTGACTTGGAGCATTTGGCCAAGCATGCCGAGGGACTTATCTGCTTAAGTTCTTGTTTAGGCAGCGAGGTTTCCCAGCACCTGCTTCATAACCGTGGCGAAGAGGCTAGGAAAGCGGCCGAGCGTTATCGTGACATATTCGGTGATGATTTCTTTCTGGAAATTCAAGATCACGGCATGATTGAGCAGAAAAAAGTCATGGTTGCCATGATTGAACTCAGCAAGGAAACCGGAATTCCTCTGATCGCCACGAATGATGTGCACTATGTTACGGAACCGGATCATGTCATGCAGGATATTCTCATCTGTATTGGCACAGGCAAAACCGTCGATGACACAGATCGGCTGCGCATGGGAACAAGTCAGATGTATCTCAAAAGCGAGGAGGAAATGAAACGCTTATTCGTTCATGTTCCTGAGGCGCTTGCGAATACCGCTGTCGTTGCTGACCGTTGTCACCTGGAGCTGGAGTTCGGCAAGTCGATTTTGCCTCGCTTCCGGCCCATTCCTGAGCCGCTGACGGCTGGGGCGTATTTGCAGGAGCTATGCGGCCAAGGGTTGGAGCAGCGTTATGGCTCTAATCCGGAATGGCATTTCCCTGATTCGCCGCTGCGCAGACAAGCGGAAGAGCGTCTGGCTTATGAACTTGGTGTCATCGAGAATATGGGTTTCTCGGATTACTTCCTGATCGTTTGGGATTTTATCCGGTTCGCTCATGAGAAGCATATTATGACCGGACCGGGCAGGGGATCATCGGCTGGCAGTCTGGTCGCTTATGTGCTGAAGATTACGAACGTCGATCCGCTTCGCTATAAACTTCTCTTTGAACGGTTTCTGAATCCCGAACGGATTACGATGCCGGATATTGATATCGATTTCAGTGATGAACGACGCGATGAAGTGATTGATTATGTCGTGCGCAAATATGGTCATGAGCATGTCGCGCAAATTATTACATTTGGTACAATGGCAGCGAAAGCTGCCGTCAGAGACGTCGGCCGAGTGCTTAATGTGCCTTACGGCGATGTCGACCGCGCAGCCAAAGCAATCCCGAATCAGTTAGGGATGACGTTGGCGGAAGCTTTACAAGTAAGTACGGACTTGAAAGCTCTGGTGGCCAGACAGCCCAAAACGGCAGAACTGCTCGAAATGGCGATGCGTGTAGAGGGAATGCCGCGTCATGCTTCGACCCATGCGGCCGGAGTTGTTATTTCCAGAGAGCCGCTTACCCAATATGTTCCGCTTCAGGAAGGGACGACACAGACAGCTCTGACGCAATATACGATGGAGCATTTGGAATCTATCGGACTTTTGAAAATGGATTTTCTGGGCTTGCGCACCTTGTCCATTATTGAACGTAGCGTGGATTGGATCCAGCAAATGGAAGGCGTGCAGCTGGACTTTGATGCGCTGGACATGGATGAGGATGCGCTCACGTATGGCATGCTCAGCAAGGGGGAGACAACAGGCGTCTTCCAGCTGGAGTCAACCGGTGTGCGCAAAGTTCTGAAAGATTTGAAACCATCTGTATTTGAAGATATTATTTCCGTTCTGGCGTTGTATCGTCCAGGCCCAATGGAGTTTATTCCGAAGTACATTTTCGGTAAGCACGGACAAGAAGAGGTTGTCTATCCGCATCCGACCCTTGAACCCATCCTGCGCGATACGTACGGCATTATTGTTTATCAAGAGCAAATTATGCAAATTGCTTCCTCGATGGCCGGGTTCAGCCTTGGCGAAGCGGATTTATTGCGCCGAGCGGTTTCCAAGAAGAAGCGGGAAGTGCTGGATGAAGAACGAACCCATTTCGTTGCGGGCAGCTTGAAGATGGGCTTTCAAGCGGAGGATGCGAATCATGTGTATGATATGATTGTCCGTTTTGCGGACTACGGATTTCCGCGGGCTCATGCAACGGCTTATGGGGTGCTTGCTTTCCAAACGGCCTACTTAAAAGCGCATTATCCGATTTATTTCATGGCGTCCATGCTTACGGCTGTGATGGGCAATCACAGAAAGGTAGCCGAATATGTGGATGAATGCCGCCGGATGAAGCTCGCTGTGCTGCCTCCGGACGTCAACGGCAGCAGAACGGTATTTACACCTGATCCAGCGGCAGGAGCCATCCGTTTCGGCCTTGCTGCGATTAAAAATGTAGGCACTCAAGCGATTGACGCGATATTGACAGAAAGGAAAAAAGACCCTTTTGAGAGCCTTTTGGATTTCTGCCGAAGAGTTGATTTGCGCGTTTGCAACAAAAGGGTGGTCGAATCGCTTATTCAAGGCGGAGCTTTCGATACGCTCGGCGGGCATCGGGCACAGCTTCTGGCGGTCCTTGATGAAACGATAGCCTCGGCTACCAAATGGCGCAAGGAGCGGGACGATTTGCAGCTTCACCTCTTCGGCTTCGTGGAAGAACCGAACTGGGAAGTGGAAGTTCCGAACATTCCCTTAATGCCTCAGAGCAAGCAGCTGGAGCTGGAGAAGGAGCTGCTTGGGATGTATATCTCAGGACATCCTCTGGACGCTTATACGCAGCAGCTTGGGGAAATTGAAGCAGTCATGCTCCATCAGCTGGAGGAACTGCCGGATAACAGCGAAGTGATTGTTGCGGGGATGATTCTTTCGAACAAGACGATCGTCACCAAAAAGGGCCAGCCTATGGCTTTCATGGAGCTGGAGGATCGGATTGACAAGGTCGAGGTGGTGTTGTTCCCCGAGACCTGGAAGAACGCGGCTCCGCTCGTGCAAAAGGGCAGGCTTGTCCTTGTCCGCGCGAAGCTGCAGCTGCAGGACGAGGACCCGCCCAAGCTGCTCGCGGAGCAGCTTGTGGCGCTGGACGACCCTGCGGGCGTCCAGCGGCTGCGCCGGCAGCCTGGCGCGCCTAGGCGGGCAGCTGACGCCGCCAGCGGCCATCAGCCGCGCACGGCGGCCCCTGCGGCGCGTGAGCGCGCTGCCCAACCTGCGGCTGCGGCCATCAGCCCCGCTGCGGCGCCGAAGGCGCAGCGGGTGTTCGTCAAGATCACGGCTGACTGTGAGCAGCCGGATAAGCTCTTGCAGCTGAAGGCGCTGCTGAAGCTGTACAAAGGGCCGCTCGCGGTTGCGCTTTTCTACGAAAGCAGCAACAAGCTCTTGGCCCTGAGCGACCAATACATGGTGGATCCGTCCAAGGATTTGATCCGCATGATTGAAACCATTATGGGCAAAGATTCCGCCAAAGTGAAATGACATTGAAGTGGTAAATAAAGGTTCCTCCGCATATGAATAGGAAACCGGTGTTTCCGGGGCAATACATGTGTAGGAGGAGGACTTATGACCGATCAACATATGATCCAATTGCTGCAAAAGCGTGGTGTTACCGTCGAGCAAATCTCCGAAATCGTCTACAAGCTGCAGAAGCCGTATAACGATCAGCTTTCCGAAGAGGATTGCACGGAAAGTGTGCTGGCAGTTCTTGCCAAGCGGGAAGTGCAGTACACACTGTATACAGGCATTGCGCTGGATGAATTAGCAGAGAAGAAGCTGCTGCCTGAGCCCCTGCAATCCATACTGGAGGCGGATGAGCCGCTGTTCGGCGTGGATGAAACTCTGGCCTTGGGGATTGTTCATGTATACGGGATGATTGGATTAACGAGCTTCGGCTATTTAGATAAAGAAAAGATGGGAATTATTCGTGCGCTCAATGATGATCGAAGTGCTGTCCATGTTTTTCTGGATGACTTGGTCTGCGGTTTAGCCGCCGCGGCATCGGCCAGAATCGCCCATCAGAATGAGCATGCGCCTGATTATAGTAGTAAATTGCGTCTGGACTAGCACCAATAGTTCAGACTTCGCTTTTTTCATGAAAGTGCTCTGTTGCGGGAAAAAGAGTAATTATGATATCATTATTCCATTGTGTGCGCCTGTGCTTGTCTAAGGATGTTTACTATCATCGCTGCAAATTGCCCTAATCCATGTAGTTGCACTTCATAGGAGGTTTTTTTTCATGTGGACGGTGATATATATAGCTCCTACCGCAAAAATCGCAGAGCGGATTAAACAGAGGCTAACGGAAGAAGGATTTCTCGTACAAGTACGCGGGATTTCATTATCCAAAAATCAGTTCGAAATCGTCGTTCCCGAAGGGGAATTGGAAGAAGTACAAGAAGTGCTCAATTCTATTTTACATAGATAATGAAAAGTAGAAGTAAGTAACGTGGCTTGTCAGCGGTACACGATAAAAGCCAAGTAGAGGTGGAAATGTGCTAAAGGATTTATTTCAAAAGCGGAAATATGCAACGATTCCTTCTGAAAAAACAAAAAGGGAAATTCCCGAGGGTTTAATGAATAAATGCCCCAAATGCGGTACGATTCAAACGAGCAAAGAGCTTGAGAAGAATCTGAAAGTCTGTACATCCTGCGGTTATCATTACCGATTAAGCGCATTGGAACGGATTCAGCTAACACTCGATGAAGGACATATTGTGGAGTATGATACGGATATGATTTCCGAGGACCCTTTGCAATTCCCGGATTACGTAGAGAAGCTGGATAAAGCCAAAAGCACAACGAAGCTGCAAGATGCCATTATGACTGGCGAAGGTACGATTGGCGGCTATCCTGTGATCATTGCTGCGATGAGCTTTGACTTCATGGGTGGATCGCTAGGCTCCGTTGTTGGTGAAAGAATTACAAGAGCGATTGAAATGGCGATTGAGAAGAAATATCCGATTATTATTTATTCCACATCTGGTGGAGCACGGATGCAAGAAAGCATTCTGAGCTTGATGCAAATGGCCAAGACAAGCGCAGCCTTATCCAAGCTGAGCGAAGCAGGCGGATTGTTTATTTCTGTTATTACGGATCCGACTTTCGGTGGCGTATCAGCTAGCTTTGCCATGCTGGGCGATATTATTATTGCGGAGCCAGCAGCGCCGTTCGGCTTCACAGGCCGCCGGGTTATTGAGCAAACGATCAAACAAAAGCTGCCTGATAATTTCCAGACATCTGAATTCAATCTCGAGCATGGTCAGCTCGACAAGGTCGTCAGCCGCAAGGATATGAGACCTACGTTAATCAAGCTGCTGGACATGCACGGCATGAAGGAGGAGGCGACTTATGGCGAGTGATATGCCCTTTGAACAGCCACTGTTTGAGTTGAAGAAAAAGATTGCCGAGCTCCGTACGTTTGGCGCCGAGAAGCAAATTGACTTCTCCGAGGAAATTCGTCGCTTGGAAGAAAGATATGCGCAATTAGAAGATGAGTTGTATGCAACGATGTCGTCAGCTGAGAAAATGCAGCTTGCCCGTCATCCGCAAAGGCCTACAACAATTGATTATATTAGTACCATTTTCACAGACTTCATTGAGTTTCACGGGGATCGCCTATATGGAGATGACCTGGCAATCGTTGGCGGCCTTGCCAAGTTGAACGGCATACCGGTGACGGTTGTCGGTCATCAAAAAGGGAAAGATACGAAGGACAATATCGCCCGCAACTTCGGATGTCCGCATCCGGAAGGCTTCCGCAAAGCGCTGAGAATGATGCGTCAAGCGAATAAGTTCAAGCGTCCGATCGTAACATTTATTGATACCAAAGGGGCATTCCCTGGGAATGCTGCAGAAGAGCGCGGTCAAGGAGAAGCGATTGCCAGAAATTTGCTGGAAATGGCCTCTTTTCGTGTGCCGATCATCTGCGTTGTTATTGGCGAAGGCGGCAGTGGCGGCGCCCTGGCGTTAGGTGTAGGCAATAAGGTGTTAATGCTGGAGAATGCGATCTATTCGGTTATTAGTCCCGAAGGCGCGGCCTCCATCTTATATAAAGATGCTTCCAAAGCGCTGCTCGCGGCAGAAGCGATGAAAATTACTGCGGATCATATTTTGGAGCTGGGCGTAATCGATGGCATTATTCCCGAGCCCAAAGGTGGCGCACATCGAGATCCAGCAGCACAAGCCGAATTTATCAAAACAGCGATCTGGGAACAGCTTCAGCATTTGCTAAGTATGAACGAACAGGAGCTGTTAGAGGACCGTTACCAGAAATTTAGAGATATTGGGCGGTTCACATTCAACCAGGAGGGAAACCATGCGTAAAACGAAAATTGTCTGTACCATTGGACCTGCAAGCGAATCACAAGAGAACTTGAAAAAACTTCTAGAAGCGGGAATGAACGTTGCCCGTCTTAACTTCTCCCACGGAGATTTTGAGGAGCACGGCGCACGTATCCGCAACCTTCGCGCAGCATCCGCTGAGACAGGCAAAATAGCTGCTATTTTGCTTGATACCAAAGGACCGGAAATTCGCACAGGCAAATTAAAAGAAGAACCGATTGAGCTTGTTCAGGACAAGCACATCATTCTGACAACGGAAGAAATTCTAGGCGATGCAGACCGTATCTCCGTGACGTATTCCGATCTGCCGCGTGATGTAGCTGTTGGATCAACCATCCTGATCGACGATGGTTTGATTGGTCTTACGGTCGTTGCTATTCGTGGAACAGAAATCGAATGCCGCATCGTGAATGGCGGAACGATTAAGAGCAAAAAAGGCGTAAACGTACCAGGCGTGAAAATCAGCCTTCCGGGCATTACCGAAAAAGATGCCAACGATATCGTATTCGGTATTGAACAAGGCGTTGATTTCATTGCCGCTTCTTTCGTTCGCAAAGCAAGCGATGTTATGGAAATTCGTGAATTGCTCGAGAAACACAACGCTTCCCACATTCAAATCATTAGTAAAATCGAAAACCAAGAAGGCGTTGATAACTTAGACGAAATTCTTGAAGTTTCCGATGGTCTGATGGTTGCCCGTGGAGATCTGGGTGTTGAAATTCCAGCGGAAGATGTTCCGGTTGTTCAAAAACAAATGATCAAAAAATGTAATATCGTTGGTAAACCGGTTATCACGGCAACGATGATGCTGGATTCCATGCAGCGCAACCCGCGTCCAACTCGCGCAGAAGCGAGTGACGTTGCGAATGCCGTATTCGATGGCACAGATGCTGTTATGTTGTCCGGTGAGACAGCCGCGGGGAAATACCCGGTTGAATCCGTTCAAACGATGGCTCGTATTGCTGAGCGTGCGGAAGCCGCTTTGGAATACAAAGAGATTTTCCTTCGCCAAGCGCAAGCACAGCAAGTTACCGTCACTGAAGCGATCTCTCAAGCGGTTGCGAACTCAGCTCTGGAGCTTGGTGCCAAAGCGATTCTGACAGCAACGGAAAGTGGATATACAGCTCGCATGGTGTCCAAATACCGTCCCAAATCACCAATCATCGCTGTTACGCCTAGCGATCAAGTGATTCGCCGGTTATCCCTTGTATGGGGTGTTATTCCGGTGAAGGGAATTCCAGCGAAAACAACGGACGAGCTGTTCAACCTTGCGGTAGACAGCAGCATCAAAACAGGACTTGTATCACTTGGTGACATCGTCGTTATTACAGCTGGCGTACCGGTAGGCCGCTCTGGAACTACGAACTTGATCAAGGTTCATCATGTTGGCGAGATGATTGCCAAAGGAACGGGAATTGGGATGCAAACAGCTACGGGTATCGTAGTTACGGCCCGTACACCAGAAGAAGCCAATGAGAAAATGGTCGACGGTGCGGTTCTTGTAACAGTCTCAACAGATAAGGAATATATGCCTGCGGTACAAAGAGCTTCCGCTCTAATTACGGAAGTTGGCGGCATCACTTCCCATGCGGCAGTAGTCGCGCTAAGCCTTGGCATCCCTGTTATTGTAGGCGTTGAGAACGCTGTGGAAATTATCAAAGACGGTACAGAAGTTTCGATCTATCCGGAAGTTGGCGTTATCTACTCCGGTCAAGCGAGCGTACTGTAGGACATAGCAAAGAGTGAAGCGAGAGTAATCTGCGCTTCACTCTTTTTTTTGACGTTAAGGGAACTGCGTTCCCTTATTTGTCATCTAAAAAGCCTTTTCTCTACTCAAACGGAACTACGTTACGCTAATTTCTTTAAATTAAGGGAATTTTCTCCTAGATAGGAGAAATAAGGGATCGTATTTCCCTTTCAGCTGCAAATAGCTGATTCTGAGTCGATTAGCGGATCATAGTTCCTTTTGGAAAGGGGAATGACCAGAACTTAGGAAAGTTCAGCCTTTTTTTTGCGAACCCGCAACCAGAGAAAGAGCAGCAAGCAAAAAGGGAACGTATATTCAATGCCAAATGCGCACTTGGTGAGCCATCTGCCCATGAAGGTGTTCTGATTGAAGGTCGGCATGAATAGAAAGGTGCCGATGGCCAGCAGCAGCCAAAGTACTCGCAAGGGATTGCGATGATCCTGTTTGCCCAGCAGCCAGCTAATACAGAATGTGCAGGCATAGAAGGTTGGGATCCAGGACAACGAGAACATGAATAAATAAAAAGAAATAAATACGACTTCGATTCTTTCGATAAATTTGAACTCAATGTTTTTGAGCACATTGACGACGGGCTCATTGTATCCCTTGATTTCATTGGGGCTGAAATAGACGAAACAGATAAGGGTGATCAGCAGAAAAGCAAGCATCGACACTGTATTGGAGATGATTACACCCATTGCCGCCTGTCGTTTATGCAGAAGAAACGGATACAAGATTAAAGTAACGCCGATTCCGGAAAAGGAGAGCAAAGCTGCTTCAGCAGCGCTGAAAACAGGCAGCCAGCCTTCTTTGAGAACAGGCAGTAAATAAAGCCATTGAGCGTCCTTAAGCGGCAGTAAATAAGCAAAAGGAATCCATAAGGAAAGGAAAAAAACAAGCTCCGCGTAACGTCCGATAATGCGAAGCCCATTGCGAGCGATGGTATAGGTGGGAATCAGCAGCAAAAGCATAATGAGAGGTGAGCTGGTTTGCGGCAGGAGCCACTGTTTGGCATAAAGAATTGTTCTCGTGATGCCGACGTACCCATAGAAAAAGAAATAAAGACCTATCAGTACAGCGGCCACTGTCCCCACCCAGCGGCCACAATAATGCGCTAACAAATCTAATAGGGTGCCGTCCGGATATTTTTTCATCACTTGAACGATGATTAAACTCGCTGTCAAATTAAGTATCCATACGAGCAGAATCCCTATCCAGCCGTCCGTTCCCGCGCTCTGTGCCAGATTCATCGGAAGGGCCAGCAGGCCAACGCTCAATTGAACGCCGGATTGGATACAAATAAATTGCATAAGCGTTATCTCGTTAAATGCATATTTTTTCACGTTGCTTCCCTTTCATGTTCTTTTGGCAGCTGCCTTATTTGATAGGTCCCATCGCGTCGATCGTCGTTTTAATCGTAACCCGAATGTCAGCGTTAGCTAGGGCTTTGCCCCAATCCTTCTTAACTGCCTTATATTCGTCATATTCAAATGCTCTTGCATGCAGGCCAAGCCCGATTGGATCAATGGCTTGCTGCTGAATTTTCTTGATGAGGCTATCGAATTGCTTCTTCAGTTGTTCGCTAATCTTCTGTTCGAGCTCCGTAGAATTGTTTTCGACATCATGGGGAAAAAGCATTTCGTAAAGACTTATTTTCATGATGATATCAATATCGAAGCGGAATTGGCCTGCGTTGGCGGAGGTTACTGTTTTTGTTTTTGTTCTCGTTTGGTCGGTGGAGAAGGTCACTTTATCGGTTTCGAACGGACTGTGCTTGGCTTTTCCGGGAATGGAAAGTGTAATACTGGCAGATTTTTTAACTTTGTTTTGCAAAATGCGCAGGAGCACCGTTTCTTCCGCATTCAGGGAAGCGACATATTTCCCTTTATGATTGAGGAGAGCTGTCCCATTAAGCCTAATTTTCTTCTTGGAGTCCAAACCAACTTCGGAGATGGCGGGTGTCAAGCCCAACTCATAAATTTGCCGATGCAGTTCCTGCAGATTCGTATTGACTGTTTCTGATTTGCTGCTTTTGGTATCTACCATGCCGCGCAGCAGAATAGGCAGCAGCGGCTGATCTTTGGGATTCAGATAGATGATCTCATCAAGCGGTCCGTCGAACATAATGACGCGGTCTGATACGGTATTCTTGGAGTCACGGAAAATGACATCCAGCATCTGAAACCAATCCTCTTGCTCAACCATCCGTTTGCTGACGAGGAATACTTGATAGTTCCTGCCGGAGAAAACGCCTGCCGAATGAGCATCCTGCTCAGCTCTGGACTGGCGCATTGTTTGTGCGCGCGCGTACGTTTCCTGTGTTTTCTTCTTGGCGCTTTTGTTGAAAACAGGAAATGTCGAGTACATGATCGGTTCATTGTCTGCTCCAAGATCCAGACCAAGTGTCAGCGGGATCGAAGCGTCCTCCATATCCAGCCGATCGGCACAACCAGGTAAAAGAGCAGATAAACAAGCGAAAATCAGGATGGTAAGCAGCCGTTTCATTAAAGGGGTTCCTCCGTTTCACTTTCTCGAACTCACTTGATGGTTCCCATTTCTTCCATATTCACTTTGACAGAGACATTAATGTTAGCTTGTGACAATGTTTGCCCCCAGTGTTCCTCGACTTTTTTATATCGCTTATAAGTGAACGCTTGCGCATGAATTCCTAAACCTATCGGATCAACACGTTTGGATTGGATTTTATGGATAAGCTGCTCGAATTGCTTTTTTAACTGTTCTGCTATCGCCTTCTCCAGTTCGGTGGTTTTATTGTCCATATCGTATGGAAATAGCCGTTCCGTCAATGCGATAGACAGGTGTACCGCCAAATCGAACTGAAAAGTATCCTGCTGAAAGGAAGTTTGGATTTTAGTTTTTGTTTTATTCGTGCTAAAGCTTAATTTATCTGTATTGAGCGGGCCTCTTTTGCGTTGTCCTGGAATGGCGAGCGTAAGGCTGACTGCATTTTTGGCTTTATTTTGCAAGATTTGCAGGAGAATTGTCTCTTGGGAATTGAGCGAATCGACATAACGACCCTGATGATCCAGTAAGGCTGTTCCGCTTAATTTAATTTCACGATCTAGGCGAATTTCAGCTATATAGGGAGTCATTCCATTCTCCAAACGCAGCCGATGCATATCTTGAAAGGTTGTTTTTACCGTTTCTGATCTTCCGCTTTTCGTATCGACCATTCCCCTCAGGAGCAAGGGGAGGAAGGGCTGATCTTTCTGATTCAAAAAAACGACATCCGAGAGCGGCCCGTCATACATGATCATTCGGCAAGTGATGGGGTTCTTCGCATCTCGGGAGAAAACGTCTAGGATTCGTTGCCAGTCAGGATGCTTCAGCAGCCGTTTGCTGACAAGCAGTACAAGCAGCTTTCTGGCTTGAAAGAGGGTAGGCCAGTAGGCATCGGTTTGTTGTCTTGATTCTCGGATCGTCTGCGCGCTAATACCCAGCTCATGTGTTTTCTTCTTCGCATCTTTGCTGAATTCGGGAACGGATACATAAGTAAGCAGCTTGTTGTGATCATCGAGATCATACCCAGCCAATAGCGGAAATGAGGCATCTTCGAGATCAAGGCGATCACTGCAGCCCGAAAAGAGAACGGCTATAGAGACGACAATTAGCAGAATGAGCCAACGTTTCATACTTTTTTCCTCTGGAGCAGCCGATTCTGCAGTAAAATCCACATCAGAAGACATATCGGAATGATGTATTCGATGAGGATGCCTGCCCGAAGGAAGATGCGTTCCATCCTATCATTTTGGTGTAAAGAGGGGATGAAGAAGAACGATCCTACGGCAAGTAAAAGACAAAGGACACGTACGTGGTTGCGTTCAGATTTCGTTCCTCTCAGCCAATTGGTGCAATAAGCGCACAGATACAGGGTGGGAATCCATCCAAGAGAGAATATCAACAGGTAGAAAGCGATAAAGATGACTTCAATCCTTTCTATGAATTTGAATTCTATAATTTTCAAAACATTGATGGCCGGCTCGTTGTAGAATTGAATTTCTTCGGGACTGAAATATACATAGCAGACGATAGTTACGAATAGGTGAGCGAGCAGCGTAAGCGTATTGGACACCGTCATAGCCATCGAGGCTTGCCGCTTATTTTGTAAAAAAGGGTACAAAATAAATGTGGTTACGAAGCCCAGAAAACAATAGAGCGAGTATGGAACACCGGCGCTAATAGGCTTCCAGCCTTCCCCCGCCAAGGGAAGTAAATGAAGCCAGTGCGATTCCTTCAGCGGGATCAAATAAATTAGTGGAATCCACAAGGAGAAAAGGGTTACAAGCTCGGCGTATCTCCCTATGATTCGAATTCCCGAAGTAGAGACAACATAGGTAGGAATCAGCAGAAGCAGGATTATCATATAAGCTGACGTTTGCGGCAAAAGCCATTCTTTCGTAATCAGTGCTGTTTGGATGAGACAGCTGTACCCGAAATAAAAGAGATAGAGCAGAAGCAATACAGCTGCCGCTCGCGCTACCCACTTGCCTCCATATCTCGTTAACAGATCTAGCAAAGTGCCCTCTGGGTACTTGGTCATAATCTTAATGACAATCAAGCTTGTCGCTATCGTAATCAACCAACCGATGATCAGAGACATCCATCCGTCCGTGCCTGCATTCTCCGCTAATATTCGCGGAAGCGACAGAAAGAAGACACTCACCTGCAATCCTGAATTGATGAAAATGTATTGGAGGCTGGTGATATTATTCCGTGAAAATTCACTCATTCCGCGTCACCCTCAGGACGATTATCGCCTTGTCTTTGCATTTGAATCGGCCTCGCGGACACAGGCCGCTTGCGCATTTTCCAAATGGGCATCCGAATGAATGCATCCTTCCAATCCGCAAAACGCATTGGGGCAAGCGGCGTGCTGTAAGGCGTCCCCAGCGATTCCAGCGAAATCAAATGCCCAATCATCGTCATCATGCCGATGATGATGCCAACAAAACCGAACATCGCCGCCGCAATCATCATGGCGAAGCGGATCAGCCGAATTGCTGCCACCATATCGTAATTGGGCAGGATGAAAGAGGCGATTGCCGTGAAAGCCACGACAATGACCATGATGTTGTTGATGAGTCCCGCTTGCACAATAGCTTGTCCGATGACAATGCCGCCTACAATTCCAACGGTTTGTCCCACTGGAGCAGGCAGGCGTACGCCTGCTTCCCGCATCATTTCAAGGGTAATTTCCATAATGACTGCCTCCACGAATGGAGGAAATGGCACCCGCCCTCGGAACTCTCCAATGGTAAGCAGCAGCTTAATCGGAATAATCTCGAAATGGTAGGAGATGACGGCAATATAAAAGGCCGGCAGAAACGTAGCAATGAGAAAAGCAAACATTCTCAAGAGTCGTATAAATGTAGCAATTGACCAGCGCGTACTGTAGTCGTCGATGCTTTGGAAAAACGAAGTGAAGGTAGCAGGTCCAACTAACACGCTTGGCGAACGATCCAGAACAACAACGAATCTTCCTTGCAAAATCTGCGAAGCGGCTGCATCGGGCCGTTCGGTCAAAATGAATTGCGGGAAAGGGGAATACGGATTATCCTCAATATGTTCGGCTAGTTCGCCGGTATTGATCACCGTATCGACTTCCAACCTGCCTAACCGGTCTTCCAACTCCTGAATTACCTCAGGATGTGCAACATCCGCCAGATAAAGAATCGATACAACGGTATTTGTCCTGCTCCCAATGCTTAATTCCTTTATTTTCAATTCTCTGTTGGAAATATAGCGCCTGATTAAGGCGATGTTTTGCGTACCCGTTTCCACGAAGCCTTGGTGCGCGCCTTTGAGTGAAGCCTCGATGGACGGATCTTCAATTGCCCGCTGCGGCCAGCCTTGTGTATCCAGGGCAAAAGACTCGGAACGTCCATTCACCAAAAGCACACTGCGGCCTTGCAGAATAGCATTCTCGATGTGCTTCCAACTGTTCAATCTCAGAATCTGGCCGATGGATAACCGGAAGCTGCCATCTGCGTCGGTTACATCTGCATCGAATTGCAGGGGTCGAAGCACATTGTTGTTGATCGAGTTCTTATCGACCAGTCCCATCAGATAGACGAGCGCTGCTGGCTCCTGGGTATGTTTAATCGTAAATTCCCTTATGATAAGATCAGGCGTTTGTGTGAATATATGCTGCAGAGCCGTTAAGTTTTGAGCTAAGGAAGGATCTAAGAAATCGTTATGCGTTTGGCGCTGCGGCATTGCTTGTGGAACCGTGCGGTACTTTTTTCTAAAGAACCAATTCGAGTATCGCATAGGTGGATAACTCCGTTCTGTACGGTGTTTTTGTCTATATGTTGTTCGATTTTGGTAAAATTATTCAAATGTTTGCCCTATCGCGGAGAAGTCTGAGAATGGGGCATGCTGTGCTATAATAAGGATATAACACGTTATCACTGGAGGTTTGCAGTATACATGACTCAGGAGAAGTGGCATCACACCCAAGTTCGTGTGCGTTATGCAGAGACCGATCAAATGGGCGTTGTGTACCACGCGAACTACTTGACATGGTTTGAAATTGGACGAACAGAGCTCATTCGGGGGCTAGGATATCCTTATCGCAAAATCGAGGACAAAGGACTTTTGCTGCCCGTAGTTGAAGCAGAGGTTAAATTCAAGAAGCCGGCACGCTATGATGATTTGGTCAGTGTTTATACGCGGGTGATTGAAATCAGCAGTGTCAGGCTTCAATTTGCATACGAAGTGCGTAAAGTGACAGAGGAGCTGCAAGATGAGGAACATGTGATATCATCAGCAAGTTTTTCCGCTTTTGTAACAGAACCGATGGGGGAATTGCTTGTAACTGGAACAACCAAACACGTTTGGGTGAATCCTTCTTGGAAGCCAGTACGTATAGAGAAGGAAGCGCCAGAATTATGGCAGCTGCTTTCTCAGTATTCTTAAAGGGGATGATCGCATGTTACGGATTATGATTGCTATTTTTATACTTGTACCTGCCATAGAAATCACACTGCTCATCACGCTGGGGCATTATATTGGCGGTTGGACGACTTTTGCGCTTATTCTGTTAAGCGGCTTCCTAGGTGTCTATTTTGCCAAAAGAGAATGGCGCAAAGTGCTGGAATATGCCAAGTATGAATGGTCGCAAGGCCAACTGCCTGCACAGCATTTGCTGGATGGCATCTGTATTTTCCTAGGTGGCATTTTGTTGATTACACCAGGTTTTATTACGGATATCTTCGGCTTCCTGCTCGTTTTCCCATATACCCGACCTATTTTTAAAGTCATGCTGCTCGCCATCATTCAGAAGCAAATCGGCAGAGGTCGAATGCGTTTTATTAACCGCCGATAATCGCCATAATAAAAAGGCTCGATGTCCGCCTATTTAGGAGGAGTCGAGCCTTTATGTATGTAAGCCGCGATATCATGAAAGATTCGAGCCCGATAGAAGGCTGAAATCAGGATGAGTGTCACGGGGCCGATGATGAGTCCAAGCAGTCCGAAAAGCTTCAGTCCAACAAACATTGCGATCAGAGTGGCAAGTGGATCTAGTCCGACAGAGGAGGCAAGCACTTTGGGCTCCATAATTTGCCTGGCAATAACGATGGCTCCATACAGCACGCTGAGGCCGATCCCCAGATAAATGTTTCCTTGTGCAAAAAATACATATAAGATCCATGGCACCATGACAGCACCTGTTCCCAAATAAGGCATTAAGTCTGCCAAGCCTGTAAGCAAGCCGATGGTGATCGCATAATCAACACGAAGGACTAACAAACCGATAATGACAACCAAAGCGGTAAGGGAGACGAGAATCAGCTGTGCGCGTATGTAGCCAAATAAAGCTTTTTGCAAATCAGTCCGAATTAATTGCGTAGTCTTGACAATCACATCCGAGAAGATGCCTTTGTAGCGCTTGATCAGTTGATACCAATCTTTACTGATGAAGAAGGTAGCCAGCATGACAATAATCGTAATGGTTGCGATATTCGGAAGCGAGGTTAGAAATCTTCTTAACGTATCAAAAACGTACCCAATAATGTACTTACTGACGTCGGCAATTGAGCCAGCGGTGGAAGTTAAATTTTTGTTAACGGTTTCTTGGTATTTCGGATTATTTTCGAAAAACTCGTTGATGCGTTCGATCCAATCTTGGAAGGCTGTTGAATTGATAAACACATTGAACTGTTCCATCCAAAGATTAATCTGTATCTGCAGGGTATCAGCCAATGATCCAAGCTCTACAACAATATTGGCGACCAGCAAAGTGACGGCTGCCACCATCGCGCTTATAAACAGCAGCATAGAAAAGGTGACGGCAAGCCAGCGGGGGAATTTTAATTTGAATTGAAAAAAGTTCACAACAGGGTTAAGCATTAGAGCCAGCACCCAGCCGAAAATAAAAGGGTAAATGAGCGGAATGACATAGTAAAATGCCAAACTGATGAGCACGATAATTAATGCCACCCAAATGCCTCTGAAAATCTGATGAACTAAGCGTGGATTCAAGATTCCCATAGTTCTTCTCTCCTTGATTCTAGTCTTTGTATTGTAACATGAAGTTGGATAAATACGGAAACGAACATTCATTTACAAAATCTTAATAAAGTAGAAGAGGGGGTTCTGCATTGTCGGTGTACAAGACACATAGTACAATGTAGATATACCTATAGCAAAATAGATCCCATAACTGGAGGCTTTATGAGTATTGCACGAGAACCCGATCTGAAAGAAATGAAAGAGATCAAAGAAGTCAAAGAAATTTCGACCAAGTACTTGAACCGAGATTTAAGCTGGATTGAGTTCAATTGGCGAGTTTTGGAGGAAGCGCAGGATGCGAGTACTCCGCTGCTTGAACGCATGAAATTTCTGGCGATCGTGTCTAGCAATCTCGATGAATTCATGAGTGTTCGTGTTGCGGGGCTCAAAGATCAAATCAAGGCGGGTTACACCAAAAAAGACTTCACAGGCTACACGCCGGCAGGTCTGATTAAACGCATAATGAAACGCACCGCCAAAATGGTGACTGAGCAGTACAAAACGTACCGGGAAGTAACGCGACTGTTGACCAAAGAAGGCATTGTGTTTACGGAATACGAAGATTTGAATATGAGCCAGAAGAAAGCAATGGATGCTTACTATCATGATATTATTTTCCCTGTCTTAACACCCATGGCGGTCGATCAAAGCCGACCATTCCCACTTGTCCATAATCATTCGGTCTATTTAGCCGTTCTTTTGGTGCGCGAAGGCGACGATCCGGATGAAGAGCCTTATTTCGCCATCGTTCAAGTGCCTAGCAATTTATCTCGTTACATATCTGTACCCACAAGGCCCAATAGTAAAAAGCAAGAATTTATTTTGCTTGAGGAATTAATGGAACATCATATTCAGTCCTTATTCAGCGGCTATATTCCGATTTCTGTGCATGGGTTCAGAGTGACTCGCAATGCTGATTTAACGCTTAATGAAGAAGGTGCGGAGGATCTGCTGGAAGAGATCGAGAAGGAGCTTAGACGTAGACGTTGGGGTGCTCCCGTGCGGCTAGAGGTGCAAGAAGGGATTCATCCCTATGCGCTTGCCCAGCTTCAGGAAGAATTTGAGATTGAAGAGCAGATTTTCGAAATTGACGGCCCGCTCGATATTACATATTTTATGAAGCTGGCCAGCACGTTGACGGGTTTTGAGAATCTTCGTTATCCACGCCTCAACGCCAAATATCCGGTCGAGTTTGAAGATACGGTCGATTTCTTTGATGTCCTTAAACAAAAAGATGTGCTTGTGCATCACCCTTTTGAAACGTTCGACGCGGTGACGGATTTCATCGTTCATGCTGCGTATGATCCTCATGTATTGGCGATCAAAATGACCTTGTACCGAGCTAGCGGGAAGTCGCCGATTATTCAAGCATTAGCCAGAGCCGCGGAGTCTGGGAAGCAAGTGACGGTCGTTGTTGAACTCAAGGCTCGTTTCGATGAGGAACGCAATATCGCTTGGGCGCGAATGCTGGAGAAGTCAGGCTGCCATGTTGTGTATGGCTTGGTCGGACTGAAAACGCATGCGAAGATAACGCTTGTTGTGCGGCAAGAAGAGCATACGCTTCGCCGATATGTGCATGTGGGGACCGGCAACTATAACGACAGCACAGCTCGGCTCTATACGGACGTGGGTCTATTCACTTCAAACAGTGTCATTGGGGAGGACGCATCGGCGCTTTTCAATGAGATTACGGGATATTCGGCACCGCATGACTGGCAGTCTTTTGCAGTCGCCCCGACGGATCTGAAAGATAAGCTGTTCGAGCTCATCGAACGGGAAGCTGGTCATGCCAGAGCGGGAAGACCGGCGCGGATTATTGCCAAGATGAATTCCTTATCCAATCAGGAGATGGTTGATGCGTTATATGCGGCGTCTCAAGCGGGCGTGAAAATTGATCTGATTATTCGCGGTGTTTGCTGCTTGCGTCCTGGTGTGCCGGGTCTTAGCGAAAATATTACAGTTCGGAGTATTGTCGATCGGTTCTTGGAGCATTCCCGGATGTACTATTTCGAGAACGGCGGTCTTGTTGACGTGTATTTATCCTCAGCCGATTGGATGACACGCAATTTGACTCGTCGTATCGAGTTAATGTGTCCAGTTCTTGATCATGATATGAAGAAAATGATGATTCAAATTCTGAATGTCAGTCTGAATGATAATGTCAAAGCGAGAGAATTGATGCCGAACGGCATGTACAGTCGCATAAAAAATGAACTGACCCCTTATCGGAGCCAGTTCGAGGCTTTGAAAATTACGACTTGGAAAAAACTCCGGCTTGAGTCTTGAGCTTAAGCCCCCAAGCTTTTTCGAACTCTTTGCTTACTGCGGAAAGCTCCTTCAACTCCAAGATTGGATTATGGACGCATAGCAGCTTCAGCGTTAAAGTGGTGTCAGTCTTCGTTAGCTGTAGTTCTTGAACCGGTTGCGTTTCACTGTGATCCAGAGCTATAGCTAATTTCAGAAGTGTGCCCAGTTTAATAATTAACCCTTCGTCGGTTTCTGTCAGAAGGTCCTTGTGCGCAAGGGCTTGCTGGTGGATCCGGCTTTTTGTTTTGTAGGTTGCAATGAGGGAACAGATCACAATTTCACGATGACTAAGACCATCGATACGCGTATTGGCAATCATATACTGCGTGTGTTTGAGATATTGATAATAATGGACACTGGCCCCAATCCGATGAAGGAGCGCAGCCGTGTGCAAGTATCGTTGGTTGCGATCTTCCAGTTCAGACTTCTCAGACAGCTTTTGGAATAGCTGCATTGCTATTCGATCAATGTGTCTGACATGCTTTTCAGCCGCGTTGGGATGCAGGGCAAGGATATTATGGATGCTAGCTTCAAGCACATTATGCTTGATCGGGTGTTCAGGATCGAACGTTTCATAAAATAGACCGTCGCGCAGACCGGAGCCGCTGATAATGCAAGCCGATGATTGTACCGCTTCATAGATGGTAGCCATAATAATCAGACCAGGCACCATAATATCGGCGCGTTCTTTGGAAAGACCGTCTATTTTCTTTCTTTTCTCTAACGGCATTGAGGATAGAAATGTAAGAAAACTCGGAAGTTCCCCCGATTTCAACACGTAATTATGAGCGAGTTGAAGCGAATACTTGTTGCGCTTTTGACTCATTTTCCCCAACGTTCGAATCGTTCCGCCCAAGCCAATCATAGGCAAATTGGGAGAGCGCTTCATCCATGGCTGAGCCGAAACCGCCTCTTCCACCATCTGACGAATGTTAGTCATCTCTTGTTCGGTCAAGTTGCTGTTTTTCATATATTGACGAGTAGTATTCACAGCACCGAACGGAAAGGAAACGCTATGTTTCAGCTTCCGATCTCGAAATAAAGTAACTTCCGTGCTTCCTCCGCCAATATCAATAATAATGCCATCTTGGATATCGATGGAGTTAATTACCCCTAAATAACCATAGCGTGCTTCTTCTGTGCCGCTCAATACTTCAATGTGAAGCCCTGTTTGCTCTTCGAGAATCCGCACGATTTCGGCTGAGTTGGCCGCGTTGCGAATGGCTGCTGTCGCCACGGCTCTAATCGTCTGCACCTCTTGAACTCGGCACAGCAGCGCGTAATGGGAAAGTATAGGAACGATAGATACGATATCCTTGCTATGTAAAATGCCATCATGACCGATCCGCTCGCTGAGTCTTGCCGAATCTTTGTGTTCACTTACAACACGGTAGGCCCCATGGGCGTTGATTTCATAAATAACGAGCCGAATCGAGTTCGATCCGATATCAATGATGCCGATACTTGTGCCGCTGCTCATGTATTTGCTCCTTTGTCCGAGAAAAATCACTGGTTCTTTGCCTACATTGTATCAATCTGCGTCCTTCTCGACAAATGTTTAGTCGGGGATAGCTATTCTCCCTGCTGTTGGCGTTTGGAGCGCACAAAGGCTTTGAAACGTTCAAGCTCCTCCAACTCTTCGTCTGTCCAATTCTCCCCTTCATGGTGGGCGGCAATCGTCTCAGGCTGCTGCTTGTCGGCCATGATCACCAATTCCTCAACGGTTATATCCAGCGCGCGGCAAACTTTGATGACGTTATCGATGGAAGCTCTGCCGACACCGCGGCTCAACATAGACTGGAGGGTTGTGGGGGGGATACCTATTTCTTCAGCAAAAGCTCTTCTGCTGCCTCGCTTATCAATTAATGCAGACAAAATTTCAGCTTTTTTATCCACCGGGCACCTCTCAATTGAATGGAATAAACGCTTTTCCGTATATATGGAATATCGTACCTTATCGGAATAGCAATGTAAAGGTTAGGATAAACGATAATGCGTTCATAATTTTTATGATAACTTGAATATGAACGTAGTAGCGTTTAGAAATACCGTAAACTTGAACGCATTTGCATGTATCGGCCAATGCACTACAAACAAGCAGGATACGTGACAGATCCGCAATATAAGATGAGACTATATACTCTTATTGAAGTGAATGGAGGCAGACAATATGTTGAATGAAATAGAGGAACTAAAAGAGGAAGTTCTGAAGCAAAGGCGAGTATGCCAGTACTGTAAGTATGTTAATTTCACCTAAACTCAGAAGCACAGGAGAAAAGAAACCTGAGGGAAAGCATATTAAAAATCACAACTACAAGGCAAATTAGCAAGAATTGATGGAACATTTTATGGGGATCTGCTAAAATACAACAATGGAAAATATTACTTGTGAAAGAAGTGACTATCTTTGAAGGTTATTTTAGTTCTGTGTTCATTTTTAATGCTCATCGCTTGTTCATCGCAAAAAGCAAGCAATGATACTCAAACAAGTACTAAAAAAGTAGAAGTATCTCAAAACAATGAAACAACAAAGCCAACACCGTCTCCTAAAAGTGCAGCTAAATTGGCTTCATTGGGTGAACAATTGAAGCTTAATGATTGGGAAATAAAATCAGAAAGCTTTGAGTTTATCAATGAAGTTAAGATCAATCATGAGACTGTAACCGCAAAAGATGGAGAGAAATTTTTGCGTTTAAATGTTTCTTTGACTAACAATGGAACAGAATCGAACCCGTTTAATAATGGTTCAGGGATCAAAGTCATCTATAATGAGAAGTATGAGTATAAATCATCAACAAGCACTTTAGATGGCGACTTAAGTTATAAATTTGTTAAGCCTCTTTCAACAGAAAAAGGCATGTATCTTTTTCAATTGCCCGAGAAAGTAGCAAATGCGCCAGAAGAATTAATTGCTGTATTTGAAGTCAATAAAGAAAAGGTTAGTGTGAAATTACGCTAGTCTGTAATGACTAAGTGGACTAAAAGGTAGTAAGAAATATGAGAATCCAGAAGCACTGATGAGAAGAAGCCTGAGGGAAAGCATCCCTTGGGCTTTTTGTTTGTTCCGGAAAATTTCCTTTGCAAAGCATTGTTATAAAAAATACATCGGTCCAGCTTGTTCGCGAATCACCCACTTTATTGTTTGACAAAACCAGTAACTTCTTCTTAATTTACCTTAGTTAGAGGACAATTCAGGAATTGTATGGTATTGTGAGTCAATAAGAAATTGTCCTGCCTGATTGATTGCTTCTGCCTGATTGAACCCATATTTTGCCCGGAATTTTACCGCAAAATTCCTGAATTATCATGATTTTTTATGATTAACAGTGAGCATACTGAATATGGAAAAAACGCGGAGCGACAGTGCTTTGAGTATTAAAATCATGAAGGAATTCAGGTAGATAGCATATCTTTATGATAGTGATAATGAAGTTTTATGTCTGCTTTTCTTCACTTACCAAGCAAAATACTTTATTATGTAAGATAGGAAAAAAGCAATTTTTTGCTAATAGAGTAGCTAAGGAGAGATTCCCATGTCTGCAACCAAAGGTTTAGAAGGAATTGTAGCCACGACCTCGTCGATCAGCTCCATTGTAGATGGAGTGCTAACGTATCGCGGGATTGATATTGATGACCTCGCTGAAAATGCGACATTTGAAGAAGTTATTTACTTGCTTTGGTTCGGTAAGCTGCCGACCCAAACTGAGCTTGAGAAACTGCAAAGTGACCTGAACGCTTACAGCAAGGTGCCGGATGCGGTTATCGCTCAGTTGAAAGCATTCCCTAAAGGTGTTAATTCCATGGCTGCTCTTCGTACAGCAGTTTCCGCACTTGCGCTTTATGATGACGAAGCTAATGATTTGAGCCAAGAATCCAATGTGCGCAAAGCGATCAAGCTGCAAGCGCAAATTCCTGGCATCATCGCAGCGTTCGCTCGCATACGTGAAGGCAAAGAGCCAGTAGCTTCCCCAGGGTATTCATCCGTAGCTGCTAACTTCTTGTACCAATTGACAGGCAATGAGCCGGACAAAGTAGCAATCGAAGCTTTGGACAAAGCATTAGTTCTTCATGCTGACCACGAGCTGAACGCTTCCACATTCGCGGCGCGTGTAACAGTGGCTACATTGACAGACATCTACTCCGGTATTACTTCTGCGATCGGCACGCTCAAAGGACCTCTTCATGGTGGTGCGAACGAAGCGGTTATGGCGATGCTTGAAGAAATCGGTACAGTAGAGAACGTAGTTCCTTACATCAATGACAAATTAGAGCGCAAAGACAAAATCATGGGCTTCGGTCACCGTGTATACAAAAACGGAGATCCACGCGCGAAGCACTTGCAAAAAATGTCTTATGAGCTTGGTAAATTGACGGGCAATTTGAAATGGTACGAAATGTCCATTAAAGCTGACGAGTTGGTAACCAGCCTCAAAGGTTTGAAACCAAACGTAGATTTCTACTCAGCATCCGTCTACACAACTTTGGAAATCCCACGCGACTTGTTCACGCCGATCTTCGCGATCAGCCGTACATCCGGTTGGGCTGCCCACATCTTGGAGCAGTACGAAAACAACCGTTTGATCCGTCCTCGCGCTGAGTACACGGGTCCGGTTAACCAAAAATACATTCCAATTAGCGAGCGCTAATTCGGTCTTAGGCAAGCACTCATGGTGCGGGCGGTTCGGTATAAGGCTTCAGGGGTTACCCTGAGGTGTACCGCGACTCCCGTCACTTTTTGTGTGTCTATCACTCTTCTGCTTTCTACGACTTTGACGTGTTGCATTTGTGAAAAGGGTGCTTGTTGTAGTAATGTAGCTAATAGACTGCCAAAAGCACGAGGCGTATAGCACCAAGCTAACTCATTCGTTCATTTTAAACAATTCCAAGGAGGAACTATCATGCCACAATTCGAATCCTACGCTCTACCAACAGAAGGTCAAAAAATCACGATCGAGAACGGTGTACTTCAAGTACCTAACAACCCAATCATCCCTTACATCGAAGGTGACGGTACAGGTCCTGACATCTGGGCGGCTTCCGTTCGCGTTCTAGATGCTGCTGTTGAAAAAGCATACAAAGGCGAGAAGAAAATCGCTTGGTACGAAGTTTTTGCCGGTGAGAAAGCTTTCAACAAATACAACAACTGGCTGCCTAACGACACGTTAACAGCTATGCGCGAATACATCGTGTCCATCAAAGGACCTTTAACTACGCCAATCGGCGGCGGTATCCGTTCCCTGAACGTTGCGCTTCGTCAAGAATTGGATCTTTATGTATGTTCCCGTCCAGTTCGTTACTTCAACGGTGTTCCATCCCCAGTGAAACGTCCTGAGTTGGTTGATATGGTTATTTTCCGTGAAAATACAGAAGATATCTACGCGGGCATCGAGTGGGAAGCTGGTTCCGACGCAGTTAAAAAAGTAATCAAATTCCTTCAAGACGAAATGGGCGTTAACAAAATTCGCTTCCCAGAAACTTCAGGGATCGGTGTTAAACCAGTATCTTCCGAAGGTACAGAGCGTTTGGTTCGCGCTGCTATCGAGTACGCAATCAAACATGGCCGCAAAACATTAACATTGGTTCACAAAGGCAACATCATGAAGTTCACAGAAGGCGCGTTCAAAAACTGGGGTTACGAGTTGGCTGAGCGTGAATTCGGCGACAAAACATTTACATGGGCACAATACGATCGTATCAAAGAAGCAGAAGGCGCTGAAGCAGCGAACAAAGCTCAAAAAGACGCTGAAGCAGCTGGCAAAATCATCGTAAAAGATGCGATTGCTGACATCGCTTTGCAACAAGTATTGACGCGTCCTACGGACTTCGACGTTATCGCTACATTGAACCTGAACGGTGACTACCTGTCTGATGCACTAGCTGCACAAGTTGGCGGTATCGGTATCGCTCCAGGAGCTAACATCAACTACATCACAGGTCACGCGATCTTCGAAGCTACGCACGGTACAGCTCCTAAATATGCTGGTCTTGACGTAGTTAACCCAGGTTCCGTTATCCTTTCCGGCGTTATGCTGCTTGAGCACCTTGGCTGGTTGGAAGCGGCTGAACTGATCTACAAAGGTTTGGAAACATCCATCAACAACAAAACGGTTACTTATGACTTTGCTCGTTTGATGGAAGGCGCGAAAGAAATCAAATGTTCCGAATTCGCGAACGAAATCATCAAAAACATGGCGTAATCCTTTTCACCTATTCGAATAAACGTATAACCAACCCAACTATTAGGAGGCACATCTCAAATGGCAATCCGTCGTAATAAAATTACTGTCGTTGGTGCTGGATTCACAGGAGCTACAACTGCTCTTATGCTCGCTCAAAAGGAACTCGGTGACGTGGTTCTGCTAGATATCCCGCAATTGGAAAACCCGACAAAAGGGAAAGCACTTGATATGCTGGAAGCAGGTCCGGTTCAAGGCTTTGACGCTCAAATCACGGGTACATCTAACTACGCGGATGCTGCTGATTCCGACATCGTGATCATTACCGCAGGTATCGCTCGTAAACCGGGCATGAGCCGCGATGATTTGGTTAACACGAATGCAGGTATCGTGAAATCCGTTTGTGAGAATGTAAAAGCAGTTGCTCCTAACTCCATCGTTATCATCTTGAGCAATCCAGTTGATGCGATGACATACGTGGCATTTCAAGCTCTTGGTTTCCCCAAAAATCGCGTAATCGGCCAATCCGGTGTACTGGATACAGCTCGTTACCTGACGTTCATCTCGCAAGAGTTGAATGTTTCCGTTGAGGATGTCAAAGGGGTCGTTATCGGCGGTCACGGCGATGACATGGTTCCTTTGGTTCGTTACACCTATGCTGGCGGCGTTCCGATCGAGAAATTGATCTCTGCCGAGCGCATCGAAGCTATCGTGCAGCGTACGCGTACTGGCGGTGGCGAAATCGTTAATTTGCTTGGCAACGGCAGTGCCTATTACGCACCAGCTGCTTCCCTTGTGCAAATGACAGAAGCCATCCTTAAAGATAAAAAACGCATCATTCCTACCATCGCTCTTCTTGAAGGCGAGTATGGCTATAACAACTTGTTCATGGGTCTTTTGACAGTTCTAGGCGCTAACGGGATCGAGAAGATTCTTGATATCGAATTAACGGCTGAAGAAAAAGCAGCTTTGGACAAAACAGCTGACTCCGTACGCAATGTTATTAAAGTTGTAGCGGGCTAATCGGCAATGATCAAAAGAGCTAATCTCCTATTTACTAGGGGGTTAGTTCTTTTTTTGTTGTTGCGGGCATAAAATTTTGTTACTTTTGTAAAATCATGCTAAGGGGCTATTGCAAAGTCCGTGACCTGTGCTACGATACAGCTAGGCCTATATAATGGCTAAATATTCCATAAGATGGAGGGATTTGATGTTCATGAGAAGCTTGTTCGGAACAAAGAGTTGGAAAAGCCTTGCTTTAACGGTAACCTTGTCGGTGTCCTTTATTGGGGCTATTCCTCAGGCTTTCGCCGAAGGACCTAACGATCCAGCGCCATCCATTACGCCAACTACGGCCAATGGCAAGAAAGTGTTGTTTGATAACACACACGGCCAGACGGCTGGCGCCGCGGATTGGGTTATTGACGGCGGTTTCTCAGATTTCGCGAATGCACTTGGAAATGCAGGGTACTATGTCAAAGAGCTTCGTAAAAGCACGCCAATTACGCTCTCTGATTTATCGGCCTATGACGTGTTTGTGATTGGCGAAGCGAACATCCCTTACAAAACATCAGAGCAAAGTGCCATGCTGCAATACGTACAAGGCGGCGGAAGCATCTTCTTCATTGGGGATCATTACAACGCAGATCGCAACAAGAATCGTTGGGATGCGTCTGAAGTATTCAATGGCTATCGCCGCGGCGGATGGACGAATCCTGCTATTGGGATGAGCACAGAAGAAGCAAATTCGGCTGCGATGGCAGGCGTGGCAAGTTCGGATTGGTTGTCAACCAATTTCGGAGTTAGATTCCGCTATAATGCGTTAGGTGATATTACTGCGAATAATATTGTTAGTGCTCCTCAAGCTTTTAATATTACAAATGGCGTGTCTACGGTTGCTATGCATGCTGGTTCAACTTTAGCGATTACCGATCCGACTATAGCCAAAGGGATTGTCTATCTGCCGGCAACTACCACCAGTTGGGCCAATGCCGTAGACCAAGGCGTTTATAACGGCGGCGGTGTGGCAGAGGGTCCTTATGTTGCTGTCTCCAAGGTAAGTGCAGGCAAAGCGGGATTCATTGGTGATTCTTCACCTGTAGAAGATGCGACGCCGAAATATTTGAAAGAGGAGACAGGCGGAACGAAAACGACGTACGCCGGCTTCCAAGAACAGAACGATGCAACGCTGCTTGTGAACATGGTGAACTGGCTGGCCGCGAAAGAGAATTACACGAGTCTGACACAAGTGCCTGGCCTGACGTTAAGCACGGCAACGACGCTATATTCGTGGGAACAGCCTGCGAATACGACGGAGCCGCAAGCGGAACCATGGGCAGCGCCTGCTGCTGGTTACAAGTGGTATGATAGCTCAACTTTCAAAGCGGGTTCCTATGGTTACGCATCATCGAACAATACAACGGACCCTTTTGCTTTCGTTCATCAAGCGCAATTGCCGAATCATGCAACCTTCCAAGTGAAGATTGTCTTGAATGGCTTGGCTGCGAATGGAACAACGACAGGATACAACTTAGGCATTTACAATGGATCTGGTACGCAAGTAGCGAAGGTTCAGAACAGTGACGGTTCATGGCCTGCTTCCTATGGCTACAGCACAAGCTTCTCGTTAACCGCTGACAGCAGTGGTCACGCAGAGAAGGTTGTTAGTATCCAGATCAATACAACAGCTTCAGGCGCGGCAAGTATGCGTCTCAGACAGAATACAACGGCTAAATTTACGGAAGCTGTTACGATTGCCGATGTACCGGCACAGCCGCTGCCTTAAAGCCATGTGATTAGCCAGACGAAATAAGCACTTCATATATGGAGCTTCCTCAAGTTTTTACGACTTGGAGGACAGCTCCATTTTTTAATTAGATAAAGGTATGTTACTATAAAGCGTTAGTTGACCTTTGAATTGAGCGGTAACTGTTGAAACCTTTACACGAAGCAGGTGCAAATCAAAGAAATGCAGAATGTAATCAAAAATGAAAGATTTCAAATGTTTGCAATCGCTTTAGCTACGGCTATTGGCGCACAATTCAAAATAAACCCTTTTAGCCATGATTTCTTTCGCGTTGGTCTTGGTGTCAGTATCTTTTTGTTTCTACTCTTGCTCATGCCGCATTTATCTTATGTGAAAACAGGCATTGCGACAGGTATTGTCAGCATGATCGTTCAGTCCGGAGATTGGATTACGCATGTGCATTCATTTACCGTTTTGGAGAGCTTGCGGAATAATGCGGCAGCAGGTTGTTACTATGTCGTGTTTGCTATAGGAATGAGCATGCTTCGAAGAAAAATGAATGAATTCCACCCCTTGTTGTTAGGGGGATATTTGGCTTTCATTGATTTCGCATCTAACGAGACGGAACTCTTCTTGCGCGGGATATTCCTTGGTACGAATAGCTTTTATTTGGAAGAATGGTTCGTTCTTGTGGCTATTGCTGTCATACGTAGTTATTTTGTAATCGGTCTGTACAACAGCATTGTCATCAGCCAGATGCGGCTGCTCCATGTTGAGCAGGAAAAAAGGATGGAGCAGATGCTGAACATCAACTCGGGGTTATATGGTGAAGCCTTTTATTTGAAAAAAGCGATGGATACAATAGAGAATATTACCGCGGAAAGCTATGATCTGTATGGCAAATTGAAGCGTGACAATCTCAAAGATTACAGTCTGCGCACATTAGGAATCGCCCAACAAATTCATGAAGTCAAGAAGGATTCCCAGCGTATTTTGGCTGGATTATTTAAATTATTCGATAGTGAAGTTGTTGTGAATATGAGTTTATCGGAGATTCTGTATTTTGTCGTGAAGGGAAATCAAACGTATAGCGAAATGCTGAAGAAAAAGATTCGGATTGACCAAGAATTGGCTTTTGACAACCAGACCTCGCACTATGTGCCTTTGCTGACGATCATGAACAATTTGGTGGCAAATGCCGTTGAAGCGATAGAGAAGAGCGGGACGATCCATATACTTGTTTATGAAAAAGAAGATGAGGTATGGTTTAGTGTGACAGACTCCGGCAAAGGAATTCCTGATCATAAGAAAAATCTCATATTTGAACCGGGTTATACGACGAAATACAATGAAGAAGGCATAGCGGCAACAGGGATTGGTCTCTCTCATGTGCGCGATATTGTTCAATCTTTTGGGGGAAGCATAACGGTGGGATCATCGGAGCAAGGGCCAGATACTCAGTTCGTTGTTCGTCTTCCGATAACAAGTCTAATACAAGAGGGTGGAGTGGGTGGCACTTTCAATTATGATCGTTGATGATGATGTCGTCTGCAGAAGTATGCTGCAGGATATTATTGAAGAATGCGGCATTGGCAAGGTTGCGGGGGCGGCAGAAGGTGGTCTAGAGGGGGCGCGGTTGATTCTTAAATCGAAACCCGATGTTGTGCTGATCGATTTATTGATGCCTGATCAGGATGGGATTGAGACCATTTCGCAACTAAAAAACAGTGGATATATCGGGAAATTCATTATGATCTCGCAAATTGAAAATAAAGACATGGTAGGTGAAGCCTATCAGAAAGGAATCGAGTTTTTTATTCATAAGCCGATTAATCGTGTGGAAGTTGAGCATGTATTAAGCAAAGTCAATGAGCAATGGAAATATGAGAGGTATGTAGCGGAGATCAAGCAGTCTTTAGCTAAATTGGATATCGTAGAACGCTTATCCGTTCGGAAAGAGAGAACAGTCAGCGATGTTGTGAAGACGATCTTAATGGACTTGGGAATCATCGGTGAAATTGGCAGCAAAGATATTGTCGCGTTAATGGAGCAGGCGATCGAGCATAGACAAGAAACCAGTTTCCCTCCCTTAAAAGAATTGTATGAATCCGTCGCCCACGCCTATAAACAAGGTCAGAAGGATATTGAGAAAGAAAGCAAAGCGATCGAGCAGCGCATTCGGCGGACGATAATGGCTGCATTGAATAATATGGCCTCTATTGGTTTGACCGATTATAGTAATCCTAAATTTGAATATTATGCACCGCTTTATTTCGATTTCCAGGATGTGCGTTTGAAAATGAAAGCCATGGACGAGGACCTGCATGCTGAAAAAGGAAAAGTAAACATTAAAAAGTTTTTGCAAGTTTGTTATATGGAGACACTTGAGAAATTGAATAGTTAATTGAGGAATTCAACCTTCCACGTCTAGAAATAGGGGACTGTAGGTTTGAATTCCTTTTTTTTATTTCACTGTGATGTATCATCACATGAAGTGAACTGTGATTCCGAATGTAATCGGATACAATATTTGCCGCGGTGAGCGGCACGCACTTCATGTGAACTTTATTTTCATGCAGCAGGAGTAATTTTGTAGGATTCTGTAGGTTGCTGTAGAGCATCAGATACCATGTAAACACGAGTGATCGCTTCAGTCGATCTCACATTTTAATAAGGAAAAGGGGTATTTACATGAAAAAAGGTTTATCCATCGTGCTCGGAACGGTTATTGCTTTATCACTTAGCGCTTGTGGCAATGGAGCAACTACAGCAAATAAGTCTACAGATTCTACGCAACCAGCACAAACGAAGGCAGTTAAGAAATACACGTTTGGCACGGATGCGACATATCCCCCTTTCGAGTTTCAAAAAGATGGCAAGTACATTGGAATAGATATTGATTTAATCAACGCCATTGCTAAAGAAGAAGGTTTTGAAGTTGAAGTAAAACCGATGAACTTCAAAGGGATTATCCCCGCAATCACGGCCAAACAGCTGGACGGCGCTTTAGCCGGCATCAGCATTACGGATGAACGCAAACAAGTGGTTGGTCTCTCCGATTCTTACTACCAAGCGGGGCTTTCACTCATCGTCCGGGAAGATAATACAACGATCAAAACCCCGGAGGATTTGAAGGGGAAAGTCATTGCTATTAAGAAAGGAACGTCCGGAGCTAAGCTGGCCGATGAATATGGCAAAAAATATGGTGCGCAAGTGAAATATTTCGACGATAGTCCCTCCATGTATCAGGAAGTTGCCAATAAAAATGCAGATGTAACCATTGAAGACTTTCCAGTTATCTCTTACAAGATTGCCGTTGATCCTAATTCCAAGCTGAAAGTCGTTGGGGATCGTTTAAACAGTGATTTCTACGGGATTGCAGTCAGTAAGGATAACGAAGAATTGATGAAAAAAATCAATGATGGACTCAAGAAGCTGAAGGACAACGGCAAATATGATGAGATTTTCAGCACGTATATGGGGAAATAAAATTAGTTTAAGGAAGGAGTGGGGATCGGGTGACTTCCTCTCTGCAGGTTATTCTAGATGCAATGCCCATGCTCTTAAAAGGCGCTTTAATTACTTTTAAAATTGTTGTTATATCATTGCCGATTGCTTTTGTTATTGGTTTATTAACCGGTTTGATGAATGTTTCTTCCAGTAAAATTTTGCGCACCATCGCTACTTTATATGTCGATATCATTCGTGGAACACCGCTGCTTGTGCAGGTTTTCTTTGAATATTTTGGGATACCGGCCTTCTTCGATATTCGGATACCGGCAGAGACCGCAGGGATTATTGCGATCAGCTTAAATGCAGGGGCTTATATATCGGAGATTTTCCGGGCGGGCATTATTTCGATTAATAAGGGCCAGATGGAGGCCGCACGCTCACTAGGCTTAAGCAAATGGTTGACGATGCGACTGGTCATTCTACCGCAAGCGATTCGCCGAATGGTGCCTGCTTTCGTCAATCAATTCATAGTCAGTATTAAGGATACCTCATTGTTGTCTGTGATTGGAATTAATGAATTGACTCAGAGCGGGGAGATTATCATTTCCTCGAACTATCGTGCTTTTGAGATATGGGGAGTCGTAGGTATTATCTACTTTATTATCATTTATGCCTTATCCCGCTTAGCTCGTGTATTTGAGAGGAGGTATACGTCCCAATGATTGTCGTACAAAACCTGAAAAAGACATTCGGTACAAACGAGGTGCTGAAGGATATTTCCACAACGATACAGGAAAAAGAAGTGGTTTGTGTAATTGGACCTTCGGGATCAGGAAAAAGTACCTTCTTGCGATGCCTGAATCTTCTTGAGGAAATAACGTCTGGAAAAGTGACGATTGGCGATGTCATGGTCAACTCACCGGATACGAATATCGATCAATTACGCGAAAATGTCGGCATGGTATTTCAGCTTTTTAATTTATTCCCTCACTTGACCGTACTGGAAAACATTATGCTCGCCCCGAAGCACATTAAGAAAATGGATAAGCAGGCAAATGAACAAAAAGCGATGAAGCTGTTAAGCAAAGTGGGTTTAGCGGCAAAACGGGATGTCTACCCTGACCAGTTGTCAGGCGGACAACAGCAGCGTGTAGCGATTGCTCGTGCGTTGGCTATGAATCCACGTGTTATGTTATTCGATGAACCGACTTCAGCGCTAGACCCCGAGATGGTCGGTGAAGTGCTGCAGGTTATGAAAGATTTAGCCCACGATGGGATTACCATGATTGTTGTCACACATGAAATGGGCTTCGCTCGCGAAGTGGCAGACCGCGTTATCTTCATGGATGGAGGGTATATCGTAGAAGAAGGGACACCGTCCGAACTATTCGATTCGCCCAAACACGAACGTACCCAAGCATTTCTCAGCAAAATTTTATAGATCTTGCATCCAAATATGGTTAGGAGTTTATTATTCATCATGAACAACGATCAGGCATCAGGACAAGCAGTAAGCAAGAAAAAAGGATCGGTCGAACGCTTTACGTCGAGTGGTTTTATTTTGGCGGCGATCGGCAGCTCTGTAGGGCTGGGCAACATGTGGAAATTTCCCTATATTACAGGGAAGCACGGTGGCGCCGCTTTTTTCTTGTTGTTCATCATTTGTTTAATTATTGTAGGCTTGCCCATTTTACTTGCCGAGATGACGATTGGCCGTGGAGGCAGAGGCAATGCTTCGGCATCCTTCTTTAATCTGACAGGTAAAAAATATTGGGGGGCATTCGGACTGTTGTCCATCCTTACCGCCTTCATGATCATGTCCTACTACGCAGTGGTCGCGGGATGGACGTTCCATTACACGGTAGAGTCGTTCACTGGCCTCCTTTTCCAAGAAGGCTCTGATTATAAAAGCAAATTTATATCATTCGCTTCAGGCTATTGGCCTATTTTCTGGCAGGCTGTTGTGATGCTCCTTACGGGCTGGATTCTTGCCAAAGGGGTTTCCGGCGGTATTGAGAAATTCAATAAAATATTGATTCCCGGTTTTCTGATCATCCTGCTGATTCTCATGGTTCGTTCGCTTACGCTCCCAGGCGCTGCAGAAGGGGTGTCCTTTTTCTTGAAACCGGACTTTGCCAAGCTGGATGCGGAGTCTGCCTTAGTCGCTTTGGGACATGCGTTCTTTTCCTTATCGCTAGGGATGGGTTGCATGCTAACCTATGGTTCTTATGTGGAAAAAAGACAGTCGCTTGGCGCAGCGACACTCGCGATTGGTTTCGGTGATTTGGTATATGCCTTCATCGCAGGACTTGTCATCTTCCCTACGGTTTTCTCCTACGGACTGGAGCCAGGTGAAGGTGTAGGCTTGGCATTCATGGCGCTGCCGGCAGCGTTCTCACAAATGCCATTCGGTTTTTTCTTTGGCGGTTTATTTTTCTTATTGCTTGCTATTGCCGCGTTGACTTCGGCCATTTCCATCTTGGAGGTGCCAGTCGCATATGCCATGCATAAATGGCAGTGGAGCCGCAAGAAATCAGCCATCCTCATTTCCATCCTTTGCTTCTTGGTAGGTGTTCCTTCAGGACTTTCTGTCGGGGGCGTTCTCGGGGATTTTCATCCCGGCGGCAAAAGCATTTTTGATTGGATGGACTTTATTACATCTTACGTTCTAATGCCATTCGGCGGATTAGTCGTTACTTTATTTACGGGATATGCATGGAAAAAGGCTGGGGAAGAAGCAGGGCTGAAGGGCTTCTGGTATAAAGCCTGGATGTTCTTGCTTCGTGTAGTAGTTCCCATACTCATCGTATGCGTGTTCTTGCATTCGGTAGGGATAATTAAGTTTTCCAAATAACGAATGAGACATCCGCTCACTTGGACACTCCTAGCGCTATAATTAGTCACAATTACATGTGAATTTACGGTAAGGATGGGATCGCTTTCTTGTCGTGGTCATTCCAATTCGGGTATACTGAAGAGGAAAAGATTTCATTAAAATTGCGGAGGGTGTTCAATGTTACAGGTTATGATCTTTTTGCATGTAATTAGTGCTTTATTGCTTGGCGTCTATGTTGTATTTCCTTTCATCGTGGGACGTGCTGCCGCTTTGTCCGGAGCAGCACAAGAGAGCTTTGCGGGCTTGCTGTCCACGTTTAACCGAATCGGCCAGTATTCTTTGATCGTTACGTTCCTTACAGGCGGGGCGATGGTCAGCCAAATTGATCCTAGACCTTCTGTGCTTTGGATGGCTTTGTCCGTTGTTCTGCTCTTGATCGTTGCTGCACTTACAGGAATGATGGGCGGAAGAATCAAGAAGCTGATTGCGAGCGGTAAAGCAGGTAAAAGCACAGCAGCGGATGCTGCCAAAATCAAAGCTTTCAGCTGGATTGCAGCGGTAGCGGTTATCCTTGCTATTTTGTTCATGACTAATCCACAATTGTTAAATTAATTTATGGATAATGATGGGGCTGTCCTGAAAGTAGATTTATCTACTTACAGGGCAGCCCTTTTCAACTTTAAAGAGCAAGCCATCCGACCTCGATGAATTGGCAAATACTGATGCTTGTTGCATTGTGATCCAGCCGGGAACATCTGAATTGTATTGCGTTAGAGGGGATGATTCGGCTTAAATACCCCGGAACTAATACAACACAATTGATTTTGACTTTGTGCTGCATTTCCTTAACATATGAAATCCGCGTTTTATTGGAGCGTATCTGTTTTTAGACGTGCTACCTAACAACTAAAGTTTGCTTTTGGGTCGGCAATTCATGCTTTTTATCAGTATTGTTCTCTGAAGTATCAAAATTAGCGACGGCCCATACTTCATACTCTCCAGCAATATCGATGTTGAAGGTATATCCTTCATCAATAGTTCCATTTGTAGGAATGCTCCTTACTACACCAAGGCTTGTACTTGGATAATGATTTATTATTTTTCCTTTGCTATTGGAAATATAAAATGTAAATAGTTTTTCTCCATGAGTGATGCGTATATCGCTATCTTTATTGTTTGTAAATTTGGCTTCAATTGTGAAATTAGTATTTTTATTTGCGATGCTAGGACTTGTGAGTCCAACCGTATATTCCATATTCGTAGAATGTGCCCCTTCTGAATTAGTTTCCTTGATATGGACTGGTTGAGAAGCGCAGCCTAAGATGCTAAGCCCAAAAAATAAGGCTAAAATCCAAAGTAAATGTTTCAAAAATTCCGCACCTCCGTGATTCTTTCCCGTGTCATATTTAATGCATACGCCTCGCTGTCTATTTCATCTACCATTATCCCATCTAGATATAATAGGCTTCCGCAATCTCCTCTAGTCGCCCCTCTGCTAATGGCTATCCTTTAAGTGACATATCGCCATTCGGTAGTTCGTCAGTCCACAAATGGACATTATTCTGAAGATATATCTATTCATCAGCTCCCTAGCGTGGGTTTTGCGAAGCTGGGAGGTTGGCGCAAGTCCGCAGATTTCGCATAATTCCTGCGATTATGCATCCTTTTCGCCTTGGGAATAAGCGGAAAGGTGAAAAACATGCAATTGTGCAGGCTTTTGAGGCCTTTTCCCGATTCCAGGCTGGAAAAGAAGAAAAAGCCTGCATAATCGCAGGCTTTGTGTAGTTTTCACACGATTTGATCAAAAAAGCCTGCACTTTGGCAGGCTTTTCTAAATCGGTGAGTGATTATAGTGCCTATGTGATGGCGCATTCGCTGCACATGGCTTTGGGTCAGCTACTTTTTATTAGTCATTATTAGAGATGGAGGTAGAGCAGTAAACTGCGCTTAGTTATCTTGGGATGGATTTAAGGTGATTTCGTCCAAGGTTTTCTCGAACGACGCGCTCATATGTTCAAGGAAGTAGTCGACTTCCGGCATGTTCATTTTATGCAAGCTGTCCAAAACTTGCTGTTTGGCGACGACGAACTCGCGGTTGCCTGTAGAAAGCTCTGTCAAGCATTTGATATAGGCTTCGATTAAGTCAGCCGCTTTCACCCAGCGGTACAGCTCGGGGTCGGGATCTTGGATTAAGTTACGATAAATGCTGCTGATTTCCGGCGGAATGGTCTGGATCAAGCGCTCCACGGCAACATCTTCGATCTCACGGAAGTTCCGCAGAATTTGATCGTTATTATGCTTTACAGGCTGCGGGATATCTCCTGTGAGAACCTCGGATGCATCATGGAACAATGCGATGGATACAACGCGATCTGTAGGAACATTGCGGCCGTAGACTTCATTGGCTATGGTACATAGCATATGAGCAATCGTGGATACATAAAAGGAATGCTCGGCTACATTCTCTCTGCGCATGTTCCACATGAGACTCCAGCGATCAATATATTTGAGGCGGTATAAATAAGCAAAAAAATGATGGTCCATTTTATTTGTTGCACTCCTTCTGATTCGAATCCTACTATCGTACCGCAAGTTGGCGTTTATGCCAATCACTTGACGCTCGGTGTCACCCGCGCCGCCACCTGCCCGGTGGCTGGGGTGTAGACGAGCGGCTGCTCGATCAGCGCTTGCAGATCATCAAGCGCAATTGTGATCTGCCCGTGCTCGCGCAGCACGGGCTCGCGCAGCTTAACGCGCGCATCGCCGCGCGTCGCCTTAGCCGCATTCACCTGCAAGGTGAATGCCTCTTGCCCCAGGCGGAGGCTGAGCGCTCCGCCTTCCTCACGGGCACTGCCGCCGAGCTGTTGGGCGGCAGCGGCCGCGTCTACGCGCAGCGGGGTGCTGCCCGGCTGCGCAACAATCCGCCGCTGGATCGAGCGGTCGAGCAGCTCCGGCGTGATGCCGGGGCTGCCCGCGTTGATCCGCGGGATCAAGAGAGGATCGGCGCTGCGCGTCGCCATCTCCGGCGAAATCGTGAAGGCATAGCGAATGCCAGCCTTCTGGATCAGTTCCGTCGCCGCAGGCGTCGTGATGCCGTACGGGTACGCCATCGCGTCGAGCGGCGCGTCCGTCAAGCCCGCAAGCTTGCCGACACAAGCTTGCGTGTCGGTGAGAACACGCTGTTGATAGGCGTCATCGCTTTCCGCATCCAATCGGCCAACCAAGGCTGCCTTGCCATCAGGCAGCTTATGATGCAGATTATTGGTGTGGCAGCCAATGTCGATAAAATTCGTGGCATGCGTCATTTCGCTGACCTGCTCCTTCGACATCGAAGGGATGTAGGATCCCATCGGATTGGCCAAATCATTCGTGATTACGAAATTGACCGCAGGAATCCGCAAGCTTTTGAGAATCGGATAGGCCGCTGTGTAGAAGCTTTGATATCCGTCATCGAATGTCACGAGAACCGCATTGGAAGGAACGGTAGCGCCAGCCATATATTGTTTGAACTCGTTTAATGAAATGAAATGATAGCCTTTGCTGAGCAAGGTTTGCAGCTGCTGCTCGAAAAGAGCAGTCGTAATCGTACTGGAGCTGGTGTCTTTGTCATGAATGTGATGATACATGAGAACGGCGACCTGATCCTGATAATAGATATCTTGAGATCGCTTCGCCTGCAGCGGCGTAAGCAAGAGTGTGAGGCCTATGAGGCTCAGCAGAATCGTAATTGCGATTCTTTTGGACATGTCAGCGTATCTCCTTGTATGGTATAATAGTTTGTAATAATTATTATTTGTAAGTTGAGAGGAGCCATCTTAAGTCATGCAGCATTTTTATCAAAGCGTCTACGATCTGATCGTCGAAACGTCCACAAACCTTCCGGGTGATGTGCGCCGTGCGGTTCAAGCCGCTCAGGAGAACGAAGACAAAGGCACTCGTTCCGCGTTATCCCTATCTCGTATTGCCGATAACATTCATATGGCGGAATGCAATGTATCCCCGATTTGCCAGGATACAGGCATGCCAACGTTTATTATACACTGTCCGGTTGGGGCAAACCAAATTATCATGAAGAAGCAAATTCTCGAAGCCGTAGCGAACGCGACCAAAGCGAGCAAACTTCGCACGAACTCTGTGGATTCGCTGACAGGGGCCAATAGCGGAGATAATCTTGGGCCAGGTACGCCGGTCGTTCATTTTGAGCAATGGGAACGTGAAGACGTTGAAGTGAAGCTGATTCTTAAAGGCGGCGGCTGTGAAAATAAAAATATTCAATATAGCTTGCCTGCCGATCTCGAAGGTTTAGGCAAAGCGGGGCGTGATCTGGACGGTATTCGCAAATGTGTCATGCACGCGGTTTATCAAGCACAAGGTCAAGGCTGCAGCGCTGGATTCATCGGTGTTGGCATCGGCGGCGACCGCACAAGCGGTTATGAGCTGGCTAAGCATCAATTATTCCGCCATGTTGACGATGTGAACCCGCATCCGGAACTTCGCAAAGTGGAAGAGTATGTGATGGAGCATGCGAATACGCTAGGTATTGGAACAATGGGCTTTGGCGGTCAAGTAACGCTGCTGGGCTGTAAAGTTGGCGTTATGAACCGTTTGCCAGCAAGCTTCTTCGTTTCGGTTGCTTATAATTGCTGGGCTTTCCGTCGCCAAGGCGTCATCCTGAATGCTGAAACCGGTGAGATTAACGGCTGGTCTTACCCTCGCGGAGCGGAAGTTTCATTCCAAGAAGCTTTCGAAGCAAGCGCTGAAGCGGCTAAAAACGTGCCGCAAGAGGAGCGTCGCGAGATTGTCTTAACAACTCCGATCTCTGAAGAGCAAATCCGCAGTCTCAAAGTCGGCGATGTTGTCGTAATCAACGGGACGATGCACACAGGGCGCGATGCGCTGCACAGCTATTTGATGACCCATGATGCTCCGGTTGATTTAAATGGGGCTGCCATCTATCACTGTGGTCCTGTTATGAGCAAGGATGAAGCAGGCGAATGGCACGTGAAAGCGGCGGGACCTACAACGAGCATTCGCGAGGAGCCGTACCAAGGCGAAATTATTAAGAAATTCGGCATTCGTGCTGTTATCGGCAAAGGCGGTATGGGACCGAAAACATTGGCTGCTTTGAAAGAACACGGAGGCGTTTATTTGAATGCGATCGGTGGAGCAGCACAATATTATGCGCAATGTTTTAAAAAGGTAGAAGGCGTCGATTACATGGAATTTGGCATTCCTGAAGCTATGTGGCACTTGGAAACAGAAGGCTTCGCGGCTATCGTAACGATGGACTCCCACGGCAACAGCTTGCATGCAGATGTCGAGAAGAATTCCTTTGAGAAGTTGTCTGAATTGAAAGAGCCTGTCTTTAAATAACGGGATTATAGGATTACAGCATTCATCTTTACAAAAAAATAACTGGATTAGGCACGGAGAAAAGGGTTACTATGTAGAGTAGCCCTTTTCTTTTTATTTCCTACATCGGAGGTTCTCCAGAAAAATGACCAAATTCCGTGCCAAACTGACTTTTATTTTAATTATGTTGATTGGCTGTTCCATGCTGATTGCCGGTATTTTCATGGCTAAGGTGCTAGAGAACTCTCACGTGAAATCTTTGAAAGACAATATGGAACGTGAACTTCAGGTAATAAGAGTAACCTCGGACTGGAATCGCATGGGCTCAGAAAGCGATCTAATCAACGCTTACTCCACACAAGTAAAAAGAATTAAGGAAGCTACCTATGAACGATTAACGTTTGTACGAGCAGACGGCAAGGTATTGGGAGACTCGGATCAACAACCGGAACAAATGGATAATCATTTAAGCCGACCGGAGATTGCGGAAGCTGCCGCTCAAGGAGTCGGCTATACAACACGATATAGTGATACACTCAAGGAAAAAATGCTGTACGCAGCTATTGCTGTTAAGAATGATTCGCAAGTAACAACCGGATTTCTTCGGATTTCGATGAGTCTTGCCCAGGTGGACAAGTCTGTTCGCAGCTTGTGGTATTTTCTAATTATCGGACTAGCCATTTTGTTCCTCATTGCAGGCCTGGTCAGTTATCGGATTGCCAAAGGAATTACTCATCCCATTGAGAAAATGACCAAAGTCGCACAGCAAATTACGAATATGAACTATGAGTCTCGGGTTCCCGCTTACAGCAACGATGAGGTTGGACAGCTTGGTCAGGCGATTAATCGGATGTCAGAAAGCTTGCAGCTGCAAATGGCCCGGATTCAAGAGAATGAGCGCAGGCTGCAAGGGGTCATGGAAAATATGATGAGCGGCATCATGATGATTGATCGCGATGAGCGCATTACGTTATTGAATCCTTCCGCCGAATATATTCTGGGCTTCTCCTCACAGGAGCTGCTTGGCAAGCGATATAATGAAGCCAAACAGCAGTTGGATTTCACGAAGCTGATTCAGGAATGCATTGAAACGCGGGAACCGATTCGCGATGAGATGATCTTTTATTATCCGGCAGAACGTATTCTGGATATCCATTTAAGTCCAATTGCTCATGAAGATGAGGAGTGGTCGGGTGTTCTCATTGTGATCCACGATATCACAGCTGTGCGCCGACTGGAGCGGATGCGCAGTGAATTCGTGGCGAATGTTTCCCATGAGCTGAAGACGCCGATTGCAGCTGTCAAAGGTTTTGCCGAGACGCTGCTTGCAGGGGCGCTGAATGATAAGGAAACGGCAGTATCGTTTCTGCAAATCATTTTTGATGAAAGTGAACGATTGAATCGCTTGATTGGGGACATTCTAGAATTATCCAAAATTGAGTCGAAACGAATTCCAATGAATTTCTCACCTATCTACTTACCGGAATTTCTAGAAAGATCTTTGAGTGTATTAAGAAAAGAAGCCGAAAAGAAACACATTGAGCTGACGATGCAGGTCGATGATGACGTGTATATTGAAGCCGATGAAGACCGCTTGCGGCAAATTATAATTAACTTGCTATCCAATGGAATCTCCTATACGCATGATGGCGGTAAGGTGAAGGTGCGCGTAGAGCCGCTTGACATGAATGCAGATGGCGATTATGAACGGCTGCGTTTGATCGTATCCGATACAGGAATGGGGATTCCGAAGAAAGACTTGCCTCGTATCTTCGAGCGATTCTATCGCGTAGACAAAGCACGTTCCAGAAGCTCAGGCGGAACCGGACTTGGATTATCCATTGTCAAACATTTGGTAGAGCTGCACAAAGGAACGATTCGTGTCGATAGTGAAGTTGGGATCGGGACCAAGTTCACCATTGAATTGCCTGTCATTCACTAATTTACACAGAGATGACGAAAGATTTACATTCTCTTTACAAAATTGTGGTAAAGTAAGGGTGTGCAATGTTAATAAAATGTAAATGCGGGGGTCCCCATGGCACAAAACATATTAGTAATTGAAGATGAGCCAACGTTAGCACGGTTGCTTTCGTACAACCTTTCTCAAGAAGGTTATCATACGAAAGTTGTCGATCATGGTGGCGATGGACTTCAAGAAGCGCTGCAGCAGTCCTACGACCTAATTATTCTGGATATTATGCTGCCAGGACTCAATGGCTTCGAGGTATTAGCAAAGCTCAGACAAAAGGGGAACAGCACGCCAGTTATTATTTTAACGGCGCGCAACGCAGAGGATGAAGTCGTACAAGGCCTCAAGCATGGCGCTGATGATTATATAACGAAGCCCTTCGGGGTGGCCGAATTGCTTGCTCGCGTTTCGGCGGTTCTGCGCAGAACGCAGTCAGAGGAAGCCACCGCGGATAAGCTGAAATCGAATGAGAAAGTGATTCAGGCGGGTGAATTGTTCATTTATCCAGAGAAGTATGAAGTGGTGCTCAAAGGGGAGTCCATCCCGCTTAGGCCCAAAGAATTTGAGGTTCTGCTGTATCTCGTGCAGCGGCCTGGCGTGGTTGTGACGCGAGATGATTTGATGAATATCGTTTGGGGCTTCGATTATATAGGCGGCCAAAGAACGGTCGATGTGCACGTAAGCTCGCTTCGGAAGAAGCTGGAAATGAATCAGCAATCGGTTCAGATTGATTCCATCCGTGGTGTGGGGTACAAGCTGGTAGCGAGCATGGTCAAAAAATAATGAGTCTAGGGTGCTGATCCATCAGCTGCCCAGGCTCATTTTTGCGCGTAGATGACATAAACGTCGTCAGCAATTTCCTCCGTAGTTACTTGTGAAGTGCGACACTGCAGCCATGCCAGCAGCTGTGAATGTACAGTGTAAAGTTCAATTTGCTCATGCATCATAGGCAGCTTTGTGGTTTGTGAGTTGATAAGTCTGGTTAGGAATACATCCTTCTTGTCTGGATCTTTGATCATATAGTCAGCCAGACAAATGATGCCGCCGGGCTTCATTACCCGCAGCATTTCATTCCAGGCGAGCTCTCTTTGCGGCTCGGTAAGATGATGAAGGGCGAACGAGCACACGACGGCGTCGAACTCTCCGTCCATGAATGGAATGGCTAAGACATTGCCAAGCTTAAGTTCAATTTCCGCATTCTTGGCCGCGCATAGCTTGAGCATTTGCTGGGATTGGTCGATCGCCGACATGGCCATTCCGCTTTGTTGAAGTTTACCGGCCAAGTTGCCCGTTCCGGTTCCCACATCGAGACCTTTGCTAAGGTGAAACGGAGCAACCAGCTCCACGATTTTGGCCAAAGCTGCCTCGTAGATTATAGAAGAAGGATGGTTGCGAATAGGCATGACCTGAGAGTCGCCTATTTGGCGAACGTCAGGAGGAGCTGTTTGCAGCAGCTCATCAAAGTGCGGAGCTTTTTGATCGAAGCCCCAATGGTCCCGCCAGCTGGTTCGAAGGTCACGGAGCTCTTTGTTGTGTTGGGCCAGCTCATAAAGCAGCTCTGTTGGCAGCTGCTCGCTTGCTTGCGCAGCTTGTATCATCTGATCCATGGTGCCGATCATTTGCTTTATTTCTGTCCACTGCTGGAACAGCAGGGAACGATGCATTTGCAAGGCGCCAAGCACTTCTTCTTGTCTATTCAAGTCAGTCTGAGCCAAGGTCAGCCTTATATCTTCAAGCGTCATGCCGACCTCTCGCAAGGAGATTATCGTCTGCAGTCGCCACGCGTCCTGCTCGGTATAGGTTCGATAGCCGTTCTCCTTTTGCTTCGTTGGCATGAGCAATCCTTTCTGCTCGTAGAACCGAATCGCTCGGGCTGTAATGCCCAGCTTGCGGGAGATTTCATTAATTAACATGGTTAATCCTCCATCATGGCACAATCGGATACAATTTTCGCCAGATCAGAAATATTATTTTGGCTGATTTTTGGTATACTCTTATATAGTACAAGCTAATAGCAAATGTGAGAAGCATCAGGAGATACATAAGGGTAATACTTATGCTACGAAGCCAGTTCCTGGCGATATTAATCTTAGGGGGATCATCCATGTCCAAAACGTATCGGATTGCCATTATTGGCTGCGGCGGAATTGCCAACGGCAAACACATGCCAAGCTTAAACAAATTAAACAACGTAGAAATGGTCGCTTTCTGTGATATTATTTCGGAAAAAGCCAAAGAAGCGGCAGAGAAGTATGGAAAAGGCGAAGCGCGTGTATACGAAGATTACCGTGAAGTGTTGAAAGACAGTTCCATTGACATCGTTCATGTGTGTACACCAAATGATTCGCATGCTGAAATCACAATTGCAGCGCTTGAAGCGGGCAAACATGTTATGTCCGAGAAACCGATGGCCAAAACAGCAGCTGATGCACGCCGCATGGTTGAAGCAGCGAAGCGCACAGGCAAAAAACTGACAGTTGGCTACAACAACCGTTTCCGCAGCGACAGCCAGCACTTGTACAAAGTTTGCTCCGAAGGTGAATTGGGAGAAATCTATTTCGCCAAAGCTCATGCGATTCGCCGCCGCGCAGTTCCTACTTGGGGTGTTTTCCTGGATGAGGAGAAACAAGGCGGAGGCCCGTTGATTGATATCGGTACGCATGCGTTGGATTTGACGATGTGGATGATGAACAACTACGAGCCCAAAGTCGTTCTTGGAACGTCTTACCATAAACTATCCCAACGTGAGAATGCAGCAAATGCTTGGGGACCTTGGGACCCAGCGAAGTTCACTGTGGAAGATTCCGCTTTCGGGATGATTACGATGAAGAATGGAGCAACGATCATTCTTGAATCCAGCTGGGCGCTTAACACACTGGAAGTTGATGAAGCCAAATGTACGCTTAGCGGAACAGAAGGCGGCGCAGATATGAAGAACGGTCTACGCATCAATGGAGAGAAGCACAGCCGTTTATTCACAACAGAAGTTGAACTGAATGCTGGCGGCGTTGCTTTCTACGATGGCGCGGCAGACAGCGCTCCTGACCTCGAAATGCGCTTATGGATTGACGCTATCGAAAATGACAAAGACCCGGTTGTAACACCGGAGCAAGCATGCGTCGTTTCAGAAATTCTGGAAGCGATCTATGAATCCGCGAAAACAGGCAAAGCCGTCTATTTCGACTAATTTAGACGCGCTTAGACTATTTCCTAGGAAATAACAAATCCCCTTTGCACTCGAGTTAATCACTCGGTTGAAGGGGATTTTTTTGCAATTAATCAGGTTCTACGGAGCTCCTGCTGACGAAACTTGCCTGGAGGCATTTTTTTGGCTTCCGTAAATGTCCGCGAAAAGTAATGAACGGAAGAGAAGCCTGTGACTTCAGCAATTTCTTTCATGGAAAGCTCGCTTGTAAGCAGCAGATGAGCGGCTTGACGTACCCGTTCACTGCGTATGAAATCCGTATAAGTCTCGTGTATGCCCTCCGAGAACAGGCGGGATAAATGGCGCTCAGACACATTGAGATAATCAGCAACATGGCCGAGATGGAGCGGCTCAGCTAAGTTATCGCGGATATACAGTTTCGCACGCTGCAATAGCGCATTCGTATTTTTACGCGGAATGAACGGTTCATGATGATCTTTACCGAATAGGGCTAGGAACGATACCAGCAAAGCATACGCTGCTGAGGAGATCGCGGCAGTTGGCAGGCTGAGCTTATCCTCTCGCAAGAGAAGAGACTTCCACAAGAGGGCTGTCGGGTGATCATCCCCCTCATCAAGACATACCTCAGCGTGCTCGGCAAGCTTGCCGAAGGCTTCGCGCATCGAATCGTCGCTTAGCGATTCATCTATTTCAAAAGCAACGAATACAATGGACAGCCCATCTTGAGTGCGTATTTGATGATGAATGCCCGGTCTTGAACAAAAGTGAGTTCCTGCTTTTAATGGAAACTGTTTCCCCGCATCCGTATATTCACCTTCCCCGCCGAGGATATAGCATACTTCAAAGAAAGAGTGCTTATGCGGCTTATTCTCGAACAGGCATTCATCTACGCCCCAATATTGAATTTTAAAAGTGGCTGCTGCTCCCGAAATTAAAGTTGCTGCTTCATTCAACATGGAGGATGTCTCTTTCCAACGATACATGGTTCTCATCCTTTTTATAGAAAATGTCCTCATAGTGCAAAAAGTTGTCCTTTGGTGAAAAAGACAGAATTGATCCTGTTTTCTATAATTATAAGTAAGGAAGCGGTTAATAATCAATAACTATGATGGAGGAATGAATCGTGATTACTCAAAAGGATGTAGAATTTTACAAAGATAATGGGTATTTGCTTGTGAAAGGTGTCTTCAATCAACAGGAAGTCGAAGAAATGAGAAAAGCGGTTGAGGGGATTATTGCACGGGCTGCGCAATCCAAAGCAGATTATAATTCAGCTTGGCAAGGGGACTTTATTCCGGCTGAGGAGCTGAAGAAGCTTGTCTTGAAAGGCTTCCATGATGTTCATTATCATGACGCTTCGTTCATGCGAGCTGTCATTCATCCGCATATGACGGCTGTTCTCACGCAAATTATCGGCCCCAATGTACAGCTGCATCATTCCAAAATGCTCGTTAAACCGCCGGAGAACGGGGCTGCTTTCCCAATGCATCAGGATTATCCTTATTTTCCTCATGAAAAGCATACGATGCTAGCGGCCAGCGTACATCTGGATCATGCGGATGAAGAAAATGGCTGCTTGCGCGTCATTCCAGGCTCACATCGTGTCGGTTCATTGCCTCACGTGGGTTCCTATTATTTGAATCACAAGGAATATCCAATTAAGGAGGGGACTCCTTGTGTGGCGGAAGCAGGCGATGTGTTGTTCTTCAACTACTTGACCATTCATGGCTCTGAAACAAATCGAAGCTCAAGAACTAGAAGAAATGTGTTGTTTCAATACCGTGAAGCGAGTGATTTTCCGGTGGAGAATACGCATTTTGACTGGGGAATGGGCCTGATGGTTAGCGGAGAGAATCCGAATTTCACGAAGGTGAAGCCGGAGTTCAAGATTATTTGAGGCGGCATTTACTTACCGGGCTTAACGGGCATCTTGGGTGCAAATTGCAGGCAAGGCTTGCCTGACGAGGAAAGAACTGCTTGACTAGGCAGCGCCTGTGTTTTGAAGCCGTAAGCTTTGCAGCCTCTAGGGAATTTGGCATCCCAGGTAATATAGAAATGTACACACTGCATACAATTAATTGGACTGGATTTGGTCATAATGAGGTCCCTCTGATTCTAGAATAAGCTCATTATACCTGATCGGGACGATGAATTGAATCCCATAAGGGTCTTCCGGTTTAATCCTGTCTGAGGTACGATAGATGGTAATAAGGATTTCACAAGGGGAGATGCTGTGTGTACTGGACTCGCAAAGAACTAAAAGACCGGGCAAAGCAAGTATTACGAACATCGTATTGGAAAGCTTTTCTGGTCAGCTTGGTGGTAGCTGTTTTGAGTGGAGGCGTATCCGGCTGCTCCTTTAATTCCAGCGGCGGAAGCTCATTAAGCCTGCCTGGCCTGAATAACAGTTGGGGAGACATAGGCAATAGCTCCGTGATGGCAGTTGTCGTTATTGGCGCTATTCTGCTGGCGCTTGTCGTTGGACTTCTTAGCGTGGCTTTCCAAATCTTTATTGTAGCCCCCTTTGAAGCGGGAGAAAAGCAGTATTTTAAGCAGGCTGCTGCCCAAAATGAGATTAACATGAGCTATCTGGTGTATGCCTTCACTAATGGGAATTACTTGAGGATTGTGCTGGCGATGTTATGGAGTGGATTCTTGCTGTTCCTATGGTATTGCTTGCTCATCATTCCGGGAATCGTGAAGTCCTATGCATACGGCATGGTTCCTTATCTGCTTGGCGATAATCCCCAGATCGGGTCGAAGAGAGCGGTTGAATTAAGCAACCAAATGACACAAGGCCATAAGTGGAAAATGTTTGTTTTGGATTTATCTTTTATTGGTTGGTATGTGTTAGGTACTTTGGCGCTGGGTATTGGTGTGCTTTTCGTAACGCCTTACTATCAATCGACGAGAGCGGAGCTTTACTTGGTTCTTCGTGAGCAAGCGTTGCACAAAGGGCTGAGCCATGAGAAAGAACTGAATTTACTATAAGAAGACAGAAAACCACGCGATCTCTTGCGTGGTTTTTTTATATGCTTTGGGGTGAGCGAAGCTTGCCGCTTATTGTTGCGCCGCTGACGAGGAGGTGACTTGACGGGGAGGAGTGAGAGACCAGCAGGAACTGTAGGGGAATGCAGATTTGCTGCATCCAACAACTAGCTCAACTCAATCGGAACGGCTTCTTATGCCTCCGGAGGGAACTATGTTCCCTTATTCACCGTCAAAACCGTCTTTGAGCTAGCCGGAGGGAACTATGGTACGCTAATTCGTCTATTTTGTTGGGAAATTAGCTTTGAGCTGCGGAATAAGGGATCCTACTTCCCTTTCAACTGCAAATATCGGATTCTACGCCAAATAGAGGATCGTAGTTCCGTTTTGCAAGAAAGGTTCTGTAACTGTTCATATCTGGGGGAACGCCTACCTCCAAAAACAATTAAAACAAACTAAAACAAATTAAATACACAAATTTTACATGCATTTAATCTTCCGATTACAAATCTTCTATAAGATAGATCTAGAAGCACAAAACAACATCCTGCAATGAGGTGATCCCGCATGCCGACCAACCCTGAAAACAAGGCTTACATGAAAACAGAAGGCGATATTAATTTGACGGAAGGAAGGACGCAGTGGTGGGCAGCGCACATAGATGAAACTTCGCGAGCTTATCTGCAAGAAGACGAGGATGTGTTCCTTCATCAAACCTTATCAACCCCTTGTCTGAACGTGCTTTCCTCCTGTAAGGGAATTTATGTTCAGGATGCGCAGGGGAGGAAGATCATGGATTTCCACGGCAATAATGTACATCAGCTTGGCTTTGGCCATCCTGCTGTCATTGAAGCCATGAAACAGCAGCTTGATGAGCTTTCTTTTTGTACAAGAAGATATACAAATCTACCGGCGATCGAGCTCGCAACGAAACTAACGGAGTTAACGGGCGGCGCTCTGAGTCGAGTATTGTTCGCTCCAGGCGCCACATCCGCGATGGGCATGGCTTTGAAGCTGGCACGTGCTGTAACAGGCAGATATAAGACATTATCCATGTGGGGAGCATTTCACGGCGCATCGCTGGACGCTATCTCAGTCGGAGGGGAAGGGGCGTTCCGCAGAGGCTTAGGACCTTTGCTGCCAGGAGCGGAGCATGTGATTCCCTTTAATTCCTATCGCTGTGTGTTTGGATGTCAGGATGAGGCCCACTCACTTTGCTTGAAGCCAATCGAGTATGTGCTTGAACAGGACGGAGAGATCGGCGCGGTCGTCATTGAAACCATTCGAAATACAGATGTACAGATTCCGCCAGTGTCCTATTATCAGAAGCTGCGGGAACTCTGTGACAAACACGGCGCTTTGTTGATTGTGGATGAAACGGCTACCGCATTCGGACGCACAGGTACAATGTTTGCTTATCAACATTATGGGATAACCCCGGATATGATGGTTCTTGGCAAAGGGCTGGGCGGAGGCATATTTCCCATGGCCGCGCTGCTTGTGAAGGAAGAGCTGAATCAAGCGCAGACGATGTCGATTGGGCATTATACCCATGAGAAGTCGCCGGTAGGGGCGGCTGCCGGACTAGCTACCCTTCGTGTCATAGAAGAAGACAATTTGCTGGAGCAGGCTAATTATTTGGCAGGTATCCTGAAGCTGCGCTTGCAAGAAATGATGGAAAAGTATCTCATCATCGGGGATATTCGTCAAATCGGTCTGCTGGCAGCCGTTGAGCTTGTTGCAGACAGGACGACGAAAGAACCGGCAGCAGCTGAGGCAGAGCGTGTTATGTATGCTTGCTTGGCTAGAGGACTCAATTTTAAGGTTTCCAAAGGAAATGTGCTGACACTTTCACCTCCTTTGATTATTACGGAAGCTGAGCTGAATGAGGCGCTGAATATCTTGGAGAAAAGTATTGCAGAACTATAAGAAAGCAAACTTATCAGTCAAACAGGAGGTTGTACAATGATTCAAGCAGTTGTTTTTGATTGGGCGGGCACAATGGTCGATTATGGTTGTTTTGCGCCGCTGAATGTATTTATGGAAGTTTTCCAAAAGAGAGAGATTGCCATTACGATTGAAGAGGCCAGAGCGCCGATGGGGCTTCTCAAGCGAGACCATATTCGCGCAATATTGCAGATGGAGCGGGTAGCTGCGTTATGGGAGGCACGTTACGGTAAGCCACCACAGGAGTCGGACATTGATGCGCTTTATGCCGATTTTGAACCGATGATGTTAGCGGTGGTGCATCAATACGCGGAGCCAATCCCCGGTGCTCTCGCCCTTGTGGATCGCTTGCGCCAATCCGGTATTCGCATAGGTTCAACAACCGGCTACACGGCCGAGATGATGGCAATTGTAACGGCAGAAGCCCATCTACGAGGCTATGCCCCTGATCATGTAGTTACTCCCAATGATGTGCCGGCAGGAAGACCTTATCCTTGGATGATGTATAAGAATGCAGCAGCTTTGAATGTGTACCCTATGCATACGATGATTAAGGTTGGCGATACGGTGAGCGATATGGGTGAAGGCGTTAACGCAGGCGCATGGACGGTTGGTGTTGTGAAAGGCGGCAGTGAGCTTGGCATGAGCGAAGATGAAGTTGCCGCGTGCCCTCCTGATCTGCTTGAGCAGCGCATGGCGATCGTTGCGGCGAAATTTCGTGAACAAGGCGCTCATTATGTGATAGACAGCATTGGAGAGCTTGATCAGCTAATCCCACTCATTAACGAAAGACTTCAAAGAGGTGAGCGTCCATGAAAATAAATGTGAATCAATTACCAGATAATCCTTATTTGCTGCTAACGCCAGGTCCCCTTTCTACGAGTAAAAAAGTAAAGGCCGCCATGCTGCGCGACTGGTGTACATGGGATCAAGACTATAACCAATTAGTGCAGTCTATTCGCAGCCGCCTTGTGACAATGGCATCGAGCAAGCCGGAAGACTACACAACCGTGCTTATGCAAGGAAGCGGTACTTTCTCCGTGGAGTCGGTCATCGGCTCCGTGATTCCTCGAAACGGCAAACTGCTTGTTCTCACGAATGGCGCGTATGGCAAACGAATGGCTGAGATGGCGGAGATCCTCGGAATCTATTCGATCGTATTGGACTCGGGCGAAACAAAGCCTGTGAACACGAAGCAGCTCGAGGAAGTTCTGAAGGTGGATTCGTCCATTACACATGTGGCTGTTGTGCATGTAGAAACGACGACAGGGATGATGAATCCGGTTGCGGATGTGACGCGTATTGCCAAAGCTTATGGCAAAACGGTCATCGTTGATGCCATGAGCTCCTTTGGCGGCATTCCGATTGACATGGCAGCACTGGATATTGATTATTTGATCAGCAGTGCCAACAAATGCATTCAAGGCGTGCCGGGCTTTGGCTTCATTATTGCTCGCAAAGAGGCGTTGTCCACCTGCAAAGGCATTGCACGCTCCCTCTCTTTGGACCTTTATGATCAGTGGGAAACGATGGAACTAGGCAATGGGAAATGGCGCTATACATCGCCCACCCATACTGTACGGGCGTTTGATCAAGCGCTTCAGGAATTAGAGGAAGAAGGCGGGATCGCCAGCAGATACGAACGCTTTAAGACCAATCAACAGACATTGGTAGCCGGAATGGAGCGAATGGGTCTTAAGACTTTACTTCCAGTCGAACTGCAATCACCGATCATCACATCTTTCTTATATCCGGATTCGCCTGTGTTTTCTTTTGATGAGTTTTATTCACGCATGAAACAAGAAGGATTTGTCATCTATCCCGGTAAAATAACGGCTGCTTCCACATTCCGTATTGGGAATATCGGGGACGTGCATTTGGCTGATATGGAACGCTTGCTGGCAGGTATGGAAAAACAGTTGTTTTGGAAAACAACTTAAAAACAACAAAACAAATAACAAAACAATATCTTTACTTGTATTTAATCTTAAATTTACAAAACTATTTTATACTTAATCTATCAGTGAGCCATTAACAGACTGATACACACAAAAGGAGTGGGAAAAGAAATGATGAAGAGGTCAATCGGCAGTACAGCAGCTTTACTAACGGTAGTTTTCATGCTGGCAGCTTGTGGAGGAAAAGCGGGGAGTACGGAGGGGACCAAAGCAAGCACGGCGCCAACAGCGGCTGCAAGCTCAAGTACGGAAGCAACCGTAGATACAAAAAGTAAAGATTTAACGGTGTACACGGCTTTGGAAGACGATCAAATCAAAACCTATTTGACCACTTTTAAAGCAAAATATCCGGATGTTAAAGTAAATATCGTGCGTGATTCAACAGGGATTGTTACGGCGAAATTGCTGGCTGAGAAAGATAATACGCAAGCCGATGTAGTTTGGGGATTAGCGGCGACAAGCTTGCTGGTGCTTGATCAGAACACGATGCTGGAGCCGTATGCGCCCAAAGGTGTAGAGCGTATTCTTCCTGATTTTAAAGATAAAAATGCGGTAACGCACTGGGTAGGTATTGATGCTTGGGAAACCGCGTTCATCGTCAACAAAGTAGAGATGGAGAAGCGCAAATTGGCGATTCCGCAGTCCTATGAGGATCTGGCGAAGCCGGAATACAAAGGGCTTATCACGATGCCGAACCCCTCATCTTCCGGAACGGGCTTCTTGACAGTATCAGGCCTGGTTCAACTGAAAGGTAAAGATGCTTCTTGGGATTATATGAATAAATTGCACGACAACATTGCCATGTACGTTCATTCCGGTTCCAAACCGGCCAAATTGGCAGGCACAGGCGAATATCCAATTGGTATTTCCTTCGGCTACCGTGGCATTCAAGAGAAAAAGACCGGTTCACCGGTTGAAGTGGTATTCCCCAAAGAAGGCTCCGGCTGGGATGTAGAAGCCAATGCTTTGATGAAAAAGAAAGTCGTTAAACAAGTAGCGAAGGACTTTCTTGACTGGGCGATTACGGACGACGTGATGAAAGAATACAACAAAAACTATGCGATTCTAGCTATCAAAACGGATTCAAGCAAAGTGCCGGACGGCTACACAGTTGATCCGATCAAGCAATTGATTAAATATGACTTGAATGATGCGGCGAAAAACCGTGACAGCATTTTGGCAGAGTGGGATAAGCGCTTTAACGCAAAAAGCGAACCGAAAAAATAAAGCGAAAACCATAAAACGGCTGACTGCGAACCAAGCTTTGCAGCCAGTCGTTTTCTTTGAACACTTAACAAAATGATAACAATAGAGATTTATACTAGAGCTAATAAGACGAAGGAGGCTGCTTGATCATGACAGAGGCTTACCTGTCCATTCAAGGTGTAAATAAATCATTCGGCTCTTTCAGTGCTTTGAAAGAGATTGATATTGATATTCAAAAGAATGAATTCATCTGCCTGCTCGGTCCGAGCGGCTGCGGGAAAACAACACTGCTGCGCATAATAGCCGGTCTGGAGAAGCCTTCGCACGGTCGTATTCTCGTCGGTGGCAAGGATATTACGGCACTGCCGCCGGCCAAAAGAAACTTCGGGATGGTTTTCCAATCTTACGCCTTATTCCCTAACCTCACGGCCTATCAGAATGTTGCTTATGGGCTGCAGGGCAAAAAGTTTTCAAAGAAAGACATTGACGATAAGGTGAGAGAAGTCCTCTCCTTAGTTGACTTGCTGCATCTTCATGATCGCTATCCAGCCCAGCTATCGGGCGGTCAGCAGCAGCGAATTGCGCTCGCCCGGGCAATTGTGCTTTCACCGGACTTCCTTCTCTTGGATGAGCCGCTATCCGCTCTGGATGCCAAAGTTCGGGTCAAGCTGCGGGAGCAGATCTGTGAGCTGCAAGAAAAGCTAGGAATTACGACGGTCATGGTCACACATGATCAAGAGGAAGCGCTCACGATGGCTGATCGTATTGTGGTGATGAAGAACTCGGAGGTCGTCCAAATCGGGACACCGGAGCAAGTGTATGATGAACCGAATTCTCCTTTTGTTGCTGACTTTATTGGTTCGATTAATTTCTTGCAGGGGTTCGGAGATATGCCGCAGCGGAACATAGCTGTTCGGCCTGAGCATATTCGGATATCCGCCGCGGGCACAAGAGGCGCTATGCAAGCTATCGTCAAGCACGTCGAATTCAGAGGAGCTTTCTACCGATTGCTGCTCCAGCCTACAGCTGACAGCGTCAATGATTACCGTGATTGTCTTCTGACCGTGGATGTTTCAGCACAAATGGCTCAGCATCTCAAACTTGCGAAACACGCAGTAGTTTCGGTTGAATTTCCGCAAGAGAAAATGATTTCCTTCGCTTCCGAAGCCGTGGTAGGTGCCTAATGAATAAGGGAACAGTCACCATGACACTGCCTAATCGCCGTCATTTGGGAGCATTCTTCACGCTGCAAAATATATTAATTGTCATACTCGTACTTACTCTAACGACCAGTACACTCATCCCGTTAATCCTGTTATTCAGCAAGGCTTTCCTGAACAAACAAGAATCCTTTATTGGCTTCGCCAATTTCATTCAATATTTCTCCACGCCTTCTCTTATCCAATCGTTAACCAATACCATTTGGGTTTCGGTCCTATCAACGGTCATCGCGGTCATTCTCGCGTTCACCTATGCCTATGGGATTAGCCGGACAGCGATTGGCGGCAAAAGGTATTTCCATTACATCGCGCTGCTGCCGCTTTTTGAGCCGACGATGATGCATGGTATTGCATTGACCTATCTATTCGGGAATCAAGGCATCATTACGAATGGATTCTTCGGTCTCCTGCCTGGCTTGCGAATAGAGATATATGGACCGATCGGGATTGTCATTTCAGAAGTCATTTACTTATTCCCGCAGGCTTTTCTTATCTTTATTACGGCGTTATCCATGACAGACCAGCGGCTCTATGAAGCAGCCGAATCGCTTGGAGCAAGTAAAGTGAAAACCTTCTTTACCGTCACGCTGCCGTCCGTCAAATATGGTTTAATCAGCGCGGCTTTCGTCTGTTTTACAGCCAGCTTTACGGATTTCGGCGCACCTCAAGCCATCGGCGGCAAGTTTAATGTGCTCGCCACCGATATTTATAAACAAGTGATTGGTCAGCAAAACTTATCCATGGGTGCGACGGTAGGCATCCTGCTGACGATTCCGGCGGTCATTGCATTCATTGTAGACCGAATAGTTGAGCGGAAGCAGCGGTCCATGCTTTCGTCCAAATCAACATCGTATCAGGTACCTGACGGACGAGGGAGGGACGGCTTTTACCGTGTTTTCTGCTGGATCATCTCCACAGCGATCTTGATTCCTTTGATTACGATTTTATTTGCCTCGCTGATTAAAGTATGGCCTTACAATCTGCATCTTAGCTTGAAACACTTTGATTTCTCAAGCGTAGCGGGGTCAGGCTTGGAACCCTTTTGGAATTCGCTGAAGGTTTCGTTCATTACGGCCATCGTAGGAACCATCATTACATTTGTTTTTGCATATTTGATTGAGAAATCCAGAACGATGAAGGGACTTAGGCAAGTCGGCTATTTTCTTTCCATTCTTCCCTTAGCACTTCCGGGTATGGTTATAGGCTTGGCCTATATTTTCTTCTTTAATGATCCGAGCAATCCGTTCAATTGGATTTATGGGACGATGGCGATTCTTGTGCTTGCGAATATTACGCATTTCTATGCGGTTCCTTTCATCACGGCGACGACTGCTCTCAAAAAGCTGGACAAAGAATTCGAGCTCGTCTCGGAATCTATGCGTGTGCCATTTTACAAGACGTTCCTGAAAGTCACGGTGCCGATGTCCTTGCCGGCCATTGCTGAAATCGGCATGTACTTTTTCGTCAATGCGATGGTTACGGTATCTGCTGTTGTCTTCTTGCGGTCTGCCGATATGAATTTAGCAGCTGTTGCTTTGGTCAATATGGAAGATGCCGGGGATGTGGCTGCGGCAGCTGCGATGTCGACTCTCATTGTTGGAACGAACATCATCGTTCGAATGGTGTACGAGCTCGTTCTGAATAAAATCAAAAAAAGAACTTCTGCTTGGCAAATTAGGAAGTAAAATCATATAATTGTTCTAGAATTGTCACATACTAACTGGGGGCTTGTATACAATGTCGTTGATAGGTGAAGAACGGAAGGATTATATTCTCAACCAGCTTAATCTGGAAGGCAAAGTAAGGACGAACGATTTGGTTGACACTTTAAATGTTTCTTCCGAAACGGTTCGTCGGTACTTGGAAGAGCTTGAAGATGAAAATAAACTGAAACGTGTCTATGGCGGCGCAGTCAAAATTAACTTATCCCGCGAGGAGCCGTCGCAGCTCAAAAGAGAAGTGCTGCATGCCGAGGCGAAACGGATGATTGGCAGAGCGGCAGCCCAACTTGTCGAAGATAATGACGTTATCTTCATTGATGATGGAACGACGACCCTGCATACCATTGATTATTTGCTGAACAAAAAGAACCTTACGGTTTTGACTATATCCATTCCAGCTTTATATTTACTGATTGATTATAAAAACAAGGAACTATTCTCAGGGGAAATTTATTTCCTAGGTGGCAAAGTGAATGCACTGCATTCTCGTGTTGCTGGTTCCATGGCCGAGCAGATGGTAGAGCATTTTTATGCGGATAAAGCTTTTCTCTCCGTCGATGGCATGATGATAGGCAGAGGGATTACTGGCTTTGATGAAGGGAAAGGACGCATGACGCAGCAGTTCATGAAACATGCGAAGCAAAACATCGTACTCTCGGACCAGTCGAAATTTGGGCTTGTGCAATTTTATAAGATTGCTGATCTCAAGGAAATCGACATCATTGTGAGCGATGTTCCTGTGCCCAAAGAGTGGGAACCTAATCTGGCGGCTAAGAATGTGACTTGGATTACGGCAAATTAACAATTGGTTGTGAAAAGGATGCGGCTGTTGCCCAATGTCATTAAGATAAGTTCAAAGACAAAATACGGAATAAAGATGAATCCGAAAACGGCATGGGAAAAATCCCTGTGCCGTTTGTTTTTTATGCAAACAAGGAAAAAAGCGCACAGCAAACAAACGGATGGAATATCCGCTAAAAAAATGGTCTTGTTAAACGATTTATGCTACTCTGTAGACGAAGCTAACAGCTGATTTATAGCGGATTTTGCGCGTATTCTGCTGTCCTGGGCGGATGGGTCGAATCGGCAAAATGTTTTTGTGAATCAACGCTTCAACATCGGGCGGGGGTTCATCATCTTTTGAACGCAGGAAATATCTACAAACGTGAACGGCAACCGTGAAGTTGACTTGGTAGTGGTGCCGTTTATCCATTTGGGAAATGACGACGTGTGAGGTCATCATTTCAGCGAAATTGTACATGATCATTCTTGCGAAAATCTCTTGGATGATGGACTCTTGTTTCTTTGCGTGAAAACTCGTCAATCCGACGGTGTATTTCAACGCTCTGAAAGAGGTTTCAATGCCCCATCGCATGTTATAAATGGACTCCAGTTCATCGGGTGGGAAATCTGCGGCAGAAAGATTCGTGATGACAGTTTCATAGGCGCCACTTGGCAGGACGAAACGAACAACCCGAAAGGAAATCGGGTAATACAAGTTTTCATGCAAATCCAAAAAATCAAATGTTGACTTGGAAGGGATGAACTTGTAAATCTCGGGATGAGCCTTGACCTCTTTGGTTTGTTTTTTTGTGAGTGTCAGATGAACTTCAATATCAAACGAACCGCTAGAGGGCAAACGCAAGCCCGAAAGAATACCATTGGAATCCAAATCCTTTACCCGTATGACGTAGTTCCATCCTTTGCGCTCAATATGCGCGAAATTGTTGTAACTTTCATAGCCTCGATCGGAAATAACAATGATTTTACCTTTGATGGGGGAACGATCAACCATAGCTGCAAGTGCTCTTCCCTCGCTACTCAATCTTCGCGGCTGAACAATGGCATCCACGTAAAGTCTGTTGCAGAGGTCATAGGCTGCGTTCAAATGCAAAAGGTTGTAGCCTTTCGTGTTCGGTTGACTTTGAAAATAGGTGTCCGTGTTGGCAGGGTCCGTTGCGATATGTAAATCCGAACCGTCAATCGCAAGTAATCGATACCCGTGGTAGTCTTTGATATCCGTATGCGATTGAGTAAATTCGTGAAACAGGAATTCCACAGCAGACGGCAGGATTTTATTCCTCTGCTGAACAAAAGCAGAAGTGGTTGCGGTGTTTACATCATAGCCCTGCGACTCCAAGAGTTCCTTATAGATGCTGTTACCGCCCATCGAGATCAGGAGTTGCATAACCGTTTCAAAGGGCAGCTTTTTCTTTCGGGTAAAATCTCTTTCGGGGTTTTTGACATATGGTGCGGGTAGCGCTGACATTTCTCGTATGAGAGATGTCAGCGTTTCTTTTAGCGAATTCGCGTACTCATTCATTGGCGTAACCTCCTCGTTTTTCAAGGGGCTTCGCCACACACTTTCAACTGCTTGTCAAGTTCTTTTTTTCTTTTTCATGCAAAAAAAGAGCGGGCTATCTTTTCAGATAACCTGCTCTTTTTTTGATTTTAACCCTGCGCCTTAACTTAATGACATTG
>NZ_MBTG01000071.1 GCF_002027705.1 Paenibacillus ferrarius | reverse complement strand
AAGAACTTCGTCTTGACCTGTGAAAGAAGCAGTTGTTTTATCAGTGTTAGCTGCATCTAGGCCAGTTACGTTTACTGTGTATTCACCATTGCTGATTTTAACATCAGTCAGTGTAAGAACTGCGGATTTTTTGTCATCAGCAAACTTCGTTGTAGTTACTACATCAGAAGTACCTTTTTTCAAGGCAATTTTTGCTTTGTCTGTATCAACTGGTTTGTTGAAAGTTACAGTCACTTTTTGAGCGCCAGTAGCTTTTGCTTCTGTCACGGATACTTTACCAGGGGAAACATATTGTTGTTTCGCTTCGTATGCACCAGTCAAAAGAAGATCGCGAGTCGCGTTTGCTTGACCGTTGAATTTACCGCCGTCGCCAGCTGGAAGAAGTTTCAATTCAAGAGCAAGAGCAACATAACCTTGTGCCCAGTCTGTAACTGTTGAATCGTTACCTGTTTTTGCTTTAGCGTCAGCATCTTTACCAAGAACGCGAACCAAGAAAGTAGCCAGTTGTTCTTTTGTTACTTTACCAGCTGGGTTGTATTGGCCTTCTGCATAACCATCAGTTACGCCAGCAGTTTTCAAAGCTTCGATGTAAGGAAGTGCGTAACCGTTAGCTGCATCATCGGATTTAACATCGGAGAAGCTGGAAGTTTTCAAATCTTTATTTATTTCAACACCCATAATCAAAGCGGCAACCTTCGCGAATTGCGCGCGGTTCATTTCTTCTTTCAAACCAAACGTTGTATCGCTTGTTCCGTCGAAGATACCAGCGCTGATCATTGCGTCAAATTTCGCTTTTGTAGCTGCGTCAAGATCTTTAAGATCTGTGAAATCAGCGGAAGTTTTCTTAGCAGTAGCAGCTGTTGTAGTAGTTGCCGCTGTGTCAGCGAATGCCATTGAAGAAAACATGGATAATGCCATTGCGGATGATAGGATTACTGATAAACTTTTTTTCATAACCTTTATAGTCAATATTTAATTATGGAAACTAGTCGATTCTTTAAAGGCTAGACCGTATATATAGTTTTACTACTTTATTTTTCGACCATTGTTTCAAGTAAGCATAGCTCAAGTTTTATTAACAAAGCAATTAAGACACTTAGAATTTTAAAGTTGGTTTTTCATTAGGTTTCGACCAAAAAAAATTAATGACCCAATAACACACTAATTTCTTTTTGATATCCATATTTTTTGAAAAAATCAATAAGCGCAACCTCAAAAATATCTTTCTGAGACACATTTTTCTCCATGCTAAACTCACGTGTCATTTGGTCTAGTCCGTAATTCATATGAACCGACTTTGTAATACAAACGCCAGGTATTAAATATCTGGGAATTTGCACAGAATTAGATTGATTTTTGATAATTTCCATGAGTGCTTCTTTGTTGCTTTCTAGAAAACTAATCAGCTTCAGTGAGTTTTCATCATAATTTAACATGGATTGTCCAACTCCTGTTCTACTTTTCGGTTCTCCTGCTTCTGTTCTTTCAGTGTTTAATGATTTTTTATCGTTCACAACACGTTCTGTTTCACCTGGGTTAGGGTTTGATTCACCTTTAAAAACATAAGTTGATTGCCCCTCATCCCAAACATAGCCCTTGCTTCTTAAATAAAGCGCCATTTCTCTATGATCTTGAAACTTCAGTTGAAGAGCAATTTCTTTGGCATCTATGCCTCTTTTATATAGCGAAAGGATGGTAGCAACTCTACCTTCAGGACTTTGTACGATATTTGCAGAAGATTTTTTCTCTTTAACTGGAAAGTAGTTCTTTCTTGTGTTGTCCCATTCATAACTTTTCCGTTTCATGTAATTGTCTATGCCTTTAGAGTCCTTGTATTTCAGTTCTATCGCCAGCTGCTCTCTGCTCTTCCCTGATGACAATCCGACTAGAACAGCTTGTACTTTCTCATCCAAATTCCCCATATTTGCCAAGGCTTGAGTCATAGTGCCTCCTTCTAAAAATTAATAAATTATAGTTGGTTAACTGCAGCTGTTAGATCCTCTAATCTTGTATGCGTATAAACGGTTGTAGTTGATAATGATGTGTGTCCAAGCAGCTTTTGAATTTGAACCACATTGACATTTTTTTTCACAAGATTACTTGCAAATGAATGTCGAAACGTATGACAAGTAACTTCTTTTTTCCAGCCAAGCCTATCTACTGCCTTTTTAACAAATTTATTCACATATGAGTCCGAAACTGCTCCTGATGCAGCTGTACAGAACAAATTATTCGTTTTAGAGTAGGGTCGTTCATGCTCCAGATAATGAATCAGTATCTCTTTTAATTTCATATTCAAAGGTACGATTCGTTCCTTCTTCCCTTTACCAAAGATTTTAATCGTGTTGCGTTCAAAATCGATTTCCTCAAGCGTCAAGTTAATGCACTCGGATATCCGCAACCCCGTGTAATACAAGGTAAGTATGATCTTTTTCATTAAATTATGTTCAATGGCTTCAACAAGTTGCAGCACCTCTCCTGATGTTAAAAAACCCTTCTCCCTGTGCTCTTGTTTAATCGTTTCCACGTGTACGGCCGCATTATTAATGCAATATTTCTTTTTATTGCAAAAGTTATAGAAGGTTCGAAACACAGCCAACTTTCGTTTCAAGCTAGCTGGTGAATAGCCTCTTTCCATCTTAAGGTGGTAAAAATAGTTTTCGATATCTTCTGCCGTCACATCAGTTAAATACGGCGTACAATTATATGTATCAACCAAATATTTGACGAAGAAAAGCAAATCATTTCTATATGCTTCTACAGTCTTATCGCTTCTATCAATCGAAATTTGATACTTTTCAAATTGTGATATCGCTTCCATTAGTATCATATATTCCTATCCCTTCTTCAAAATTTTGTTGTCTACTAAAACTATTAATCTATTAATCGTTAGTTTTGACGTATTGCGATGATTTTAATCAACAAAGAAACATCATTTACTACACGAATTATAATTTTCAATGAAATTACTGAAATTCACCCCCATAATCAAATTCCCCATTATTGTTTCGAAAGAAAACAACAATATTTTTATTTAAAATTCTCTTTTATTGTATTTTCTATTTGCGAATTGTCAATGATAACCTATACGATCGCATTTTTAAAGGGTTTTCATGGAAGTTAATCCCTTTTATGCGATCTTGTGCAATAAACATTTTATCGTTTCAACAATTTCCATGTCGAATAATGTCGTTTTTATCGTTTTTATTCGGTCTTCAAAGAAATGGCCTTGCACCAATTAAGTGTGCTAAAATAAAAAACGATTTTTGAACACGCATTAAACGTTGTTTACTCTAGTATTGTAGGTGATTTTGTGGCAAAGTTTTTTGCAAATGAACGCAAGAACATGATTATGAATATTCTCCATCAACATCAACGTACAACCATCAAGGAATTAAACAAACACTTAAACGTCTCTGCAGCCACTTTGCGCACTGATTTAACGCAGATGGAAAAAGAAGGCCTTCTTATACGCACACATGGCGGCGCAATGACCAAAGAAAAAACCAATGATCAGCATTGTTCTCCGGTAGGCGATACGATCAATCAAATAGAGAAAATAAAGATTAGTCAAAGAGCTGCTCAGTTAATTATGAACGGTCAATGTATATTCCTTGATGCAAGCCCCATTGCATTAGAACTAGCACGTATATTAGTACAAGAAAAATCTCGTTTAACTGTTGTGACCAACGGGATACATGCTGCGATGGAGATGAAAGAAAATCCGAACATCACTGTTATCCTTATAGGAGGTGCGCTTAGAGCCGGTTCAACAGCATTGGAAGGCAGATTTGGGATTGATTTGCTAAGGCGAATCCATGCCGATATTTTGTTCACCTCTGCAAGCGGCTTTACTATTGAAGATGGTTTAACGGATTTTAACGTTTATGAAATCGAGCTGAAAAAAGAAATGGTCAAGGCGGCTTCGCGGGTAGTTGCGCTACTTGATCATGATAAAATAGGAAAGATTTCTATCGCCTCATACGCCAGCACTGAACAAATCGATGTTTTGATTACAGATAGTGAAGCTCCTCATGCGTTCTTTGATGAAATAGCTGCAAAGCAAATTGAATTAATTGTGGTCTAACTGCACTGCTGAACAATTGCCCTCCTACTTATATAAGTAAGAGGTTTTTTTGTATGTACGCTCTGCCAACTATATAAACGTTGCATAAACGAAAAAAGTTTTTTTATTTTAATCGCAACTTTTTTGTTTGTGCTGCGTTTAATACTTTGAAGACATGGAAATAATACAGAGTTACTGTTTTATTACGAATTATTGTTGCTTTTATAAAAAAAATCTTTACGACGCAATTCGATCAATGTATAATATTCATTGGTGTCACTTTTCTAGTTTTTTTTAGATTGATTTACTAGTTTCTAATGTGATCATCAGAATCACAAATGAACTTAGTTATATTATGCTCAAACTCTGGAAAGGGGGTGAACCAAAAATGAGTAAATCGAGCTCAAATATCGTAACAAAAAGACAAAAAAATAAACCCGAAGATTTTCAAGGAGGAGAAATAAAGGTTATGAAAAAAAGTTTATCCGTGATTCTATCATCCGCAATGGCATTATCCATGTTTTCTTCAATGGCATTCGCTGACACAGCTGCAACGACTACACCAGTTGCTGCTAAGAAAACTTCCGCTGATTTCACAGATCTTAAAGATCTTGACGCAGCTACAAAAGCAAAATTTGACGCTTTGATCAGCGCTGGTATCTTCGACGGAACAAGCGACAAAACGTTTGGTTTGAAAGAAGAAATGAACCGCGCGCAATTCGCGAAGGTTGCCGCTTTGATCACTGGCATTGAAGTTAACAAAGATTTGAAAACTTCCAGCTTCTCCGATGTTAAATCCGATGATGCAGCTAATGGCTACGCACTTCCTTACATCGAAGCTTTGAAAAATGCCGGTATCACTGATGGTTACGGCGTAGGTACTTACAACCCAGCTGGTAAAGTAACAAAAGAACAACTGGCTACTTTCTTGGTTCGCGTTCTTGGTAAAGATGCTGACGCTAAAGCAAAAACAGGTAACGATTCAACAGTTACAGACTGGGCACAAGGTTATGTTGCTCTTGCTCTTGAATTGAAACTTCTTCCAGCTGGCGACGGCGGTAAATTCAACGGTCAAGCAAACGCGACTCGCGATCTTCTTTTGACTGGTGCATACGAAGCGAAACAACAATATGTTTCCCCTGGTAAAGTATCCGTGACAGAAGCAAAAGCTACTGGCGCTCAAAAAGTGACTGTAACTTTCAACAAACCAGTTGATACAGACAAAGCAAAAATTGCCTTGAAAAAAGGTACTTCTGATGTAGTAACTACAACGAAGTTTGCTGATGACAAAAAATCCGCAGTTCTTACACTGACTGATGTTAAAATCAGCAATGGTGAATACACAGTAAACGTAACTGGCCTAGATGCAGCTAACACTGATAAAACAACTGCTTCTTTCACAGGTCAAGACGAAGTTCTT
>NZ_MBTG01000070.1 GCF_002027705.1 Paenibacillus ferrarius | reverse complement strand
CATAATATTAAATGCGCAATTCACAATAAATCACAAATATTTCAAAATGTTATAATTTAAAGGGATACTTAGAATAATTTCAAGGAGGAGCCAAATGACATCGAACCAAACAGCACTTCCACAAATCGTTTCAGAACAAGAGTGGCTGGCTGCTCGAGAAGATCTGCTAGTCAAAGAGAAAGAACTCACTCGCGCTTTGGATGCACTGGCTGCAGAACGTCGCATGTTGCCGATGGTAAGGATCGATAAAGATTACGTATTTGAGGGCCCGAACGGTACAGCGAATCTTATTGATCTATTCGACGGCCGACGGCAGTTAATCGTCTACCACTTCATGATGGCTCCGGGATCGGACCAACGTTGCAGAGGTTGCTCGTCATTTGTAGACAATATTGGCCATCTTGCTCATCTGCATGCTCGTGATACGACCCTTGTTCTAGTCTCCCCTGCACCATTATTACAGATCGAGCCCTACAAGAGGCGCATGCGTTGGACTGTACCCTGGTTCTCTTCGAATGGCAACAACTTTAACATGGACTGTGGTGCAGGTAGTGGATTCGGCCTGAGTGTCTTTCTCCGTGATGGCGAACAAGTTTATCGCACCTATTACACGACGGCTCGTGGTGTTGACAGGCTCAGAGCTGACTTCAATTTCCTTGATCTGACACCATACGGGCGCCAGGAAGACTGGGAGGATTCACCTGAGGGTTGGCCGCAAACACCGCCTTATACGTGGTGGCGGCTGCACGATGAATACTAAGTGTGACCCGAGGAAGGAACAAACTTGATGAATTGCTGGATTTTCGAGCGATAGCTATCATCACTTTTTCGGAAGCATTCCCTGAACAGCAGGAGAAGGAAGTCAGCTGAGGCTGGCTGCCTTTTAACGGATACTTTAGTTTAATCAGTGAATCATCAAGGCAACCGGTCAGACGATCGGTTGCCTTTTCTCAACTAACGGGCAGTTTAGCGTGGTAGCCAGCAGTTGGGCAGGAAAGTTGAATACGATATTTGAATATCTATAAGTAGATTTAGAAGAATTATGGAGGACAAATGATGATAATCAAAGCGGAGGTAATAAATCAGCCACAATCAGGAGAATGCAAGGAGAGGATTTATGATATTTCGAGCCCCTGGAATTCCCAAAACTGGACTTGGATTAAATTTATAAACGATGATTTAACCGAATGGTGTGGAAACTTTAGAGGGTTTCCGCGAGATGTTTCTATATCAAAAAAGTATAATTCCGTACTTGTTCTAACTTCGGATTATTTATATAGACTTGATAGTGTTAGTGAAAAGTTAGTTGAATATGAATCCCAGCCTCAATATCAAAATCTAACAGTAACCACTCTAGGCGATTTCATTTTAGCTGATTACTATAATATCGAAATCATTAAATCAACATTAAAAGATAAGATATCAAAAAATAGTCCGATAAAAATGGATACAATTAAATTTCATGGTTGGTCTAATAATAAATTAGCAATAACATGTGATGAATTTTTGAATTGGGACAACCATGTGGCATTAGAACTTGATGGGGACACACTTGAAATAACCCTAAAGGACACCAATAAGTTTTAACTGGAGACTACTTCCCCAAAATGTGCCGTTTATTGAACTAACGGAAACTATAGTTCAATCACGACAAAACGACAGCCGGCACACGATCGGCTGTTTGGTCTGGTAAAGTAACGAGCAGGATACTGCAACTTCCAATTTGAGGGAACGTATAAATTATGAGATGTATTGAGGTGAGGTTCTAGACCAAAAAACCTCAGATGGAGGAGGTTGAGGATTGAACAAGTATGTGTTTTATATAGTTACAAGTGTAATTTGTATATTGATACCTGTTGTTGGTCTTTTATATGGTTTGTGGGATAGCCATCAACCCAAAATAGGACCTGTAGGAGACGGAAAGCCGAATTATCCCACAGTACCTCAATTGGTACCTATTGTATCTTGTTTTATCCTTGGAGTGGTGAATCTACCTGTGGCCATAATGCGATACAGACAAAATAAAAAGACTTATGAAGACAGAAAGAATTAGTGCTTGTTACTTTAACGAGAAACGATAGCTTACATACACTAAGAAAGATGGGGCTGCTGGCATGATTGGCAGTCTTTGCTCAACTAATGGGCAAAATGTCATGGCGTATGAAGGAGGATATTTTGGATAGAAGAAAACTAATGTTAGTTGCCCTTACTATTTTAATTATTATGTTAAATGTGTTTGCAAGCTTCCGATGGAATTATATTAGCGATGATGGTGATATGAGATACAAAATAGATCGCTGGACTAATAAAGACTGGGTTGAATTTTATCCGCCTCTTGGTATTACTAATGGAGAGGAATTTCCACTAATAAATACGACAAAGCTTGACTCATATGCTGAATTAGAGGCAAATGTTAAGAAATATGCTCTTTCTGGTTATTTGGTGAGCGAGTGGCTTGAGAGAATAAAATTAACTTACTTGTATTATGGGATCAACTCATTTGTAGTTAGTTGAACTAACGGAGAACGATAGTTGATTCAGTAAGTCCAAGGCGATTGAAGTACTCTGAACAAAGTCAGAATTGTTGTAAATAACGTTTCTGATAAGCAAATAATTACTGCATTCCAAAATGAAGTGTTTTCACATTTAATTATTTTAAGGAGTTGCATGTTAGCTAGTGGATAAGTATAAACATAAGGTTGACTGGTGCGATGCATGTAATCAAGGATGGATTGAGGTTAAAAGAAATAGTGTTAGCAATAATATTCATTTTAGATGTTCGGAGTGCCTAAATGAGTACGAAAAGTACGAGGATATTAATACCGAAAAAGTCTTAAAAATTGAAGTGGATTGGAATGCATTAGATTTATCTGAAGAGGAAATTCTTCAACATAATCTTTGGAAGTATATTATTAAAGAATGGGAGAACTATCAGTTAGTTAGAAATGATGGGGTTATTATCAAAGTCTGGTCTAAAGATAAGAGGAAATTCATCAAGCCCTAGCAATGTTTGACCTTGAGAGCGGTAATTCCATCAAAAGGCAGCCGCGCAATTCTCTGGGCAGGCTGTCTTTCTTGTTAAATAAAAGAAAAGAACTATTTATTTCAACCTGTGTCATTAACCTAACGGGTAACGTTAGTTTAGCAATCCAGGAGCAGTTTGCTGCCGCGGTAGCTGCTCCTTTTGGCATTAACCTAAAGGGTAGTTTAGTTGAAGAATGGAAATGGCTCCTTTATGTTTGTTCAAAGCAAAAATAACCCCTCCGAAGAGATTAGAGGGGGTTGTGCTATCTAAATTCATTCGTTATTCCAAGCCCTTATTCTGACGAAGCAACCACTTGGTGACAGTTCGGACAAGTTGTATAGGAAATTACCGTTGGGGATACTGATTTATAAGTTTGAAATAGCCTCCTGTGTCGTCCAAGTAGCACTGGCAAATGCTTTATAATTGATAACGGCAGCTTGAAAATCCTCTTCACTAATTGTTGCGGTGGCATCGTATACAACAGCTGTTTCAAAACCAGTTTCGATTAGATGCCTCATATGTGACTCTACACAAACGTTGGAAAGCACCCCTGCAATAATTATCTTCTCTTTTCTATGTTGTCGTAACTGATATTCCAAGTCATTTGTTTGTGGGCTGGCAACCTTGTGAGGAGTTGCAATGACGGTTCTTCTATCAAAAATATAAGGTTTGAAAGAATGAACAAAATCAGCTCCATATGACGGTGGTGTGTACGCGTTTGCCACTTGATACATTCTAAGACCTAATAGCATATTTTGTTCATTACCTGTAAATTGCCAGCCATAATCATGAGGGTATAAATAATGGGGCGATATGAAAAGTTGGTATCCCTTATTCATGGCAGTTCTCATTAATAGTTCAAGGTTTTGTATAGTATTGTTTCGTTCAATAGTTCCTTTAGTCAGATGATAGCCTCTTCCCCCAGGACTCATAAAGTCATTTTGTGGGTCTGTGATTACAATAGCAGTATTATTGGGATGTGGTTTAAACGGCAAATTACTTACCTCCCTCGCAGCATAAGCTTGCGGAAATGTTTGCATCCTGTTCAGGGAAGATAGAGAAGTTGTTTTCTAAAAAAGTTCAGCATTGACACGACAGCTGCACCGAACAAGTACATAGTCATTAAAAACTCTATAGGCATCTATATGTATTTTAAGTTTGTTTGGTTCCCTTTGTTATAGAAATTAGTGTGCAACTTTGACGAATGTTTCAAGTAGGTATGCTAACAGGTAACATGTGCGCAGGAGCTGCTCTAACGCGGCTCTTTATTGCTTATTGAAAGTAACGGGCAGGAATGCTTAATAAACAGGGAAATAAGACTGAATGAAATATCCTTATAAAAGACCAAATATGGTTAAATAATGAATAACGATATTATCCTAAATTAATACCGAATAAATTGCAAAGGAGATGCTTTTATCTTTACAAATCCATATAAAAATAGGAACCGCGTTCTTCTTGGTTTAGAGCTCCTCATATCCTTATTTACTGTTATATTTGTAATTGTTTCTTCAACTGGAAGCAGAGAGCTTAACTTTTCTTGGTTTTTCTTTTTAATTGCAATGATTTTCCTTGTAAGGTTGATTGATACAAAAGATAAAAGCAACATTATCAATGTTACTATCTTTGTATTAGGTGCCATTTTCATCATTTTTAAAAAATAAAAATGGAGACTCTTCAATAAAGGAGCTTGCCTTATCAGCTCCTTTTGTGTTTTTTATAATGGGAATTTTTTGAACAAATATCCTACTAGCATTGAGCTAACGGATACTATAGTTGAATCACGAGATGAAAGCAGCTGACACACGACCGGCTGCCTTTGTCTGTTGAAGTAAAGGGAGGATAATGCGAAGGGGGGAAAGAGTTGGGACAAAATTATGTGCTTATTAATAAGAGTAAAAAAGAACTTATTGGATTCACACATCTCCCAGCAGGCAAAGCAAGGGAATTAGCAGGAAATCCAGTAACAGCAGCTATTACGACGTGGTATCTTTTACAAAACAGCGGTGATAATATCCTGTTTGTTGAAGAGGAGCGTATTGAAGAGGGCTTTGCCGATGTTACCAACGATGTTATCGAAATGTTAATTCAAAATGGAATTCTTCAAGACAACGGTATCGAGGTTTTTGACGAGGATGAACCCAACATTTACATGAGAAGATTAGAGAATAACTGGATGAAGTAATTAAGTTAACGAGGAACGATAGTTCAATAAAACAGCGGCAGTCCAGGACTTTATTTTCTCGTCCATGGCTGCCGCTGTTTTTTTTGTCATTCTAATACTTATTTCACAAAAGGGAACAGCTCTGGCTGCTAAGTAGTGTTCGATATCGGCATCAATAGGAAGCCCTGCTTAAGCTTGGGGAATTGCTATCCTAGCGTTTCGATCGCCGATTCCGGCATCTTTGAGCGCCTAAACATTCCATGCAATCTGACAAACATATTTCTTTTTCTCTTTGTGGAAATTGATTACACATACGAATGCAAAATCGGTTACAGGCTATTGGAGCACGTATTGATCTAACTTGATCGCGAGTTCTCGCTGAGGCATTCTTTTTCATTTCCCGCCTCATCTTGTTACACTTTCCTCCACAACCACATGAACATGCCATATCCATATACCCCTTTCAATTATTCGTAATTTATTTATCGAGTTTGAACTCTAATACATTTCTATTCCGAGAGTGAGAGAATTGATAGAGTCAATCAGCGGAGGCTATTCGTCCAATTTTATAGCGGGAAGCGACTTGGAAGGTTGTAAAAAGGCATTTAAGACAACCAGATTCAATTAACATAGACCATAGTTCAAAAGCCGGCCATCGCAGCCGGCTTAGAATACGCATAAACCATATATTTTTGTCATCCGATAACAGAAGTGTAGGAGGACAAGAACATATATTCTTTGCCATAGTGGAGTTCAACGCAAAATATTTAACATGGCAGGTCGGTAGCCTGTTGAGCTAACGGGCAGCAATTAACTCAATAAAGCAGGGTATATTGAGAAGATATCGAACTTATTATTATCTAATATAAATGGCTAGGTAGAGGAGGAGTGACTCATGCCAATTATAAAAATATCCCTGTTTATTAAAGCACCTATTCAGGTGTGTTTTGATTTGTCACGCAGCATTGATATTCACATGGAATCGACCTCACATACAAATGAAAGAGCGGTAAAAGGTCGTACTAGCGGGTTGATTGAACTAGGAGAAACCGTGACCTGGGAAGCTACACATTTCGGAATTCGCCAGCAACTAACATCAATCATTACTGAGTTTGATCCACCTAATAAATTCGTGGACGAGATGGTTAGCGGTGCTTTTAAAAGGTTTAGGCATGAACATACATTTGAAATACAAGATGGTGGGACGTTGATG
>NZ_MBTG01000069.1 GCF_002027705.1 Paenibacillus ferrarius | reverse complement strand
AAAGAAGATGAGATACCATATTACTTTGATGGTTATATCAATGCAGTTGAAAAAGGTAAGGAAACAGGTTATTGTGCAACAATTGTTTAAAGTCTAGGAGATGCTAACGGTGAACGAGAGTATAATAAGCACGCTATGGTAATCATAGTCAGCCTCGTTACTTGGTCAGAAGTGCGTAATTAAAGGAGAGTTAACATGGATGACCATAAAGACATGTATGACTGTCCTCTGTTAAATCATCCACTTTGGATGGGAGATTGCTACGATATCAACGCTGTGATTGAACGAATGGTAAAGCGGTCAATTCTTCAGTCTTTAGAATCCGAACTTGGTATTCAAGTTGATTTGTCCAGAGCGGAGAAGGTATGTCCTAATTGCTATCATTACAACTTCAAGTTATAGGTTAATAAAAACACCGCGGCAAAGAAATTAGTATAATAATAAGGTTATAGACTAGAAGAGAGTACCATAGTTTCATAACACAGGAAACGGATACATAGCATTAGGCAATTATTCACAAAGGAGGTTACTATGACAGAGAATCTTATTGAACGTGCTGCCGGGGGATTAGTTCTTCGCAAGACGCATTCAGGAATCCAAGTCCTACTCATTCACGATAGATATGGACATGTCGGTTTCCCAAAAGGCCACCTGGAATCCGGAGAGACATGGGAGGAAGCTGCAATCAGAGAAATTTCAGAAGAAACTGGGATTAATTCCAGAATTCTTTCACTTCTTGGCGACATTGAATATCCTATCGAACGAAAAGGGTTAACCGTTCGTAAGCAGGTGCGCTTATTCCTTCTCGAAGCCATTGACGAGCAGGCTGAGCCTATCCACCAGGCTAACGAAATTCAAGGTGCTCAATATTTCATTTGGGAAGATGCAGTTCGACTACACTTGGAACGAGGCTATGTGGACTTAAATTGGGCGTTTGATAAGGCGAGAGAACTTATGAATTGGAACGAGAAACTCTAACGGGACAAGATAGTTAAACAGTGAAGGGCCGAGTGGCAGCCCTTCACCCCGCTAACGGGCAGTAGAGCGTGGAAGCAACTGAAAAGAGGACTTTATCATTATCCCCGTAAAATAGTAATTCCTTACTCCCCTGAAGAAGTCGGATATTTCCTTCAAGGTTTTTTGTTGAAAAGTACTGATGAAAAATATGATATTTTGAGATATACTGAATCGATAATATTATCCATAAAAAGGTAAAAAGGTAGATAATTAATTATTCTGCCTGTCTGTATATCGTTGAAAAATTCGTAATAGTTAGGAAGAAGAATAATGATTAGATATAAGAAATTATCAAAGCATGTACTAGCACTTATATTAATGAGCTATATGATTTCGCCCAACCAATCAAACGCTGAAAGCAGTCCTATATCCAATATTAATTCATCGAAAATAGCAGATTCTAATGTAACAGCGTTTTTGGATTTAAAAGGGCATTGGGGAGAGACTGTAATTACAGGTGCTGTTGACAAAGGGTACGTTGATGGATATCCAGATGGAACCTTTAAACCTAATGGAGATATTACTCGAGCAGAGTTTATTAAAATGGTTGATAATGCCCTTCATATATCTGTTACGGGAACTACATCGGGTGACTCTTGGTATGTACCATACATCAACGCGGCGGTGACTTCTGGACTTCATCAATGGAGTGATTTCACAAATGGGGATTGGAGTACAGCTCTGACGCGCCAAGATATGGCTCGTATAGCTGTTCGTGCTGCAACTGGAGATAATAATACTGATGATAAGAAATGGATGTACTTGGCTTCTGAAGCTGGTTTAATTACTGGAATGGATGATACGGGTACACTTGGCGAGGATGAAACGACTACACGTGCGCAATCTGTGACGATTATCGAGCGAATTCTTTCTATAAAGGATGGCAAAACGCTTTCTAAGGATAAACATGCAATTTCGAGAGCAGAGGTTGCTTGGCATGGAACAAATGTATTTACGATGTGGCCACGATATTTCCCTCAAAACTTCATAGAGAACTTTGATATTACTAAGGCAGACTGGAAGTCTAATGATGGCAATTACCATGAATACGGTGAAGAGTATATCGTTGTCGATATGGAAGATCCTAAAGACCCATTTAGAAACGAAGTTATTGATATGACTTTTAACTTTGCAACCTACGATTCTAGCGGAAAACGTACAAATCTTCAAATTTTGCAGGCTCCGAGCAAATCTTATGTTTCGTACTCCCGTGTTAAAGTTGTTATACAAAATGACATAGATGCGGGACTTGGACTAATTACAGGCGGATATATGAACATGACTAGTTTAGGCATGGATAAAGACTCCAAGCTTTGGGATAAGGTTTTATCTTCGCAGGAGGACGCTAACACAGTGCTTTATTCTAAATCTCAAGGCTCTCAGAATGTGTTTGATCTAAACACATTTAATGGTAACTGGAGTCCTCAAATTCCGAGGAGTGGTAGTTACATTTTGAGATCAGGTACCCATTATTGGGTTCAAGGTAGAGTACACCCTAAAGGTGATGCTTATTTATTTTCTAGCGGAGGCTACTTTAACTCATCTATTTCTTTTTCTCCAAGTACACGGATGTATAATGCAGATAATCTCAATAATGGGGGACATTCCTTTATCGTTGTTAATGCACATGGAAATTATGATAATCACAACTAAATTCAAGTTTCTTTAATAAAGCTATTTCTTATTGCTCCCGTCCGTGTAAACATCCATATCATGTGAGGCACTCATCTCAATGGATGAAAATACTTGAACTGTCTGTTGAAATCAATTCAATGATAGGTCGTTACGCTAACGCAGAACAAGAGTTGAATAAACACACCACGAGGCAAAAGGTAGCCGTCTTTCAAAGTTAGTATAGGGGGCAAACAAGTGATAATTAGCAATAAAGAATTTCATGTGAATGGACTGACCTACACCATTAGGTCTTCCATCGAAATCGATGCGAAAGATTTGTCCGAATTAAGACTACAAATTGATGGAGAGACGGAGAATCTGGATAGAGAAAGAGGAGAAGCTTTCATTGATATATCTGGATTTGAACAATTAATACATGCGGACACGATCAGTCCAAAAAACTTATTTTTGGTTGCTGTCGCTGATAAACGTATTGTTGGCTTCTCGAGATGTGAAGGAACTTACCTCAAGAGATTCTCTCATAAAGTCGAATTTGGTGTATGTGTACTTAAAGACTTTTGGGGATATGGGATCGGAAAAAATCTCCTACAAGAGTCTATTACTTGGGCTGACTCCAATGACATCAAAAAAATAACACTGAACGTCTTGGAAACCAATACAAAAGCCATTGAACTGTATAAAAGGCTCGGCTTTGAAATCGAAGGCATATTAAAAAACGACAAAATTCTTTCCGACGGTGAATACTATAACACCATTGTCATGGGGAGATTCAATGACGCCTAATGAAAACTTGCTGAGCTAACGAGAATTATTGTTCAATACTGATTGGCGCCCTTTGCTCACCTAACTGGCAGATAATTCAGCACTTAGTGATAAACTAACTTTGGATAGTATTATACATTTGCAAATTAAGGAGCAATTTATGGAGGAAAAAGATCAATTCCTAGGCTTTATAGGCGATTATAGGATTCATGATAGCAAAATTGAAGGTATTCTTTGGGAAAACACGAATCTTACTGTAGCTTTAAGAAGCTATGAGGGAGAGGTAGTAGTTTTTAAATTTTATGGGGTTCAGACTATAAATTCTAATAGACCAATAGGCATGATGCTTAATTCCGTAAGTGAAATGAAAAAGAATGAACCCTTCCGTAAATTTCTCTTTGCTAACTGGGATGAAGATGATAATGCCTCTTTTGAAATCGTAGCTGAACAAGTAGAGTTTATTGTTTAGATATCCTTTTGTCGTACTCTCTATTGCTAAAAAGAAAAGATGATCGCTACGCTAAACATTCCTGTATAGCCTAAGAAATGGGCTTTGTCAAAAAAGGAGCGCCTCGGTATGATGGGTTTGTCGACGGGTAAATACCCACACCATCAAGGAGGCGCTCTTATTATGAAGTTTAAGCAATCAGACGGACAAAATCAACGTATTGAACGAATTACCACTTCGCATCTTGTTGTGGGTATAGATATGGCTAAGGAAACTCAAGTAGCTCAAGCTACAAATTATCGCGGTATTGTTCTTACTAACCAGCATCTTTCATTCAAAAACACTATTCAGGGATTTGAAAAATTACTTCGTTGGATGGAAGGCCTACAACAAAAGCACCGACTAAAGAACATCATAATAGGTATGGAGCCGACAGGACACTACTGGTACAGTTTGGCTAACTGGCTTGCCCAGAAAGACTTAAACGTCGTTTTAGTGAATCCTGCAACGACGAAGCGCAACAAGGAGAACCGAGATAATTGTCCTTCTAAGAGTGACCCGAAGGATGCTCTTGTTATTGCAGATGTTGTTAGCCGTGGCTATTATTATGAATACATTCGTCAAGCAACTCATTTTCAAAGGTTACGGACCCTAATGAATGATCGGGAATTTTGGGTGACAAATAGTGTTCGGATGCAGAATCGGATCATCCGCTGGCTGGATATACGCTTCCCTGAATATGCTTCGGTGTTTAAAGATTGGACCTGTCCACGATCCATAGCTACACTCAAAGAGTTCCCGTCTCCGTTGGATTTAAAAGGTCAATCCACATCAGAAGTAATTACAGGATGGCGAAAATATATGAAACGAGCTGGCGGCTCCACGGGTATCCATAAGGCAGCTGAACTACTCTCTAAAGCCGTTCAAAGCGTGGGGGAAACTGTAGCGCTGAATGAGGCCAAACAGGATTTGCAGCGCTTACTAGAAGAATTCGAACGCATTGATGGTATATTGAACGAAATAGCACAAGAAATCGAAGGTCTACTTGGTGAGATCCCAATTGCTAGCCAACTTCGCTCCGTTAAAGGTTTGGGCACAATCTATATTGCAGCGATTCTGTCTAGCGCGGGTGATTTGAAGCAGTACGCTCATGGTCGCCAGTTGTTACGGAAAGCCGGTTTAAATTTGGCAGAAAGCATGTCTGGAAAGCGTAAGGGTCAGATCATACTCTCCAAACGAGGAGATTCCACACTTCGAAAATATTTGTATCTGGCTACCTTAACACTAGTGGGAACAAACCCAATATTTAAGCAATTACATGAGAATAATGTGCAAGTTAAACATATGAGTAAGCAGAAGTCGATATTTAAATTGCTTGGAAAACTAGCACGAATCTTAGTTGGCATGGTGCATTCCGAGGAGTCGTTTACTCCTGAAAAAACGGTACTTCAGTATACTCAGGCTGCCTAAAATCTTCGGACTAACGTAAATTGATTCATTCGCAGGACTTCAAACAAAGAAAGCACGGAGGACCGAGTTCGTTCTTCAAAAGGGCACAGACCCATCCGCTAAACGCTATCGGTCTCCACACCTTGGATAGGTGTAACGAAGGAATGTAAGGGCGGCGACCCGTAGAGCCTTGGGATGGTCAATCTCCAGGGGATTGTGGAGTATGCGTGCAGTAGATTATTTAAATGGAGAAATGTTCCAATGTTTCTTCTATTCCCGCATGCCTTAAAAGGGTAAAGTACGGTCGCAACAGCTTAGTATTCTTAAGATTACTATATTTCAAAGTGATGAAATCCTGCGAATGAATGAGTATTCGTTAGATAAAACCTTAATACTGAGGGACGAAAGAACGTTAGCTTAATAAATGTAACAAGAATGAAATCTTATTTTCATATAGCTTTAATGAATCAAGCCTATAATAAAACTGACCCCCTTTAAAATATAATTAATTATGACCCACAGCCCGTTGCTGTGGGTCACTTTTTTGTTCATTGAAGTAACAGGAGTTAACATCATATGAAGGATATTTCTGGGCATTTACCGAAAGTTTAATGTATCAATAACAATTAATATAAAGCGAGGAAGAAAATGAATATAATCCTTGTAGGTATGTCGGGTGCTGGTAAAAGCACTTTAGGTGTATTACTTGCAAAAGCTTTAGGAATGAATTTTGTCGATACGGATATTGTCATTCAACAGCGTGAAGGTAAGTTACTACAAGAGATAATCGATAACGATGGGATAGAGATATTTATGCAGATCGAAGAAAAAGCTATATCGGAGCTGCATTTAGAAAATTGCATTATCTCTACGGGAGGAAGCGTAATATATTCAGAAAAAGCCATGAACGTCCTTAAACAAGGTGGTATGGTCATTTATTTACACGTCCCATATGAAGAGATTAAAAGAAGACTAATCAATGTAACGACTAGAGGCATTGTTATCAAGAATGGAAAAAGTCTAGAAGATGTTTACGAGGAAAGACTGCCCTTATACATTAAGTACAGTGATAAAGCCCTCGATTGTTTAAACAAGGATGTAGAACAATGCGTAAACGAGATTATTAAGCTAATACAAGAAACTGACGTTGCTCATTCTGCTAACGTAAGAACGATAGTTGAATAAGAATACCACAACAGGCTACCGCTGACTTAATATCGGTAGCCTATTCCGTACGGGTAGATTAGTTTAACAAGTAATGGGGCTATTGCTATACCAAAGGAAAAATATAGGTAAGTATCGAATAAGTTAGTGAACAGTAAGTGTTGGGAAGTAGAAAGGGGCTGTTACATTGAAATAATGAAATGGATAGCAGCCTTATTAGTAATTGGAGTTCTCATCACGCCCTTCTTTTACGTACAAGCAAACAAGATAATTTATGCGAACAAAGTGACTAACTACCTTTTGAATGAACAACATTATAAGAAGAATGAAATTAAATCGGTTAAAGGAATCTGGGGGATTAAATTACCGTCATTTTACACGGTTGTTGTATTTGAAAATGAACCGTACGTTGAGTACATATATTTTGCCCATAATAATGTAATGCAGTTTAGCCATAGCGTTACAGAAGAAGGTAAACAATTAGGAATTACTGACTCAGATCTTAAAAATCTTGCCGCAAGGTAAGCAATATTCGTTGATCC
>NZ_MBTG01000068.1 GCF_002027705.1 Paenibacillus ferrarius | reverse complement strand
ATTTCAGTGATGTAAGAATAGGATGATTTTGTTTAATCAACGTGGAGATAAAGCTTCGGATGGTCGCAAAGAAGCCCGGGGTCGTTTCCGAACGAAAACAGCCGGATATTTTCCGCTTAACGGCAATCATGCGAAGATCACGTTCGGCTTGGTTATTATCAAAGGGAATATTGGCATCTCGAAGATACCCCAAGATACTTTCCTTGTGGTCACGGAATCGTGCCCAAAGATTTGCGGCCTTACTCTTACGCGGTTTTCCCCTGCGCCCTGATTGGAGCAGGGGCTCCTTTTCGAGCTCGACCTTTCCCATCTCTAGAATCATCTCATACCGTCGTTCGTAGTTGCCGATGGCTGTTTCGGTAAGTGGCCTACCTAATTTTCTGGTCTTGCGGGTGATGGACCAGCTTGTATGCAGCAGTGTGAGCATAGCGCTGGCCCATCGATGCCCGTCATATTCCTCAATCCCTTTGCACTCCCGAGATAAATGGGCATTGCATAAGGCATGTTTGAAGGTAAAGTCTTTATCCTGTTTAAAATACGGCCCATAAAAGTCGTGGATCACTGTACCCGTATAGGAAGGCAGTACGTTTAGCGACTTCATCCCCGCGGTTCCGCGGCTAGAATGGACACCAAGCAAGGTCCAGTTCTTCGTACTGTTCACATGAACCCAGTGTCCCTCTTTGTCTACATGCACGCCCGTTTCATCGGCATGGATTACGGGACTGGCAAGGAGATTATGACGAATGACCTCTTCGTAGGGAAGTAAGCTTTCAGCCATTTTACGGATACTTGAAAGAAGTGTTGCCTGACTTGGCCGACACCCCGTCAACACATGAAGAAGATCGGTTGTGCGAGCAAGCGGGAGCATTTGGTGCGTATGCAAATAAGCGGCTACAGCAGTGAACCGCTCACCGTATTGGGCACGTGCATGGACGCCTTTAGGGAAGATGCCTTTCTGCAAGGTGTGGCAACATGGGCACTTTTTCTTCTCGGCTCGGTGCTCCGTCACCTCCATGACAGGAACAGGGATGTCAAAAACCTGTCGACGCTCATACCCTAGACATGCGACGTCCTCAAGTGAGACCGCACAGTTCTCACAGACTAAAACCGGATGAATAATGGTTGTAGTGGGATCGTCTATGCAAGAAAGGGTATGCCCTTTATGGCCGACAGGTCCTCCCTTTTTTCCGCCGGACTTCCGGTGATTCTTAGGTTCACGCTTCAGGTCACTAGACGGCGGCCAGCTGCTGTTTTGCGAGTTTTGGCCAAGTTGCCGCTTAAGCTCCTTATTTTCGTTTTCGAGGTGCTCAACCTTGGCAACCAGAGACAGGATGAGTGACTTAATGGATGCCAAGTCACTGAGCATAATCCGATCAATTTCTTCTATATTCATGATGCCTCTCACCTCGTTCACTCTAAAGTATTGGTTACTATCTATTAAACCAAATTTTAGAATTTGAATAAGGTGCTGAGTAGTAACTCTTTTTTATGCCTTTTGCCTACAGCATTGTTTTTCATGTATAATTAGAAAGAAGAGGATCTTTTAGGAGGAAATACATGAGCACACATACGGATGACCAGCTAGACAAAAGCCGAATCAAGCTGCTAAAAAAATTAGTTTCATCCGTCATGAAGGACGGCTTTCAACATTTGAGGATGGATGACATTGCCAAACATATGGACGTTAGTAGAGCCACCATGTATAAGCATTTTTCTTCAAAAGAGGAAGTTATAGAGGGTGTAGTCCAAGTCTTTGTGGATTATATAGAGACGCTGGAAGAGCGGACCCCTGAGGATGATGAGGCATCGTTTGCAGCTTGGTTTCAGCGTTTGTTTGGACAAACCGTTTCGCTCGTCGGGACCATTACAGATGTATTTCTTAAGGAACTTCAAACCGCATATCCGGATTTGTACGATCAATTGAAAGCCGCTTTAACCAAACGCGAACAACAGATCTTGGAATTTTATCGAGACGGGAAAAACAAGGGCATTTTCAATCTGATCAACGAAAATTTTATGCTGCTTCAAGACAATCTTTTGCTGCGGGAAATTATCAATGCGAAATATTTGCTTTATAACCAAGTCTCCATCAGACAGGTGCTCAACGATTACTACCAATTCAAAAAAATGCAATTTTTCAAAGCCGAAAAACTGCCTCTCGTCGATGATTCCAAAATAGATCCCATTATTGATCATTTTGTGGAAAAGTTTAATCGGAGATTGTAGTCTCCATTTAAAATGATGACTACCTTTTCCTTTTTTGTGCCCTTTATCTACATAGCGATGAGCCTCTGGCGACTATGAGGAAGACACATCCAATTCCATGGATTAATCTAAAAGATCCTTATACATATGCACTCGGGAATCATCCTTATAATCTTCGTTAAATCCGCTTAATTCATAGAATTTTATGGCATCCGACCAAGTGATATTAGTTTCTAAAACCAATTTATGGTAAGCTTGCTAATAATGCTTTTTTTTCAATCTCCTTAATCAGAACCTGTGCAAGACCTTGTCGTCTAAACCCCTTAACGACAGACATTCTAGCTATAGAGATGTGGAACTAGTTATATGTCGATTCAAGTATGATATGTAGATTGTTAACTGATAAATTGGGAATTATATACTCTGCAACAGAAATAAAATAAAAATTCGGGAGGACTTTATGCGCGCGTTATCAAAATCTTTTCTATTAATTTTATTCATTTTATTTGCTTCGTATTGGTATGGAGATCAATCCTTCGCTACCTTGTATTAGATCAAACTCATCATAATTAAAGATACCGTGACTAATCCCCATCGCTTCCAAGTAAAGCCGCTGGCCCTCTTTGTGAAGAGTATCAAAAATAAAGCTGGACTTCCCTGACCCGCTAACGCCAGTTACCACAATAAATTTATACTTTGGAATTTCAATATTGATGTGATTCAGGTTATGGATTCTTGCATTGAACACTTCAATTTTATTCAAACTATTCCTCCTCAACGCTTAATCACCAAATGGATAAAAGCTACTTTCTGTCTCCATTTGGTCCCAAGTACTCTTCTTTTAAAATACTGAATATATCTAAATCGACCAATCCTTTTCCACTCCATATATTCGCCTGCCGCAAGGTTCCTTCTTTTAAAAACCCATTTTTGAGCAGTACCTGTTTGGAGACACCGTTCTCCAGCATGACCTCGGCCTGAACTCGATTCAAAACCGCTTCTAAGAACAGGAATTCAACCAAAGTACGTAACGCCCCTCAGTTGCTATTCCTTGATTCCAATAAGATTGATTCAAAAAATATCCAACTGTCGCTGTATTGATTTGCGAGTTAAATTCCATGGCTTCTGCAATACCAACCACTTTATCTGGGCTCTTAATCTCACAAATGCCCCACTTAATTCTTTTTTTCTTTACATAGTCTCTATCAAAATGCGTGATCATGCTCCGTACTGTATGAATATCCTTCTTAGGAATAATTCCGCAAAATTTGAATACTTCAGCATTGCTGTATATACGGTGAACAGCCTCCGTATCGGAATCTATAATTTCCCTTAGCTGCAATTTATCCGATTGAATGATTGGGAATTTGTTAAACAAGACATCTGCATTCATCCATTTGCTCCTCGCACGTTAATTTCTGCTGTTTTTCCATCCAAATATTGCTTCATTCCTCGTAAGCCCAATTCGTATACCGCATCCTTCAAGCCAATCACATGTCCGATCGCCATCTCAGAAAAAGCTGATTCAGTATGCCAGCCGCCTCTACTGAATATATTGGACATATGAACTTCGATATAAGGAACGACGGATCCATTGTTTACGAGCGCGAAAAAACATTACGGGAACAAGCGCATTTCTGGGATGAGGTATCAGATCGTATAATTGATGTAGAACCCAATCTGCGCGGGATGCTGAAACGGATCCGAACGCAAATCAACCTTCTCTGCATGCACTGAAATGCAATCCCTCGATGGTCACATCCCGAGCTTCTTGCCCAATTCTGGTACGTGTCCCTACCAAGCTTCGAGGGTTCGTCTGCCGGATGATCCGCTGTTCTACTGCCACTGTTGGTACAAAACCAGTCATTTTGTCGAAACCGTCCTCTTCCGAAAATGGGCCGCACCGACCGCGAGATCGTATCTGCGTCTTCCTTCACGGTAGAGGAAATCGTAGGCTAGTGTCGACTTTCCAGAGCAACTCACCCCAGTAATGACGACAAACCGTCCCTTCGGAATTTCCATAGTGAGAGATTTCAAATTATGCAGTCTTGCTCCGCGGATACATATGGGTTTCATGCGCCTGGCTCTCCCTTTCTTTGACATCTCGTACGTTGAGCTAATGGACAGGAGAGCTTAATTATCCATTTTATCATCTTATAGTTGGCCCAACGACACACATTTTATTTCCTTCACAATTTCGAGTCGTTGATCGTTCGTGATAAACAGATCTGCATTTGCTGTACTATGTGCAAAAGAAGAAATACATCGCTTGTACCTGTATTCGAAATTCAAATAAAGGAAAAAATTCAAACGATACTTCTTTCCTTTATAGACAAAGACAAGATGCTATCGACTCCAAACGCGCAATTCTTAATAAATACAGCTTCTATCATGTTAAGTTGGGGGATGTACGGGACGGCTTACGTTTGGAACAAAGAGGGGCGTCTAATAAGTGCGGAATCATTCGTTAAACAGTCTTTGCCCTTAGTGGTGAACGGAGCCAAAGAACTGCTGGGATAGGTCCTTTCGCTATTGCTCTGCCCTTTCAGATGAAACCATTAACTTGAATCACCGGTTGTTGTGCATCACACATCCCGCTATCCTTGTATGCTGTACGACGACCTGGCCCCAATCTCGTGATCATCCTTTCCGATCGTCGACTTGCACAGCATCTTTGTCTTGCCAATTCTGGATAGCAAGATTAAGAGAAGTTCTATCCAAAGAAAACCACTCCATTGTCAGGAGTGGCTTTGTCTTTATATACTGATGTATATCTTATGGTCAAACTGTACTTTGTGTTTGAACCGTATCATCGGTAGTGGTAAAGCGGAGAATCGAAATAAAGGTTGAAGCCTCGATGTTAAGTCTTCAGCTGGGAGCATAATATTATTGTCAGCATGTCAAGGAGGGGGCAAATTTGCTCTCCTCCACCGCCAGTAGCCCGACCGCATGAGGTCGGGCTTTTGCCTGTTTACGAGCAGAATTATAGACGAGTGCGGTTTTATTTTGATTCATATTTCATGCTCACGTTTTTGTATTTTTCAATTGCCTCCAAAATGGATGGATCGTGCATCCACTTTTCCACTTTTTTCTTGGCTTGCTCGACCGTACCATTTGTCGCTTGCGCAGCCACCACGTTTGGGTCTAGTTTTTTTCCGTTGATTGAACCAATTACATAGCCTTTGACGAACGACTTCTCCTCCGAAGACAATCCAGCTAACGCTTCGTCGATTTGCTTTTGAACATTCATAGATGCTGCTTCCGACTTCGGCTTCCACTCTGCAATGTATTGGTCAAGTTGCTGTTGAGTCAAAACTCCCTCAATTGGCTTTGCGAATTGGATATACGAGTACTTTGTTATTGGGTCGTTATCCGCCGCGAGCATAAAAATGGTGTAATCGTACACGCTGCGCTCTGTTTGATATAGACCCGAGTCCGCATTTTTGAAATGGTCGAAATCCAGCAAAACAGCGTTCTTTGCGTTCTCATATTCTTTATTTTTCAAAAACACCAGAGCTACTTCCAATCGCTGCTGTGATTGTTCCCCCTGTTTCTTCAGCTCGTATGCAAAGAGATTATTTTCCGTTGGATCATAGTGGTGGAAGAATGCGATGTATATAACAAAGCAAACCACAACAATGCTAAGAGCACTTAATGTAGCACGGTAACTCATGCGAACGCCTCCCCCAGTTTCTCTCTCTATTAAAACTATTATTTTCCTAAGTGCAAGGGATCGTCAATCTATTTGTTGATTCGGTTACGTCAGCATATTTGTCCGAATCTTTTTGGGGAATCAAATGTAAAGAATAAATTAAACTTAAAGTAACAGGGAAATACTGGTAAATATTGAAATTAAGTATTAATGCTTATCATCCGGTTGGTTGAGGAGGAATATTGTGACTACGACTGGATATAATATGTACCTCCATCCCATAGCCCCCAATCGTGAAAATCCAAAGAAGACATAGAAAATTTAACAGAAGACGAACTTTTTATAGATATTCCATAATATGATTCACCTCTAGAATCATTTGGTGTAACTATAGCGGGAACACCCCAAGTTGTATTATCGTGATACTCATGTTAAATCCACTTGGAATATTAGCATTTGTATCAGTGGGAGATATCTGAATAACAATATTTGCAATATCTGTCGATCCGCCCTGTCCGTCTGTATCTGTCGGACCACTGATACCCGTACTACTACTAAATGTTATCGTACCCGATCCCACCGCAGCGTCCAAGGGGAGATAAAAAAACAAAACATTGCTATTAACGAGATTAGAGTCCCGCAGAGACTTTTTCTCATAGATTTAAGTGAAAAAACAGTTTCATTCATTCCTTTTTTTCTTTTAATCTAAATAGATCCATATATAATTTCTCCTTAATATCTTGTTGCTACTTTACAAGAATTGTAATATTTAAAAGTCTTAATGATCAGATCATATTCAAATCCGGGAAGGCCTGCCGCTCTCTGTTAAGCGGACGTGCACCGATGGCTCTGATATATCGATACAGCTTCGACAGCATACCCCGTATCTCGAAAAGTACATGTTCCAAGTCCAGATAGGATGTCGTTTAGCCAACGCTTTCAGGAAATAGATTAATGATTTTTGCAAAATATCTTGTTTACTTGACTCAAAAAGTTTCAAATATGGTATCTATCTTTACCAAAAAGATTCCCCCTTTATTTGATATCTGCACTCCCCACCATAACTTTAGATCATAAGACTCTTTACTTTTTCTATCGATAAACACATACAAAAGCCCTTCTGTAATCGACAATTTCTACCATCATCTAACAAAAAATAGCTCAAGCATGGTGCTACTTGAGCTACTGAAATATTGTATAAATGTTCGGTGAAAATAAAGTATTAGACAGGAGTCATTGATTTGACTCAGCTTTTGAATTGAAAAAAGGAAAGCTTTTGAAGAATAAGTTTTAGACTGCTCCATTAAAAGATACAGCGGCGGACCAAGACTTGAAAAATAAGTCTTAGACTGCCGCTGTTGTTATTCAACTAACGTGTCCCGTTAGTTGAATTCCATCTATAAAGCTAATTGTTATATGTTAACTTAGTCACTTCAAGCAGATTCGCCCTCATATTAGTTTCCTCATTATAAAAGAAACCATCTTTAATGTGATCTATGTAGAGAATTCCATTTAAATGATCTATTTCGTGTTGGATGCATCTTGCAAGTAACCCCTCACCTTCAATAATAGACTCTGAACCGGATCTAGTTAAACTTTTTATTTTTACTGACTGAGATCTTCTCACTACACCTGCGTAACCCGGATAGGATAAACATCCCTCAGGTCCTACTTGTTCCCCGCTTTGATAAATTATCTCGGGATTAATTAGCTCAATTAAACCTTCACCGCAATCCATAACAATAACTCTTCTTAGAATCCCGACTTGAGGAGCGGCTAAGCCAGCTCGACCATCCGAAGCATAGAGTGTCTCAGTCATATCATCAAGAAGTTTTATAATTCTTGGAGTAATGTTTTCAACTGGCTTAGAAAACTTTCGAAGAATAGGATCTCCGAACGGCAAAATAGCCTTTATAGTCATTGTTAAGCACCCTTTGTGCGTGATGATGGAGTATGGACCCATAAGTCATTTGGATTACATTCTAAAGCTGTACATAATGCATCAAGAGTGTCTGCCTTCATTTGTTTCGGGCTTCCTGATAATAAAGCACTGATGGAAGGTGCAGAAAGATTATAGTCTGCCTTTTCATTTAAAAGACGCCCCAATGCTGCACCTGACCATATACCTCTGTCAGCCATTATTTTTCTCAACATCCATTCGAGCAAGTCGAACACCCCTCGTTTTTGTTAGTTATTACCTAATTAAATTAGGTGACACCTAATAAATATACTACCATTAAATTGGGATATATTCAACTATACTGCCCGTCCCTCGGTTCAATCATAGGTATCCTTTCCAGGTATTTCTATATCCACCTCATTCACTCCCGAACCCATCTGTCGGGAATGAGATCAAGTTCTTGTTAAAATCGGGAATGGGATCAAGTTCTTGTCATTGGCTCGTGACAAGAACTTGATCCCATAAAATAAAAAAACCGCGATTTACGCGGTAATTAATGAGATAATGTTCTTGTCACCCGATACTTCTTATGTCGGTTGACAAGAACTTGATGTCATAAATGGACAGCATATATTGCACCTCCTTATGCAGTAATATTTGTCCCACAACCTATTCGCACTTTCCTGCCCGATAGCTTAATGAGGCTGCCACTCGTTTCGCGGCGGCAGCCAGGTTTAAGGAATACATTGTCATATGTTGCAATTAGCTAGTATTGGGTCAATTCTTGCTCTATCGTATTTTAATATCCATTCATGATAATCTCGATAGATGTTTATCAACGCTTCTTTTGATGAAGCGACTACATCACATCCCCTATCATCATATACATGAAATATAGTTCCTGCGGAAATATTGACAAAAAAACATCATGATAAATCAAAGGTCTGATTGCAACATCATTATTACATATTGCCTTAATCAAACTTCCATACTTAATGTTCCTTCCGTAACACTTTAAAATGAACCGATGTGTTTCAAAATCATCTATCTCATAAACATTAGCAAAAACATAAGGAATTACTTTGTGCTGTAAGCATTTCAGTACATCTTTATTATTAATATATCTTCTATAAACCTTGGGCTTTCGTCTTAATGGATTTGGTTCATCAGCAAAATGTGCATTAGATACAATATATATTTCATCATTAGCTTTATGTAAATACCTGTAGATACTAAGTGCCCTATCATAAACTTGTTCCATATATAATGCTTTATCAACCTTGAACAGCGGTGGGTTTCCAAGTTCAAAACGAATGCCATAGTCCCAATTATAGAAAAGAGGTGGGCAAAGCATTAGGTTGGGAAAATACTTCTGTAAATAGTCATCCAGAGCCATCAGACACCTCTTTTA
>NZ_MBTG01000067.1 GCF_002027705.1 Paenibacillus ferrarius | reverse complement strand
TAAAAGAGGTGTCTGATGGCTCTGGATGACTATTTACAGAAGTATTTTCCCAACCTAATGCTTTGCCCACCTCTTTTCTATAATTGGGACTATGGCATTCGTTTTGAACTTGGAAACCCACCGCTGTTCAAGGTTGATAAAGCATTATATATGGAACAAGTTTATGATAGGGCACTTAGTATCTACAGGTATTTACATAAAGCTAATGATGAAATATATATTGTATCTAATGCACATTTTGCTGATGAACCAAATCCATTAAGACGAAAGCCCAAGGTTTATAGAAGATATATTAATAATAAAGATGTACTGAAATGCTTACAGCACAAAGTAATTCCTTATGTTTTTGCTAATGTTTATGAGATAGATGATTTTGAAACACATCGGTTCATTTTAAAGTGTTACGGAAGGAACATTAAGTATGGAAGTTTGATTAAGGCAATATGTAATAATGATGTTGCAATCAGACCTTTGATTTATCATGATGTTTTTTTGTCAATATTTCCGCAGGAACTATATTTCATGTATATGATGATAGGGGATGTGATGTAGTCGCTTCATCAAAAGAAGCGTTGATAAACAGTCGGATCACTATAAAAGTTGTACCAATTGTCGCTTAGAGAAATAAGATGTATTTGGCAAGCGTTGCAGCGTTACAGCCCTTCGCTCCGCTAACGGGCAGAATAATGGAATATTAAACTTCTATATTATGGTAATATTGAGTTATTAAACCATAATAAACGGATAGAGGTGCTAGTTATGAGAAGTTCAATCTTAGTAGCTGGAACAAGTTTATTATTTTCAGGAACATTACTATTTGGTACGGTATATTTGGCAATAGCTAATTATGTCCCGCATATGGGGGGATGGAGCGATCCTCCTGGAAAACTATCAATGGCTTTGGACGAAACGTTGTTAAGAATTCCATATATAATTAGCATTTTGTTTATGATTATTGGTGTAACTTTGTTAGCGACGGCTATTTTAAAAGAGTTATCGAATAAGAATTTAAAAACACATGCAACAGCTGGCTTAGACAATGGATTAATGGTGAAATAATCAACGGTGAACGATAGTAGAGGAGCTTGCAGCGATGCAGCTCCTCGCTTCATTGAAGTAACGGTCAGGAATGTTCAAAACATTTAAAGAGAATTTTGTGAAAATAAGGTAATATACTAGTAGGAGTTTTCTACATGGTATGTTATATAGCATTTATGTTTGGAAGAATGAATGGGAAATTGGAGTTGAGAAAGTGCTCAAAGAAGAATTAAGAATAATCGTGGGAAATAATTTTTCTCTACCACAAGGAATAGATGAATATTCGATGGTTCAGCAAGTTGTTGATTTACTTTCTTCTACAGATCCAGAGTTACGTGATAAGTTAGCGTATAGGATTCTAGATAATTGGCTATTGGAAAAAAAGTTACTTCCAGATGAACAATTAGTGAAATTGCTCAATAATGCTATTTCTCATAATATGTTATTCAATAGGATTGGGGAAGTAGGTACAGATAGTATCTTTTTGCGTTCCTTTTCCTCATTATTAATTGCGTTGTTACTTATCCGTGATAATAGGGATCAATACTTAACCGAAAATAAAGTTCGTAAAATAATGAATACGCTAATCACCTATTGTAAGAGTGAAAAGGATTATCGTGGATATGTAGAAGGAAAAGGTTGGGCACATGCAGCAGCCCATATTTCTGATGCCCTTGATGAATGTGTCCGCAACAGGTACGTAGGGTTAGAAGAGTGCAAGTTGGTGTGGAGTGGACTAAACTCAATACTTGAAAGTGCTCCAGAAGTGTTCAGTTCAGAAGAGGATGAGCGTATAGCTACTACTGTAACTGCAATGGTGGAGTTGGGGAAAGTACCTCTCTCGGTAATATGTGAGTGGCTTATGGATGTAAAACTACCTACAGTGAATGAATTAACTAGACGACATAGTCGAATTAATTTCAAGCATTTTACACGTTGTCTTATGATACGGTTATCTGAAAAAGGATTGTTGGGTGCGGAAAATGATCTGATAAGGGTTGAGAGGAGATTTAATCCGTACATTGAATAAATTTTTTTCACAACAATTGATAATCGACAGCGTCTACATTAGGAGAACAATAAATGGAAATGAGTGAGGGAGATAATGCGTAAATTCAGTGTATTTGTAATGGTCTCCAGTATACTTTTGGCAATTTACTTTATTGGTCTCACTGCCCAAATAACTAGTGAAGACCGAATTTGGTGGGGGTTATCTAAAGATAGTGCGGAGTATTTTTATTTACCATGTATTGTATTAGCATTCATTAGTTTGATTGTTTATTTAAAATCTAAAGATTAAACATTTCACTCTATACTTACAGACGTTAAACTAACGAGAAACGATAGTTTAACTTATTTTTCTCCCTTGACTTAAAGTTAACTTTAAACGCTACAATGAGAAGCATCACTCAACCAGGGGAGAGATGCTTATGTTTCGTTCGCATTGGGTCGTCAAACAATTCGGAGGTCCGCAGGCGATGGAATGGGTCAAGGAGCCGCTTCGCACCCCGTTCGCGGGAGAGCTTCGGATCAAGATTCAAGCTGCCGGTGTTGCACTCGGCGATGTGTTGAGACGGACGGGGAAATATCCGGTCTCCTTGACGCTTCCCTATACACCAGGATACGATGCAGTTGGAATCGTCGAAGAGGCAGGAGCGGAAATGGAGCACTTCCATCCGGGGCAACAGGTGGGCGTCTTCTTCAACGGCACCGGCGGCTATGCCACGCATGTCTATGCCAAAGCCGATGAGTTGTTCCCGATTCCGGAAGGTATCGATACCTTGCTTGCGGCAGCGGTCATTCTGAATTACGTATCCGCATACCAATTGCTTCACCGTCTGGCACGCGCCACCAAGGGCGAGCGATTATTGATCCATGGGGCAAGCGGTGGCGTGGGCACGGCTCTGTTGGAGCTTGGCAAGCTCGCCGGACTTCAGATATACGGCACCGCCTCCGAGGTCAAACAAGCGGTTGTCACGTCATATGGGGCCTTCCCCATCGATTATCGCAGTCAGGACTTTGTTAAAGTGCTCCGGGAACAAGTGCCAGAGGGCATGGACATCGTGCTCGATCCGATCGGCGGCGACAACTATCGCAGATCCTTGCAAACCTTAAGTGCCAAAGGCCGGTTCATCAGTTACGGCTATACCGCCATCCTTCAGGAGGGCGAGGCGGAAGACTGGGCGGCCGAATGGAAGTGGCTGGCCGAACAGCAGGCTACCGAGAACGGAAATCCCATTTCGCTTTACAGCATTACGGGGTTGAAGCAGAAACAGCCCGATTGGTTCCGGGAGGATACGGCGGCAGTGCTTGATCTGTTGGCGCAAGGAAAAATTAAGCCACTCGTTCCCCACATCCTTCCGATGGAGGATGCGGTTCAGGCGCACGAAATGTTGGAGACTTCCTCGACCGCAGGTAAAATTGTGTTGGTCAATGAATAAACATATAGAGAGGATACACTTGGATGTACACGATCGGCGAAGTATCCCGAATGACCGGCATACCCGCTTCGACGCTGCGCTATTACGAATCGATCAACCTGCTACCCGAACCACAGCGCGCGGACGGAAGTCAGGCAAGGCGCTATACGGATTCGGATTTGAAAATTATCGCGTTTATCGACGGGCTGAAAAAAACCGGCATGAGGCTCGAGGATATCGCACTGTTCGCACAGGATGGCTGTCTTTTGATGCAGCAGGAACAGCCCGATACTTGGACCGCTCAAATTTTAAGCAAACGCGTGGATCTGCTGACGAAGCACATCGACCAATTGCAAGAACAAATCGCGCATCTGCAATCCGTCGAGAGCATCGCAGCCGAACGGAGAGCAATTTATGCCGATATGCTAGAAGATCGAAAGTCCGCACTGGGCCGGGAGTAACCCCCCGCCTCACCTCGATCTTGATTACTAATTGCGCAGATACTCCGGATCCGCCGACACAGTTTTTCCGCCGCCAACTAGCCGTCAGTTTCTCGCGGCTTCCTTTCCTTCCACCTAGCGGATTGAAGTAACGGATACTATAGCGTAATAAACAATTAAGACACGGCCGCTGACATAGATCGGTAGCTGCGTTGTGCTAACGAATACTTTTGTTCAATTACCACAATGAAAAGGCATCCGAATTTTATCGACTGCATTTTCCACGCTAACGGTCAGTAGAGCTACAAGAAAGGAAAAATATTAATTACAATCGAATACAATAAATATCTTTTAAAAATACTTAGAGTCAAGGAGTTTCTGTTATGGCAGAAGTAATCAAAATTAGAGGTAGTGTGTTTATCGGCGGTATGTTATATCTACCACCAATACAAGATTCTACAGGGATGATTTATGAATATCAGGGGGATGCAAGGGAATTTACTCCTTATGCAGTAAACACAGGGCGTTGTCGTGTAGAGCAGGAGGTCGTTATTGACTTCGTTAAGCAACGAACGACATCTTTCTCCGATACGGGTGCTACTGTCCTCAAAATGACAGCCCCAGACGGCGTAGTCGAATACAAACAAGGAAAAGCGTCTACAGACGGTATTCGAATTGAAGATGAATTATGGGACGGGGATACGGTATCTTTAACTATGCGAGCAAGCGCAAGCAATCCACTTCGTCCTGATGCGCCGACGGTTGACTACTCTCTGCAGATTAAAGCGCATAAGGATGGCACTGTGCAGGTTAAAGGAAGCCATGATGGGTTTCCATGTTACGAGTTTTATAAACAAGTGGATTTTGGGGATTTTCAACTCTTGCACGCCCATGACTTTCGAAAGACGGGCGATACGCCAGCGGCAATGGCGGGAGATATGGAGTATCATTTTGAATCATGAGAATTATCAAGAATTTCGCCTTTAAGTTGATCGTATCGATGACACTACCTGGAAAATTTAGTTCAATTTATAAGGGCTGCCGCGAGGTGGCCCTTTGCTCAACTAACGGGCAGGATAGTTCAAAATCAATTGCGGGGAACCGTATCACAAGTAGTGGTAAAGCAGAAAGTTGAGTTGAGGGTAGAAGCCGCAATGTTAAAATTGTAGATTGTTGATTAAGTTACGGAAGTCGACACACGTTGAATGCTGCGTGAGGATTGAAAGGCTGAAAGATTGATGAATAAAGGGATGCAAGCGATTCGCAAAGCTAATAATTTTGTGCGATCCTTGAGAAGATAAAAAAGATATTTATAAAATATTGAGGTCTAATAAAAGATGAGGTATATGTTATGCCAAAAAAAGATAATATGCTGGCAATTCTATGGATGTTGAATTCGGGCGTAAAAATGACTGCAAAACAAATATCCGAAAAGTTAGAAATAAATATAAGGACAGTTTATCGGTATATTGATGCACTATGTGCCAGTGGAGTGCCTATAATATCCGACACAGGTCATAATGGCGGGTATAGCTTGCTGAATAATTTTATCAGAGCACCTCTGCTATTTGATATTGAAGAAAAAAAGGCACTCCTTCATGCTGCTGCTTTTGCAAAAGAAGCCGGATACCCTTTGAGTGAGGCATTAGGCAATGCGACATCAAAATTGAAAATGTATTCGAATCAGGAGCAGGAAAGTATACTTAGCCGTCATTTGGCTGGATTTGAAGTTATAATCCGCATGGGAGACCCTTCTGTTCAGCTGGTATTGGCGGAATTGGAGCAAGCTATAGCAAACGAATTCTCTGTAGAAATCGATTATCGCACAAGCCGTGATGATCAACCCAAGAATAGGGTGATAGACCCCTATGGAATGGTTTACTGGAACAATAAATGGTATTCTGTTGCATTTTGCCACCTAAGGAACGAGATCCGCAGCTTTCGGGCAGAACGGATTCTACAAATCAAGCGTACTCAAATCATATTTAAGCGTTCCGAAGCTTTTTCGGCCCGTGAATTTTTTATGCAAAATCTGTTACCTGATTTAGTGGGCAAGGATGGGTTAATTTCTTTAATTATCGGAGGCAGGTCAGAGGCATTGGATGACTTATGCCTGCATTGGTTTTTGGGGCATCATCTGAAAGAGCGGACATCAAATCAAGCAATCTTTTTACTTGAGGAAAAATCAATTCATATATATGTCCCTTATTTTCTCCTATCCTACGGGAAATCCATTCAAGTCATCGAACCACAGAGTTTGAAGGAAAAACTTGTTGCTGTTGCGTCGGAGTTAATGGAATATTATCAACTTTAATAGCTTCACTGACAGCAGATGTCAGTGAAGCTATTTTATAATGATGATAATCAATGATTACCGATGGATGGATGGATGGTTGGTATCACTTGATTAATAAAATAAGGAGAACTTGCAAATGAATAATACGGTATATCTTTATGTGTTTGACACAATGGCAGACTGGGAAATAGGTTACTTAACTGCCGAACTGAACTCGGGAAGATATTATAAAAAGGGGCTGGCCCCATCAAAAATAGTTACCGTGGGAATTGAAAAGACTCCTGTAACTACAATGGGCGGATTGAAATTACTGCCTGACATCAAACTGGATGAGTGCAGCATTGCAAGCATAGATACATTGATTTTACCCGGTGGAAATACATGGACAGAAACAATTCACCAACCGATCTTAAAAATCGTTGAGAGGTGTTTAAAGGAAGGTATATTGGTTGCAGCGATTTGTGGTGCAACAATGGGACTTGCCCAGACAGGATTGCTGAATTCACGTTGGCATACAAGCAATGATCTGGAATACCTTAAAATGATCTGTCCCACTTACACGGGCGAAAAGTATTACAAAATGGAGTCTACTGTAACTGATGGAAAACTGATCACTGCATCTGGAATAGCTCCGTTGGAATTTTCTGTACACGTCTTGAAAGCTCTGGGTGTGTTTTCTTCAAAAACATTAGATGCCTGGTATAGTCTTAATAAGACTCATGAATCCAAATATTTCTATGAGTTGATGAATTCAATCCAATGAAGGTATAAGCATAAAATTGATATGTTATGATCATTTAAAGGAGGAGTAAAAATGACTGAAAGCATAAAATTTATGGGAGTGTCAGGTAAATATACAAAGAATGGAACACCCAACGGCTGTACATCTATTACCCCATTTATAACAGTGAAGAATCCTTTTGAAGCAATAGAGTTCTATAAAACTGTTTTCAATGCAAGGGTTAAGGATATTACTGAATATCCTGATGGAAATGGCAATAAAATAATTGTTCATGCGGAATTAGATTTTGGAAATGGTTTTTTGCAGCTGGGAGCAGCGAATCCGGCATATAAATTGGTCTTGCCGCCAGATGAAGACAATGCGTGTTATTCTTTAGGAATTTACGTAATTAATGTTGATCAGGTAATTGAAAATGCGGTAGCAAGAGGAGCAAAAGTAAGGGAAGCGGTTATAAACTTTGTTTCAGGTGATCGATTCGGAAGTATATTGGATCCTTTTGGAGTAAGATGGTCCATTATGAGTAGGATTGAGGATTTGTCAGAAGAAGAAAGTAGTCGGAGGGTTGCTGAATGGGCGAAAAGCTTTAGTGGAGAATAAATGCAATAACTGTTTTAATAAAAAGCGTTAAAGTGGCAATTTGCTGAAATGATGTAATAGAAATGCTGGTGCCAAATAGTTGGCAAAAATTGGAGAAGTGACTATTTGAGCTTTTTTATCGCAACCCGCCGTCGTTGCATCTCTTCGTTACGCTAACAAAGAACGATAGTTCAATCACGACATGAAGGCAGCCGACACATGATCGGCTGCCTTTGTCTGAATCGGAACAGGTTCTTGTCATTTAAACTAAACCGTTGTCGGGTGACAAGAACATTGTCTCATTAATTACCGCGTAAATCGCGGTTTTTTTATTTTATGGGATCAAGTTCTTGTCACGAGCCAATGACAAGAACTTGATCTCATTCCCGACAGATGGGTTCGGGAGTGAATGAGGTGGATATAGAAATACCTGGAAAGGATACCTATGATTGAACTAACGGGCAGAATAACGTGGTAGTCCTCTTGGAAATAAGGAGGGAATTAATTATATTTCTCGAATAATTGTTTTAGCTTGCAGCGAGCATCTGGCTCTTTTACGCATACGAGCTAAGGTTTGTTTTAGGGAGGATACTATGGAAAAAGACTTAGTAAAATATCTCGGAGATCTGCTTTTACATCAAGATGACGGGTTGCTAATTAAATTAAGGATGGGTGACGGTTTAGATAAAAGTAAAGTTGATGAGATTTGTACAGTATTAAGTCAGTTAGCCATCGAGTGGGAAAAAGATGATAAGATATCGAAAGAGGCAGTTGATTACTTTATTCATATAGATCCAGTTATGAATGCGGCCTTGAATCGATATTCCGAGAAACAGCAGGCAGAAATCTTAATAGCGCTTGATACAATAATGGATAAAGTAAGACATTGCTTATAATAACTACGTTGCGCTAACGGTGAACGCTAGTACAACACACAGCTTAAGCGTTAAGATTAAATCCTCCCAATTCTAGCAAAGCTAGAGATAACATATATTTGGGAGGGTTTTTATTATGACATTGAAGGAGTTATGGATGCTGTATGAAGCTGACAAACGTATCCTGGGGTTCAGCTCGCATACCATGAAAGCATACTTTCTACAACTCAACATGTTGATTCGTGAACTGGGTAATCTGGAGATTGAAGAAATATTCTTAAATATGCTAAAAGATTATTTTGCAAGAGCATCAGAGCGATTAAAACCAAGTAGCTTAGGTCATCGAATTCGATTTGTACGCTCCCTATTTCGCTTTGCATTTGAAGAAGGCCATATGACAAGGAATCCTTCTCACAAGTTGAGAGAACCTAAGATGGACAAACGTATTCCGAAATTCCTAGTTGAGGAGGATGTTATTCATCTTAAGATTACCTGTCATTCTCATCGGGAGCATGCTCTGTTGGAGTTTCTGTACTGTACAGGCTGCCGTGTTGGAGAGGTTCAGAAAATAAATATTGAAGATGTTAATTGGGAGAACTGTTCAGCAATTGTGAATGGTAAGGGTTCTAAACAAAGAGAGGTATATTTCACTACCGAATGTAAGGTTTGGTTAAAAAGATATTTAGAGAGCCGTGGGGATACTTGTAAAGCATTGTTTGTTACTGAAACGAATCCGACCCGACGATTGTCGATTCCAACAATACGTTGGGCATTAAAAAAGCTGGCAAAACGAGGGGGAATTAATGCTAATGTATATCCTCATCGATTCCGTCACACATATGCATGTCAATTACTAGATAACGGTGCACCGCTAGAATTTATTCAGGGTATGCTTGGGCATGAAAAAGCATCTACTACACAGATTTATGCTCAGCTGCGCGGTGAGCGTAGGAGAGAATTATATCGTCGGTACTTTTAAGGCCATCATCGGTCACTTCTCAGCTAAAGGGCAGGATAA
>NZ_MBTG01000066.1 GCF_002027705.1 Paenibacillus ferrarius | reverse complement strand
TGTACTTCTGTCAATAGCGTAGACACAAAATTAAGGAACAACCACGGCATTAGACAGCCTGATTTCTGTAGTAAATTTGTTCGAAATGATGAGCCGTCTCGTATCCTAGAGTAGAATGTGGTCGTAGTCGATTATAGTCAAACTCAATGTAAGCATAGAGTTCTCTCATGGCTTGTTTACGGGTCTTAAATTTTGTTTGGTACACAAATTCTTTTTTCAACGTGCTATGGAAGGACTCGATACAAGCGTTATCATAGCAATTTCCTTTACGGCTCATGCTGCCAATCATTTTGTACTCTTGTAACTTTGCGCGGTAGTCATGACTAGCGTATTGAGAGCCACGATCAGAGTGATGAATTAATCCTGGCTCAGGCTTGCGACGCTTATATGCCTTCTCTAGCGCGTCTAAAACGAGCTCCCTTGTCATTCGAGCTCCCATTGAAAATCCTACAATTCTGCGAGAGTACAAATCCATTACGCTTGCCAAATACAACCAGCCCTCGCCCGTCTGGATGTAAGTGATATCCGTTACCCAAGCTTTATTCGGCGCTAGCACAGTAAACTGACGATTTAACACATTTTCGAACACAGGCAAGTCATGTTTAGAATTCGTCGTAGCCGTTACTTTCCTTACGGTTATTGACTTCAATCCCATTTCCTTCATACGCCGACTGACCGTTTTGGAAGAAACCGCAGTCCCATTTTTTCTTAATACGGCTGTAATCGTCGGACTTCCTGCGCGTTTTTTAAAGTGATTAAACAGTCTTCTTATCTTCCGATCTAGCGCTTTTAAGCGCTTTTCACGAGCACTAGGTTCCCTCTTAATCCATTTGTAATATCCGCTTCGTGAGACTTCTAAAACGGTGCACATCTTCTCGACCCGGTACTGGAAGCGGTGTTTATAAATAAACGAATAAATCAGCACGGGTCCTTTGTGAAGAAGTGCATCGCCTTTTTTAAAATCTCATTTTCCTCTTTTAATTCGAGGATGCTTTGCTCCAACTTCTTCATTCGTTCATAGTCTACAAACACCTGAGACTGAGATTCTACAGTTCTACTGCCGTACTGTTTAATCCACCGACTTAGGGTACTTTTAGGAATATTTAATTCCTTAGAAATTTCAATTGGTCTCTTATTAGCAGACTCCATGTGTTCAACTGTCTTGCGTTTAAATTCCTCATCATAACTTTCACGTTGTGATCCCATGCCACACCTCGACCTTATTTAATATCTATATTATAAAGGTTGTTCCTTAAGGTGTGTCTACGAAATAGTCTAACTTCATGAATCGCTCAATTTCCACGAAATAGCGTACTATAGTTCCCTCAGCTCAATTTATAGCGTAAATTCCCGTAAATAGCGTACTGTAGTTCCCTCTGAGCTCTATTACAAGCGTAAATAGCCGTACTTTAGTTCCCACAAAGCTCTATTACTGTGTCTATTGTTTAGTTTAAGTCATACAAGCATAAATAGCGTTACTGTAGTTGACCTCAATTCCTCCCAGCTTTATCACCCAAACTTTATTGGGGGCCCCTCCACTAACAACATGATCCAGATTGTTCTAACGCAGAGGTATGCTGTGCTTGGAGTACGTGATTGTTAATGTTCTACATTTCCGCACAGTTCGCGACGATTAAACCCAGCTTTGCAAGAGGCAACTAACGGTTCTTGAAGACACTTTATAACCCTCTTTGCTCAATTCTGCCACAAAGATTATCACTCTTTTGCAAATGATGCCGAATCCGCTCTTCAAGCAGGTCTCGGCGTCTCGGCGTTTCGCCGCAGGCCCGCGATTCTGGAGGCCATGTTCAAATATGAAGGGATAAATCAGCGCCTTTTTGTAATAGCTAATAAGCGATCAAAACTCCGCCTTCTCCAGCATAAGTCCCGATGACAGTCCCCATGTTCGAAAAAAGCACATGCCTGAACGGGTACTTTTCCAGCAGCTGACCGAGGACTTCGCGAGCTCTCTCCTCGCAATTGCTATGTGCGACGGCGATGACATCTTTGTCGAAATCATGCACGGTTTCGCCCACTTTGGCGATCATCCGTTTCAAAGCTTGCTGCGTTCCGCGGATCTTCTCGATCACTTCGACAGAACCTTCATCGCTTGCTTTCATAAGCAGCTTAATATTCAGCACGGAGGCGACAGCTCCACGAACACGATCAAGACGCCCGCCTTTTATTACATTTTCGAGCGTATCCAGAAAAAAGAAGGTGCCGGAAGTCTTAATCGAATGTCGAATTTCTTCGACAATTTTCGCAAACGGGACATGCGCTTCTGCCATTTTAGCCGCTTTATACACCAGCACACCAAGTCCTAAGGAGGCTGTCCTCGAATCTATCACTTCGATTTGGCCCGTATACCCAGACTCTAGCAAAAGCTCTTTGCCCATCACCGCATGATGATAGGTACTGCTGAGCGCAGACGAAAGACTGATAACAAGAATATCCTGATCAACCTCAACTTTCTCAAATTTATGAAAAAAATGGAGCGGAGACGGGCTGGATGTCTTGGGCAGCGCGCTCTCTACTTTCATTCTCGCATAAAATTCGCAAAGCTCCATCTGAGGGGACATGCACTCCTCTCCAAAGTGTACGGATAAGGGAACGATACTAATTCCAAGCTCATCTACCATCATTTGGGGAAGGTCGCAACTGCTGTCAGTGATAATCTTGATTGTCGTCATGGTGTCCACTCATTTCTTAGTTTTTGGCGAAAACAATACCTACTGTACGAGGGCCGCAATGGCTGGAAACTACGCAACCGGTTTCAGTTACATAGACATGCTTCACCTTCGTATGCTGTTCGATCTGCTGTTTGACGAATGGGCTTCTTCCGCTGCCAAAGAGTGTGTGATAAACAGAAATTCGTTATCCATGCTGTCTTTCTGCGCTAAAGCATTGTCCAAAAGCTGTCCCAGCGCTTTATCCCGTTTACCTCTTACTTTGTCCGTCATGGTCATAGCCCCGTCGATCACTTTCACGAGAGGCCTGATTTTCAACAAACTGCCAAAGAAATGCTGAACACTTGAACATCTTCCACCTTTATGCAAATACTCCAATGTATCAATAATAAATTCAACTTCGATTTTAGCCGTGCTTTGTTCAATGATTTCACTGACTTCCTTGCTGTTCTTGCCTGCTTGTGCGGCTTGCACAGCCTTCAGAGCAAGAAGACCGATGCCAGTTGAAAGATTCCTCGAATCAATAACCGTTACCTTGCCGCTCGGAAAACGATCAGCAGCGATTCTAGCATTTTGTATGGTCGAGGACATGTCTGACGAAAGCCCGATATAGACAATATCATCACCGCTGTGGATGACGGGCTCGAAAGCCTTTTCGAAATCAGCGGGTGAGGGTGCTGCTGTTTTGGGCAGTTTCCCGGTCTGCTCTACCAAATGATAAAGTCTATCAGGCTTTATACTAAGGCCATCCTTGAACGATTGATCATCAAAAATAACATAAAGAGGCACAATCTCTATTCCGTAGTTTTGAATTAAATCAGCACTTAAATCGCATGTGCTGTCTGTAAATATACGCACTTGAGACATTGTGCTTCGACCCACCTTATTTAAACAGTTTTACGCGAAATGAAAACGCATTATATTTTGGAAGTTTGTCAGACAAGTATAATGGAAATACTAGAAAAGCTCAACAAGGCCAATTGCAAGCGCTCTCCCGATACCTCTTCCAGCTCCTGTGACTAAAGCAATTGTATTAGGCAGCTGAAATGAAGGTAAAAACATATGGGCAACGTCTAACCTATTAGGTAGTAGGAAATTTCAAACAGAAAGAAGGTACATCATGGAATATTCCATGCACGAAGAGAAAGCCAATGCCATCAGCCATGGCGTAGGGGTGCTGCTTAGCATTGTTGCTCTAATTATGTTAATCATTCAAGCCAGCCTGCATGGCAATGCTTGGCATATTGTAAGCTTTAGCATTTTTGGAACTGCGCTGGTTGTCCTTTATACTTGTTCTACCTTGCTTCACAGCATAACCAAACCTCGCCTGAAGGATATCTTTGAAATTCTGGACCATTCGGCTATCTATTTATTAATTGCAGGAAGCTATACGCCCTATCTGCTCGTCACTTTAAGAGGGCCTTTGGGATGGTCTTTTTTCGGCATCATATGGGGACTGGCGCTTGTGGGCATTGTATTAAAAATATTCTATGTCAAACGATTCATCCTGATTTCGACGCTTTGTTATATTCTTATGGGCTGGTTAATTGTTATAGCCTTTAAGCCCCTATATACTCATCTGCCTTTAGGCGGCATTGTTTGGCTGGTCGCAGGCGGTCTGCTGTATACGTTCGGATCCATCTTCTATGTATGGCGGCGCGTCCCTTATCACCATGCCATATGGCATGTTTTCGTGTTGGCTGGCAGCGCCTGTCACTTCTTCTCGGTATTTGGATATGTCATCGCATCTTGATTAATGAACTAGTTGCTGCAGCTGATGAAGGGAGAAAGCCTTCTCAACTTGTCGGGCTAGCTCATCATAGCCTTGTTCGTTGGGATGGATGGCATCTTCAGAAATATACCGGCTATCCTGCCCTACGAAGGCATCATACACCTGAACAATATGAACATGCGGCTGCTCCAGCTTGCGCAGAAACAAATTAAAGCGCTGTACCCAATAAGCGGCATCCGGCACCTGCGGCAGCGGGTTATATAAGCCAATTAAAGCCACCAAATAAGGGTTGTCAATGCCTATTCGCAGTTCCTCTATTTGCAGGAGCAGTTTTTTGTAATTGGACTCGTACGTTTGAAGGGCAGACTTTAAGAATAGAGCATCACCTTGGTAAAAGAACGGGATCGCCGCTTGGATCAAATCATTGCCTCCAGCTGTAATCGTAATGAGATCCGCTTCTTGGACGTCCTTCTGGAGGGATGGATCGGATTCAAGCGTCTCCAGCAGTTCGCTCGTCGTGGCACCGTTCTTGCCAGCGTGTTTCAAGTGAACAGGAACATTCAGCAATCTTTCCACCTTCTGCCGATAGATAGACACGAATCCATGACCTTCCGGGGCTCCAAAACCTACGGTTAGCGAATCGCCAAATGCCAAATAATTGATCATCGTCTTTACCATTCCTATCCTCTCCCTAAAGCCTGACGTAGGATAGTATATGCGTCAGCGCCCAGTTTGGGAAGGTACACTCTCACCAGTCTTTCACAAGTTTTTTAAACGTTTACATGCTGCTTCATATAAGCTTCGATCTGCGCTTTCTCAGTGAACGTGAATTGAAATTCACAATCACAGCCTTCATCATGAAGAACGATTTGCACAATCTCTCCAGCTAAATTACATATGACAAGAACGGAAGGATCAATCAAATCCTCTGGAAATGCCTCGCCATCCGCCGCATGAATACCTAGGAAATAATCCTGCCATTGCCCTCTTAGCTCTGATTCTGTAAAAGATAATGTAAAGCGATGTTCAACATGCTCGTCTCCATATTTCATCATTTCGGTTTCCCCCTGAACAGTTAAAAGAAATTCTCCCCCATTGTAACCCAGCCGGTTGGAAAGTGGTAGTTTGCTCGCCTTTATACTACAATAGAGCTAAGAACCAATTCCACAAAGGGGCTAACCAACGTATGAAATCCATCATTACACAAACCATTGACCATAACGCAGACCGCTTCAAAGCGATCTCCGCCTATATTGGAGCAAACCCAGAACTGGGACATGAAGAATTTCTAGCCTCAGCGCGATTGACTGAAGAATTAGCCTTTCATGGCTTCCATATCGAACGCGGTGTGCTGGATATCCCCACATCTTTCATTGCGACCTACGATTCAGGTAAACCTGGACCTGTCGTTGCTTTCTTAGCAGAATATGACGCTTTGCCTGACTTGGGTCATGCTTGCGGCCATCACCTGATCTGCATGATGAGCTTGGGCGCTGCAATTGGACTGAAATCCGTCCTTTCCGAAACAGGAGGCAGCATTCGCGTTTATGGCACTCCTGCCGAGGAAACCAAAGGTGCCAAAGTGCCAATGGCCGCGGCCGGATTTTTCAAAGACGTCGATATCGCCTTGATGGCACACCCCTACTACACCTACGAAAAATCAGGTGAATCACTGGCTATGGATGCCATTCAGTACGAATTCTTCGGCCGCTCCTCCCATGCTGCTGCACAGCCTTATGAAGGCATCAACGCCTTAGATGCTGTTCTACAGCTATTCAACTCGATCAATGCCCTGCGCCAACAAGTCAAATCGGACGCGCGTATTCACGGTATTATCAGCGAAGGCGGCAAGGCTCCGAATATTATCCCGGATTATGCGGTCGCCCAATTCTATGTCCGTTCGGCTTCCCGCACGTATACCAACGAGCTTGTGCAGAAGGTCCTGAACTGCGCAGAAGGCGCTGCTCTGCAAACCGGCTGCACCCTCAAAACGTCCTTCTATGAATTTTCCTATGATGAGCTCAAAACGAATGAAGCCTTATCGGATGTGTTCAATCATCAATTAGCCGAATTGGGCATTCAGCCTGATGAAATCGAAGTGGGCAAGGATCATGGTTCCCTTGATTTAGGCAATGTATCGACCCAATGCCCGACGATCCATCCTTTTGTCAAAGTGGTGAATGAGAAGCATTTGCTCCACACCAAGGAATTCCGTGATCTTGCCATGCAGGAGACGGCGCTGAACGCCATGATTTTCACATCCAAAGCACTTGCGTATACCGCTTATGAGGTGCTCAGCAGCCCGGCTTTATTAAATAAGATCAAAGCGGAGTTCGCCGCGGAGAAAAAGTAAAAATATATACCCTTGCAGCCACATGGTTATGAGCTAATCACTCGGAACCGATGTGGCTGCTTGTCTTTTAGGAGCTCAGAGTTTCTGTTGAAGCAGAATAGTTGGCCTCCGCTTTCATTTTACGCGCCTCAAGCTGCGGCAGTATCCAATAGAACATGGCCATGCCGATGAATCCGCTTAGTGCAATCAGCGAAGCCATCATCCACGATGACAGCCATCCCCCAACAATAACGCTAAATCCGCAGAGCAGCGTAGCTCCTTTGTACACCATCCCATACAATGCCATATAGGAGCTCCTTGCATGATCCGGCGCAATATTGCCGAGGTATGCTTGCTTAATTGGCACATACATCAACTCGCCAACCGTGGCAATGAACATTGAAATCAAGAGCAAGCCTGGTTGGTTGCTATACGCCAAGTAACTGTAGCCTGCGATATAACACGTATAACCGATAAACAGCACCCGGCTGTCCGAGAAACGCTTCATGATATAACCCACCACCACAGAAAGCACGACGACCAGAACGGTATTTTCCGTACGGATAAAGCCTAGCATTTCCAAACCATCAACAGACCATGAAGACTTGATCCAAGTCAGGAATGGCACAGCAACCATCTCTTTCTCCAGCCTTATACCGACATAGTTGCCAAGATGAAATTCAACCGACACCAACAATAACGAAGCCAGTGTGAAAATAATAAATGTCTGATCACGGAAAACCATCCGGTAGTTCGCCCATATCGATTGTTTATTTCTTGCCGCTCCCTGTGTTGTTTGCGGTTGGTATACTTCATCAATAAAGAAATAAGTCACGATAAGTGATATTAAACCCGTTACAAATAAACCAATAAACAGTTCAAATAAATACGATTTGAATAAAAAAGCCCCCGCTATCCCTGCAATTGCAAAAGATAAATTGTTCATCCAGTACATGATGGCATACATAAATTTCCGAACTTCAGGAGCGGTGACATCAAGCAGCATCGCTTCGTTCGCCGGCCCATGAACGCCCCAGAACATACTTACGAAGATCATCAGCACGAATGTCAACCAAGGGGAAGAAAACCACGGAGAATTGGCTATGGCCATGCCAAGGAAACAAAGCATCCATCCGATTTCTGCGGCAATTATCAGCTTTTTACGCCCAATACGATCCGCATAATATCCACCAATCATCCCTGCTGCGATGCCCGCTAGAATGCCAATAATAACAACAAGCCCTGCAGTGGTATTTCCTAATTTGCCTGAAAAATAAATCGACATAAATGGAAGCACCATATTGTTGGCCGTACCGGATAAAAAAGAGAGTCCGATTCTTAATTTGACATTATGATGAAAATCACGAAACCTCACTCTATCCCCTCCGAGTAGAAAAGCTTGATGCTTTACGTTCACATTTTTGACCTAAGTTCAATTAATAATTAAAAAAATCACTGTTTTTCATTGCTGCGCAAGAACATGCCAACCCCCACTAACAAGAGGCAGCCCGCCAACAATTGGACCGTTGTAATCGTTTCTCCCAGTATAAAATAGGCCAGTAATGAAGCCCCTAGCGGCTCTCCCAATACAGTCATCGAAACCGACGACGCATTCATATATTTCAAGAGCCAATTGAAAACATAATGTCCGAATACCGTCGGAACAATCGCTAAGAGCAGAAAAACTCCCCACTCCTTGGGCGCATACGCAAAAAAAGAAACACCCGTAAACAGATTGGTGATCGCCAGAACCATACCGGCAAACAAAAAAACAAAAAAGCTGTAAACAAACGCCGACATGTGCTCTCTTAAGCCTTTGCCCAAAAGCATGTGTAAAGCAACAGCAAGCGTTCCAATCAGAGAAAGCAGGTCCCCTTTCAGCGCGTTTCCTGAGAATTGAAAATCTCCCCAGCCAATGCAAACAGCGCCTACAATAGCCACACACATCGCTATTAAAGCCGCACGGCTTGTCCTTTGTCCGTATAGAAGGAACGCGCCCAGCAGCACGCAAATTGGCTCTAAGGTTAAAATGGCCGTTGAGCTTGCTACCGTTGTGAATCGAAGGGAATCCATCCAAAATAAGAAATGCAAGCCAAGTGCAATGCCGGATATCGCGGTCCGCAGCCAGTCTTTCAGGCGGATTCTAGCAATCTCGTGTCTGTAATTCCAGAGAAATGGCAGCATTAATACATTCGTCATCAGGAGTCGATACATCGCGATAACAGAAGCTGGCGCATCCGACCATCTGACGAAAATAGATGAAAATGAGATGGCAATTATACCAATGAGAAGAAACATAGGAATCGGAACTTTGGTTTTGTTCATGGCATTCATGTTGAGTAACTCCTTGCTGTGTAAATGACCTTGTCAGTGCCTCAATAAGTATATAGGAGGACGGTCAGCTTGCCAATCCTTTTTAAACATCGTTCAATTCATTGTGCATATAAAAAAGCCCTTAAAGTCTACCGTTTCTTCCCCGGCAGCTTTAAAGGCTTCGCATTCTCAAAAGTAAAATTAATCTAAAACAGCAGTAATATGTTTATTCGTAACGGACCAATGCGATGTGTTCCAGATGGACTCTTTATCTTTGAAATAAAGGATTTGCGGTGAGGCATGCTTAATGCCAAGATCTTCGGCAATTTGGTTGGAAACTGGACGAGATTCGATCACTTTAACCAAGAAATAGTCGACATCGCCATTGGGCTTGCCAGCCAAGTACTCCTCATATTCATCAAGCGCGCTTGCGCTTACTGGACAAGTTGTACTGTGTTTAAGCACGACTGCCGGTTTCTCCGAGGAGCGATCCAGAACGGCCTGCCATTCTTCTACTGTAGTTAATTCTTTCCAAGCTGACATATGAACATCTCCCATTCGATTAAAATCATTCTTATTTAGATAAGAATAATTATAAAGTAACCAACTTGTATATGCAAATCACAGAACTCGCATCCCTCTATGGCTTACTGGTATAATTATGAAGCACCGCTATATTCATCCGGTCAGGAGGAACTTATGCATTCACCACCACCGATCTCAAGACGAGCTTTTCTCAAGAAAGGAGCTGTGCTTGCAGGCTCTTTACTCGCTTCCGGCGGTTTACTCGGCAGTTATTCCGGTTACATTGAACCCAAGTGGATTGAGTTCACACGGTTGACTCTTCCTTTTGAAAGACTCCCCAATGCCTTCCATGGTCTTAAACTCTTGCAATTCAGCGACTTGCATATTGGTCATCACTTCGATCTTCAAGATCTAGCCCATGTCATTCAGCTTATTCAGGAAGAAAAAGCAGATCTTATCTGCTTCACAGGCGATTTATTCGACAGCCATATCATCGAAGATGCCGCAAAGACGAGTGAGCTGCTGAATAGCCTGCAAGCTCCTCTGGGCAAATGGTCCGTGCTTGGCAATCACGACAAATGGCAAGGGCCTAACTTGACCTTGCCGATCCTACAGGACGGCGGCTTCCAATCACTGGTTAACGCGCACAAAACCATTGCGTACAAAGGACAAACCATCCAAATTGCCGGTGTCGAGGATATGCTCACAGGGAAACCTGATATCGAGACAACCATGCACGGCGCCAATGCTCAGATGTTTACTTTATTACTCTCCCATTGCCCTGATTTCGCCGATCAGATTGGCAATCATGCCATTGATCTGCAATTGTCCGGACATACGCACGGCGGACAGATTCGACTGCCCTTTGTAGGTGCTGTCATCACTCCGCCGCGTGGTAAAAACTACGTATCAGGTCTGCAGACAGCTTCTCAATCGTCTATGCTCGTCTATACGAATCGTGGTGTCGGCACAACGACACTCCCTTTTCGACTGATGTGCAGACCGGAAATAACCATCTTCACCTTAAAAAAGCGTAAACCCTGAGCGCTCAGAGCAGCGACTCAGGGTTTGCTTTTTACTGTCTAACATGTAGAAATTGACGGAATAAGAACACAGCCTTCAATTTCAATAAATCGTTCACTTTTTTGAAATCTACTTGCAAGAGATCGCTTATTTTCTCTAAACGGTATGTCACCGTATTTCGATGAATGAATAATTGCTTAGCGGCTTCACTGACTTGCCCATCGTTGCGAATGAAAACTTCCAAAGTACGAATCATTTCTTGTGAATATTCCGCATCCTTTTCCAGCAATGGACGTAGGATCTTGGCACAATAATCTTCCATCATCGTGGGAGATACGTGCTGGAAGAGATGCGCAAACTCTATCGTTTCGAAATGCAGCACACGATCAGGCAATCCCAGCTTGGTACCCATTCGTTCCGTCTCCACACACTCCAGATAGGCTTCTCTTAATGCGGTCGGCTTCGTTTTGGTGGAGCTCGTATAGAACGACATTACACCCGCTTCCTCGATACATCCCGAATCGCCGGCGTATTTAATCAGAAGCTGGGAGAGCTCATCTTCAGGAAAACCCTCTGATTGGCTGGAAGAATAGATCGAGAACAACTTATCCTTGAAGACAAAGTGATTGCTGCGCAAGCTGTTCGTTTTTGGATGTGCTTCCATGTACTTCTTCAAATTTTTGATTTTGCTTTGCAGCTCCTCTTCCAACAGCGAATCGGACTTGCATGTGCTAATCACACATTGAAAAGCTCCCGAGAAAAGTGTCTGCCCTCTAGCTTCTGCTTGCTCCATGAACTCTTCGAGAGCGGTGCCTTTCTCCAAGTAACGAAGGAGTAAATTTTGCAAATCACGCTGCGCGGAAGCCTCTACATGGGATCGGAACGTATAGCTCATATGGAACGTCAAAATATCCGCTGCTTGTTGAAAGAGACCTTCCTCGACATTGGCAAGAAGGACAGCATCCGGCATGATCAGCAGATGTCCCAGCTGCTCATCCTCTTGCTGATGCAGTCCGACACGATAAGCTCGCTCCTTGCCTGCATAGACCCAGCCGGACTTGCGCTTTGAAGGCCAATTCTGTGCTAGCTGATCCTGATTCCAAGCACTTGTGTTATAAAGAATTTGCCCCCGCGGACCAACCACAGCCATGGGATAGCCGAGAATTTGACTGATCAATTGGAACATCGACAGCATATTGTCCTGCTTCAAACCGAACTGCATCAGCTTCGTTTGTTTCTCCAGCACCGTCTGCAGAAGCTTCGTATTTCGTCTATATTCAGCATTAAACAACGCATTCATTTGATCTGAAAATGTAAATTGAAAGGGCATCTCAATAATTGGAAAATGCAGCCGATCCGCTTCATCAACAACAACCTGTGGCAGCTCCGTCCAAAATCGCCCCAATTTGATCCCTAACCCCGCTGCACCACGATCATTCAGTTTCCTCAATAAATTAACGGTCTCTTGCGGGCTATCCTTCATAGCAAAAGCAGTAGTGAAAAGCATCTCCCCTGATTTCGTCCAATCCGCAATATCCGGAGCGTCCATCACATTGACAGATTTCACGATTCGGGATTCCCCTTGCTTCCCGGCAACAAGCTTCGCCTCAGTTAAAGGATATATGGCTAATGCCTCACGAATGGTAAGATGCATGTTATGTTCCCCCTTATGCCTTTTAAACGATTATAGGATGACTTTACCTGTTCAGTCAATGGATTTATGTTAATATATATAACATCAATAATAAAAATATGAATGTTTTATGTCTTATCGACCGTTTTGTGTTATATAATATTACATGTAACAACGGAAACAAAGCTGCGAGGTTGCCTCTAAGGTTTTTTCAGGTCTTTTCAAATCTGGGTATAATCTCCCTTGCACGTTCGTTATAACAAAAAATTCCTTCTCAATGGAATTCGTCCAATCAAATCAGCCAGCAAAGGTCTGATCGCAAGCTTTCACTGGAATTAATCCAATGAAAGTGAGCATTATACCTCAAAAAGTCTGCTTTTTAGATTATGCATTGGAGTTTATCCACTGAAATCGTCCTTCAAGCTATTCAAACTTGCTTCCATTGGAATAAATCCAATGCAACCAGCTTTTCACTTCATCCCTTCTCAAATTAAAAGGGGGCGACTCCGACCGCCGACTGCGTTTAGATGCAGATTTGATCGCCAAATAGAGAGTAGACGTTTCCACACACTCAAAACGTCTACTCTCTATTGCGGGCATACCAAAGAGGCACGCAACCTGCGTGCCCCTCCCTCCTGCCTCTCTGAGCCGATTAAATCACTCGAAATGTACCGGTTCCCATCGTCCCCAAGTTTCCATGTTGATCCACAACACGACCTTGCGTCGTCAGCATCTTGCGAGACTGATGCACGAGCTCCGCCGTTACGAAGAGCCGTCCTTCATAAAGAGGAGAAACAAAATGCACATTAAGATTCGTTGTCACTACCTTCTCATCAGGCCTTGCGGTCATGACAACAATCCCCATTGCATTATCCAGCAAGGAGGACAGCACTCCGCCATGCACAATCCCAATCGGATTCAAATGATGTGTTTTCGCATCCAACGCAATCGTGATCACTTGGTCCTGCATACTTATGAACTCACAGCCAAGAAACCCCCAAAATGTAGGCTCCGCCGCTGCTGCTAATTGCTGCAGCCTTCGGTTCATTTGCTCTTTGAATTCATCCATCGGATTCCCTCCACTCTCTTCGCAAAGGGCTTCCCCTTCTGTTCCTAAGTATACGATCTATTTTCAATCCTTGCTCTCTTCTTCCAGTAGCTGCCGCCGAAGGACCTTGCCAATCATCGTCTTGGGCAACGATTGCCGGAATTCTACCTTGCGCGGCACCTTGTAGGCAGCAAGCCGCTCTCGACACCACAGCTCCAGCTCTTTCTCCGTGAGCGACATCCCTGTTTTCAACACGACAAAAGCCTTTACCGTCTCACCCCGGTATTCATCCGGGACCCCTGCAACCGCCGCTTCCTGTATAGCTGGATGTTCAAACAAAACCTCTTCAATTTCGCGAGGATAAATGTTATAGCCGCCAGCAATAATTAAATCCTTCTTACGGTCCACGATAGAGAAGAAGCCGTCATTATCCATTCGCCCCATATCACCGGTGTAAAGCCAACCATCCTGTATCGTTGATGCTGTTTCTTGCTCCTTCTGCCAATACCCTTTCATCACCTGAGGACCTTTGACAAGAAGCTCCCCAATCTCACCTACAGGCATTTCTTCACCTGAGTTCACATCTACGACCTTTGCTTCTGTATCAGGCAGCGGAATGCCAATTGTACCAATTTTGCGAAAGCCCCAAATGGGATTAGCATGAGTAACAGGAGATGATTCCGTTAACCCATAGCCTTCGATTAATCTGCCGCCTGTTAAGGCTTCGAAACGTTCTTGAACTTCGAGAGGGAGCGGCGCTGAACCGCTTACACAAACATTGATGGAAGAAACATCCACTTGTTTCACACGTTTATGATTAATCAAAGCGATATACATAGTAGGAGCTCCGGGAAAAATAGTCGGTTTGAGCGTGTTGATTGTATCCAAAATCAAATCAATATCAAATTTGGGAATAAGAATCAGCATACCTGCGCCGAGCATCGATTGATTCAACAATACCGTTAATCCAAACACATGAAAGCAAGGAATAGCCCCCAGAAAACGCTCTTCCCCCATCCGAAGCCGATAACACCAGTTGCTCGTTTGGTGGGCGTTCGCGATTAAATTGGCATGCGTCAGCATAACACCTTTTGACAATCCCGTAGTTCCTCCTGTGTATTGAAGAAGAGCAATATCGTGATCTGCATCTACATCTACACATACCGGAGCAGGCGAAGCCGCACGAAGCAGCTTTTTGAAAGAATAAACACCTTCCCCGTAGCTGACATCCAGCTTCGCGCCATCCTTTTTCATTTTTATCGGATATAAGACATTTTTCGGAAACGGCAAGTAATCTTTAATCGATGTCACAATGACATGCTGGATTGGCGTTCTGGCTTTCGCTTTTTGCACACGATCAAACAGCAAATCGAGCGTTACAATGACCGTTGCCCCAGCATCAGAGAGCTGGTGAACCAGCTCTCTTTCTACATACAGCGGATTTGTCATAACGACGATCCCCCCCATCATGAGCGTACCGAAATACGCCACAATCGCGGAAGGACAATTCGGCAGCATGATCGATACGCGATCCCCAGGCAGGACCCCCAGCTGCTTCAACGTATGCGCAAAGCGGTAAGAGGCATCCAACACCTCCACATAGCTCAGTTTTTTCCCCATGAAATATAAGGCTGGCCGCTTCGGGAACAGACTTGCGGAATCAACCAACAACCGTGCAAGATTGTGCTTTGGATACTCGAAAGTCGGCGCCACTTCTTCCGTGTAATGTTGCAGCCAAGGCTTTGCCCCACTCATACAACAACCATCCCCTTCAGGTTCTTGGCATCGATGACTTTATACGATGAATCTCTCACCCTGAATCACACGTGCGGCGATGTCGCGCTTCAAACCAACCGTATTGACCGTGCTGCGTCTGGACAGTTTCTTCAAGATCGACAGCTGAGTTCGGAGCACATCTCCTTCTTCCATCGTACTAAGCGCTTCCTTCGCATATGCCTCAATTTTGTCGAATGCTTCATGGATGAAAACAGTCGTCATTTGAATTGCATTTTTCGCTTTTTCTTCCCCTGACTTATCTATCCGTTTTTGCGTGCGCAGCAGCCCGCTTTCTGCCGCAAAGATTTGAATCATCATATCCGCTAGATTGCTTAACACTTCTTGATTTTTCTCAAGTGTCATACCGTATTTTTGAACGGCAAGACCTCCAACCATCAAGAAAACCTTTTTGGCCATGGAAAGCAAGTGAACCTCTTCTGCTAGTGTTCCTTCGAACGTTTGACCTGGGACGATAGAAAGGAGCTCCGCTTGCAGCGCTTGCGCTTTTTGCATTAAAGGCAGCTCGCCTTTCATTGCTTTTTTCACCAACGTGCCGGGGATAAGCAGACGGTTAATTTCATTCGTCCCTTCAAAAATCCGATTAATTCTTGAATCACGATAGATGCGCTCCACTTTATATTCTTGAATAAATCCATATCCGCCATGGATCTGAACACCTTCATCTGCTACAAAATCCAATACTTCTGAAGCGAAAACCTTGTTGATTGAACACTCCAGTGCGTACTCAGAAATCCCTTTGGATGAAATCTTGCCAGCATCAAGACTCGTATGATCAATATCTTTGAGAATATTGTCAAATAATCCAGTCGTTCTATATACCATGCTTTCCAGCACATAGGTCTGCACATTCATCTCTGCCAACTTTTTACCAATTAAAGGGAACTTGGAGATCGGCGTTTGGAACTGCTGCCGGGTATTCGCATACTTCACTGCCAATTCGATCGTTTCTTTGGAGGCCCCGACACAGCCTGTTGCCAGCTTATAACGACCGATGTTGAGAATATTAAACGCAATCAGATGCCCTTTGCCGATTTCGCCAAGCAAATTTTCGACCGGCACACGGACATCCTCGAAAAATAAAGGGCGCGTCGACGAGCCTTTGATCCCCATCTTCTTCTCTTCAGGCCCCATTGTGAAGCCAGGGTCACCTTTCTCCACAATGAATGCGGTGAAATCAGTGCCGTTAATTTTCGCGTACACGATGAAGATATCCGCAAAGCCCGCATTCGTAATATACAATTTGGACCCGTTCAAAAGGTAATGTTTCCCGTCTTCCGATAGGCGCGCCGTCGTTTTGGCTCCCAAAGCATCCGAGCCGGACGTTGGTTCTGTTAAACAATAAGCCGCGATTTTCACGCCTGTTGCTAAATCCGGCAAATATTTTTTCTTTTGCTCCGGTGTCCCAAAAAAGACAATCGGCAGCGTACCAATGCCAACATGAGCTCCAATCGACAAAGCAAAGGAAGAGGCGCGCGCCAAATTCTCGCTGATGATCGTTGAACTCACTTTATCGAGCCCTAAACCTCCGTAAATTTCTGGCACATCAGAGCCTAATAACCCAAGCTCACCGGCGCTGCGCATCAGTTTCACCGTTAAGTCATAGTCCAGCTTCTCCAAATGCTCGTCATTTGGCAGCACTTCCCCTGTGACAAAATCACGCGTTGTATCCGCAATCATGCGATGCTCTTCTGTAAAATCCTCTGGAGTTACCACGGAACGAAAATCCGTATCTGAAATCACAAAGCTCCCACCAATAACTTTCTCTGACATCGTTCATCTCTCCTCAGAATGAATTGTACAAGGGTCAATTGGTTAAGCAGGGTATACCTCAAAAACGCCAGCAGCCCCCATTCCTCCGCCGATGCACATTGAAACTACACCGAAGCCGCCGCCTCTGCGCTGCAATTCATAGATCAAGCTGGTAGTCAGCTTCGCTCCCGTGCACCCAAGCGGATGACCGAGGGCAATAGCGCCTCCGTTCACATTCACCAAATCTTCGTTCAGACCTAGCTCACGAATAATATGCACGCATTGCGAAGCGAACGCTTCGTTGATTTCAAACAGCTTCACTTGATCCAGCGTGATGCCCGCCATCTGCAAAGCCTTCGGAATCGCCTTCACAGGGCCAACCCCCATAATTTGCGGCTCCACGCCGGAAAGCGCAAAAGCCTTGAACGCCGCGAGCGGCTTCAGCCCAAGCGCTTCGGCGCGCTCCCGGCTCATCAGCACGGCTGCCGCTGCGCCGTCCGACGTCTGTGACGCGTTGCCCGCCGTCACCGAGCCCCCCAAGCTGAACGCAGGCTTCAGCTTGCTCAGCCCTTCCACGGATGTATCGGGGCGAACGCCCTCATCCGTGGCAAACACGAACTTCCGCTCGAACGCTTTGCCGCGTTCATCGACGCCCTTCACGCTCGTGCCGACGGGCACGATCTCATCCACGAACCTGCCGGCGGATATCGCCGCCGCCGCTTTCTCATGGCTGCGCGTGGCGAAGCCATCCTGCGCTGCGCGCGAAATGCCGAAGCGCTGCGCGACCTCTTCGGCCGTATGCCCCATGCCCATGTACACCTCGGGCATGCTCTCCACGAGCCCCGGATGCGGCGAGAGCTTGAAGCCCGTCATCGGGACGTGGCTCATGCTCTCTACGCCTCCGGCGACAATCACCTCCGCGTGGCCAAGCATAATGCGCTCCGCCGCATATGCGATGGCCTGCAGCCCGGAGGAGCAGAATCGATTGACCGTGATGGCCGGCACGGTCACCGGGAAGCCCGCATACAGCGACATCGTGCGTGCGAAGTTCAGCCCCTGCTCGCCTTCGGGCATCGCGCACCCGATGATGATGTCCTCGACGTCGGCTTTGGCGAGGCCCGGAGCTCTCCGCAGCGCTTCCTCTAGGACCGCTTTTCCCAGATCCTCTGCTCTCGTTTGAGCAAAGCTGCCTTTCTTCGCGCGACCGACAGCAGTGCGCGTAATCGATACAATAACTGCTTCCTTCATCGTTATCACCTCAGTATGAGTAGTAGCAATCTTCATGCTCTCATTACAATGAACAATAACTAGTTCCGCAGCGCTTTCCCTTTGGATAGCATATATTGCATACGCTGCTGCGTCTTGATTTCACCACAGAGACTAAGAAAAGCCTCGCGCTCTAGATCAAGCATATATTGCTCGGTAACCATCGTCCCCGCCGGCACATTGCCGCCTGCCAGCACATGAGCAAGCTTATTTGCAATCAATTGATCGTGCTCACTGATATATCCGCCCTGACGCATCGTATATGCGGCAATTTGCATAACGGCTTTGCCATTCTCGCCAACGACACGAATTTTCTCCTGAACCGGCGGCGTATAGCCCGACGCCTCCAAGCGAAGCACAGCCTGTTTCGCTTCATATATCCGGTGGTCTGGATTCACAACAACACGATCCAGCGCGCGCATATAGCCAAGTCTCTTCGTATCATGACCACTCGTCGACACCTTGGCCATCGCCACCGTTTCAAAAATCGCATTAATCCAAGGCTGAAGATCAACATCAGGATCCCGCACGGCTTGACTCGCGCGGAGTGCCAGCTCCTTGCAGCCCCCTCCTGCCGGAATCAAGCCAACGCCCACTTCAACAAGCCCGTAATACGTTTCTGCGGAGAAAATCGTTTGATCCGCCGGCATGCAAGCTTCCACACCGCCGCCAAGCGTCATCTTGTGGGGAGCAGCTACCACCGGTTTATCCAAGCTTTTGAGTTTCATCATCGAATTCTGGAACAGACGAATGATGCCATCCACCTCATCCCATTCGCCATCCTGCGCTTCCATCAGAAGCAGCATCACATTGGCTCCGACACAGAAGTTTTTGCCCTCGTTGGCCACCACCAGACCGCGATAATTACTGCGCACTTCATCTGCACTTTGTTGAATCATCGTAAGGATATCGGCGCCGATCGCATTGTTCGGCGAATGAAATTCCAGACAAGCGACACCGTCTCCAATATCTATTAAGCTCGCGCCGCTGTTCGAACGAATCACTTTGTTTTGCTGCTTAAGGGATTGCAAGGAGATTACCTCCGGCCTTGTTTCGATCCCTTTGAACTCATTTTTCAAATAGTAAAAATGCTGTCCCCCTCTGTTTTCATAGAAGCTGTCATGCCCTGAATCAATCCAAGCTTTGACCCATGCTGGCACAGTACTGCCTTCCGATTCCATCCGTTCCACAGATCGCTTTAATCCGATGGCATCCCAGGTCTCAAATGGACCTAACTCCCAGTTAAAGCCCCATTTGAGCGCATGATCAATTTCAATAATGGAATCTGCAATCTCATCTAATTTCTCCGCAGAGTAGAGCAGCACCGGCTTCAGAATGTTCCACGCCAGATCCGAGTAGCGGTCTTTGGCGCCCAGCAAAGCCTTTAATTTCCCTACAGTGCCTTTGGCCTGCTTAGCAGCCTCCAATGAGGCCGAACTTATTTTACGACTCACGGCATATTCCATTGTGGCTATATTCAGTGATTGAATTTCTTTGCCCGCGTCGGATGTCACCTTCTTGTAGAACCCTTGCCCTTGCTTCTCCCCGATCCAACCTTTCTCCACCATCGACTTCAAAAGCTCAGGCGATCTGAAAATGTCTTTTTCCTCGGGATCCGTCACCAAATCAAACACATTATTCGCCACGTGGACGAAAGTATCGAGACCTACCAAATCAAGCGTGCGAAACGTTGCACTTTTGGGACGACCCATGGCCGGACCCGTTACGGCATCCACTTCTTCCACCGAATAACCGCCCGCAATCATTTCTCGCAATGTTACCAAAAGCCCATAAGTACCAATCCGGTTCCCGATAAAGTTGGGCGTATCTTTGGCTTGCACAACACCTTTCCCCAGCTTTTTCTCGCAAAAATCTTTCATAAATGCCACAATCGCCGGATCTGTAGCCTCGTTAGGAATAACTTCAACTAATTTCATATAACGGGGCGGATTAAAAAAATGAGTGCCAAGGAAATGTCTTTTAAATTCATCGCTTGCGCTTTCAACCATCGCATGGATGGAAATCCCCGATGTATTGGATGAGACGATGGTTCCTCGCTTCCAAACCTTTTCAATTCGACTTATGAGCTGCTGCTTCGCTTGCAAATTCTCTACGATGACTTCAATAATCCAGTCAACGTCCGCCAGCTTCGATACATCATCCTCCAAATTACCTGCTGTTATCCGCGCTGCGAAATCTTCACTATACAGCGGAGCTGGATTCGTCTTCTTGAGCTTATCAATAGCCTGATCTGCGAAGCGGTTGCGTACTTTCGGGTGATCCAAAGTAAGACCTGCAGCCGATTCTTGCGCTAATAATTGTGAAGGTACAATATCAAGAAGCAACACGGGAATGCCTACATTAGCCAAATGAGCGGCGATACCGGAGCCCATTACCCCAGAGCCGATCACGGCCGCTTTACGAATGATTGTCATATGGACATATCCTCCTATTTGAGATTCGTCGTTCCAAACACAGATAAAGCAAGAATTTCAGCGATATCTCGCGCTTTCACCTGTTCCCAGGCCTCCTTAAGCTTCGTTCCATCCTCCACCATGGTCAAACAATAGGGGCAAGCTGAGCTAATCACCGTTGGGTTCACACTTAAAAGCTGTTCGGTTCGCGCCACATTCACACGAGTTCCCGCCGTCTCTTCCATCCACATCATGCCGCCTCCAGCTCCGCAGCACATACTGTTTTCGCGCGAACGCGGCTGCTCAACAAGCTCGACACCCGGAATAGCTTTTAGAACATTGCGCGGTTCCTCGTACACTTCGTTGTAGCGTCCCAAGTAACAGGAATCATGGTACGTAATTCGCTCTCGCACTTCGTGCTGCGGCTTCAGACGCCCCTCTTTCACCCACACATCCAACAGCTCCGTGTGATGGAAAATTTCGGCCTCAAGGCCAAATTCGGGGTATTCATTTTTGAATGTATGATACGTGTGCGGGCAGGTCGTTACGATTTTCTTCACCTTGTACTTTTGAAAAGTCGCAATATTGTCAGCACACAGCTGTTTGAACAAAAATTCATTGCCCATTCGCCGAGGCGTGTCGCCTGAGTTCTTCTCTTCATTGCCCAGAATGGCAAAAGAAACGCCGGCTTCCTTCATCATTTTGACAAAGGCATAGGTGATTTTACGGCTTCGATTATCATAAGCACCCATGGAGCCCAGGAAGAACAAATACTCAAATTGCGGATTCTCTTTGACCGTCCGTACCATAAGTTCGTCCTCCGGATCTACCTCCTTGACCCATTTTACCCGATCATTCCGGCTGATCCCCCAAGGATTCCCTTGTCTTTCAATGTTCTGCAAAGCACGCTGACCATCATGCGGCATACTACCTTGCGTTAAAACGAGATGCCTGCGCAGATCAATAATTTTGTCCACATGCTCATTGCCAACCGGGCATTGATCTTCACAATTGCGGCACGTTGTGCAAGCCCAAAGTTCATCTTCCGTTATGACACCGCCGATAAGCTCAACTTCCAGCGGGTTCTGACCGCTTTGAGCCGCAAATGCAAAGGCTGGTACCCACGGAGATTTTGATGTGATCGCTGCGCCTTTTTCCGTCAAATGATCCCTCAGCTTCGTAATCAAATGCATGGGCGAGAGCAGCTTGCCTGTCGTGTTCGCAGGACAAACATTCGTACACCGCCCGCACTCTACACAAGAGTAGAAATCGAGCATCTGCTTCTGCGTGAAATCCTCAATTTTGCCAACACCAAATGATTCCGCCTCTTCATCTTCCAAATCTAGAGAGGCAAGCTTCCCTGTCGGCTCAGTCCGGCGCAGCAAAATATTGAGAGGCGCAGTAATAATATGAAAATGCTTCGATTGCGGGACATAGATCAGAAAGGAAAGCAAAATGAACAAATGCATCCACCAGCTGACATAAAAACCAACGGTCGCACCCGTGTGTGTCAATCCTTGGAAAGCTGTGGCAAATAGGGATGAAATAGGTGCAAATCCAGAGGCTTGAAGCCCCTCGCGAACCCGTTCAAAACCTTCACTGACCACGACAGACAGCATCAGGAAAAAAATAAAGAAAATGACGATGCTCGGTTTCCATCCCCGCTTCAAGCGCTTCAGCTTCTCGACATATCTGCGATACGTGGCGTATCCCATCGCCAGCAGAATCAGCGCTACGGTCACTTCCTGCATCAACGTGAAGTAGTCATAGCCAGGAATAGGTAACCCATGGCCAATTAAACCTTTTAAAATGAGATCCAGCGCACCCAGCTGCAAAATAATGAATCCATAGAAGATAACCACATGCATGATTCCGCTCTTCTTATCCTTAAGAAGCTTAGTCTGGCCAAATACCTGAATAGCAAAAGCCTTCAGACGCGCTTTCGCTTCCTTTTTCAAATTCACAGACTTCCCAAGCCTAATGTACAAATAACGATGGTAAATCACCCGGCCAAACAAGTACACGGCACATCCTGTAACCGCTAAAAAGAATAGGAACTGAATGAGTGAACCGGTCATGGAGAACCCTCCTTGAAGTTTACTTTTGCAGATCAGCCGCCTAGAAGGCTTTAGGGACTCTTATTTCTCCCACTCCCTCGCATGATGCCACTTCACAAGTGTAATCGCTTACATTCAGGGATCACAAAAAAGCAAATCCCAATTCCCCTTATGAATAGAGTTGAAAGTTGCTTCGACGAGTGCGGTAAGCCGGTAAACTATCCTGCTTGCTTGTGTAAGCTGAAGAAGTCGTTGACAAGGCGTACTACGTATTTTATGATGACATTACGAAAATGAATGAGTATTCATTCACCAATAAATGTATCTTAACACCGAGGTGATCTCCTTGACAAGTGGCAAAAAACCAGACAAGTATTACGCGATTCTCGAAGGTGCGATGAAAGTATTTGCTGAGAATGGCTTCCACAAATCCCAAGTTTCCCGAATTGCCAAGGAAGCCGGCGTCGCTGATGGGACGATTTATCTATACTTCAAAAAGAAGGAGGATATTCTGACCAGCCTGTTTCAGGAAAAATTAGGCGAGCTTGTAGAAAAGTTTAACGATGGGCTCACAGAACAAATGACAGCCAGAGAAGCTTTAACGAAAATTTGCCAAATTCACTTCAGTGAGCTGGAAGGAAATATTCATCTCGCTTATGTCACGCAAATTGAACTGCGCCAAAGCGACATGGCTCTTCGCCAAGAAATCGGTCTTGCGCTTAAGAGATATATTATCCTCATCGAAAATATATTAGAAAGAGGCAAGCGCGATGGCAGCTTCCGTCCTGATTGCGATGTGAAGCTGGTACGGCTTCTCCTATTTGGCGGCATGGATGAAGTCGTAACTTCTTGGCTTATTTCCGGTCAAAAATATTCCTTAACCGCTCAAGTTGGCCCTACGATTGATTTTTTCATGAAAGGCATCGAGTCTTAAGGGTCCGTATCTCATGTATATTCAGGAAGGAGCTTGACTATGGACATTTTTGTATTCGTAAAGCAAACGTTTGATACAGAGGAGAAAATCGTCCTGCAGAACGGCATCGTTCAAGAGGATGGGGCTAAATTCGTGATCAATCCTTACGATGAATATGCCGTTGAACAAGCGATCCAAATTCGTGATGACGTTGGCGGCAAAGTCACTCTTCTTTCCGTTGGCCCTGAACGTACAGCTGAAGCTTTGCGAACCGCGTTAGCCATGGGGGCCGATGAAGCCGTTCTAATTTCGGATGAGCGCATTCAGGGAGACGAGTTCGAGGTGGCTGAAATTCTTGCCAGCTATTTGCGGGGGCAATCCTATGATCTCCTGCTTGGCGGAAATTTCTCGGTCGATAACGGTGCAGGCCAAGTTGCAATTCGCCTAGCTTCCTTGCTGGGGCTGCCTCATGCCGCTTCCATCACCAAATTGGAAATCACAGGAAGTCAGGCGCTCGCTCATCGAGATGCGGAAGGCGATATTGAAGTGCTCGAATTGCCGCTCCCTGCCCTGTTCACAGCGCAGCAGGGTCTCAACGAGCCGCGTTACCCTTCCCTGCCAGGCATTATGAAGGCTAAGAAAAAACCGTTCCAACATTTAACGTTGGACGATATTGAAGGAGCCGCTTCCGCAGTGGCCAAAACGGTTCGAACGGAGCTCACCCTTCCGCCGGAACGAAAAGCCGGACGCATTCTCAAAGGCGAACTCGCCGCGCAAGTTTCCGAGCTCGTGCATGTGCTGCGCACTGAATCCAAAGTGATTTAAGAAAGGTAGGCTGCCATCATGGCGAAAACATTTCTTGTTGTTGCTGAAGCACGAGGAGGCAAACTGCGTCAAGTATCCTTTGAAGCCTTGCGCGCAGCTCAGCTCTCGGCTGCTGAGGGTGATCACATTAACGCCGTTGTCATCGGCGGTTCGGGCATTAAAGCCCTTGCTGCTGAATTAGCCGCTTATGGCGCAGACAGCATCTATGTTGTTGAAGCTTCTGCGCTTGACAGCTACAGCTCCGAAGCTTACCTTAGTGCGCTGCTCGCTGTAACAGCTGTTGCTCAGCCAGGTGCGATCTACTTCGGCCATACAGCGATTGGCCGAGATCTAGCTCCGCTAGTCGCGGCCAAGCTCGCCGCCGGGCAAATCTCGGACGTCACCGCCATCGAACGCAGCGGCGACGCTGTGCAGTTCACACGACCGCTTTACGCAGGGAAGGCGGTCGAAAAGAAAGCGTTTACCAACCCGAACGACACCTGGGTCGTCACGATAAGACCAAACAACATCGCAGCCTCCGAGCCTGACGCTTCGCGTCAAGCTGCCGTTGCCGATGTGGCTTACCCCGCCCCCTCCCTGCGCAGCATCGTCCGGGAGGTCGTGAAGAAAACGTCCGGCACCATCGACTTGGCAGAAGCCAAGATCGTTGTCTCCGGCGGTCGGGGCGTGCGCAGCGCCGATGGCTTCCAGCCGCTCGAAGAGCTGGCTGCCGTCTTAGGCGGCGCTGTCGGGGCTTCCCGCGGAGCCTGCGACGCGGGTTACTGCGAGTACGCGATGCAAATCGGCCAGACCGGCAAGGTCGTAACGCCGGAGATCTACATCGCGTGCGGCATTAGCGGCGCCATTCAGCACCTTGCGGGGATGAGCTCGTCACGTGTGATCATCGCTATCAACAAGGACGCCGAGGCGCCGATCTTCAAAGTCGCCGACTATGGCATCGTCGGCGATCTGTTCGAGGTCGTGCCGCTGCTGACCGAGGAATTCCGCCAGCTGCTGAAGTAACAGCAACTCCCCCACCTTGATTGCAGGCAGAGCCTGCGGTCAGGGTGGGTTTTTATGTGTTTTAACGCGCATCTGAAACTTGAATTCCCTACTCCCATCCAGTAAACTCAATTTACACGCTAACGGATAGGAGCCGAATATGTCGAAATCACCTACAGCCATCATTCAACAGTTTTTCCAAGACGTTCGTTCCGGCTTGCAGCCAGACGCAGCACATCTTTATATGGCCGAGCAAGTGCTCGCCCATCAAATCACATCCGAAGAAGAAACAACGGTCCATCGCACTCCTGCGAATTATGCCGACCATGTCAGAGAAATGCTAGCTGTCTATGGCGCCTTCAAGCTCGAAATCCAGGAGTTGCTTGCGCAAGAAGACCGCGTTTATGTACGCTGGAAGCAAACGGGGACTCATATCGGCAATGTTGACGGCTTTGCGCCTACAGGCAAAACAATCATTGAAATTGCAAGCGCCGTTTATCGCCTCGAAAACGAACGCATCGTAGAATATTGGATTCAAATTGACCGCGAAGGCATTCGTTTGCAGCTGCAGAGGAATGTGTAGCCTTTCATCGCCATGTCATTGTCCAGAAATGAGATAATGGCTATTCCATAAGCCATGTTTAGTGTTTTAGCGCATGATTATTATCCGGTTGATTAGTGAAAATACCTGCAATTGTGCAGGTATTCTCATCTTTTCCAACCTCTCATCCAGAAATAGCCGCAAAAGCCTGCACAAACGCAGGAATTTCATAATTAAGGCTGTTCCAAGCGTAAAAAAGATGCACAATTGCATCATTCCACTTTACGTCCGAGTGCCGACCTGCTGATTAAGCCATTCAGCAATATCCGCCATAACTTCTTCACGATTCACTTCATTCAGCATTTCATGCCTGCCGCCTGGATACAGTTTACTGCTTACCTGTTGAAGCCCCAATGACTGATACATCGCCAATAGTCTGCGAACCCCTTTGCCTTGATCGCCAACCGGGTCATCATCGCCCGAGAACACATAAATTGGCAAATCTTTTCTAATTTTGCTCATATGATCGAATTGATGAATTGCCCTTAAACCTTTGAAGAAATCCCGGAAGTAACCTGAGGTAAACATCACTCCGCAAAAGGGATCATTCATATACTTATCGACTTCATCCCCGTCTTTACTTAACCAATCAAACTCCGTTCGATTCGGTGCAAATTTTTTATTAAAAGCTCCAAAGGAGAGATTCGTCAACAGCTTGCTCCTGTGATGATCACCCCGCAATGCCGCTTCTACTGTTGCGACAGCTATTCCGGCGTGCAGGACGGCTCCTTCTTTGCCATTTGAGCCCGATAAAATAATGCCTTGAACATTAGCGGGATGCTTCGGGAGATAAGAACCCATATAATACTGTGTCAAAAAAGAACCCATGCTGTGTCCCATTAGAAACAAAGGAACGGACGCTGGGTAACGAAGACGAATTTGATCCGTGATCTGTCCCATATTGGCAGCCATCCGGATGAAGCAGTCTTTGCCAAACTTGCCAACAGCATCAGGCGAACCCGCGGTACGACCATGTCCCAAATGATCATTCGCATAAACCGCATACCCTTGATTCGTTAATATTTCGGCCAATCTCTCATATCTTGCAGCCGTCTCGGACATGCCATGTGCGATTTGCACAATCGCTTTGATCGTTTCTGACTCCTCAGGCAGCCACTCATATACATAGTGATTGCTGTTCAATTCATCTTTCCATATAAAATGCTGCTTGCGCATCAACAACCAACCTCCATTTCAAAAGCTTGGCTCTAAGTTTCCAATACTTCCACTTCAGTATACCGTTTACCTTTTCATGAAAACAGCCCCCTTTCCGAAGAAAGAGAGCTGCTCGAATAATTGTAAATAATTGCTTGGCATTGCCTAGCCTTTGCTCGTTTGTTTAACTGACTTTACAGCTTGCAGCTGTGATTGCGGTTGAGATGAAGCATCAAAACGTTTTCTCTCTGTCTTATCAATTTGAGCGATCTTCCCATCATGAACAACGATTTGAACGGAACCATACTCTAGCCCATTTAACATTTGTTTAATTCTGTCCACCCAAACATCGTCTAACTCTAATGGTTTTGCCATCTCATTTCCTCCGCTTCGTTTAGATCGTCCAATCATTCCAATCATTTTTTTGTTTCTGCAGAAAAGTTAGCCAGTGCCCTGTTTTCTCCAATAATTCTTTCGTCGAACTGCTTGTGGAATACGTATGATCCGCTTGGAAAATCAGCTCAATATCGCATTGTCCTTCATTTCGCAGCCAAAACATCTTCTGATATAAAGGCGCATAATCGACTGGAACCGTCTCGTCCGCCGTTCCATGAACGACAAGAACGTCCCCGTTAAACTTGCGCAGCTGTTCAAACGGCTGATGCTGCGATAAAGAGTCAAAAAAACGACTCGTCAGTAAGTATCCATGATGATCAATCGCTCCGCCCAGCGGCAGCTTCTCGTATTCGCTTTTGCTTACGATTTTCACAATATCATTGTGCGGATGCGCAACCGCGGACCACAGTACAAGGGTTTTGACACGGCTATCTTTGGCAGCTGTCAATAAGGCTGTTGCCCCGCCCAAGCTATGCCCAACCAAGATCACACGGCTTAAATCAACACAATCAATCGTTAGCGCATAATCAATGACACTTCGCGTTTGATCTATCAGAGCATCCAGTCCGCCAGCGCCATAGTCGCCAGTACTCTCGCCACATCCGCCGTAATCGAAACGCAGAACCAGATATCCTTGCGAGCTAAATTCACGAGCTGCTTTCACAAACAGCCGATCCACACCTATCCGACTCCCTATAAAACCATGACAGATGATAATGAGCGGCCAACGTTGACAGTCTACTTTGGAAGTTCCTGTTTGATTCGTCGGGTAGTGCAGGGTTGCGGCTAATTCGACGTCGTCGCTTTTAATTGTGATTGCGTGCTCCATGATGTTAACTCCCTTTCATCTTACATATAATTCCGATAAGTTTAGTATGATTTAATTTATATTCCCATATTAGCACCACCCACTTGAGGTGTCAATCCTATTTTTAACATATTTTCAGCAAATAATTCCTGATGAGAAAAGACTCCCAACTTGCAACTGCACAAGTGAGAGCCTCTCCGTGTTGAACCTGCTGCTTCTTGAGAAATCAAGTTATCTAAGTCTAAACTGTTTGTACTGATAATAGATCGTACATCCAATACAATAGCCAAGAAGCGCTGCTCCGGCAGCTAATAATAAGAAGCCCGTGAAAATATAGCCAACAATCGTCCATCCAATGGCAAATGCTATAAGAGACAAAGAGAGGAACAATACAGCCAGTGCATTATTAAACTTCGTTAATTCTTCTGCCTGTGTCTCTTTCCCGTTCCGTGGCAAAAAGGGTTTAGCGACCGCTACGAACAAGTTCCACTTCCCGCCCCCGATAAGCCCCAGCACCTGAATGAGCCATAATAATACGACAAGCCAAGACCATTGCAACGCAAATGCCAACAGAACAAATACTACAATCCCCGTTTGATTCGCTTTCACATAGGCCATTGGGACTTCTTTCATCCGAATTCCTCCTTATTTCACTAACCACTCCTGGATGGCAAAATCTTTCTTCGCCAAGCCTTGCTCAACGAGAAACTTTTTGGTTTCATCAATCAGCTTCAAGCCTTCTGCCGGCACGGCTTCAATAGGCCATTGCTCGATTTTGAATGAAGCCCTGACCACATCTTCTGGATAACCGGAAGCTTCCGCGTAGAATTTCCAATAAGCATCTGGATTTTCGCGAATTTCTTTCACCGCTTTTGTCCGAAGGTCATTCCATAGTTTAGGGAACTGCGGATTTTTGGCCAAATAGTCCTCGGTCACGACCGTTAGGCTAGAGCCTTGCAGAATCGGATGTTTCGCGGCTTCATCGATAGCTACATATCCTTTTTTCAAAAGCAATGGACCAAACCCTGTCGGGTATGCATAGGCAGCAATATCACCACGGGCTAAAGCCGCTTCTCCATCAGCAGGCAATAGATGCAAGATTTTAACGCTTTTGTCCAATCCCTGCTCTTTGAGTAAGCTGGTTAAATACCGGCTCATGTACGAGCCTTGCGACGTTGCGACTTTTTTGTCCTTCAGATCCGTTAACGTTTTGGGGCCGTCTGCTTTGGCGACTAACCAGGCATTCATATTCACTTGCGATAAATTGATTAAGCGTGTTTTCAGCCCAGCTGCTTTCCCGTTAATCGCTGGCGTATCGCCATAGATGCCTACATCCAAGGTCCCAGCGGTTATCGCCTCATTTAAGTTGGGTCCGTTAGGAAAAGTGAAATATTTGAACTCTTTAACACCATATTTCTTTAGCTCGCTTTCCAAGTATCCTTTGGATTGCGCCCAACCTTCGGGTCCTGTAATCGTTTTGTTGTTATTCGCCGAAATAAAGCCAATCCGCAGTGTTTCAGGCAGTTTAATTTGAGCATCAGCCGAAGCCCCAGCAGCTGTAGGTGCTGTCGTAGCTGTCGCGGAAGTATTCGTCGTTTTAGCGCCGCAAGCGGCTATGAATGCGCTAAATAAAGTTAGTATAAGGGCAATACTGAGTAATTTCAATGATTTCTGTGTCATATGTCTGTGACCCCCTGCATGATGTTTAGATGGAATGAATGATTGTTAATTAATGGGATGCGTGCATCCGTTGGAAAATAATATAGGAGCCGTCCGACGATGCTGTAGATTTCCTGCCCCTGCCCCAGCCAAGATCCTCTTTGTAGCTGCCGAGCAGGCCATCTTCAACTAATTCGTTTTCGCTAACGGCAACCGACTGTTCAGCGACGGGCGAAACGTAAAGGGCATCCGTCGGGCAATAAAGTTCACACATAAAGCAGCTTTGGCAATCGGATTGTCTGGCAATGACGGGGATATCCCCCGCAACGGCTTCGAAAACATTCGTCGGGCACACCGATACGCACTGATTGCAGCTTATGCAGCGGTCTTTGCTTAGTAGTTCAATCATTACACAACAGCCTCCCTTAAGATGTTGGCTTCTTCCGATCGTTCCACCAATGGCTTTGCCCATCTCGTATCCAACCCACCGCTAATAATGCGATACTTCTGATTCAAATCGATTTTCGGAAAATCCTCCCGACGGTGCATGCCGCGGGTTTCTGTTCGTAACAAGCCGCTCGTAAACATCCATCTCGCTGTCGCTGTCATGGCTGCCGCTTCGCGAACACGGACGATATTCCCATCGCTTGCTTGAACCCCTTGCTTCAATTCGTTCCAAAGACGATCCAATCTCCCTAATGAGTCCTCCATGCCTTCCCCAGTGCGGAACCAATTCCGATCATAGGGGAATACTTCAGCCTGAACCGCCTTAATGACCTCATACGTATCCACAGCATCCGAGCTGGTCGTCGCTTGCTTCGGAACACCGGTTGCTTCTGATAATCCTTTGGCATTCCGATTTGCCGCTGCAACGCCTAGCTTCTGCGCATATTTTGCGGCAGCTTCGCCTGAGAAATACCCTGAGGACATGGCCCAAGCCGCATTATGACTGCCGCCTCCAGTGAAGCCTCCACAGATCAATTCCCTCGTCGCAGCATCTCCTGCAGCATAGAGACCCGCAACTTCCGTGGCACAAGTTTCGTCAATGATATGAATGCCGCCAGTCCCTCTTACCGTTCCTTCAAAACGCAAAGTTACCGGGAACTTTTGGGTAAATGGATCAATCCCAAGACGATCGAACGATAAGAAGAAATTAGGCTGCGCTTGACGCATCGCTTTTTTGACAACCTCATCCGCTTTGTCAATCTTTGCATATACAGGCTGTGTAAGCAGTGTCTTGGCAATCACAGAACGCCCTCTTTGCGATCCCGCCCCTTCAATAACGCTGCCATCTTCATAATAGAAAGTTGCCCATGTATAGAAAGCTGATTTCGTCACGGGCGAGAATGCCGGTGCTAAGGAATAAGCCGTAGAGAACTCCATCCCTGATAAATTCGCTCCCGCTTCAGCGGCTAACAAATAGCCGTCACCCGTCAACACATTGGTTCCAAGCGCTTTGCTAAGGAACGCACACCCTCCTGTAGCAATAACTACAGAGGCTGCATCAACTCGCCAAGCTCCTTTGGTTTGGTTGTTTATACCAGTGGCTCCGGCAACACCATGCTCGTCGGCAAGCAGCTCCAGTGCCGGGCTATGATCTAGAATTCGCACGCCCGCTTTTTGCACTTGCTTACGCATCAATTTCATATATTCAGGTCCTTGCAAGCTTTTCCGATGGGAAGTCCCTGTTTCATCCAAAGGGAACGGATAGCCCCAAGCTGCGATTTGATTCGTGTTCGCATACGTCCGATCCAAAACTCTCTTCATCCATCCACGATCTGCCAAATAGCCGCCAAGCGCCTCTCTGCTCTTCATGGCCTCCTCACGTTCATGCTCGGTTGGATTTACATACCATAAGCCGGTTCCCGATGGTGCTGTTGCCCCGCTTGTTCCACAATATCCTTTATCCACCAAAACAACTTTGGCGCCTTCTTTGGCAGCGGTGATTGCTGCCCATGCCCCGGAAGGCCCCCCGCCTATAACGAGTACATCAGCTTGTAATTGAACTTCGAATTGGGTCATCCTAACTTCCTCCTTAGTAACGTTAACGTTTCCTTTAAATAGAAAATGCGTCTACGGCAGAGATTCTAGCTTGTTCATATGGCTTCTTCACAAGCAAGCGGTCTAATATCGTCTTCTCGAAATAGGCAAACCCGCTGTCATGCTCTCTTGGACGAGAGAGTGAAATCTTCAAATCCAGCCCTATTTTCCCATCCTCGATCACGATAACCCGATCCGCTAGTGCAACAGCCTCGCTCACATCATGTGTAACTAACAGTACGGTGAATTGCTGTTCAAGCCACAGCTGCTCAATCAGCTGCTGCATTTCGATGCGGGTCAAAGCATCCAATGCGCCTAACGGTTCATCCAGAAGCAACAGCCTTGGATTGCCGGCCAGCGCTCTTGCTAATGCCACCCGCTGTCTTTGACCGCCGGAGAGCACGGACGGCCAATCATCCTTTTTGTGTTCCAAGCCAACTTGCTGCAGGGCACGGAAGGCAATTTCTTTATCTCCTGATTTAACGCCAATTCTGACGTTGTCAATATTCTTTTTCCACGGCAGCAGTCGATGCTCCTGAAACAATACTCTGGTATCTTCATGAATACCTTGAATCGACTGCGCATCCAACAAAATCGCTCCGCTTGAAGCTTCATCGAGCCCTGCTATCAAACGCAGCAGTGTACTTTTTCCGCAGCCGCTGCGCCCTACAATCGCCACGAACTCTCCTTGCTTAATGGTCAAATCAATACCTGACAATACATTTGTTGCACCAAATGCTTTATTGACGTTGCGTATATTCAGCTGGACGCCTCCCGATTTGTCGCTCATCTCTCATTCCCCCTTATTTCGCTTTCTGAATATAATTGTGATGCCACTTCAACCAACGATTTTCGAAATATTTTGCTGCTAAATCAGATAATTTCCCTAATAAGGCATATAAAATGACACAGAGGACAACGACATCCATTTGCATAAACTCCCTGGCATGTGTTGCCATATAGCCGATGCCTGAATCCGCTGCAATCGTTTCTGCCACAATTAAGCTGAGCCACATAATACCTAGCGAGAATCGGATGCCGAGCAAGATATTGGCTAATGCTCCTGGCAGAATGACTTTCGTAAACAATGAAAACCCTTTGAGTCCGTATACACGGCCCATTTCTACCAAGCCTGGGTCAACAGAACGAATTCCGTGAAACGTATTTAAATAGATCGGAAACGCCACGCCCAAGGAGACAAGAAATAATTTGGACGTCTCTCCGATACCGAACCACATGATCACAAGCGGTATCATCGCCAAGTGCGGAATGGTTCGAACCATTTGGACTGAAGAATCTATGTAACGCTCCGCTATCGGGAAAATTCCATTAAGTAGGCCGATGACAAAAGCAATGCTTCCTCCGATCAGAAAGCCCAGAAACGCACGCTTCGTACTTACCGCTACATATTCAAAAATCGTTCCATCTTGAATCACGCCATACAAGGCTTTCAAAACTTCCAATGGTGTTGGTAAGATTCGCTCCGACAACCAGCCGGATAATCCAAGAATCTGCCAAAGGAGCAGCACTAGAATCGGAATGACCCATGGCTCCCAAAACCTGGCGCTTAATGATGCTGTGCGATTTGCTAACATACAGATCCCTCTTTCTTCTCATAAAGTAAAGTGGCGTTAGAAAACGAAAAGACTCCCAGTTCTTACCCCTTTATAGGCCGTAAGAATGGGAGTCTCCAGTTGTCCGGTCGACTCTTTTATTTAATTTTATAATTCATACCCGTTTACTTGGATATAAGTTAAGTCTTATACTATCACCGCTTTTTCATAACGTCAACGGATAATTTTACCAAAAAGTACTTTCCATCATAAATCTAGGTTTCCGCCTACATCTCCTCGCAAGGATAAATGAATCGCTTCATCTATACATAGCCAATTTCAAAAAAATCAGGGCAGTCATGTATAAAAAACAAGATTACTGTATTGACAAATAAGACCATCGGCTGGTATAGTCAATTTATTATTCCGAGTAAAACGCTATGATTAATACTTTTAGGTGGTGTAATGTGGGAAATAAGGTGTTTAAAGCTACGGTTCGATCTGTGCTTATTGGCTATCTGATTGTACTGCTTCTCATTCCAATAGGTTCCATCTATGTCAAAGGATTTTCATTAGGATGGGATCCGTTTTGGAAAGAAGTTACTGGTCCGCTAGCCTGGAAGTCAATTTTACTAACGATTAAGCTGAGTGTTATCTCTACTGTTATTGAAGCAATTGTTGGTACCATCATCGCTTATGTCCTTGTCAGGTATACCTTTCGCGGCAAAAGCATTTTGAACAGTATGGTCGATCTCCCGTTCTCCTTGCCAACTTCAGTCGCTGGGTTGATGTTTCTTACCCTATTAGGACCATCAAGTCCGTTAGGCGTATGGCTCGATCATGTTGGCATCAAGCTGCTGTACAATCAAACAGCTATCATCATTGGTCTAGTCTTCGTAACATTCCCTTTCGTGATTCGAACCGTTCAGCCCTTGCTGGAACAGCTCGATCCTGCTGAAGAGCAAGCCAGCTTCACTCTTGGCGCAGGGAAGTTCTACACCTTCCTACGCATTGTATTCCCAGCTATTTTCCCCGGCATCATCGCAGGCAGTATGCTCGCATTCTCAAGATCTTTAGCCGAATTCGGCGCCATCTCCTTGATATCCGGGAATTTGCCCGGAAAAACAATGGTTGCATCGGTCTATATATACGGCGAGACACAGAATTTCAATCCTGAAGGCGCAGCAGCCATTTCAATCGTACTCCTTACATTGTCGGTCCTCATTCTATGGATCATTAATGTACTGACTCGCGGAAAGGGGCGCCTGGCATGAGAAAGCTCTTAATTACCATTTCATTTCTAGTCATCTTGCTTCTGATCATACTCCCTTTTCTTGGCATCACCTTTGGCGCGTTTGAGGAAGGCTTTCAACCCTTTTGGGATTCTCTTAAGCGGCCTGAAGCTCTGCATGCTCTGAAAATCTCGCTTATTATCGTTGTCATTGTCACCATTCTAAATACGATCGTTGGTGTCTATGTATCCTTAGCCATCGTTCGTGGAACTTGGATAGCACGCTGGTTAAAACCAATCATCAATGCCATCATCGATTTACCGTTTGCTGTATCTCCAATTATTGTTGGTTTAATGGTGATTTTAATATTTGGTCCCAATACAGCATTAGGCGCTTTCATGGAAGATCATAACATGAAAATCGTGTATGCCATCCCCGGTATGGTGCTGGCGACCATGTTTATCACTTTTCCATTAATGGTCCGAGAAGTCGTTCCTTTGCTGGAAGAGATCGGCACACAATCCGAAGAAGCTTCCGCAACATTAGGCGCTGGCGCATGGCGCACATTCATTCAGATTACATGGCCAGGCATTCGCTGGGGTGTTCTATACGGTCTCATTTTAACTGTCGCTAGATCGCTTGGTGAGTTTGGCTCCATCCTCGTTGTGTCCGGTAATATTATTAATCAAACACAAACGGCGACAACACTCGTCTATCAAGATGCCGAGCAGTTTCAGCTGGTTGCGGCCAATAGTTTAGCTTTCGTCTTGGGACTTATCTCCATCTCTATTTTATTAACCCTGGAATGGCTCAAAAGAAGAAGCGAGCATTTGCGGAATCATTAAGGAGGAGCATACCTATGCACATCGAGGTTAAAAACTTAAATAAACATTTCGGTCAATTCCATGCCATCAAAGATGTTAATTTCAGCATTACCAAAGGTCATCTTGTCGGTCTGATCGGTCCCAGCGGCGGCGGTAAAACGTCTATCCTACGGATGTTGTCCGGACTTGAAGCGCCAACAGCAGGAGATATTTATTTTGATGGCAAATTAGCCACCCATTTGCCCGTTCAAGAGCGCGGAATCGGCTTTGTCTTCCAAAGCTACGCCCTCTTCAAGCATATGACTGTATTTGAGAATGTCGCATACGGCTTGAAGGTTCTAAAAAAACCAAAGGATTTCATTCAAGATCGAGTCACCTTTTTACTGAAATTGATGGGACTTTCCGGCAGCGAACGCAAATATCCGCATCAGCTTTCTGGCGGGCAGCGTCAACGCGTTGCTTTCGCCAGAGCCTTGGCCCCTGAGCCTCAGCTCCTCCTTCTCGACGAGCCGTTCGCGGCTATTGATGCCAAGATTCGCAAAGAACTCCGACTATGGCTGCGCAATCTCATTGATGAGTTTAAAGTAACCACCTTATTCGTAACCCATGACCAAGATGAAGCCATTGAAGTCGCTGACGAAATCATTCTCGTACAAGGCGGGAAAATCGAACAGCAAGGCAGTCCTTGGGAAATCTATACGAAGCCAGCTTCCTCTTTCGTCGCTTCCTTCATTGGCGAATCCAACATCGTCCCAGCCTACACACCGCTGATCGGTTTCCCTTATTTAGAGGAAGTTCAACAAGACGGCCAGTGGTTGCCTGATGTGAATGTCATGATTCGTCCTGAGTCCATCGAAGTGCGTCCGCACGACGTTAGCCATTTGGCTACAGCCGGGGAAAAAGGGAAAGTCACACATGTACATTTCCGCGGAGATTCTTGGTATCTCGAGATTGACACCGGCGCGCTGAAGCTATTCGCCTACCAATCGGTTAAAGAAAAAACTTATAAAACCGGTGATGAAGTGAACATCCTCATCCATCACATTTCCGTATTCACGAAAACCGAAAACAAAGTCATTGAAAATCAGGCCAAACAAGATCCGCTGCCTGTTTTTATATAAAACCTATACAAATTAGAAGGGGAGTTAAAAAACCATGAAAAATTTCAAATCGCTTGGCTTGATCACGGCAACCCTATTCACAGCAAGTATCGCACTCACCGCTTGCGGCTCAGGCACCGGAACCAAAACGGCAAGTTCACCTGCTCCATCAGCAGCCGCTACGACAGCAGCTACAGCAACAGCCGCGGCAAGCACGACGCCTAAAGCAGATGGCGGTAAAGTTACCCTGACGATTGGCGCTTATTCCATCCTTAAAGACTCCTTAGATCAAATCATCCCTAAATTTAAAGAAGATTGGAAAAAGAAAACCGGTCAAACTGTAGAATTCCAAGAATCCTATGTGGCTTCCGGCTCGCAAGCAACGGCTATTATCCAAGGCTTCGAGGCTGATATTGCTCCTCTTTCCTTGGAAGGCGATATCCAAAAGATCGTTGAAAAAGGCTTAATCACACATGACTGGAAAAACAATAAATACAAAGGCTTCATCACAGGATCCATTGCCGCAATTGGCGTTCGCGAAGGAAATCCTAAAGGCATTAAAGACTGGTCTGATTTGACAAAACCAGGCGTAGAAGTACTGATCCCTAACCCTAGCACATCTGGTGGCGCAAAATGGGATATTAACGCCGTGTACGGAGCTGGCTTGAAAACTTCTGAAGCAGCTGGCAAACAAGACCCAGCGGTTGCGAAGGATCTTCTGTCCAAAATTTATAAAAATATTAAAGTCTTGGACAAAAGCGGTGCGGATTCCCTTACAACCTTCGATAAAGGCGTAGGCGATGCCATCATTACTTATGAAAACGAGCTCGTTGCTCGCATTCAATCCGGCAAAAAATATGTGGAAGTCATTCCACAATACACAACTTCGATTGAAAATCCTGTTGCCCTTATTGATAAATACGTAGATAAGCATGGAAATCGTGAAGTAGCGCAAGGCTTCTTGGATTATTTGTACACACCTGATGCACAAAAAGTATTTGCCGATAAAGGCTTCCGCTCCGTTCTTCCAGAAGTCGCTAAACAATACGAGAAGAACTATACGACACCTGCCGGTTTATTCAATATCGAATACCTTGGCGGTTGGGATAAAGTAAACAAAGAGTTGTATGGCAAAGGCGCAATCTGGGAAACTATCCTAGCTGAAGGCGGAGCTAAATAATTAAAAACAAAAAGTCCGGTGCGAATCCTTCGCATCGGACTTTTTTGATGACATAATCAGTTCGATTAATTCTGATTTGAACGACTAGGCCGAAAACGTATCAAAGCAGTCAAGATGATGCCCCCCATTATACAAACTGGAATCCAAATGACTGTAAAGGGGAATTGTTGTTCTACAAATGCAGCTAATACAGCACCTAAGCCGTACAATACAATCGCAGCGGCGCGCAATATGGAATCCATTGCGAGATGTTTCGGATGAATCCCCAAAGTACGCCACTTACGGAGGATATCCGTTACATCCTCCACAACATTAGCCAGATTGTTTGTTAGGACAGTCGTTGAAATACCTGCAATCGCCAGACTTCGAGCTGCTGTCGTTTGCATGCCCATCGCGATGCTCAATAAGGCAATAAGCAAATAAATCGTAGAATCGCTGGCCGTTGGACCAGAAATTATTTTAAAGAGGATGAACAAGAGTAATTCAATGCCAAGAATAATCGTCAAGGTAGGAGGCCACGGAGAATTCACTTTCTTTTTCCGTATTATGGATGCACCGAGCGCATTCCCCATAATAAAACCCAGTAACGCTGTTAGTGTACGAAGAACAGCCAACCCTTGTACGTGACCAATGGCTAATCCGAGCATGACAATATTTCCGGTCATATTCGCAGTGAAGATGTGACCGAGACCTAAATAACCAATTACGTCAACTATCCCTGACGTTAAACAAAGTAAAAGCAGTAATAAATGACGACAAGCGGTAGCAGACAACACCTTTCAATCCTTTCGGCATTTTGGCTATAAGTGTTTGAAATCTCCATTTATAGTATCATATCTTCAGATTACATGACCAATGCACTTAAATTTTGGTTTAAGAGCAAAACCCAAGAAAATGTTTGACTTTTGGAATTCGCCAAAATAATTGCAAAGGATACCTTAGGTGTTAACTCAATTTTGACTTACCTTAATGGTGGTTTTTTTGCGTTAAGAAAAGAATAATGAAGAGAACCGAAAGCGATGTGCTCTCGGTTCTTTTTGATGAGGATATAACGTGGCAATTATATATTTTACATTTGTGAATTCTGTAGCCGCTCATGCTCTCTGAGCGGTTATTTGTGTTGTTAGCGATACAGCGGCGGATAAAAAAACCACAAGCGAGAGTTAGTCGCATTGTGGTCGATATATTAGGTCTATAGTTCAAGAAGTAATTTTTCGTTTTCAAAACTCAATCTCATAAAAATCTTCCGTCTCTTTGGGAGAATGGTCTTTATACAATTCCTAAGTTACTATTAAATTTTTTCAGCCCATCTAGAAAGGCATCAAAATTATCCGCAACTTTATAGACCCCTTCCTCAACTAATGGACTCTCTCTAAACATGTTATTCCAATAAAAAATTCCTTTATTGTTTCCATTACCTAAAAGCAACTTCCCTCCATTGCCTACTTCCCCTATCGCTAGATAATTTGGTGGGAACTCATCGTTAGATCTATTCCAATAATTTAAGCTGTATTTGTTTTCAACATCTATTCCAAACAGCACCTCAAGCGGTATAACTTCATTTATTCCTTCCACCAAAAAAGTTAAGTAATGAACTACTACAGTTCCCCCATTATACTTTCTTAGAAACTGCTTATAGTCTTTCGGTAGTGTAGTATCTAGTCTTTCCTCCAAGCAATCAAGCATCTCATCCGTCGCCTGACCGAACCCTCTAATGTTACTACTCAGAATGCTCTTACTATTAATTTCATTATAGGATTCATACTCTTTTATAAAATCTCTTATATCTTTTTCAGAAGGTTTGTATGGGCTAAACACCCATCTTATATACTCATATTTAGTTTCTTCCTCCATAGTTTCCCAACGAAAGGGGCTGTGTTTTAATAAGTAAGATAAGGATCTTCTCCATATCCACTCTTTCTTTCCTTCTAACCATTTCGACCAACTATCATTTTTTGTTGGATTTTTTTTTGACTGAACTTTGATTAAAGTTTCTAATCCTCGCTCTGCTAAATCTGCTGTAAAAGGACTTGCTCCAAGACGACTATCCTGAGGGTTTGGACTGAATTTGGCTTCCATAATAATGTTATGTAAAGCAATAAGTTCTTCTTCATTTTCAAGAACGAGTTTCCATTCACTCATTTTAATTATTCTCCTTTACTGTAATGTTAGCGTTCTTACCGTTACGAATAGATCCTCTAAAAATTAACTCATTGTCTTGAGTCTCTGTGTCTAACAAATCATAGTAATCATTATAAATTTCAACTTCGATCCGATGAGTTGCTATGAAGCCTGGTCTTTGGCCAGCAAATAAGACATTATTGGCATCATCAGGGGATACCGCTTGATCAGTTAAATACACTTTCCCCCTGTTTGATATAATAACTCCCGATTCCATAATTGCCTTTGCCCCAGCTTCATCGGTGTAATGGTATAGTATTTTTGAGCTACTCATTAAAATATATGCCGAGTTGTCTATTATAGGTTGTTGAATGACAGTAGCATTAAGTTTCTCTTGACCCTTTTGCTGAAAAATAATCATTTCCCGTTCATCAGCTATCCATTGTTTTGTTGATTCACTTGGGGGCAATAAAGTTTTAGGATCAATGTATGGATCATTATCTAAGATGTATGGATCGCTATGACTATAATAATATGCTGCTGGGTCTAGGGTACCTGCCGAACCTGATCCTAAACCAGCCATTCCAGCTGCCCCTGCCGCTCCGCTAAGCGCAGAACCTAGTGATGATGACATGCCGCAAACCCCGCAATGTCCAGTTGGATCAGTATGCGTCAACGGATTATTCATCACATACGTATAAAGATTCAAACTCAGTGGATTATCAATCTGCCCCTCATACGTATCTTCATTAATAAACCGCCCCATACTAGGGTCATACCATCTAGCCCTTAAATATTGCAATCCTGTCGTACTATCCGTCATCTCTCCGCTATAACGGAACGGCTGCGCTACTGTTTCTTGAGTCGTAATTGGATTACCCCACATGTCATAGGTATACGTGTTTAGCGTATTACCGCTGGCATCGGTTAGTCCCACAACATCGCCATGCCCATTAATTTGATAATACGCTTTATTACCATTAGCATCAACACGAGCAACAAGTCCATTACCACGAATGTAACGTGCTTTTAGAGATGCTGTACCATTCGCCGCTACTATACCCTCGGCAATCATATTAGCACCATCGTAATAATAGCGAGTGGTTTGTCCATTCTCTGTACGCTCGTACAGCAATCCATCTCCATTATACTTATACGCGACAACTTTGCCATCATCCATGGTTACTTTCGTCAGACGGTTACGATCATCGTACTCATAACTTACACCTGCTAGATTCGGCACTTGGTTGCTTTGCAACGTTTGACGATTACCTCGGTTATCATATATATACTGCTCATTAAATTGTGTTGATGTGTCAATCCGATTTAGTTTGTCATACGTAAACGAGTAAGGTGTACTATTTTCAGTTTTGCTGGTTTGATTGCTGTTATTGTCGTAACTATATGCGAATACGTTTAAATTAGTCCCACCGTTATTCTTTTGTACAAGGCTGGTCAAGTTCGCTCCATCGAAACCGTAGGTGCTTATAATCCCATTTTTCTGCGCACTAGTGTCGACAAGTCCATTTTTCTTATACGTATAGCTGGTTTCCCAATTGTTGAGCGTATCTCCTACACCCTTCAGACGATTTCGGTTATCGAAGTCGTAAGCCGTATTATAACCAAATGGATCTGTCATCGAAACTCGATTTCCTAACCCTTCACTGCCATAACCATAATTGATGGTTCGACCATCCGCATACGTCGTCGTATCCATTAGACCTGTTAATGGAAAATACTTGTATGACGTTTTTCCAGTTCCATCTTGCATCCACAATCGTCTACCCGCTGTATCATACTCATAGCTGATAGTTTCATTCGGTGAGATGCTATATTTCAGGAAATCACGAGTATTATATTGATATTCTAATGTTTGACCTTTACGATCCACTTGTTTGATTAGATTGCTGTTGTCATCATAATAATACTTGTCAATGAGTCCTGCAGAGTCAATTTTTCTAATCATACGTCCCATCTCATCATATTGCTTCTGTGCTTTATTGCCATCAGCGTATTTCACTTCGGTTATCTTGTTAGCAATACCATATGAATATAGAGTCGCATTCTTGTTGGCATCCTCTACAGAAGTCAGCCTACCGAGTAGATCATAGCCATACTTGGTTACATGTGTATCATCTGCATCTGTTGCTTCCAGTGCATGCCCCTCATTATCATAATTCTTCACACTCGAAAGCTGTGTCCAAGTTCCATTTTTCCAGCGGGCTACCTGTGTCGTTCTTCCCAAAATATCATACGTTTCGCGTAGTCGATTCTTCTCTCCATCTTCAGTGATTTTTGTACGATTAATATCATCGTATTCGATAGATTCCGAACCAGTAGGATGGATTACCTGCTTGACACGATTCCATGGATCATATTGATATTCCGTCACATTACTACGTTCATCTAGAGATTTCCACAAACGGCTGTAAGTATCGTATTGAAAGCTTTGTTTTCCTGTCCCTGCGCCAATAGTTTGGACGGATTCCTTCAATCCCAGAGGATTCCATTGTGTAATCTTCTTAATCCCTGTCTCGTCTTCTGTTGTAATTTTATTATTGGCATCATCATACGTTAGCGTCACCTTGCTGTTATCCATGAATGTTGCTTTTGTAACTCGGTCAAGAAGATCGTACTCATACCTGGTGTAATAACCTTTACCATCCGTGTATTTCGTTTGTTGGCCAGTGGTCGGATTGTACTCTAATTGTTGAATATTAGTTGTAATCTTTTGATCTACATCCGTTACCTGCATATCCTGCTTGGTCAGAAATGCACTACTATAAGGAGCGCTTGGTTCATAGGTTTTATTAATTGTTTTCGTGCTTTGATTATCTGTCGCCGTCATCTTCGTCTGGTTACCATATGAATCGTAATCATAACCAATTTTCAAAGCGAATGCTCCGTTAGGATCATCGTTATTTCTGACAGTCAGCCAGGTAACACTTCCCTGGGGATTCCTGTCGTAAAATATGTATTGACTTAAATTAGTATTTATTTTCTTCGTTACTTTGCTTAGGAAGGAACCAACCGTACTCAAATCCTTATATTCATAATCTGTTTTAGTACCGTAGGTATCTTTTTCCGTTAGTATTTGCCCGTGAGAATTGTAAGTCTTTTCCGCTACAACTGGCATTGAAATTTGGCCAGTTAATACATTGGTGGTGTCACTACTTATCTTTAGTGGGTATGGATTATTGTGATCCGTGTCATAGGTAAGTTCTGTCCTTTTTTTCATATTGTCTGCTGTTCCTGTTACATTTGTTTGGAAGAAAAGAAAATCTGTAGAACTTGGCCAGCAAGTTGACCATTGGATACCTGTTTCACAACCTGGGGTTCCATACACTTTTTTAAAGTTTACATATTTCTTTAAATATGTGTATCTTGTAGTTATTTTATCTGTCGTCACATCAGTTACCGAAGTCGCTGTTTTATTTCTAAACTCATCATCTGAGAAGCTACTTCCAATATCATAAACATAATTATAATTTATTAAATTGTAGACCTTTCCATCACCGATCTGTTCTTGTCTAGATTTCGCTCGAAATTCTTGTGTAGTAGCATATGCTCCTACATATCTTGTTACGGGTGAGCTTTCATAAGTAAATATAGATTGGGCACCAGAAGGATACTGAATAGATCGTAATAACGCGTGTTCTACACTGCCTGAGCTCCCGCCGCTTGAATTACCTGCAAAATTAAAATATGTTTTGTCATTGTCCGTTAAATAGTTATATTGCGTTATGTTCCCTTTAGGATTTTCAACTGACGTTAGAAGGTCCTTAGTTGTATTGTTCCAAGGCTTGTCTAAAAATGTACTCTCTCTTTTAGTTTTATTATAAATCACTTTCTTATCGCCTTGAGTTAAGATAACTTGATTATCGTAATACTTAATATTTATAGAGTTACCTATTGCATCCCTAATCTCACTTAACACTTGGCCATATAGCTGGTCATTTGTGTAAAAAAATTGAATTGTATTTCCATAGGTATCCTCAATCTCGATAAGCTTACCATTGCTCTCAAAATAATAGGAAAGACCATTAGTTTTATAGTGCAGCTCATGTTGTGCTGTTAGCTTATCCACAGTTACGGTTTTCTTAGGATAGCCATAGGAATAATCATCTACAAAATGAGTCTTTAGGGTCCCATCATCTTTATTAAAACCTTGAGTACTTCCATCTGGCAATCGAATATAATCTGGTTCTACATATGGAATATTCCAACTCCATCCCTGTCCTATTGGAAATCTTAGTTCTTCTTTTGTTTTCTGAGTGGCTGTGTTTCTAAAATATGCAATTGGACTAATTTGAAAATAAGTTTGGCGCGCGTTTGGGGTCGAGGAAATGCTAGTTACTGAACGAGTAAAGCTCCCATCGGACGCAGGTCCATCCCAATCTGTAAAATCAAATACTTGACCTGGGTGACTGTTTATCCAAGTGATAGCCTTTCCGCCATCAGAATATGTACTATAATTTCTACTATCCTCCGATGGCGTTTTAACACTGTCAGTTATGATATCCCCTCTTCTAGTTTGAGTATACCGATAACTATTAAATGTAACCTGATAACTTGCCGCCTGTACAGGTTCCGTATCCTGTTTATAGAAGTTTGAATTTTGGCTATTATAAATACGGGATAATGTAAACGAAAGCCCATTTCTTCCCGGTAATGTTAGATCACTTTCATTTACAGTTACAGCCCCCGTTAGCGTCGAAACTTCGGCTGAGCTCCCCAATGTGAAAGGAGCCTTATCTGCCTTTAGATTTACTGTTCCTACAGCTGTAGCATCAACTGCTGTCATAAATGATTCCGCCGCTGCTTTCACTTGAGGTACTGATGAAAATAAGTTCCTAGGTCTTATTACTTCTAGGATCTTACCCAAATCCCAATTGGAATGTTGTTTGAAGATCAGTGCTTGTTCAATATCATTAATTGAGTAACCTTTATTTAGCTGCTCATTGACTAATAATATTGGAATATTAAATTTTTGATTCAACTCATTGATTCTCTTTTCAATATATACAGAATCGTAGACAGATTGTGAAACTGAACCAGTTCCTGCATTATTATCTGTGTGAGGTGCATTTCCAGTAATGTTCAGCACCTCGCTAGCATTAACTAACCCATGACCAAAAAACTGAGGATCTCCAAGTGAAACAGCACTATTATCTAGAAACTGACGAATCTCCTTATTCGTGTATAAATAGTCTTTACTTTTAATTAGCGCAGCAACTCCAGCAACCTGAGGTACTGCAACAGAAGTACCGCTCATCGTGATGTAACTGCCATCCACTAATGATAATCCTTTAACACTTACACCTGGAGCCACCAACTCCACTTCAGCGCCTGTATTAGAAAACGATGCAAGCTGATTATTTTCATCTACAGCACCTACACCAATCACAGAACTGAATTTCGCTGGATAGGAGACTGTGTTTACTCCGTCATTTCCTGTAGCAGCGACCAAAAGAATGCCATTGCTATATGCGAGTTGAGTCGCTTCTTCTAAAGCTGCTGAATAATCACTACCCGTAAAGCTCATTACTACCATATCAACGTGATTGTCAATTGCCCAATCAATCCCTTGAATAACTTGGCTGTATGTGCCTTCCCCGCTTGAATCTAACACTTTTACATTGTACAAGCTAACATTTGGAGCAACGCCAACTAAACCTTGATTATCTTTTAATGCCGCTAGAATTCCTGCTACAAACGTACCGTGACCATTGGTATCGTCTAGTGAGGCATCATTGGGTACAAACGAAGCTCCTCCAGATACACGGAGTTCGGGAGAATGAGTGTTAATACCTGTGTCTAAGACAGCCACTTTTACGCCATCCCCATAAATGCCTTGGTCATGCACTTCTGGAACATGAATTTGATACACATTGCCGTTTACCGTATCGCCAGCCTTCTTAACGACACTGTCTTTTTCAATGTATGTTACGTTGGAGTCAAGTTTTAACTCATCTACTTCAGAAGCAGACAGGTCTGTCGTGACAAGCGAAGTGAGATGTTTATAGTTCTTCGATGTTTTTCCCTCCTCGTCGTTACTAAAGGATGGTACGCTACGTTTCGTTCTTTTGTTTTTCTTTAACGCTTGTTTGCCTTTTTCAGCATCTTTGAATTTGATAATGTAGGAGCCTGCGGTGGTATTGTTGCCGTTAGAGCTTGGCTTGGATGCATCTTGCGCCTCTGCGAATGTTGGCGAAATAAGAGAGAAGAGTATAGTGATGATGAGTAGAAATGATAAGATTCTTTTTTGCATGAGTTCCTCCTATAAATCTTGAATAAAACGGGATATACGTCCTGTGGATGTGGAAAGTCATACTGTCTGCAAAACAGTTTCCACTATGGCGTGCCTTTTGTAACTGTCTTTAGATTACCATTGTTATCGTATGAAAAAGATTTCACGACTTGTCCTGTTGATGTGATGCTGATTGAGGTCAATCTACCTCGAGAATCATAATTATATGTTAATTTTCCATTTAGCAATATACTTATCGAGTTGCTTGCCGCAGATATATTCCCTGCCGCATCCTTCGCTTTAATCGTGAAGCTGTATAAGGTATTTGCTGCAAGACCTTTCGCCGTATAAGTTGTTGTGCTACCGTTTACACTTCCGATTAATGCCGTACCATTGTATATGTCGTAACCGATTAGTTCAACGTTATCTGTCGAGGCAGTCCATCTGAGAGTGACAGTGCTACTCGTTATTCCACTTACCAAGACACTTGGAACTGTGGGAGCTTGTGTATCAATGATCACACTCACCTCATTGCTCGCCGCAGATTCATTACCGATATCATCCATCGCCCTTACCGTGAAACTATATGTAGTATTTGCTTGACCATTCACCGTGTAAGTTGTCGTACTTCCAGACACACTACCAATGTACGTCGATCTAATATAGATATTGTATCTAACTACACCTACATTATCTGTTGATGGCGTCCATGATAGTGTAATGGAGTTATTTTTTATTTCGCTAACTATAAGTTCACTTGGTGCAGTCGGTGGCTGATTATCTGCTAAACTAATTGAAAAATTCACATCAAAATTACGTAGTGAGGCATCATACATTACAATCGTGTATGTTGTGCCAGCTACCAGGGACATCACAAACTGGCTCTTCCCAGAACTACCAGAAATAGAATTAGCATCTTTGTAAATATCAGTCACAGGAGCTGCTATGTTCGTACTAGTAGTCATTTCCGTAAATGTATATTCTCTCGTAACAGATGGGGTAAAACTAAAAAAAGTGGTATTTCTAATATTTAGAACAGATCCAGTTGACAGACTCACTAAATTCGTCTCGATTTGAGATACTGTAAGCCTTGCATGTACTTTTCCACCAGTGAATTCAGCAACCCTAATATAATAGGTTTTACCAGCGATCATATTGAGAGTTGCAGAGGAGAACTTGCGAGAGTTATCATCGTCATTAAAAGCCAATTCATTAGTCTTTTTATCATCGCTGTATACATAAATGGCCGTATCATTAACACCACTCGAAGAAGAGCCTCCGTAGAAGTCCGTAGAAATCTTAAAAGTTCCATAGGTTGATGGTGTAAAACTATAAATGGTGTTGTCACTAGGGAGTTGATCAATATCCAGTGATGTATTTAAATTAATAGTTATTTGTGGCATTTCAACCCTAACGTCTGCTACTAAATTATCTCCACTAACTTTCAAGTAATATGTGCGACCTTGCTCAAGAACAATACGGATCTCCGAAAATACTGTTCCGTTTGCGTTATCATTTTGGGCAATCATATTTGTAGTAGCCGGATCACTGTAAAGTTGAAGCATGGTATCACATACCACACCATTGCCCGCAAAACGTCCTGTATAAAATTTATATTCACCTGTTTTAATAGCAGTAAAACTTAAAACAACAAAATCTTCATCAAATATCCCGACAGGTTTATTTAAAAATAATTCTCTGCTACTAATAAATTTCGGCTCTACTTTTAAAGGAAGTTGAGATTTAAACTCTTTAATGCTTTCTTGATATTTAGCATGTATGCTTTCAAAATGGTTTTTTTCTTGTAACTGATTTATTGAGTCACCATGGACCGATTCTGTAGAAATTCTTGTACTTGGTTGTCCGCTAAAAGACAAAGTATTATGCAGTCTTGCAATTTCGCTCGAAAAGTCGTGATAACGAGAATAAATCTGTTTTGCTAATTCAATCCTATTCGAATCAAGGGCTTGTTGTTTTAACTCTAAAAGCTCATAGTTATTTTGAAGAATCTCCTGAGGCACCACTACAAATGGGTCAGTATTAGGAAGACTTTCATTTGATTCAGGAGAGGGAGTCTTCTCAAGAGTTCCTAATGTTGGATTGCTTTCAGCAGTGGATATGTTGCACAAAGAAGTAACTATAGTTGTAAGAAAGAGGAAAATCGTAAGACATGCAATTATTTTTTTTATCACAAAGAAATACCTCCGTCTGCTTGTTAAATACCTAAAACTAATTAAATGAACTCTCAGTAAGTTTACGCTGTATCTTATTTTCCCTAATTACATGGCTCACGGTATTGATGAAGTATCCGTCCAAACAAAACTCAACGCCCCACAGAGTTCTCTCTACTTCGGGGTGTCAATATAGATTTCTCTCACCGTTTTACCCGAACTATGGTTGAACCCATTCTACACCAGAGAATGCACATGCTCATTATCAGTTCCTATTTCCAAAACCCCATCTCCTACTACTTCGATGTTTCCTAGCAAAGTTCCCACAAATCTTAGTTACTTACGTAGCAAACTGATGGAAATTAGACGTTTCGTGATAATAAATACTTAAATATAATTACCAGTCCCCGACGCTGGTAATCCCCTAACTAAGTAATTTTGTAGTTCTCATGCTATGGCTAATCAACAACAAGGCTCCTTTCGGAAGTAATTAAGTACTTTTCCAATTTTATACTATTGTTATTTCAGTTTCCATGTAGCATTTTGTCGAATTATGTAAATAAGAGTGAAGATTTTGTATTTTTTGCAAACAAAAACCAGCTAATGTTTGTCAAGCATCTCTATCTTGGTACTTAAAATAATTTTTGTTATAATGTTTTTTGAAATGACAAATAAACCTCCATTGGCGTGGAAGTTTATGGAATTTATTGGTTACATGCGATAGGGCTCGCCTCGGGTCAGGATGGCATAGACGTGATGGAGAAGCTTGTTGGCGCAAGCGATCACGGCCACCTTGTAGGGCTTGCCCTCTTTCTTTTTCTTATCATAGTAGGCCTTAATTCGTTCATTTTGCCCTTTGCGCAAACCACATTGCACCGCTATATATAACGCTCGCCTTAAACGCTTGGAACCTCGTTTGGTGATTTTGCTGCTTGAAGCAGTGAACTTGCCTGAACTGAAAACACTAGGGTCGAGTCCTGCATAAGCTACAAGCTGTTTGGCATGTCCAAATTGATTAGCATCTCCGATTTCAGCAACCAACGCGGCAGCTAATTTATCACCAACACCAGGGATTGTTTTAAGAAGCGCCACTTCGGGGATCACGACGACCGTTTCCTCAATCTGCTGCTCCATGTGCCCCAGTTGCTCTTGGAATGCAATCAGCAAGCTCAGCATGCTTTGTAAAGCTATTGTTTGTGCAGGGCTCTGTCCTTTGATTGGAGCAATGCTTTGGAGTTGTGCCAGCTTCCCCTTGATCCAAGTTTGACTATGTGACCTTTGTACGGTTTCCCGAATTGTTTCCTCTGTGATCGTCACACCGCTTAAATATTGATGTAAAACGCGCAACGCTGTTGAGGAATACAAATCATAAAAGACAGCTTCGTATGAAGGAAACACTTGGTCAAGCAACGCCCTCATATTTAGCTTGGCTTGTACATACATCGCTGTTATGAACTCATGCTGTCTTGTGAGGTGCTGGAGCTCTAATAGCTGCTCGTCCCCTTTACGATGAGGCTTAACATCGCCACGGTAGTACATCTCTGCTAAATGCCATGCATCTGCAGCATCTGTTTTTACTTTTCGTAGTTGAGAGCCTTTTGCACGTTTGGATTGTAGAGGATTAATGACCATGTGGCAAAAACCACTTCGTTCCATGTAAACCACCAGCCCTCGATGATAGTGCCCTGTTGCTTCTAAAACAACTACCGGTTCTTTTCCCGTTTTCTGGCGCAGTTCTCCAAGCCATTCACCAAATTCTTCAAAACCATCCTCCGTGTGCAAGATAGTTTTCGATTTCCCCACCGCTACGTTTCGCGAAGTAAATGCTTGAGCAACACTCATTCCTTTCGACACATCCAACCCTACAACTGGTTCCATTTCACCATTCCTTTACAAGTTACACCGGCATTCCCACGATAGCTCCAACGCCATAGCTTCGCTTGTGATACGAGATCTAGGTCTCTACCAGCTCAAACATGGTTATTGAGTGGCAGTGAGAGAACAGTTTTTGTTCCGGGGTTTTCTCCCAAAAAAGCCCTCGTTCTCCCGGCTACCGCCATCTTATACCGAACCTAAAAAAAGGCCAACCAGATTTTTCTGGCTGACCTAATAATACGAAATAGCCCTCTCATAATTTCTAAGGGCTTAACACTTGCCGATTATTTTACTCTTCAAAATATATCCTTACCACGCACTCCACATGTGTGGAGACGGTGAAAGGGATATAATGGTTTTTGATGAAGTAAGCAGTTGGCAAAGACGAATTCCTTCGTCAAAAGTTTGTCAACGCTCTTTTAAATTGTTCATCAATTAAATTTTGGCTTGTAGAACCAACCATCCTTTTCGTTTCTTTCCCATTTTTATCAAAAAAAACAAGGGTAGGGAACCCCGGTGATCCGTATTTTTTATATAAACTACTGTCCTCATCCAGTAGTATGGGATAACCAATATTATATCTTCGGACATATTGATCCACTTTAACACGATCATCTCGATTGATCAGATTAATACCATATAAATTAATTTCATTCTTATACTTTTCATAAATAGATACAATTTTAGGAGCATCTTCATTACAGTACGGACACCATGAAGTGAAGAAAAGAATAGCTGTTGGCTTATCTCTAAAAACAATGCGCTCTTCGTTTCCTCCCAGATCCCTCAGGGGTATAACTACATCCTTTGTATCTCTACTCTGAAAGTTATTATAAATGGTTACTGCAACGAGACCTAAAATCAAAATTAAAATCATACTTGCAGCTTTTTTTCGAAACATTATGTTTTACAGCTCCCTAAAAAGAATATATGTACCATTTTTTCGGTTTTGACGATTTTTCTGAAATCAAAGAATAAAACTTCTCTTTTATTGAACTATTGTTCTCCGTTAGCGTAAAAACTACGTTGTTATTTTTGACATTCTACTTTGCTGTTCTGTCACGATATATAATCAAAGTAATTGCATTTAATATGATGGTTACTATGAGAAGAACTGCTGCGACGGACGCCACAGCACCCGTAGTGTCCATAAGAGCATACCACTCCTCACTCTTTACCAGATGATAGCTATAGAAAATCTGGAAACATAGCGAAATTGCACAAGCACTGATGCTCATAATCGAAAGAGTGACCCAATGCCTATGGTCATGTTTTCCATATCGCATGAGATTAACAACAGGAAGTATCCAAGCGATTAGTCCAAGTACGAGGCTACCAAGATTAAGCAAACCATTCATATCTAATCCCCTTTGTATTTTCCATTTTTTCATTATTCTTCCACTATCCTGCCCGTTAGCTAAATGAAATCCATGTTTTATTGAATGTTACTTTTGAAATAGTCGTAATGAAGTCCATTCTTGTCATGTTCTGGTTCATTTGGTTCGTACCAATCTTTATTCTCTTTATCCGCTTCAAGCCTAGAACAAGTGCCAAAAGTGCAACCACAAGTACCTTTATCTAGCCAAAAAAAGCAATATCTCTCTGGACATTTCAACATACCCTGTTCCTTTCAATGATATTGCTCATTTAATTACATCCAACAATATCGTCAAAGCGACTTGATAATCCAATGTATTCATTGCTCCAGCCACTACTTATGGATATCTCTTGTAATGAACCTGTTGGGGCAAAAAGAAGTTCTAATTCAGTAACGACTGATTTATCATTTTCATTTAGTCTTTCAATGTATGTATCACATGCTGATAGTACTTCTTCTACTGATCTATAATTTGACCAAGTAATATCAGTATTTGGGGAATCTATCAGTTTCCTTACTTCCCATAATAGGTCAACCAGAAGAGTATAACATGCCAAGTTATTCTGCTCCTTTCCTAGTTCCATATTCATTTAAAGTCCGCCTGTCACATAATAAATTCCATATTTATCTAGCCACTGTGTCATCATATCCATAATAGAACGTCATTTCCCAAAGGCAATGGGCGATAAAGCTCTCATTTGACATAGCATCTAATGACTCCTTGTCAATGTAGTAGCCTAGCCATTCATTAAATTTGCTTGATGCTATAGAGTAGCCAGTCCATTCGTCGTCTTTACCACTAACGTCAAAAAAGAGTGAATCATCATCTTCATCAAACTCATTTATACATATCGATTCACCATCAATATCTTCTTGGAACACATTGATATAAATGTACATGTTAGTTTTGTTATCTGCAGGTATAGTCAATTTCAGTTTTTCATATAGCATACTAAACTTTTCAAGCCTGTCCTTTTTATTTGGATATTGGATAATAAACTTTTGCCATACCTTTGAAAAATCTGAAGTGGCAATTAATTCTGAAAATGTCTGCATACTTCCTCCAACCAATAAAATTTCTCTTTTATTTGATATTCAATGTTGTATACAATTCATCAAGCATAGTTGTATATTCTTCAAGCGTCCCTTCTGAATACTCCCCATTGTACTCTCCTACATTGATTATCAATTTACTTTGGAGGGACTCACCAACCCATACTACGCCATCAAATGGGTCTTTCCAATCGGGATTAAGAGAAAGTGCTTTACCTGTAAATGTAAAATTAAGTTGATTGCCTTCTAACTTTCCAACAAAAGGGTGGGAAGTTGAAGATATATTGGGTACATAAGTAATAAACGGCGTTGCCACGGTAACGATTTCCGTAAGAGAGAACATTCCATCTAACTTCCCATTTTCATTAATCGTCAATGTAATATACATGACTTTATCTGCCAAGTACCTTAGATACAACTTTTCAACTGTCATCTTTTTCCTCCAGACTGTCGATAAAATCGTGCTTTCATGTACTTCCTTGCTCTTTCCTAGCTTCCTCAATCACGCTCGTTATGAATGGATGCTTAGCATTTGTATACGAAGTTCTATCATTACGATATTTTTTTGCTAAGTCCATCTTCAATTGATTATATTGTCTAAGCACATCAGGGTGAGTTCTCAAATAGTCCCTAAACAAAATATTATTGTTCCATTCATCACTTCCACATCTATATACATGCAAATGATGCGTCCCAGCTCTCCATTGACCTTTTCTAAAGAATCTTCTGTTAGGAAAATCTTTATGAAAAACATATTCATACCCTATTTTCACTAGGGGTTCAATAAATTCATCAACCTCATTCAATTCATTAACTCCAACCATAAAGTCTATGATGGGTTTAGCACCTAATCCTTGAACAGACGTACTCCCAATATGTTCAATAGCAATTGCTTTATTACCTAATAACTCCTTTATTTTTCCTTCTTCCTGCTCATATTCTAAAGCCCAATCTTTATTGTATTCTTCAATGACTACTGATTTGTCCATACGCCCTCCTAGAACTTACCCAATAAAATCATTCTTTCAAAGCCAATAATCACGACTGCCCTCATCTTAGTATATAATTCAAGCTTTAAATTTTCCATTAAATTCCTACAAAAAAATGTTTACAAAACAACTTGCCATCCCTTCCCATCAGAGTTAACATACACACACTTGAACAATGGGAAGGGGATATCACTATGGAAGAATGGCCTGAATGGGTTTTAAAGGGATCACACGAGAGGTTTGATGATTTATCGCTCACTGTGGAACAACAGGAACATATTGCCCCATTAATCCAGAAATCATCGAAATTGCTGAAGGATTTGAAAAATCAAGTGGATGGTACTGCTCACGGTATTCTGTTGGAGTGGGAAGATGCCGTTCAGTATCTGCATTCGGCTGAAAAGGAATGGTTTTATCTGAAAGGGGTTAAGGATGGCATGGGGATGATCAGGGAAATGAACCTTTATCTGAAAAATAACCATTTGGAGTTCTGACGACTAACAGCATGGAATCGACCCATGCCATCTGTCAAATCATTTCAATTCTACATACAAGGTTGGAGTTTACCCCTCGAACTCTTCGATCTCCAACCTACTCTTCAAGGTAAATAAATAACGTGTTGGTGAGAGAATGATTATCTTCTCTATCAGCGCGTTAAATAGTTCATCGTCAAATTGTTCAAGTAAATCCTGTCGTGCATTCATTACCTGTATAATTTCGTTTACTCGTTGTGTGACTTGGGATTTGTTGTCGTTATCCCTTTCAATTATGACTTTCTTTTGCCGGAGTTGATCCAGTTCCTTAGATATTCTGGCATTCTCCTCTGCGTATACGGACTCCTCGATTTGATCACGTAATTTTAGGTTAACTAATCCCTTGAGGTCTGTTTACAATTGTTCCATTTGCTCGTCAATCTTCAACAATGGCTCGAGCGTATTGATTCTCTTTTTCGAATAGTACGGCTATTCCTAGACTTCTCATTTCCCTCACATATTTCAACAAGTCTAACGTATTCCTTGAAAATCTCGATATCGATTTGACCAGTATCAAGTCGATCTTGCCCTCACGCGCATCCTGTATCATCCGATTAAAATCAGAACGATGCTTGGTTCCAGTACCGAAGATTCCCTCGTCCGCGTAGATATCTACATAATCTCAATCTGGATTACTTATGATGAATCGCGTGTAATGGCGTAGCTGGTTCTCGTAACTCTCTTTTTGCTGCAAGTGCTCTGTGCTCACCCGACAGTAGGCAGCGACTCGTTTCTTATGAATTTGCTGAGTACCATCTAATATTTCAAGCGTCCTTACAGGTACAACTACTACCTTCTTCAATATTTAAAATTAAGAAAGTCTTCTTTTTTCGATAACCAAAAGTACGATGTAGATTACTAAGACACCAGCAAAAAGGTACTCATAATACAATTTAAATGTATCTAAGTCAAAATTATAATGTTTTGAGAGTAGAGTACCCGATGTATAACCCATAAATAATAGAGTAAACGCATAGTTCAGAGGTCTGTATACTATTTGTTTCCATCGTTCATCTTTTCCTTCTCTAACCGATAAAATAAGATTCAAAAACATACCAAACAATATGATTACACTGAGCAAAATATCCATCCGAGCTATTCCTCCTCATCTTCTTCGTAGGGCTTAAAATTAAAAACTTCGTTAATGTTCTTATCAAATACATGTGCTATAGCAAATGCAAGTTCAAGCGAAGGGATAAACTTGTTGTTCTCAATCGCTGCTATCGTCTGTCTAGTTACATCTAATTCTTTTGCGAGATCAGTCTGTGACCATCTTCGCTCAGCACGAAGTAAATAAACTTGATTACTTATAATTCCAAATTGATACATGATGGAATAACCTCCCTTCACAAAGAATGTAACATAGAAAGAACAATATGTAAAGTTTAATTAACATTATGTTTAATTTAACTAACAATACTTTACATAGAAAAAGCGCTGGCAATAAGCCAACGCCTAATTGGGGACAATTAATCCTGTCCCCATGCGTTAAAGTTTGCCACTCCCCACCCACAGGCCTCCAAGTCCCTCCCACCTTATTCCCTTCACTACTCTAAACCACTAAAGTCTGCCACTGAGCCAGAGAAATAGCCGATTGAAAATCAGAGAAAAAACAGAAAAATGAGCAAATAAAGTTTGATGCGGAAAAGCAGGAGAAGAGCGGGGATTTGGGCTTAGATTGGAAGCACTATTGGATGAAAAATAGGGGAAAGTTGGAGAAAGGAAAGAAAAAGAGCCGAGCGAAGATCAGGACAAATGCCTGAAGATCGGTCGGCTCAGTGGAGAACTTTATCTGTTCAGTTGCAGACTTTGTGGGACAGCGGTAGACTAATTTTGTTCTCTACAAATCCTCCCGATATATTACTACCACACACTCCACATGCACCGTAAACGCGAACGGTTGTTACTATATTTAATTATCGCAGTAGCTATCCGGATCTAACCGCCTTCATTTTTCTTCTCCGGAGTGAAGACATTCCTCCATTTTCGCTTGGCGATAAAAACAGCACACAAAATAAGCGGCAGCACCACCCCATTGGTCAGATCCCAAAACATCCATGGCGTAACGAGCGTTTTGAGATAATAGGTCACATCGGGAGCAATGAGGACTGCCAGGCCAAAAATCAGAAATCCACTTGGCAAGATAAGCACATTTTTTTGCTTGAGCCGCAAAAGCTGTGCCATGCCGATGATAAACGCGTAAAAGAATACGGTTGCTTTAAAAAAGGTTGTAATTAGATAAGAGATAGCCATAAGCGCTTCAATTCTCTGAAAAAAATTACCGATGTTAATCTTCTGAGCCAGTATGTACATCGAATAGGTGCTGTAGGCGGTTAAGTCTGAGCCCAACACGCAAAGTGACACTGTTGTAATTATCGTAAATATCAAGCCCACCGCGAACGACATCGCCAGCACCTCCTTGACCATATGAGGCTGCCTGTTGACATACGGAAGGACCATTAGAAACGCACACAGCTCGCCAAATGGAAACAATACCCCAGTTGCACTCGCTTGCAGAATAGGCATTATTCCATGCTCGCCAATAGGTTTCAGATGATGGAACTCTAATTTGGGAAGCAGGCATACAATGAGAATTCCAGCTGCCACTACAAAAAAAGGCAATACAATTTCGCTGCTTCTGCCTATAGACTCTAGACCAGCCTTCATAGCCCAAAGCATGAGCAAAATTATTAATAAATGAACTATCGGGAGTGGTGTGGACATGAAGATTTGCGTTGTCATAAAGTCCCCCATCTCCCGCACCAGATAGGAACAGACAATCAAGTAATAAAAGAGATACCAAATGGATAGGATGACCCCTGGCCCATAACCAAATACGCTCATACATTTTTCGATCAGCGACAAATCCGGGGCAACTCGGCTTGCAGCCAGTAACACCGCAGTCACAGCCACTCCTCCGATGATGCCTAACAAAGCTGATATCCAAGCATCCTGACGGGCTATAGCGGCTACAATGGATGGGTATAGCTGGAACATATCGCCAATGGCGCACAAAAATATAAGCACAACCAGCTGCCTAGCTCCGATTCTTCCTTTTTCCATTAGCCATATTTCTCCTTTATGAAAACCAGTTCTTCAATAACTGATTGATCGGTCCGTAAATGATTTCGATTAGTAGTAATGGGCTAGGTGTTTTCTGCACAGTAACGGCTACTACGCTTAAGAAAGCACCCGCAGCCAGCATAATGAGATAAACGGCAGCTTCCTTCCATTGACGTTGTCGGGATAGTCGAGGCAGCTGCCAAATCACTGCGGCTGCGGCTGCGCAAAGGACTATACTAGCGGCCAGCATCCGCTCACTCCTTCATTTTCTTCTGAAAGGTATCCAATAAAGTACCCACCTTGCCAATTTTCGTCGTGACAGAGTAATGAATGGTTAAATCCATAAAGGTTTGATCCCAGTTTCCCTCGAACTTCTTCCAAGCCTTCGGATCTGATTCATGAAGGAGTTGTCCGAAGCCAAATATATCGAACTTGAACTTGCGCCGAACCGAATCAACCGTGTGTTTCATAAGCTCGATGATCCTCTCATTGCCCGTTTGTTCAATCTGCCTGAGATTTTCTGGGTTGCTTATCTCTTGACTCTTGCCTTGGACTTCTGTCAACATGCCCTCGTTGGTCACCATGACGCGAATTTCCGGGCTGCCCTGAATAACGGAAGCTTGCACCACTGTTTTGCTTCGCAGCAAGTGAACCCCAATTCTATCTCCACTTGGCATATCGATATGACCTATCGTTTGTTTGACCTGATCTTTGATGTAGTTATAAGCTTTGCTCTCATCTTCATCAAGCCACCCGATTAACCGATCTTTCTTAAAAACACCTAATCCCGTGAACTGCAGCTGCCTATCCGGATGTATTTTTTCCTTATTCTTCTCTGAATTTCCTGAACCGTCATGAGGTTTTCCAACGATTTGGATCCCTGTCAGTATTGGACAACCACAATTCAGCAAATTATCCATCAGTTCATCCATGGTTACCTTCGTGGTGGGTGCCCATGTTTCTGAAGATGCGTCCAATGAGGCAAACATTTTGTTGGCAGGAATCGGCTCAAGAGGTGTCGTAACTTGCAAGACTTCGGAAGCTGTTCTCCCTTTCGCAACGGCAATATAATAGTCAGATCGCACTGTTGGTTCGCGAACCATTGTTTCAACCACTTCAGCCACGCCTTTGCGAGCATAGGATTCACCAAAGATGAACATCTTGATATGCCCCATATACACCTTGCGCGGACTAATCTCCGTCATTTTCTGTATGGCCTCCAGCAGCGTTGGCGCCATCACCTCATATACGGTAACGCTCGTTCCGCCTTTCATATTGGACTGACTGGGAGCTATCTCGGAAGGCAATACGACCTGGGCTGTGACCTTCAGTTGATTATTAGGTGCAAAGTCAACGCCAATGGCGACAGCTATACCCAGTTCGTTTAATTCCTTACGGTCCCAACACCCTGCCAGCGGAATAGTCAGCATGACGGAGAGGAGGATCTTGATACATCTGGAGATCATGACTTTCTCCTCCCAGACAACCATCCAACTTTCTGTCGTCTAGCGTTCCGATGCGTCAGCTTGTCCGTTGTCGGATTATAGACAGGCCGCGTCTTCATCCGTTTCCAGGGCATCCGGAAAATGCTGTCTTTAATATCAGGCGCTACGTAAGGCCCAAAAGGAGTCATATAAGACACGCCAAAGGACCTCAGTGTCGTCAAATGAAACACCATGGCCATTAAACCAAGCCAAATACCAAGCAAGCCGAACGAAGCAGCAAGAAACATCATGCAGAATCGCAGCATTCGAACTGTTATCGACAGACCGTTTTCAGGGATAACATAGCTGGAAATCGCAGTGATGGATACAACGATAACCATCGCGGCGGAGACAACACCAGCCGCCACGGCTGCCTGACCAATGACGAGTGTCCCGACGATTGAAACAGCCTGACCGATCGTTCGGGGGATGCGGACACCGGCTTCCCGCAAAATTTCATAAGTCACTTCCATCAGCAGTGCCTCAATGAAAGCTGGAAAAGGCACACCTTCGCGCTGTGCGGCAATGCTGATAATCAAGTTAGTTGGCAGCATTTCAAGATGAAAGGTCGAGATGGCTATATACAAGGCTGGAGCAAGCAAAGCGATAAAAAAGGATAAATAGCGAAGCAGCCGAACGAGTGTCCCGATATCCGCACGTTGGTAATAATCATCCGCAGATTGGAAAAATTGCACGAACAACGCCGGGATTAAGAGGACAAATGGCGTACCCTCCACCACAATAGCTATTCTACCTTCCAATAGGCCCGCTGCGATCGTATCCGGACGCTCTGTATTGTAGACGGTAGGAAAGGGTGTTCTGATTTCATCCTGAATCTCCTCTTCGATGTAGCCGCTCTCAAGAATCCCGTCAATATTTATCCGGTCAAGTCTTTTTCTCAGTTCTTCGATAATCCCTTCATCAGCAATGCCTTTGATATACATAAAAGCTACGCTGGTATGCGTGACCTTTCCGATTTGCCTTGTTTCCATCCATAACCGGGGATCACGAATGCGTCTGCGGATCAAGGCCGTATTGGTCCGAAGATTTTCAGTAAAGCCTTCCATCGGTCCGCGAACTACGGTATGAGATTGGGGCTCCCCTACATTTCGCTCCTTTAATTCTGAGACATCAATCCATAGCCCCTTCTCCTCATTGTCCAAGAGCAAAATAGCATGTCCAGAAAGCAGTCGATCATATAGTTCCTTATAGGTGTTGAAAGTACTGCTATGTGCTGCAATAAGCGCATACTGCTGCACGTATTCCAATCGGTCATCTTCTGCTGATATATCGCGTTCAAACTCCTGCTTGAGCAATAGCGATTGAAGTATAGCATTCTGAAGCAGCTGAGAGTCCACCATTCCGTCTATATAAATCGTTACGGCAGGCCATACCTGCATGCACTGGAACTTTTTGAAAATTAAATCATCACTAGCGCCAAGCTCCCTTTGGATTCTGGCCATATGATCGGTTATAGAGCCTTCAAGACCACTAACGCTTTGCTCCTGTACGTCTTTACCGGGCATGGCATATCCTCCAATACTGAGCGATGTTGATTTAGTATGATACATGGATTAGGAATATATACCCATTCAGATGGCGGAAGTACAACCGGTCACTATTTGCTATGAATGCAAAAAAGAGCAGATTCCGATTAAGGAACTGCCCGTCTCTTTTCCAACACATTCAGTACTATAAATTCAAATTACGCTCTTCCTTGCGAAGCTTGCGAGCTGCAAACCGCGTTTCTGCGGTTTCGAACAGCCGCTTCTCCTCATCCGTTTCAGGGATAATCGCGGGAACCGGGCAAGGCTGCCCATGCTCATCAAGGGCAACAAAAGTGAGATACGAAGTCGCTGTGCGCTTCTTCTCCCCTGTCAGCAGGTTCTCGGATTCGACCTTCACGAACACTTCCATGGAGCTGCGGTGCGTCCAAGTAACAAATGCCTCCAGCTGAATCGCTTCGCCAAGCTTAACAGGCGCAAAGAAGTCCAAGCTATCGCTTGATGCCGTGACAACACCTCTACGCGAATGGCGCATGGAGGCAATCGTCGCGACTTTATCAATATATTGCATGACCCGGCCGCCGAATACCGTGTTGTGGTAATTCGTATCGGCTGGTAAAATAATTTCCGTCAAAATCGTTCGGGAGAGTCTTGCTGGTTTGGCTTCCAAAGTATGTTCCTCCTGACGCTGCATGGGATGATCTTATTCGTACTGCAAGGTTAGCTTGCTTGCAGCTTGCTTCGCAAGATCGCGTGCTTCCTCTACGGTGCTGCCGCTGCTAAGGGCAACCGCCATGCGGCGTCCCACTTTCGTTTCCGGCTTGCCGAACACACGAACCTGCGTATTTGGAACTGACAGAGCATCCGCTAAACCACTAATGGTATAGTTTACTTGTTCACGATCCGCCTTCAGCGTATAACTCGCACCAGGAGTTAAGAGTCGGACACCGGTAATTGGCAGCCCCAGAATCGCTCTTGCATGAAGAGCAAATTCACTCAAATCTTGCGTCGCCATCGTTACCATGCCGGTATCGTGTGGACGCGGGGATACCTCGCTGAAGTAAACGCCTTCCTTCGTCAGGAATAACTCAACGCCGTAGAGTCCAAAGCCGCCAAGCGCATCCGTAATCGTTTTGGCCATATGCTGCGCATCTTGAATTTGTTGCTCTGTCATGGCATGAGGCTGCCAGGACTCGATATAATCGCCGTCTTTCTGGATGTGGCCAATCGGCTCACAGTAAGTAGTACCAGAAATAGAACGAACGGTTAGCAGAGTAATTTCGGATTCAAAATGAATAAACTCCTCGACGATCACGCGAGCATTCTTGGCACGACCGCCTTCCATTGCGATGTTCCACGATTGTTCCACATTCTCCGGTGTGCGGCATACGCTTTGGCCTTTTCCTGAGGAGCTCATGATTGGCTTAATTACGCACGGTGTCCCTATTTCGGCTACAGCTGCATGCAGCTCTTCCAGACTGTTAGCAAAAGCATACTTCGCTGTGCGCAGTTCAAGCGTTTCGGAAGCAAGGCGGCGAATGCCCTCACGGTCCATCGTTAAGCGGGAAGCCGTTGCCGTAGGAATAACGCGGTATCCTTCTTTCTCAAGCTCAACAAGGACCGGCGTCGCGATCGCTTCAATTTCGGGTACGATCAAATCAGGCTGCTCTTGTTCGATTAAAGCTCTTAGCTGCTCGCCATCCAGCATGTTAATCACGTGGCTGCGGTGCGCAACTTGCATAGCCGGCGCATTGGCATAACGATCTACCGCGATGGTTTCAATACCTAGACGCTGTGCTTCGATGACCACTTCTTTGCCCAGCTCTCCTGAACCCAGCAGCATGATTTTCTTGGCTTTGTTCGATAATGGTGCTCCGTACATGACAAACATTTCCCCTTTCAACTTTAGCCCATCCTTGGTAAACGTATAAGCTTGCATATATGTAATGACAACTAAAACTACGTTAGATACAGGGGAATTCTCCCTTTATATTCATAAAATACCCTGATCTATTGTAATGGATTTCGACATTAAAAGATAGATTTCAACAGAAGTTTACGCAAAATTGGCACCAATTGCTCATGCAGCTGATCGACATGCGGAACGACAATGCTGCTGCGCCCATACATATTGCGCATCATGATGCGCTGCGTTTCATGCACAACGCCGCTCGCCAGAAAGATGCTGATCACCTCAATCCCCAGTCTTCTCGCGCTTAGAACCGCTTCATAGGTGTCGAGGATGCCGACATCATTGTAATTGGCTGCCGAAGGCTCGCCATCCGAGAACACAATGAGGATGCGCTGCCGCTCTGTGCGGCGCAGCAGCCGAGCGGTCATCTGACGAATAGCGAAGCCGTCCCGATTGTCCTGCTGCGGCTCCAACTGCATGAGAGCCGCTCCGCTGCCTGATGCGAGCGAGGAGGAGAAGTCAACGGCAACCTGGAACAGGTTCGGCGCCTCCTTCTCGGTAACACGATCCGCGTCCTCCCAGAAGCCCACCATTTCATGAGGGATCCGCAGGGCTTGCAGGGTCTCGTGAAACAACACGAGACCTAGCTTGGTTTCGTCCATTTTGTCATACATGGACGCTGAGCAGTCGACGAGCAGCGAGAATGCCGCGTCGAGCTCAGGCACCGGCGCGCGCTTCTTATAGAAGAGCCGCGGCATCTCTTGCGTGAAGGCTCGCGTCAGCCGCTTGTCGAGCCGGCCAAACAAGCGATCGCCGCGCGGGGCGATCCGCTTCTGCTCCAGCGTGCGCCGGATGGCCCGCTGCAAAGGCTTCGCGAGCGGCGCTGCGCGCTCGCCGAGGCGCCTGTAAGCGTCCTGCTGCGCAGCAGTGGGACGCACAGGCGCAAGCCAGGTCGCCGTCGCATACGCGGCGACAGCGCCCTCCTCGTGCCCCGCGGCAGCGGGCACGGCAAGGCCCTCGCGCCGGCCGGAGGCGGCGCCGGTGCGCTTGGCGCGCTGCGAGCGCCCCTGAACGATGGCGAGCGCCTGATCGGCCGCATCGCCCTCGCGGGGCGCAGACCCTTGCGCGGCTGTGCGGGAGCCGCGCTCCAGCTCGAACCGCAGCAGCCCTGGGCTGCGGTCGCTGCTCTCGCGGTGCCACGTCGGCAGACGCTCCTGCCCCGGTAATTGACGCTCCCCCTCTTGCTCGGGGAGCACATCCTCATTGGCGAGCCGCTTCGCTCGCTTCAGCTCGCCCTTGTACCCCGCTGGCAGCGGCTCATCTACGCCGCCCCCATGCTGCATCCAGAAGTAGGCTGCTTCTGCATCCCGCTTGATCCAAGCTGTCAGCGAATCCATGATGTCTTGACAACAGGCAGCAACTTCCGCCGTATGTTCAGCTTCCTCGATTTGCTCAAGCACGGGGAACAGATTAGATAACCTCTCTACGACCTCACCAGACTCTGTGTTCTTCCAGTCCATCCCCGTAAACCAGCCATAAATCACTAAAATTACAGCATCAGCAAGGTCTTTCTTATTCAAATGAGACCTCAGCTTATGCTGAAAATAAGCGCCTAAAAGGCGGTGCCGATGAGCGAAAACCCGGGCAGTCCCAGGACGCCGCGTTCGGCAAATGCGTTCCAGGCGCATATCTTCGCACAAGGCAAACAGGCTGTTGGCCAGTTTGGGCAATGGCGCATCCCGGCAATACCCCAAATAAGCGCTCACGGCTTCGGCGCCAGTAAACCAAGCGCTGCCAATTCCGCGCAGGTACACATCGCTTTTCATCCCCGCTGCTTTATCAATAGGCGGGTAGTCCCACCAGAATTGGCTCACTTTAATTCGTGCCGCAGCTTCTTCATAATCCGCATGAAAAGCAGCTTCGACCTCCAACTCTTTGCGCTTGGTAAACATGCGGCCCAAATCCACAAGCTGCATCTGCAGCATGGCGTCTATTTTATCGTCCAGCAAGCTTAGCTTTCCAACGAACATAGGCTTAGAACAACGTATCCGCCGCATTCAAGACGGCTGCACGTTCCCTTTCATCCTCCAATTTATCAGCGATAGCTCGCGCTACTGCTCGCAAAGGAGGAATATATGCGGTTAGATCACAAGCATCCAATAGAGCACGAATCGAGCCTGCTTCGTCCGGCAGCTGCCCCATTTCAATAAGCGTCAGCAAATCCGCTGATAACTGCACAAAAGTTCGCAGCAGCTTGTCATCCTGCAAAACCGATTTGCTTTTAAGCAGCTTCAATAACGTCTCGCCTTGCAAATAAGGAACATCAATAGTGACAAAGCGATTTTTCAAAGCTTCGTTCAGTGGAACCGTCCCCATATAACCTTCATTTATCGCCGCTACAACTTTAAAATCAGGATGTGCTGTGACGACTTCTCCCGTGAACGGATTGGTGATCGACCTCCGATAATCCAGGACACCGTTGATTAATGATAAGGTTTCCGGTTTAGCCATATTAATTTCATCAATATACAGAAAGTGCCCTTTCGTCATTGCTTTCATAATCGGGCCTGGAATGAACACAATCTGCGAATTTCCCTGTTCATCATGGGCAAGCGTCTTGAAGCCAAGCAAAGCTTCCGCATCCAAATCTGTCGAACAATTCACCGCATGCATCGGTTGATCGAATAAAGCCGATACGTGCTCAGCCAGCTTCGTTTTTCCAGAGCCTGTTGGTCCTTTCAGCAGTACATTTTTGTTCAAATAGAGCGCAATGATCGTATCCGCAAGGATTTCTTCATGGGGTGACTCAAAAGCAGCTGAGCCAATGAGCTCACGATCCTCGTCATTTCGCCTGGATTGCCTCTCTTGTTTATTTTGTGCCAACTTCATTACAATTTCTTCGGGCAAACCCGCTGTCATCATCATCTAAGCAGTCCTTTCCTGATTCCTTCGTTCTCTTACTATTTATCAGGAAAGCTTTGGTTGTCAAGCTCTTCAAGGCAGCCAAGGCTCGTCAATAACGGAATGTGCCTAGAATGCCATGGATTCTCCACATAATGGACAGATAGCTAAAACCCTCAGCAATAAGCTGAGGGAAATTCTCTTGTTATGATTCAAATCCTTGCGTTTTACGGCAGCACTTGCTTTTGCCCCGTTGAGTAAGTCGGGAAGGTATACTGAATCATAGTATTAAATTCATTCAAGAAAGTATCCATTCTTTTGTTGTTTCGCTGCTGGCCATCATAGTACATCATCCGGTTGACGAAATGCGGGTTGGTTGAGATGAAAATATTCGCATCCGGATAAATGCGCGTGAGCAGATGCCTGATCGCATTCGCGCTTTCCGCAGGAAGCGGCTTGGCAGAGAGCCAATCTAATTGAGCACCAACCCCTGAGCCAAATAAACCTGCTCCATTTTCAGGATCATTGGTCTTGCTAAGCATCTTGATCTCATCATTAGCTCCCATTGCCTGCATTCCGCCCATATCTACCGCAACATAAATATTATGATCCGTAAGCGCTACTGCCGTTGATCCCAAATGCGCTGCTTGAATCACTTGATCTGCCAAATCCCTGTTTAAGGTGAGATGCGTGTTATTATGCGCTTTTATGTTATCAAGGGTAGCTACCATCGCCGTAGGCTGCGGAGACTTGTTGACACTTTTAGCTCCGAGGGACGCATTCTCATTGTTTCTAAGGCTTGTGTCCCAACTCCCCGCATGCGGATTGGATGAGCTTGCACCAGCCTGATTATGCGAACCGGCCGAGCCACAACCCGTCACCATGACAACGAGCATAGCGGATATGACGATTTTGGACATCGTTTTTTTCATGTGAACCCCTCTTTCTAGACAACATTAATCCTTATTCGTTTCAACATCATCTTGGCTATACGCAATCAAAGCCACATCCATACCTAATTCATCCTTCATTCGTGACTCCAGGCTGCGCAGATCTTCTAAAAGATCTTCTCGTGCATCAAGATTAGCAAATTGATAAGAAGCTGCCGGCATGATTCCACATCCCCCCTCTCTCCTTCTTGCAGATGACATTATCGTTAATATGGACATTTATCCTGATTTTTACCAAACAAAAAAAAGCCCGCCGCCGTTAAACGGCAAAGCAGGCTTCTTGCTTATTCATTTGCTTGATCGGAATCGTAATTATTCTTCTTTCTTGCGAGTTTGATCAAGTTCTTCCAGCAGTTTGCGAACGGCTTCCGGATCTGGATTGCCATGTTCTTTGAATGCGCGAAGCTTGCTCAACAAATCTGCTGCGATGGCTTCATCTTCCGATTGTTCCAGCTCATGGGCAGGGTCAAACCATATATAGAACCCTTCCGGGCCATTCCTTAAAAAGGGTTTCTGCCAATGTTCGGGATACGCATACCCCTGTTCGCCAAATATCATGCCAAGCACATCATCGCTGTCAATAGGAAGCAAATAATGAAATGACTCCGGTTCGCCCGTGTTGGAAAAGTCCCGGTGCATGTAAGCATAATGCAGGTAATGCTCACCTGTATCAACGTCCTTGGACACTTCATACAGATCAAGCTCTGTTTGAAGCAGTTCCTTCACAGCTGTAATGCGCGCTTCGATGGTCTCTGCAGATATCTTGTGCAAGGTGGATAATGAGGCTTCCACTTGAACCACTCCTTCCAGCTATGGATAAATCAATGTTAGAACTCCGATCTACGTGTCCCCTCGGGCAATGCACCGCGCAAAGAACGCTTCGGCAGCTTCCATTTGAAAAAGACAGAAAGCATTCTTAGGGTAACAATTAAAACAAAAAGTATGGCTAGCTGCCAAGTTCCCTGCATCCAGCCTAGCCCGACCAATGCGCCAGCCAGCATGCCCCAAACGGCATAAATCTCGTCTTTGAGCACCAATGGTTTACGGCCTGCCAGAACATCACGGACCATCCCGCCGCCAATCCCCGTCAAAACCGCCGCGACGATAATCGCGCTAAGCGGATGTCCCATATTCGTAGCATAAATCGCCCCTTGGATGGAGAAGGCTGCAAGCCCAATCGCATCGAAGAAAGCTTCCCACGTTTTCCACATTTTGATGAATCGAACAGGCATAAAGAAAACAAGTGTCATGGCAAACAGGGCAATTTGGAAATACAACCCTTGCTCCCAGAGAAGGACAATCGGCTTGCCGATCAACAAGTTCCGAATAATCCCTCCGCCGAAAGCCGTAACAAGCCCAAGGACATATACACCTAATATATCGTATTCCTCTTCCATCGCAACTATGGCTCCACTCACAGCGAAAGCAATCGTTCCGATGATACTAAATAACTCCCAATTCACTTTGTGCAGCCCCTGTCTACTCGATGTCCCAGTCCAATTTCACTTCATTGCCGGTTTGCGAAGAACGGTAGATCGCATCCAGGATTAAATTATTCGTATACCCTGTCATGACAGAAGTGATGGGCGGCAAGCCGCTTTCGATACAGGAAAGGAAATGTCTCGCCATCCGTACACGCGGGCCTTCATCGAATTCAGGAACCGTGAGGTCTATGTCAGCTTCACGATCAAACATTTCGGCGAACAGCTTCCCTTTGGTTCCTCGAATCGAAGCCCCGCCTTCGCTTCCCAGAAGCTGCACATAAGGCTGACTGTCCGTTTCGATCAACGCTGCCCAGCTAACATCCAGTGACAATGTAGCGCCGTTATCCAATTTGATCAACGCTGTGGCTAAGTCTTCAACATCATAGTGACCTGCCCAGTTCGGAGCTCCCCAGGAGCCAATCCCTTTTTTGCGTGGACCGAATTCGGCATACGTTGCCCCATAAACCGAAACCGGCTTCGGATTTCCCATCAAGTAGAGGGACAAATCCAACATATGCACGCCAAGATCAATCAACGGCCCGCCACCGGATTTATCCATTTGCGTAAACCAAGTTCCCCAGCCAGGAATCCCTTTGCGTCTTAACCAACCTGCTTTCGCATGATAAATATGGCCTAGCGCACCTTTCTCCGCCTGCTGTTTAACAGCCATGGAGAGAGCGTCCCAGCGCAGCTGATGAGGAATCATCAGGATTTTCCCCGCTTTACGCTCAGCTTCCACAATTTGTTTGGCCGATGCCAAGTTAAGGGCCATCGGTTTCTCCAGCATGACGTGCTTGCCCGCTTCCAAGGCTTGTACAGCGATAGGGGCATGCCACTCATTGGACACCGCAATAACAACGGCATCAATCGACGGGTCTGCCAACAATTTCTCCGTGCTGTCATACACACGCTCGATGTCATGCTCTTTGGCCCGCGCTTCCGCTAATGGCAAATAGGCGTCCGTTACCGCCGTAATTTGTGCTTCAGGCACTTGTTTCAATACTTCCATATGCACATTGCCTATATTCCCAGAACCAATAATACCTATGCGAGTTGGTTTTCCTGTCGTCATTTCGTTACCTCCCGAGCTTGTTTACATACAATCTTACTTATTATAAATGGGGTTAACTTTCCTCGCAACCGTGTAAATCATGTAATTAATATTTATGGAACTAGCCCACTTTGGGCAGTTCTTTACATATAATAAGTTGCTAAAACTTTTTTAATAGTTTGTCACAAACTAATCTAACATTTGAAATGTATCCTAAAAGGGTAATATGAACGTAAGGATGTCATTTACAAGGTCAGTTTTCCTGATGGAAAACGTGAAGGAGGACTCAACATGCAAGCAATTAACATTCGATTCAAAAACAAATCCATCCCTGTTCTTAATTTCACACAACGCCATTCACATATGGAGCTGCTATCAAGTAAACTTAAGGAATTTGAACTTCATTTTGAATTCCGCAAGAAATTAAAAATGATCTCGATGATTGAGATCATTGGGGATGTCGCCATTTTCAAATATAACGATGGTACCAAGTTGTATTTGGAAGTTTCTTAATTCGATTGAGGAAAATACTCCTGCTGCAATTGATCAAGCTCCTGCAGAGAGCGTCTGGCCCATGCTTCCATATCTGACAACTTACTTATTTGCGCCGATAACGCTCTCTTCAGAGAATCTTGATACTCGGGAACGACCCCTGAGTAAAGACGTATCGTTGAAATAGGCATCAAAGCAATCTCTTGATTCGACAACGCCCGGCGTTGATGAAAGAAAGCCACACTAGAATCCATTGGATTATGCAGATCTCCTTGTGTCGGATGTTCCTTCACAGCCAAAATGCGAACTGCTGCTTTCATTGTCGTTGACATTTCCACAACTTCACCGTAATATACCCCTGTTTTATACTCAGCTGTTACACGATCTCCAATTTGAAAACTCATTTCAAACCATTCCTTTCTTTGATCCGTTAGTTATTTATAAGCGGCAAAAGTCTGCGGTACAGCTCATCTACAGATTGCATACGATACATAAATGTATTCTCTTTCCCTGCTTCTAACATGACTATACATGGAACACTTGTAATTTGCCACTCGCGGCTAAGTTGTGGAAGAAAATTGATATTGCTTTTAACGAGAGGCAAATCTGGCTGCATTGTCCTAATAATTTCCAGCATCCGTTCTGTTATTTTGCATGTCCCGCAGAAGGGTGTAAACAGAAATACAGCAAAAGACCCTTCTTCGTTGTGGTTAACCCGGTCTATAAGCTCCTGCTGAGTCAATTCCTGCATCGTTCTATGTCCCTCTTTCATCCAGCCAAGCGAGGCTGTCCGCAGCATATCCAATGAGATCCGGAAAATCATCCAGATGACTTTCATCTACTTTGCGTCCAAAGGATAAAGTAATTTGATTACGATAAATAATCGGACTTGTGCCATACGTATACGAAAGAGACTGTGTAATTTGCGGGCGATGTTCCCAAATCAAGCCCAGCTCTTCGGCAATCCGTTTGCAATCCCGCTCCGGATCCTTTACCTTGGTGAACAACTTAATGGTTAAGGTGCACCCTGGCTTGGCTGTCGGATTCTCCAAAATCTCTGCGGCCAAATCACTCAAATGAACATGCAGGTTAATCTCGGCCTTGCTTGGCTTATCAATCTTCCTTGTAAACTCGATGGCAAACGTGCGCGACATCGAAGATAGATCCACTTGATCTTCCCGTCGCGTAATTAAGATATGACCCTCTAAATCCAGATCATAAACGGCTCCTTCCAACACGACTTTGATATTGTCATAGATTGTTGGATCAAACATCCGGGACACCTTCTTTCATCTTTTCACTGATTCGATTATACTTAGGTCATACCACGTAAAGAAGGTGTTCCTATGTCAGACAAGCCACAAGATCAACAAGAAGAACAAAAAGGCCCCAGAAAAGTCAGTTTAGCTGATGCTATCAAACAAAAACTCGCCCAAAAAAAAGCCGAACAAGCTGAGGCTAAAGCCAACCCGAAAGCTGCTGGAAATGCCAATCAAAGCGCTAAAAGCCAAATGACCAAAAAAGTCAACAATCAACGTCGTCGTACAGGCGGCAGCTAGTTCACGCTTTGCATGCGGCAAAAGCGCCCTGAGAGTCAAACATCAGGGCGCTTTTTTATTGGATGCTTACGCGTAATGCGTTTCGCGTTGTTTCTTCACATCTTCACTTTCCAGATACTCATCATACGTAAGCATTTTGTCGATAAGACCTTTTGGTGTGATTTCCATAACACGGGTAGCAATCGTTTGAATGAACTGATGGTCATGAGATACGAACAGCATCGTTCCATCGAAATCAACAAGTCCGTTATTAAGTGCTGTGATGGACTCCAAGTCCAAGTGGTTCGTAGGCTCATCAAGGATAAGCACATTAGCGCCGCTCAGCATCATTTTAGAGAACATACAACGCACTTTTTCTCCCCCGGAAAGAACATTCGCTTTCTTCAAAGCTTCTTCCCCTGAGAATAACATACGACCTAAGAATCCGCGAAGGAATGATTCGTCTGGATCCTTGGAATATTGACGCAGCCAATCTACCAAGTTCAAATCAGAGTTGAAGTAATCCTGGCTGTCTTTGGGGAAATAGGCTTGGGAAGTCGTAACACCCCATGTGAATGTGCCTTCATCTGCTTCCATTTCACCCATCAGGATTTTGAACAGTGTCGTTTTGGCGATGCCGTCTGGGCCTACAAACGCGACTTTATCCCCTTTATTGAGTGTGAACGTCACATTATTCAATACTTTAACGCCGTCAATTGTTTTGGACAAGCTCTCCACAGCAAGCAGTTGTTTGCCGGCTTCACGCTCACCTTTGAAGTGAATGAACGGATATTTACGGCTGGAAGGACGAATATCTTCAAGCGTAAGCTTCTCGAGTTGCTTTTTACGGGAAGTCGCTTGTTTGGATTTGGAGGCATTGGCACTAAAGCGCGCAATAAACGCTTCCAGCTCCTTACGTTTCTCTTCCGTTTTCTTGTTCGCATCTCTAGTTAGGCGCAGCGCCAATTGGCTGGATTCGTACCACCAGTCATAGTTGCCGACGTACATTTGAATTTTGCCAAAATCAATATCCGCGATATGCGTACATACTTGGTTCAGGAAGTGACGATCATGGGATACGACGATAACGGTGCCTTCGAAGCGGGATAAGAAGTGCTCCAGCCAACGAATCGATTCCAAGTTCAAATGGTTGGTAGGCTCATCGAGCAGCAAAATATTCGGATTGCCGAACAAAGCTTGCGCCAAGAGGACACGCACTTTTTCGTTGCCGTCAACGTCTTTCATTTTCGTATCATGAAGGCTTGTAGGAATGCCAAGACCGATAAGAAGCTCAGCAGCATCGGATTCTGCCTGCCAGCCGTCTAAATCCTGAAATTCGCCTTCAAGTTCAGCGGCTCTCATGCCATCTTCTTCAGAGAAATCCGCTTTCGCGTAAAGCGCATCCTTCTCTTCCATGATTTTAAATAAACGAGAATGACCCATAACGACCGTTTTCAAAACTTCGATTTCATCAAACTCGTAATGATTTTGTTTCAATACCGCCATTCTCTCGCCTGGAGTGATGCTGACTTCCCCTGTGTTAGGCTCGATTTCGCCGGAAAGAATTTTTAGAAATGTGGATTTACCTGCACCGTTGGCACCGATAAGTCCGTAACAGTTGCCTGGGGTGAATTTAATATTGGCGTCTTCGAACAAGGCTCTTTTGCCGTAACGAAGCGTCACGTTATTAACATTAATCATGTGGAATACATACCTGCCTTTATAGTAGTTTGTTCTATCATATCATAGATAGGGTGCAATAATCGAAGATTAAAGTCTCTCCTTAGCAGGAATCTTGCTGCTTTGAGCTTTACACCTTGTCTATTTGCGTTCGATTTCTTCGACTAGCTCGGATAAATATGTCCATCTTTCCATCGCTGCTTCCAAATCAGCCGCGGTTTGCTGCTCCTGCTCATACAAATCACGAACACGGTCAAAATCGCTTCCGGCCGATTCGATTTGCTTTTTCAAACTTGCTGCTTTGTCTTCTATGGAAGCAATGGTATTTTCGATTTCGTCCCATTCCTTTTGTTCTTTGAACGAAAGCTTCTTGGGACGGCTCGAACCCGAAGCATTCCCCGCTGGGGCCGAACTCGCCGCAGTAGACGGAGCTGATTTGGCTGCGCTGGCATTGCGTATCATTTCCTTGCGAGCCTGCTCAGCTTCTTCCTCTTCCCGTTTCTCTTCCAAGTAATCCGAGTAGTTGCCAATGTATGGTTCAATTCGGCCTTGACCGTCAAATGCGAATAAATGAGAAACCGTCCGATCCAAGAAATAGCGATCATGGGACACCGTAATAACAGCCCCTGGGAATTGATCCAAGTAGTCTTCCAGTATGGTCAAAGTTTGAATATCCAAGTCATTCGTCGGCTCATCGAGCAGCAGAACATTCGGCTCGCCCATCAAGGTACGCAGCAAATAAAGTCTGCGCCGCTCTCCTCCTGACAGCTTTCCAATCGGCGACCATTGCAATGTTGGTGAGAATAAAAATCGCTCCAGCATTTGCGAAGCTGAGATCGTTTCTCCATCCGACGTGCGGATAAGCTCAGCCGCTTCCTTGATGTACTCGATGACGCGCATTTTCTCGTCCATCTCGACGTTCTCTTGCGTGTAGTACGCCAGCTTCACGGTCGTACCGGTCTCAATCGTGCCGCTGTCGGGCTGAATCCGCCCAGCGAGCATGTTCAGCAGCGTCGATTTCCCGCTGCCGTTCGGACCGATGATGCCGAGCCGATCTCGCGGCATCACGATGTAGCTGAAGCCGCTGAGCAGCGGCTTCCCGCTCTCAAATGCCTTGGTGATGGCTTCCAGCTCCATCACCTTCTTGCCTAGGCGGCTGCCGGCCAGCGCCATGTCCATCTTCTCTCCGGGACCGTCCACTTTGTGGTCCCGCAGGTCTTCGGCGCGCTGAATCCGCGCCTTCTGCTTCGTCGTGCGCGCTTTCGCGCCGCGACGGAGCCATGCAAGCTCGCGGCGCAGCAGATTCTGCCGCTTGTCTTCGCTGGATGCTTCGGATTCCATCCGCTCTGCTTTCTTCTCGAGGAACGCCTCATAGTTGCCCTCGTAGCTGTAGATCTTGCCCCGGTCCAGCTCCAGCATGCGGTTCGTGACCCGCTCCAGGAAGTACCGGTCATGCGTAACGAGCAGCAGCGCGCCGCGCCACTTGCCGAGGAATTCCTCGAGCCAGATGGCGGTCTCGTTATCAATATGGTTCGTCGGCTCATCCAGGATGAGCAGGTCGGCGGGCTGAATCAGCACGCGCGCCATGGCGACGCGCTTGCGCTGACCGCCGGAGAGCTGGCCGACGGGCTTGTCGAACTGGCTGATGCCTAGCTTCATCAGCACAGTTTTGGCCAAGGTGCTGGCTTCCCAGGCACCTTGTTCATCCATGCGCGACTGGGCTGCGAACAGCCGCGATTGTTTCTTCTCGCTGGAAGCGTCGAGCTCCAGCTCTGCTAGTGCCAGCTCATAGTCGCGAAGCGTCTTCATGAGCGGCGTGTCGCCGTGAAATACTTGCTCAAGGACCGTGGAGTTCGGATCGAACTCCGGGTTCTGCGGCAAGTATTCCACGCGGAAATGGTTCGCGTGCACAAGCTTGCCGCGATCCGCTGTTTCCAGCCCCGCCAGCAGCTTCAGCAGCGTGGACTTGCCTGTGCCGTTCACGCCAATGAGACCGATGCGCTGCTTCTCGTTCACCGTGAACGAGATATCATCGAACAACACCTTGTCACCGAATGTTTTGGTAATGTTGACTGCACTTAGTATATTCATGCTTCCACCGGCTCCATGATATAGGCGGCAAGCAGAGCTGCTGTATTCACTACTGCATCCATATGCGTTCTTTCCATGCTGTGTGACGCATGAACGCCAGGACCAACCAAGGCCGCACGAATATCGCGTCCGCCTCTGAGCGCGGCTGTTGCATCTGAGCTGTATCTTGGATAAATATCAACGGCATAGCCGATTTCCAGCTTCTCCGCAAGTTCGATCATTTTCGAAGTCATCTGATAATCATAAGGTCCCGAGGAATCTTTCGCACAGATCGAAACATCGCGTTCACTGCCGCTCAAATCATCACCAAGCGCGCCCATATCCACCGCAATGAAATCCGTAATATCTTCCGGAATGAAAGAGGAACCATGACCAACTTCTTCATAATTAGAGAAGAACAGCTTGATCGTGAATACAGGCTGCAAGCCTTCTTCTTTCATTAACTTAAGCAAACCGAACAATGACGCTACACTAGCTTTATCGTCCAGATGACGTGACTTTACGAAACCGTTGGCTTTCACTTGTACCCGCGGATCGAACGAAATATAATCGCCAACGCGAATGCCCAAAGCTTGAACCTCTTTTTTGGAATTCACCAATTCATCAATACGCACTTCCATGTTGGCTTCATCCCGTTTGTACTCTCTAGCATCCTCATACACGTGGACAGAAGGCCTTGAAGTTAAAATAGTACCATCATAGACACGTTCATCACGTGTATGAATTTGCACGTATTCATTTTCGATGGCTCCCATCATGAATCCGCCCAAAGAAGTGATTTTCAAAGTACCGTTCTCTTTGATAGAACGAACCATCGCGCCAAGTGTATCCACATGGGCAGAGATGCCGATCACTCGGTCTTCGCGTGTTCCCGGTATGGTCACAATGCCGCAGCCTTTATTCGTATATGTAAGCTCATATCCGAGTTTAGTTACTTCTTGCTCTACCTTTTGCATAATGTGGTGCGTATAACCTGTCGGACTTGGTGTGCGCAGCAGCATCTCTAGAATGTCCGTCATATAGGCTTGATTAAGTTTTGACTTCACTTGGGAATCATCCCTTTTCTATAAATTAATGGCTGTCTAAACAAACAAAAAACAGTGCAGCCTAGGATACTTAGGCATGCTAGTGACATAAATCACCAACTAACCTCTTCTAAGGATACTACACTGTTCCCTTATGTTTTTCAAACCTGATTAGCTTAAGAAATCCACACAAACCGAAGTACCATCAAGAACTGTCTTCATATGAGCCTTCACTGCTTCATGAATCGGATGTGTGTCATAGACCTTCAGATCCTCTAAGGAATCAAATTTCGTGATTAGCGCAATATCATAAGAACGTTCCAAATGAAGGATATCTGTTCCAACCTCAATATATCGGAGAACATCAATTTTGCCTTCCATATTGGTAAGAACATTTTTCGTTACTTCTACAGCTTCCGGACTGCGGTCTTTCAACTTAAAAAACACAATGTGAGTTAACATGAATCATTTCCCCCTGTGAAATTAATTGGTTACTTTCGCTGACCACTCTTCAACATCCCAAACTCTAGTTACCCAACCTTCATAGAATTCAGGTTCATGGCAAACGAGTAAAACAGTACCTTTGTATGCTTTCAAAGCGCGCTGGAGCTCTTCTTTGGCAACGACGTCCAAATGGTTCGTTGGCTCATCGAACAGCAGCCAATTGCTTTCTCGCATCAATAATTTGCAAAGTCTGACTTTCGCTTGCTCACCACCGCTAAGCTTACTCATCGCGCGCGTGATGTGCTCATTTTTGAGCCCTACCCGAGCAAGCGCTCCTCTAACCTCATTCTGCGTCATGGAAGAGAACTCATTCCAAACATCATCAATCGGTGTCATATTCGGCGCTTTCACCTCTTGCTCAAAATAAGCAGGGCTTAAATAATCGCCAAGAAATGTTTTGCCGTTGAATGGCTCAATTTTCCCCAAAATGGTCTTGAGCAGAGTTGATTTACCAACCCCATTGCACCCGACGATCGCAATCTTCTCGCCGCGTTCAATCGTGACATTCATCTCTGGTAATAGTGCGCGATCATAGCCGATCTCCAGCTTTTGCGCCTCAAAGACAACTCTGCTGCTTGAACGCGATTCTTTGAACACAAAAGTCGGTTTCATAGCCGTCTCGGGACGTTCAATGCGATCAATTTTGTCGAGCTGCTTCTCCCTACTCTTAGCCCTTGTAGAAGTTGAAGCACGCGCTTTGTTTCGCGCAATGAAATCCTCTTGCTTTTTGATAAACTCCTGCTGCTTTTCATACGCATCAATATGCTGCGATTTGTTCATCTCAGCCATATCAAGGAATTTCTCATAATTCGCTGTGTAGCGAGTTAGCTTCGTAAATTCCAAATGATAGACAACATTAACGACTTCATTCATAAATTCCGTGTCATGTGAAATAAGCATAAAAGCAAACGGGTAATCCTTAAGATACATCTTCAACCATTCAATATGCTCTACGTCCAAATAGTTCGTTGGCTCATCCAAAAGAAGCACGGTCGGCTTCTCCAAAAGAAGCTTCGCCAGAAGAACTTTCGTCCGCTGTCCGCCGCTCAAGGAAGTAACATCACGCTCGAGGCCAATTGCATTAAGTCCAAGACCATTAGCCATTTCATCAATTTTAACATCCAACAAATAGAAGCCGCCAATGTCCAAACGCTCTTGAATTTCGCCCATTTGCTCTAACAGCAATTCAAGCTCATCTGGCGTGGCATCTCCCATTTTCTCCGTAATGGCCATCATTTCTTTTTCCGCTTCAAATAAAGGTAAAAAAGCATCACGCAGAATATCACGAATCGTTTTGCCTGGCGTCAGCACCGAGTGCTGATCCAAGTACCCATAATGAACTCGTGGCGTCCACTCCACTTTTCCTGTATCCTTCAAAAGCTTACCAGTCAATATATTCATCAACGTGGATTTCCCCACGCCATTTGCTCCAACAATACCAACACGTTCGCCCGCAAGCAGTCGGAATGACACATTTTTGAATAATGTCCGATCTCCGAAGCTATGGCTCAAATCTTCAATTGTCAAAAGACTCATCTCGTAAACACAAACCCCTGTCTGTTAAAAACTAATCGCATCCATTCGCGACTTCTTATTATACCACTCGCGCTGCAAGACAGGAAGTAGTTAAATTGTTCTAGGAAGCGTATTCATGCAAGAAATGCATAAAAACGCCCCTTTTGGGACGCAATATTTTATCATCACTTGTCATTTTCGCCTTTTTTTCACCTTTTCCCTCGCTTTATAGCCTAAACCTTATTTCCTGTCTGACTATACGAATTTCGTCGCCGTCCTTCAGCGGATAACGTTGATAAGCAACCAGCAATTCGCCATTCAAGTAGGTCCCATTTGTTGAACCAGCATCTTGAATCTCGTAGCTGATCTCTTTTTTTATGATCTCGGTATGAATGCGAGAAACGCCTGCTTCTTCCAGAACACAGTCTACTTTAATATTCGCGTCTCCTCTTCCTATTGTAAAATGATCGTTAGTGATAGATATCGTTCTCACATTATCTTCGGTTTTCACTTCGATGCGCGGCCCGGCTGCTTGTAATTTTACATTCCCTAAGAACACGGTTGCGTTAGGCAGTTTATTATGAAGCAGTGATGTATGCTGGTGTAAATTGTCATAGTAATTTTGAACATCTATAAGCTTCTCATCACCCTCTGGAAATTGACTTTTCACTATACTCTCGGCTTGTATTTCACCCGATGGCGTGAACGTTTGATGTTGTCCACCTTGTGGCGTCATGGGCAAACCAAGAAATTTCAAAACAAGCCATATATCTGCCAGTATTATCGTGATACCAGCAGTAACATGCAGCGTCTCTGTCGACGGATACGTAAAATAATTTTGCCATACAAATGCACTAAGCAAAATAACTACAGCAAGTGCAATAAGTTGTGACCTTTGCGTCAGAGGTGTAAAGGAAGTTGATTGCATATCCGCTTTCACTGCTTTCACTACTTGCTCATCTTGCTGCACATTAGGTGCATTTTGATTCCATTTTTGGGGCTCCGACTGATAGTCCACTTGCTGGGCTAGATGGGGCTTTGGCAAGTTATTGAACTGTTCTGGATGTGGTGGATCTGAATATGTTCGATCCGTTTCTAATTCATATTGATGATTAACTGGAGCTGCCAACTCCTTTGGAACAACGGTTTGTTTATCCATTAGTTGCAAGAAAAAATCTTTATAGTCTTGCAGCCGATGCATGGATGTGCATGCCGTCAGAATCGCATTCACTTCATTCCTTTCCTCATCTTTCAAAGCAAGCAGCATGTGATCCATAAATAAGGCTAAAGATTTAGTAACGGACTGATCTTCCGATAACGGTTCAATAGGGATGTAAGTCAAATAGATGTCTGACCACTCAGCACCCATAAAAATAAAATTCTCCTTCAGCACATACCCTTCTTCGTTTAACATATAGTTCTTATTCGCTTCCAGAGTGCTTACGATGGCAACCATCATTTTGGCGAATTTAAGCTTGGAAAGCCCTTCTATTTTCACCACATGAGCAAGCATGCGCTTGGACGAAATGTTGTAAAGCAGGCTGATCCGGAAATCTATTTCCTGTATTTCCAAAGGCAACAGATTCGGGATGTCATTAGCCTCAAGCATCTTAACCTGCAGCATGGACAACTCTTTTGCCTCTAATCCATGCTCTTTATGAAGCGCCATATAATGGCCGTGATTGTAGACAAACTCATACCTAAGACCAAATACTTCTTGTGTCAAGGCTCCACCACCTCTTCTCATAAAAACATATAGCACCATGTCAATGCGACGCCAGGTACAACCGCATACATAAACGGAAATTTCGTGTTTTTTTGATGCTTCAAAGATCGCAAACTGCTCATGTCATGACACGCGATAGCCCCATACAACCATAGGGCGAGCTTGTGTCCAGTTGCTGCCATCTGCCTCTGAATACCGAGTAAAAGAAGACCAATAAGACCCGCACACAAGATCGCATAGAGCATGGCTTGAACAACGAATGTGACTCCCATGATGGCGCCAATTGCTGCAAACAGCTTCACATCGCCAGCACCTAAAGCTCCAAAAAAATAAAGCAAGATCAGTGCAATAAATCCAACTGCCGCTCCAACCAAGGCAAGAAGCAGCCCCTTCCATCCTTCGTAAGCAAAATGGAAAAACACACCTGCAATTGTTCCACATAGTGTCAATTTATTGGGAATGATGGAATGACGGATATCCGTAATAAAAGCTAACGTAACGAACAGTAAAAGGATAACATGAATCATAAATTCCCCTCCCATTTAAGCACCAACCCACGCTCGCTCATAGGCCCTCTTTTTTAGAATGATCTGCTGACTGATAAATGGCAAAGGAAGTTTATAAGTAATCTGAGCTTCAATGCTCAGGATTGCGTTTCCGCCGTTTTCCATACTTGGAAGGGTTATCGAGGTCACCTTGAATGTATCTTTTGGAACGGTTCGCTCATCACAAAAGGCATAAACAATCGGTGTAAAGACCGTTTGCATGCGCGGTTTTATGTGAGTGTCATAGAACTCGTCCAGCGCCTCCGCCCCCTTATCTTCACTGAGCTCACGCTTCTCTTTCTCCCATCTGATTAATTCTAAAAGTGGCTCTGGAATGTAAGCGGCGTATTCATCGGCCAAGCTTTCAACATTTGTCACTTGTGTTCTGACAGCTTGCACACGTTCGATTACGGCCGTCAATATCTCAGCCGGCCGGCTCTGTTCAAGCCTCGACTTGCTTTCTTGTACGAGGAGCTGCACTGGATACAGTTGACCTGCGATGCTTTTGGTTGCTTCGCTCACGCCTGCTTGCAGAGCTAATTCCAAAACAGCAATCTGAATACAAACAACCAAACCGACAACAAATGCCAGAAAAAAAGGAAGCACAAGTGAGGCCTCCAGTACGATCCCTCCTTGCTGCTCTTTATATAATTTACGAACCACTAATGCACTCTCCTTTGTTAGTATGCTATAGCGGCTGTTTGACTAAAGCGGCAGTAATTGCCCTGTACGTTACAGCCAAGCAAACCCGAGCCATCCAAAAGCTTCATAAGCTGTGGGATAAACCACAATCTCACTTCACTCACAGCATATCCCTGCAAATATGTCGTCTCTTGCACTAAATCCTTGCTGTTGTTAAGCTCAATAAGCGCCTGCATTCTAGCCATGAGTTTTGTATTATTGCTATGCATCATGAGGAATACACGCAAATAGTCTTTGTACGTTAAACGAAGCACTGAAGTCGTTATTTTCGCAGACAGCTCCACAGCTTCCCCTTTAATCAGTTTGCTCATGTCTTGAATCGCAAGCAGCGCTCCTTCCGCGGCTGCAGCCAAAAGAACAAGCAGCGGCGAGCCCACATTGAGCAGCTCTTTCTTGGGATCCAGAAGTGCTTCGACTGTTCGGATCGCCAATCGGAAGGAAAACATTTCCGCATACGCAGATGAGATATTCGCACCGCATGAGGAAAATCCATACAATAAATATTCCACTTCTTGATTCTTTAGAGCGTGGGCTCCCGGATCTACAAGCTCACTGGACTTCTTTGGATTCCCATTAGGATCAAGCTCCAGCCCATAAGTTCGATAATTAAATTTGGTTAGCGCAAATTCGTTCACATACAATTCATCACGGAGTGAATCCGCCGCCAAATTAAATGCCTCCAGCATTCCCATCGCTTTTAAACTCACAGGCTCTGATTTCTCGAGATCATAGGCTATTTCACTGCCAATTGTCGTTTCCTGTGCGTTGGCTTCTCGATACTTTCGATACAAGCCCTTAGCATCCGCAGATGAATTTCCTGATCCTTGCAATCTTTCATACATCGCATTATCACCATTTGACGAACTAAACACGGTGCACGTACCCATTGCTTGCTTAGCTTGATCAAGAACTGCTTGAATTTTAGTCTTTTGCTCTTGTTTATTCGTGGAAATCACGTTGTTGCGGTCCATTCGCGTTTTCTCCAGCAAGCTTTGTGTGCCATAAAATCCTACTGCTTCTGTGTTATAACTTTGATTTGCTGAATTAGCTCTGTTTGTTTGATCGGGGGTGAAAAGATATATCGAGTCCATTACTTCCTGAAAAGCAGAAAACAGCGCAGTTATGCTAGCTATAGAGGTCTGATATTTATAAAAATAATCATCTCCCATCATGGAAACATTTTGAAACACTTCATTTACGTTTTCATTTCCAATTCCAGCATTGCGAGGGATTCCATCTATTTTCGTCCGAAGCTCGTCATTCCGCTGTTTGGCTAAACGAAGAGCGGGTTCAATGTTCTGCTGCAATTGCACAATTACTTGGCCATCAGCCGGAACCTCCAGCTTTGTCGCTGCCAGCAGCGCCGCATACTTCATAATTAACTGTAATAAGACATCCAGTTCATTTAATTTCTGATTCAGCATTTGAGCTTGCTCAGCCAATCTGCTTTTCGCTTGCAGCATGTTCTGTATCCCAGCTGCACTTACTGAACCTGCTTGGCTGAGAGCAGCAATAGACATATCCATATTAGATATGGACTCACGGATTGATTCCATTTGACTCCTGATGCTGCTCATCTCGCTTTTTACTTCATCAACCGTATGCAGACCGATCTGAGCAGCTAACTGATCCAGCTCTGTGATGCGTGCTAGATAATACGTGTAATATTGCTGTGTTTGCGCATGCAGGTTCTCAGCGCTTTCCCAAGCCTCATCCAGAGCTTCCTCACGCTGATTAATAAGCCTTTCCAATTCTGCAGCATTTTTTGAGAATTGTGTGCCGAACTGAAATGGTGGTGTTGTTCCACTTTTCCGAAATTTATCCGTAATTTCTAACGTGTACTCAATAGGAGCTTTGATTTTCATATCTTCCAGCACTTGTTTTTCAAAAACGGTATGACTCGCCAACGAATACACAGGAGTAACCCGAATACTTTCATTTACAGGCCTTGTGTCTATATAATGAAAAGCACCAGCTGCTGTTTGACCTGACAAATTGGCGGTAAATACCTCTCGGAACAATGTCTCACTTTCATTCTGTGAAATGCCCAGTCCGTACAGACCCATTTTGTGAAGCTCCTGATCATACGCTGACATAACAGAACGAGCTGCGGCCTTAACAGCCGAATCGCTTTCTTTTTCTGCCAGTTTAATACGCGCAAAATCAATTAATACGGCTTGGAACAAAAAAATTGGCACAATGATTAGAATGAGATAAACAGAAACTGCGCCGCTTTCAGAACGAATGAATCTCTTCAATTACTCTCCCCTTTCTAGTTGTGTATAACAACTACAATTCCTTTGCTTTCCAACTCCTTTCGAAAAGAGCTTGAAGGCATCTCCTTGCCACTAGCATCCTTTTTGAAAAAATGCCATACAATCCCTTTTACTTGTGTCCCTTGCTTGAGCAGTTCTATGTCTTTGGGCATTTGTTCTCTGCGGAGTTGAAACTCCGTCATGCTATAAAAGGCTTGATGAGCAATTCCTCGTGCGTCCAAGGCATCAACAGTTCTGCTCAATCCCGATACAGTTTCCAATACAACTTCTTTGCCGCCAACGAGCTTTTTCAAATAAGCAGCAGCTTGACGCTCAGACTTAATCGTTACCTCAGGTCCAGCTAAATCACCATATTCTGGCTCAATGAGGGCTTCCTTGGCTTTTTGCGGGGAAATTCTGCCTTTAATGGTTTGAAAGTAAGTTCTTGTAATATCCGTTAATCGGATGAGTTCAATTGGATCGACAATATGCGAAATCCCTGTAGCAGATGTCTTATTTACATGCAGCCATTTATCTACAAATGGAGGTATTATATATGACTTATTCAGCTTCACTTCAATCTGCCTATCCAGTACATAATTCACAAACTTGGCAGTTCCAGTTATCCCCTGAGGCAACAACACTGACGCTTTGGCAAGCTTTCGCTCAACTTGACCGTTTGCTGCTAAGGCAGGAAGCTGAATTTGAGATGAGCCGCTGCCTGTCAGCATACCGAATAAATCCGAAATGTTATCTTGAGTAAGCCGCCAGTAGAGACCATCGCTTTTACTAGGGTTAAAATTGCCCGTAACGATATCTTTGTGACTGTTATCCCATGTAAACGCGAGCCGCTCGGCTGTGGATCTTGCCATTTGCTGAACAAAAACTCGCTGATACACATACATGCCCAGAAAGAGCAGCGTAACCGTACACATTAAAATAACAGGAAATACAAGTGAAGCCTCGAGCGTGAAGCTTCCCTGCTCACTGGTTGCCAAGCTATTGCGTTTGGGTTTACGGTGCACAGCTGGCCGTCGGACTTGGCGCACAGGGTACAACTGCGCTGTTGTCTTTGAGATCCGTATTGGCATCGCCAATCAACTTCTGAAACCAACTTACGATCCACTTTCTGAAAATAATTGCTATAGCAACTAGCACAGCAACAATCAATAAAATCTCCAGTGTTCCGAGACCTTCCTCATCTTCCCAGAAGTGCTTAAAGCCAGATACTAACCTTTCCATTGTTGAACTCCTCCTCATTTATTGTTCCATCATTAGTAAAGCCGGTGCAGCAACAATAACCATGACAACAACGAAAATAAGTACCATGGGGAACACCAGCTTGGAAGATGCTTCTTCCCCCAAGGTTCGTGAGACCGACTTCCTGCGCTGCCATAGATCCAATGAAAGAGAATGAAGAGAAACAGCAAAATCATGACCTCCGCGTTTATAGTTCAGCAGGAGTGTAGAAGTAAACAGCGACACTTCATGAAGTGCGCAGCGCTTGCTGAAATCCTCCATCACTTTGGTGAAAGAAATGTTCATTTGCAGTTCATGAACTGCTTGCGCCAGTTCTTTGTACAGTGGGGTGTCCGACTTGTGAGGTCTAGCCTCCACACAGCGAATCCACGCTTGATTGACAGTCTCGCCAGCATTCACAAGCAGGACGATTGTGCTCAGGACCTCCGGCAATTCAAGGATAATTAATTGCTGTTTTTTGCGAATTTGGATATCCAAATCACGGACCATAAGCAAGGGGATGATAGCGCTGAGAAGTGCGCCAAAACTCAACAAAGAACCATCTCCGCCAGCCAAAACAGAAAGGAAAGTCAACGTCATTAAACATAAAGTACTTGCGGAAATCATCTCTGCATAAAACCATTTCGTCCCTTGTGCAGCAAAGCTTCTGCCATACAAGGTAATTAGCTTGTGATAGATCTTAGCTGTAAGATCGGGCCATTTCTCTATCAAATTAAACTTATCTACAAGCAAATAGCTGTATGGCAAAAGCATCTTGATCCGAAATGGATACAATTGTCCTTTCAGCACATTGGCATATCGGCTGCGCCCCCATAGAAACAACAAAAGTAACCCAAAAACTTGTGCCATGCACACAAATGTGATCCACATGTTACACCTTAATATTCATAATTTTGTGGGTTAGCAAATAACAAGCTCCCAAGAGCAGTAAACAAACAGTCATAATGAGCAGGCCACTACCGGTATAAAGAGGCTGCATATATTCAGGGGAAGTGAAAGCCAATACGGCAACAATAGCGATCGGGGCAAAAAGCAAAACCCTCGATTCAAAACGTTTCTGTGCAATCATGACGGATATATCCTGGGATATCTCAAGCTTTTCGCCAATGACAGTGGCAGTTCTTTTCATGACCTCTATAAGATTTCCCCCTGATCTTTTGCAAGTGAGGAACACATCCGTGAAGCTTCTTACATCTTCCAAATGACTACGATCGGCAAAGTTTTTAAGTGCCGCTTCAATTGGTTCGCCATTTTCAACTCTGCGACAAATAATACTGAATTCAATGACAATGAAGCAGGCAGGATCAGAATAAAGCAGCTTCAGATCTTCCAAAGCCTCTCGAAAAGCCGTTTCAATTGATTTCCCCACCGTCATCGAAGATGATAAACAGCTTAGCGCTTGTTTAAACTGGACATATAACTTGTTTTTGCGATTTTGGATTAAATGCTGTTTGCGGAAACGTGGAAATGTGAGCCCTATCATGGATAAGCCAGCGGCGAGGATTAAGCTTTTGTAGAAAATGTAGCCAACAATAAAAGCAGGAATAGCCAGCATCAATATGGCAATCATTTTTTCTTTCGCGGTCAACTCATAAAGATTGTAGTCGATCAGTTGATTAATGTTGGAGGGTTGGGGAGCTAGAGATGTTTTATTCATAATTGAACCAATCCGGAAGCTTTTTGCCAGCCATTTGAATTTTGTGCAAGTTATTAAGTCTGTTGCCTGTGTACGTAAGCTCACCAATCACTTTTCGATCAGCCGTCTCTCCTCTTTCCTCAAATAAGAATAGTGGAAGAAGCTGTACCTCGCCCTCTTTAACATCAAGAACCTCATGAATTTCGGTTACTCTTCGCGAACGATCGCGTATTCGGCTAATATGAACGATGATATCAAGCGCCGACGCGATTTGTTTACGGATAACCTCGACTGGAAGCGGCGCACTGCTAAGCACCATTGTTTCAAGTCGACTCAGCATGTCTACGGAGGTGTTAGAATGCCCCGAACTAAGGCTTCCATCATGCCCGGTATTCATTGCTGCCAACATATCTAGCGCTTCCGCCCCACGTACCTCGCCAACGATGATTCGATTAGGACGCATACGCAGCGAGGATCGAATCAGATCTCTAATGCTGATCTCGCCTTTGCCTTCTGTATTGGCATTGCGAGTCTCCATTCGCACTAAATTAGGCACATTTTGAATCTGCAGCTCGGCGGAATCTTCAATGGTGATGATGCGTTCATGTGAAGGAATCCAGGCACTAAGTGCATTGAGGAAAGTCGTTTTCCCAGAGCCCGTACCTCCTCCAACAAAAATGTTGTAGCCTGACTCAACGAACACTCGCAGGACATCTGCGGCTTCCCGCGACACGCTCCCCATATGAATTAAATCGTCCATAAGAAGAGGCTTTTCCGGAAACTTACGGATGGTTAGCGCAGGTCCGCTTAACGAGGCAGGAGGCAATACAATATTAACCCTTGACCCATCGTGTAAACGTGCATCTACAATTGGGGTTGATTGATTCACAATACGATTCACTTTAGAAACAATCATTTGAATCAAGTCTTCAAGCTTCTCAGCACTTTCCAAAACATAGGGGTATCGTTCTACTGCTCCATTTCTTTCAAAGAAAATGTTTTCATGGCCATTAACCATAATTTCTGTTACGGATGGATCATCAATTAGCGGTTGAAGAACATCCAATCCCCGAAAAGAATCAAATATTCGCTTCACCCCCATCTGCATCTCACTAGATGTCCACCCCTGTTCATCAGCAAGGCTGAAAATGGCATGCTCAATAAGTTCAAACAATTTCGCATCACTCACTGTGCTTGAAAGATCAAGTCTCTCCTTAATATCTTGCTTCAGAGTGTGAAATAACTGTTGATTCAAGAAGCAGCAGCTCCTTCCCGCTGCGTGGCGAACCTATCCTTACCTCCACAAGTAGCTGCGAACATGTCGTACGTTTGTTCAGAAAAAACAGCTGATTGCCACATCTGAGCGGGAGAACTCACCGTTTTCCAATCAGGAATGTACGGAAGCTTAAATGCCAGCTCTTTTCCCAAAACGGAAAAATCGTTAGTTAGAATACCTGTAAATTTATTCAGTACAAAATGAATATTCGGCTTGAAACCAAGCTGTTTGTGCAGTATTTGCGTTTTGAATAAATCCGTTACGTCATCTCGGAGCAGCCAAATGATGTGATCACTGGATTCTATACATTTTACAATTCTCGGATGCAAAGTAGCCTCCAAATCAACAATGATAAAGTCGTATTCATTCTGAGCAATGATCGTATCTAGAAGCAGTCGGATATGCTCGCCGCTCATTTCCTGCATTTCCCTGATTTGATCGTCAGGACATAGATGGTCTAAACGCCATCTGGCATCATGAGATTTAAGCAGCTGCAGCTTGGGACCCAATAGATCAGGTGAGCTTTTCAAATAATAGAGAATCTGGGAAAATCGGTTTCTATCACCCTGCAGCCACTGTGAAGCAGCGCTGACCAATTCAAGACTTAAATAAAATACTTGTTGCCCGCGAAAAGACAATTGCTTTGCCAAATGCAGGGCGGTCATCGTTTTGCCACTGTTCCCACTGCTGCTGAAAATAGAAAACACCTTCGTTCTTTTCATTCCGATTCCTTTATCGTAATGATTCTTCTCCGCATAGAAGGCATGAAGACGTGAAAGCAATTGACTCAAGGACTGAAACCGATATAAAAAAGGGATTTTAGTCTCAGCTTCCTTGGAGTTAGCGATGGTTTCACTTAAAACCATTTTGAATAATGAAGTGCTCTGATTGAGCAAAAGTGGATAGAACGTCTCTGAGAACAATAAAATGCCTTCTACCGGCTGATGCTCAATGACTTCCAGGATGTATTCCCATTTGGAAAACAATTTCACCTGCAAACGCTCTGCGAACTCTGAAGAACGGACAAACGCTGCGAGTCTTTCTGCGTACAGGTTGTCATCATCCAAGACGTACAGTTGAATTTTATTCATTACTACCTCCTTTAAGTTGAGGATAATTTCGCATAAACACCACTGCCAATTAACACTAAACCAATGATGAAGAGCACAATTGCCAGACGTACGGCGGTCGCAACGTTCATGTATCAACCTCCTTTGTATGTCGGAAAAACAAAAAAAGCACGCGCCGATGGCAGAGAACGAGTCTCCACGATCAGCGGTGCTTCCGCTTGTCCGATATATGTATCCAGATTATACCACATACAACTGAAAAAACAATCCTTTTATTCCCAAGGATATTTCATCGTAAAAAAACCGGCAAGCTTCTTGCTTTCCACTCTCCGCATCCTTCTCATCTCTGCTCGTTGTGGTGCAGATTCATGAAGCTTCGTCTCTTCCTCGGTTTCCGGGATCACCTGAGGAACCTCAACCGGAACTTTGTTATCGTCCAACGCAACGAAAGTTAGGAAAGAAGTCGCGGCAATTTTTCTTGCCCCTGTCTTCAAATCTTCCGTAACTACCTTGACGAAAACTTCCATTGAGCTTTTCCCGGTCCAAGTAACGAAAGACTCCAAACACACAGAATCCGAAGTGTGAATCGGCGACAAAAAGTCTACGGAATCCGTCGAGGCTGTGACCACAGATCGCCTGCAATGTTTATGCGCGGCAATCGATGCAATATCATCAATGTACGACATTAGCTTGCCACCGAACAAGGTATTGTGGTTATTCACATCGGTTGGAAAAATGCGTGATGTTTTGAAGCAGCGAGATTCTCTGGCAAAACGTTGTTCCATAAACGAATAGCCCCCATTATTTACATGAAAATAGAAATATGACTCATCATAACACACTTATCGTGTTTGTGGTTATAACTTAGGACACGCGTGTAATATAGTAATACAAGCTAGATAACCAAAGAGGAGGTGCTGTCATGTTTTCATTCATTGTGGTGTTTCTCATTACTTATGCGCTTTTTTCAATCTCCGGTGTGCTATTCCCAACAGATCTAACTTACTATAAGACTTTGAAAAAACCAAGCTGGAATCCGCCAGCTAAGCTTTTTGGCATCGCGTGGGGAATTCTTTATGCCTTAATTTCCGCTTCAGTGGCCATTGTTTATACCAAAACGGACGGATTTCAAGAAGCCGCTGCGAGCTATGTTCTTCTTTTACTCATCAACTATTTGGCGAATCAGGCATTTACTTTCATTGAGTTTAAATTAAAAGACCGGAGACTAGCCTTTCTGGACACAGCTATCGTAGCCATTACGACCTTCTTATTGATAAATGCTACAATTCCTTATTCCAAGCTCGCTGCATGGCTGTTAATCCCCTACTTGCTCTGGTCTTGTTTTGCTACAGTGCTCGCATGGTCCATTTATCAGTTAAATAAAGATGCTAAGCATTCTGTTTAAAACGGGAAAACCATGATTTCTTTGGAGCTGACGCCCTCCTTTCCCACATGCTCGCAGGCAAAATTTCGTGAAGCAAAGGACTTAATGCATCGCTTAACCGCTCTAGAATATCAGGTCTCTCTTGAATGCATTCACCTTTCATAACAGCTTGCATGACTTCCGCCCGTGATATTTCCGGCATTGTACATAGCGGTGCAGTCGGCAGCGCATCCAGCCATTCCTTGCGATATTGTCCAGGCAGATTTCCGTTTGCAACAAAATGAACCTTTTTGCCTCGTTTCTGATACATCATAAACAGCTCAAACAAAGCTCGCGAACGGGGTCGATGGCATTTGCCGGGAGAAGCATCCAGAAGCACAACAATTTCATCTGCACTATGGCATAGCTCTTGAACAGCAGCCTCTTGCCAATTCGTCGATACGTCCCAAATGACGATCGGCTTTTTAATTGTGTGAAGAAGTTTTAAGGTGTCCGCGGGATGCCAACTGCTCAATAACCCATCAGGATGAACAGGTACCCATGTCGTAAAACCATCAGTCCAGCTGGCTGCGGTCGACAACTTTTGCTCTGACACAAGATGATGGCTGAATGCATAATCTTTGGGTGCTTTGATATCGCCATATAAAAGCATGTACAAATCCGGTTCGATCGTAGGCTCTTCAACTACAGCGTTAGGAATCTGCCTAGCATGAAGAATTCTCGCCAAGGATATCGCCGCAAAGGTAGAGCCGGCTCCGGCAAATAAGCTTCCAATCACAATTAATTTATCCGAAGAAGTGGTGAGGTTGAGTTGGTCAGAATGTAACATTTCGGGCTGCAAGGGGGATGGTACCGAATAAATCGAACGAAGCCTCATTTTCACTTCCAAAGCTGATTGACAGCGATGTTGAGGATTCTCTTGAAGGAGTAATTGTATCGTAGTGGTCAGGACCTCTGGCAGGTCAGAGCGAATATGTCCCAACAGTTTCTGAGTAAGATAAGCATATTGCCCTCTGGATAATAAATAATACAACATGGACCCAAGTGTATACAGATCCGTACGAGCGTCCGTTTGGTCGCCACTAAATTGCTCCGGTGCTGCGAATCCTATGGTTCCCATCTGAACCGTGTCTGACTGTTTGCCGCGCTCATAATGCCTAGCCACCCCAAAATCAATCAAACGTACCTGATCATGCTCATTCAACATCACATTAGAAGGTTTAAGATCACGGTAGATAATAGGTCGAGGTTGAAACGTATGCAAATAATGAAATAGATCACATAGCTGAAAGGCGATGCTCACAATTTGGGCAACGGGCAGATCACGCCCCTGCTGATCAAATAAATCTTGTAACGTTGGCCCCTGGATATAATCCATCACCAAGAAGCCTTTTCCATCCTCCGTAGTAAAATAATCAACTAATTGCGGCAGCTGCGGGTGTTGCAGTGTGGCCAGCATTTCAGCCTCTTCCAGAAAGCTCGTCAGCGTACCCTCAAGCGGCATACATTCTTTCACCGCCCATTTCTTCCCTTTAAGCTTCATATCTTCCGCCAAATATACGTGGCTCATCCCGCCTTGAGCGAGAATCGCTTCGATCCGATATCTGCCTCCAAGGCAAGTTCCAATCCAATTTATCTTCCTATTCACAGTAAATAAAAGCCCCCCTTATCAGGTAAGAATTACCTTGATTATAAGAGGGACATCTTTATAAATCTACATTTTTTTCCACATTCTATGTCTTTTGCAAATATAGCGTCAATTCTTCCCGATTGTGAAACAATTGTTTGGCTTTAAGCAGGAACAAGGACGGCTCCAATATCCGTAAAATATCGCGAACCGTTTGGAAAGGTTTCTTGTGCATAAGCTTAACCGTAATGATCGCCGTTCCCCCGCTCTGCAAGGAATAGAGAAGATCAGCCACAAGTCGTCCCATCTGCCGAGGGTCCCAGCTCATGTCACAAACAAGCAGATCAAATTCATTGTCCCGCAGCTTTACATCTCCGGCATTTTTCTTATGGATCTTGAGCAGTGGATTGCCAAGAAGCCGAGGACTCATCGCCGCTGGATCAATGGCTGTTACTTTCAGCCCACGTTCCAATAGCAAGGAGGTCCAGCCCCCAGGAGCTGCGCCGATATCAAGCGCCGTACGAGCCACACTGAAATCAATTCCGAACCGCTGTTCAGCTTCAAGCAGCTTGAATTTGGCACGGGAGATTTGGTCTTGCTCCTTCATAAAGCGGATAGCGCCACCCGACCAGTCGGATAAATTGTCGCTTGGCTTCGACAGTCCTACGAACAGCTTCGCAGCACTAATATATACCGAAATAATATGATCCGAATAACGAACAACAGGCTCACCCAAGATCTCGGAAACGATAATCTCGTCGAATGCAGCCTTAATGGAGAAAGGCGCATAGGGCACATCAGCGCGCTCATCTTTGCGAACCTGCGTAGCTATCTTCTCACCAGGAAGAATGAGACCAGCTTGAAAAGCTTCTCTCAACCAACCTTTGAGATGTTCAATATCCGCATCCGTACGGCTTATTTCAAATTCTTGAGTAACAGGCTGAACATGCCTTAGAAACATAGGCTCCTGTTCTTTGATGACGGCTATCGGATCTTCAATCTCCGCCGGTACTTCGAATAAAAACACTTCCGTAGGCACCAGCAAATAGAATTTCGTTAACGGGAATAACTTGCGTATTTCATCTTGCGCATATTGAGCGAACCCATGGTTCGAGGTGCCAATATAAGTATTTGTATGTGTCATAGCCGCATCCTTTATGTAAACTTCAATTCTATTCAATGACCTTGATCCAAGGACGATCTTGATACCACTCTAACGAAATTTGCACATCAAAAGCTTTTTGAATATTTTCAGGCGTCAGCACTTCTTCTTTGGGACCCGCCGCAATCAATTCCCCTTGTTCAATAATGGCAACATGCGTAAATAAAGGGATGATTTCTTCAATGTGATGAGTGACGTAAACGACAGTAATATTCTGTTTGCTTAGATCGTTGACATCTCGCAAAAACCGCTCTCTCTCGTAGAGATCCAGACCTGCCGCGGGTTCATCCATAATCAGAATGGAAGGTTTCATCATCAGTGAGCGTGCGAGCATCACTTTTTTGCGTTCGCCCTGGGAAAGACTTCCCAAAGGCTGATTGGCCAAATGAGGAATACGAACCTGCTCCAGCATAACCAATGCACGATCTTTTACCTCTTGCGGAATTTCCTGATAAAACCGTAGAAAAGCATATTCACCCGTCGCTACAACCTCTTGGACAGGATCGTTCAAATTCATTTTTTCAAATAACGATTGCGAAATATAGCCGATTTTCTTACGCACTTCCCTGACATCGCATTGCCCGTAACGATTGCCCAATACATCTACCGTCCCCCGACTAGGGAATTCGTATCCATTCATCATTTCGAGCAGTGTTGTTTTCCCTGATCCATTGCGACCCAGCAATACCCAGTGTTCACCTGGTGCGATGTGTACGTTCACATCATTTAGAATATGTCGTTCTCCGCGGATAAAATGAATATGAGATAAATGTATCATATGACGTTAGATTCCTTTCTTATTGCGCTTCTTTCGGATAAGTACCTTGTGCAATTTGTATAAGCAGCTCATCCGGAATCCGGTTCGGATACACAGACGTCCCTTCCGGCTTGGCCGTATAGAGCATTTGGTACATAGCTGTGCAAGCCGCCCGACTAGAGGTATGAATATAAATCGTCCTAGGGAATTTCTGCTTATGAAGAAGCCAAAGCACGACATCCATTCCCGTTTGCGCTGAAGTCCAGCCTAGATCATGATCAAGGGAAAGAATATCCACTTCGAATTCTTCAAGCAGCAAGACGCACTCATTGACATCCTTGGCTAATGTAAAACCAGAGGGACAAGGTCGCAAGTCATCTAAGTATACATGAATCATGACCGGATTTCCTTTCTTGTTCATGTCGTTTGACAATTAAGTATCTTTGACCAGCGATTTCACAAGGGCGATCTCCTGTGTATGCGTACCATCTGCACCCGAACTCGTTTCTAATACGATTGGAATATGAGTTAAGAATGGTGAACTCAATAGCGTTTCGAAATTCTCACGTCCAATATAGCCCGCCCCAATATTCGCATGCCGATCTCGCCGAGACCCATAGGGATATACCGAATCATTCAAATGAACGGCTTTCATATGCGGGAGATAATCAAGCTGCAAACCCTTAGTCTCCAGCTCGTTCCAGTTATGCCCCTGCCATAAGCCACTAGCAAAAGCATGACACGTATCCAAGCAAAATCCGATCTTCCCTGGAGATTCGCACAGCTTCCTTATCTGAACCATTTCTTCCATGGTTAGGCCAAGCTGAGCGCCTTCACCAGCCTGATTTTCAAGAAGAATGAGAGAAGAACCCTCATAGCCCTGCGTCGCACTATTCAAACATTGTATTATATTTTTGTAGCCTTGTAACGGGTCTTTTCCAACATATTTTCCAAAATGCACCACGAGCCCCACTGACCCACAGGCATCGGTAATGTCGAGCGCATTTTTCAACAGATTTACCATCAGCTCGCGCTCAGCCTCTTCAGCTGCTGGATTTAGCGGATATGGCGCATGGCCAATCGATAACAACCCATGTTCCGAACACAAATGCGCACAGGCTTGCGCATCTTGGTTATTCCATATTTTTGTAGAAAGACGACGAGGATTCATCGGAAAATATTGAAAGGCACTGGCGCCTAGCGATAACGCTGTTTTGGCCGCACCTAAATAACCACCTCTTGTGCTAACGTGCGCCCCAATAAATCGTTCACTTTGTTGCGCTTTCATGATTGGCAATTCGCGCAATAGAAACATTTACGACTGGAAACTTCTTCCTTAATCAAAAGGTGCCCACAGCGCAAGCAAGGCTCGCCTTCTCGATCATACACACGACATTTGGCATCAAATTGTCCCGTCAACCGGTCCCCAACAAATAAGGGTTCCTCCATGTAACCACCAAACTGAATAGCTTCAAGAAGCACAGTTCGCATCGCTTGATAAAGTCGATTCTGTTCTTCCTCTGTCAATGTAGGCAATTTACGCAGGGGCAGAATCCCCGCAATGAAGCAAATCTCATCCGAATAACAATTCCCGATACCGGAAAGAAAGGACTGATCAACAAGCGAAACTTTCAGATTGCTTTTCTTACTGTTCAACACTTTCTGAAACTGTGGAAATGTAAAGCCAGGCTCCAAAGGTTCCGGCCCAAGCTTCCCGAATAATTGTTGCACCTCAGACGGAGAATGCATATGCAAATACCCTAGGCGCAAACCAATGAAATATAAGTGCTTCAATCCAAAATCAATGACAACCTGCGCCGTTCTATCTGGCTTTTCTTCTTCCGAGCCGTAAAACATCCATCCCCCAAGCATCAGATGCAAAACCAATATCTCGCGCGTTTCCAAGTAAAATAGTAAATGCTTAGCTCTGCGGTCAATTCGGATAATCCGATTTCCCGTCAAGGTTCGAACAAAAAAATCCGAATCTACATTCAAAGATTTAGGACGAGTCACCTCTGCGCCTGTAATCTGTCTCCCTTGAATCAAGCGTGTTAATTGCTGACGATAGGTTTCCATTTCTGGAAGCTCGGGCATGTTATTTCCTCCTTGTTCTTTTCTTCCTTGTATGTCCAAAAGAAGGGGAACGTAAACGGAAATGGGATCATGCTGAGCCTGATTTGGAAACGTTTATATTAATCCTTCACTCACATAGATCGGCTTCATTCTTCTAGTCTTGGAGGCAGCTCTTTGATTAGCTTGCACCGCCAATGCGGTTGATTTGCGCACAGGTGTTTCTGATTTCCTCAGCTTGTCCTTTAGGCGCCTGATCCGCTTCTCTAAAGCTTCCTCGACTTCATGTTGTTTCTTATCTGCGCGCTGCAGCGAACGGCGACGCCACAGCTTCGCCCAAGCCTCTTCCGCATAAAAAATAGCTTGCTCCCAGTTCCGCTCACGATGCTCGTAGAACATAGCTAGTTCTAAATAAGGATCAATCTGCAAGGCAATACTCGCATGCTTAATCGCTATCCATCTTTTCCACAAATCAACTGCGCGAGAGTAATTCGCTCTTTTCTTATAAAATGCAGCCAACTGCAGAATCGCATGTTCGTAATCCATGGAAGATATTTCACCTTCCTGATCATTCATGAGCCTAGTGAATAATTCACTGAAATAGCTTTCTGACTTTCGTTGGCGCTTCATTTTGTCAAGCCATTGGCCGGTCCTAAAAAGCTCTTCGAGCTCAAGTTCAGGCTCTGGAATAAACGCAGGCGTGTCATCTGACAGCAGTTTGCCGAAATGAATGGCCAGCGCCGCTAAGGTTACAATGTCATGCTCATTATGCACGAATACCCCTTGGAGGATAGCTGGATTCTTCTCAGCCAGATACTGAAAATATAAGGTTGGCGCCATCGAACCAGGAACGTCGTCCACTCGTTCAAAGCCTAGCCGGCTTTCTTCAACTTTGCTTAATCGACAGGAGGTCAGCGTATTTCGCCACAAGCTGCGTGATGAATAGAGCAGATCAAGTTGAAGCAGCTTGGCATCGTCCAGCTTAAGGCGATTCAGGACATAGCGATTTTTCAGAATCGGCCAGTCAAACGTGCGACCATTATAAGAAACAATATGTGTAAAACGGCTCAGCAGCTCTTGCAAATATACAAGCATTGCCTGTTCTTCCGCAGGATTGCGAATGAATAGTTGTTCCACCGTGAAAGACTCAGCTGTATAAAAGCCGATGCCGACCATGAACGGCACATTGCCCGCACCGACGCCAAGTCCAGTCGTTTCGGTATCGAAAAAGAGCAGCGCTTCGTGCTGGACGACCTCGTCACGGTCGTGAAAGCCGCTCAGTTGCTGCGCCACTTCGGCCAGCTCACGCAGCCGATACTTGCCATGCACGCTGTGCGCGCCATACGTACAGCGCCGCATGATGAACGAGCCCGCTGAGCTCGTTTCTATATGAGCGCCGAGCTGCGCCCACTCGCCGTCTGCCACAGGCAGTGGCGGCGGAGCTGCTTGCGCCGCCGGGCCCTTCAGGCGGCCCAGCCTTTCGCGCAGCCCGCTCATCGGGCACCGCCGTCGAGCTGCGCCAGAAGCTCCAGTGCGAGCTTCTTGCCAAGCAAGCCGACCTCTTCGATCGGCCCGACACAGGCCGGACAGCCGCTTATGCAGCCGCAGCTCTGAATCAGGCTGTGCGCTTGATCCATCAGTTGTCCGTGCACCTCGTACAGCCGATCACTCAAACCGACGCCGCCTGGATAGCGGTCATAGAAAAACACGGTCGGGAGCTTATTATGCACCGCCTTCACCTGTGGAACAACCCGAATATCCATCGGGTCGCACATCAAATACAGCGGTGCCAGATGCGAGAGAACATTCGCAATGCCAAGCAGCGCGTACTGCATATCGTTAGCCGAACGTCCGGCGGACATCTCTTCATCAAAGGTGAACCAATAGGAACTGGTATGGAGTTCTTCCTCCGGCAGCCGAATTGGACCGGAACCTATGTTCTCATGTGTCCTTAGACGGATTTTTTTGAAAATGGTTGGCTGCGCATTGATGGTTACTTCACCTAATTGACGAAGCAATCCCCCGCTTCTGCCCTCACGGTTCACATGAAGTACTTTCAGCTGCACGGCCATACTGGCATCGGTATAATAATCCACATCAACTTGGCGAACGAAAGCTTTCTTCTCTTCATAGTCCAGCTTCTCAACTTGAAATTGGACCCCTTCATGTATATATATGGCTTCTTCATGAATAAGCGTTGGCGCACTGAAGCGGTCACACTCGCCAATAACCCGATTCGCGTTAGTCATATCAATAATAATAAAATTCTCTTGAGCTGCTGAGCGAAGCGATATATTGTGAGCTGGAAAAGACTGCTCCATCCAATACCAGCGATCATTCACTTGATGAAGCACCTGCTCCTCCGTTAAATACTCAAGCACATCCTTAAGAGATTCATCGCCAAACTTCTCATTCGCCTCAAAAGGCAGCTCATACGCCGCACATTTGACATGATCCACCAAGATGATCAAATTGTCAGGATGAATGCGCGCTTGCTCTGGCGGCCGCTCAAAAAAGTACCGGGGATTCTGAATCAAATATTGATCCAGCGGATTGCTGCTCGCGACGAGGATCGTCAGCGAGGTCTCCTGCCGCCGTCCTGCACGCCCGGACTGCTGCCAAGTGCTGGCTATCGTGCCTGGATAGCCATTGAGCACGCACGCTTGCAGCTGGCCAATGTCGATGCCCAGCTCCAGCGCGTTCGTGCTGACGACGCCGCGGATTTCGCCGCTGCGCAAGCCCTTCTCAATCTCCCGGCGAAGCTTCGGGAGATATCCGCCGCGATAGCCGCGAATCGATTTGCTGCCCAGCTCGTGGGTCACGAGTTCCTGCAGATAGGTCAGCAAAATCTCAACGCGCACGCGGCTCCGAGCAAAAACAATCGTCTGTATCCCGCTTCGCAGCAGTGTGCCTGCCAGCTTGCGCGTCTCCAAGACGGAGCTTTTGCGAATCCCCAGCTGTTGGTTAACGACTGGCGGATTATAGAACACGAAGTGCTTCTCGCCTGCCGGCGCTCCGTTATTGTCAATCAGCTTGACGCTTTCGCCAATAAGTCGCTCCGCATGCTCTTTGGGGTTGTCGATTGTGGCGGAAGCGCAAATAAATTGCGGCTTGGAGCCATAGAATCGACAAATGCGCTTGAGCCTGCGGATGACATTCGCCACATGACTGCCAAATACGCCGCGGTAGGAATGCACCTCGTCAATGACGATATAATTCAAATTCTCGAACAGCTTCACCCATTTGGTATGATGCGGAAGAATCGCAGAATGAAGCATATCCGGATTCGTTACTACAATATGACCGGCATTCCGAATAGCCTGTCTAACCGTCGGGGGCGTGTCGCCGTCATAAGTATGAGTCTTAATGTCGACTTCCATAAAGTCTACCATTTCTTGCAGCTCGGCAACCTGATCCTGGGCCAGTGCCTTTGTTGGAAATAGATATAGTGCACGAGAAGCATCGTTCTCGAGAATTTTTTGGAGTACGGGCAGATTGTAGCAAAGTGTCTTCCCCGAAGCCGTTGGCGTCACTGTCACTACGTGATGACCGGCTGTCACTTGATTGAAAGATTCCGCTTGGTGCGTGTATAGCTGATGAATGTTTTTGTGCCCGAGTGCAACACGAATACCCTCATGCAATCCATCTGGAAAAGAAGCCAGCTTGGGATCACGCGGGGGTATTGTATGCCAATAGGTTACTTGCGACATGATCTCAGGCGACTTGCGCAGCCCTTCAATCATTTCTACCATGGAGGAAACTTTACCTGTTAAAGGATTCATATGCGAATCTCCTTATGCATTTCGTTTCTTCCATTTTACAGAATATACGTTCGCATGTCTACATAAGATCCGATGAATCATCGTAATCATACCGTAAACCATCATGATCTCCATTAGTAAGAGCAGCGTTCACATGGAGGGCATGCTTGGCACTCTCTTGCATTTTGACTAAAACTTCTTGATAATCTCTAGAGCGCTGTTCTTCCTTTTCGTATTTCATAGCCGCTCGCAATGCTCTTTCAATGATAATGACATCATGACTAGTAAAATTCACAGTTCCTCGCACCCTCTTCTTGGAGCTTGATTTCATAACAACTAGTTTTGCCAAAATCGAGAATTACCATACTATTCATGGGAATTTTCAGAAACTCGTATTACTTGTAGAAATCAGGTAAAATTAGGAAGAATACAATCTGAAGGAGGAATTCATAGTGACAAGCTCTCTACCAACTGAAATCGAAACGAATCGTCAGCCCGATCATGAAATCAATCCGCAGTTCCTAACACGCTGGTCCCCGCGCTCATTTACGAATCAAGAAGTAACTGAGGATGTACTTCTTAGCCTATTCGAAGCAGCAAGATGGGCGCCATCCGGCAGCAATTTGCAGCCTTGGCGTTTCATCATTGCACGTACGGATGAGCAGAAAGCCAAGTTCCACGAATTCATTATGCCTGCTAATCGGGAATGGTGCGAGAAGGCTCCAGTGCTTGCCCTTGTGATCTCTCACACCAAGACATCAAGAGGCGACAACAATCCCAGCCATCAATTTGATGCAGGTACGGCTTGGGGATATCTTGCCCTAGAGGCCAATAACCAAGGACTTGTTACTCATGCTATGGGCGGATTCCATCGTGACCAAGCTCGCGAAGCGCTGCAAATTCCTGAGGATTATGACATTCACGCTGTAATCGCGATCGGCTACCGCGGCCCTGTCGATGCCCTTGCCGAGAAATTTCAAGAACGCGAAACGCCTTCAACCCGACGTCCCCTTAACGAACTGCTCTTTTCTGGAGAATTTGGCCAGACCCTCTAGCAAAAGCAAAGAAGTCTTGCTCCCATTAGGAGCAAGGCTTTTTCGCTATTCTTTCATTTATACATAGGGTGGGTCCCATGCTTTTTTATCCCATCCCAGCGTGTCGCTGACGACTTTCATGTCACGGTCAAGATGTACATTAACGCCGAAGGACAGCTTGCGTTTATACCAGAAACGTACATCACGCCACTGTACCTCGTAGCCATCACTCTTCTCGCTCCAGCTTACGTGAATTCGCTGCGCAAAGTGCAGGAATGCTCTAACCCCATCGGTCCCCATCGTTGCCTGCACGATCGGATGCGTATCCGCATTGGTATATTCCGCTTTGCTATACTCTTCTTGCACCTGGATACGACCCTCGCGAATCTCTCCCAAATAAAATCGCTTATCTCCCTCGACAACAAATTGCCAATGAAACCAGCTCAGGCTTGGAATAAGATGACATATCGCATCGCTGAGTTTAAGCTCATTTTGGACCGCTTCGATCAACCGTTTGCGCTGTGATGCCCTAATCGCGATATAGAAGAAGCTTGCGCCATAGATGAGCCCGAACATTTCACCGATGTGACTGCCACCGCTCCCTCCCCAAATGAAGAGCCAAACTAGGATTCCCAGCGTATGAAGGGCGAATAAGAAAGGTTCATACAGACAAAGCGTGTCCAGATGGAACCATTTCGCAGACAAAGGTCGAAAACACTGGACGCCGTACACATTAAACAAATCGAGAAACACGTGAAACACGACGGCTGCAAACGTCCACAAATATAAGCTTATTAAGTGCTCCCAGACACCAAACATCGCTGCTAGAGGTACACTGATAAGGACAGGCCAGATAAACAAGGCCGGCAGTGAGTGTGTAATGCCGCGATGAACACGCAAATATGTCGCGTATCCTTTGAGGCGAGCCAATGTATCGAAATCAGGAGCGTGCGAGCCAATCAGCGTGCCTGCAAGTATGGCATGCGCTAAATTTGGATCTTGCACGACTGCTGGTTCCAAGCAAGCTAAACCTGCTAGGGAGACGCCGAAAAGTAAGTGGCTTCCTGTGTCCATCTGATGATCACCTATCCTTTGGATCGATGTATGTTATCCCACTTCCGCTGTTGCAAATGCATGATTTCCTACTAAGCTGCCTTCGACTTCATCTGAACCATTTTCCCAACGCTCATGTGTATTAAACCAGTAAAACCAAGCCGCTGGCTGTTCACGAACGACTTGCTCAATGAATGAATTTAAAGTGAGATTCGCCGCGGAACGCTCTTTACGACCAGTTCCATCAAATTGTTCATGCAAATATATCGGTGTGCCAAATTGAAGCTGATGCTTAAACCCTTGAAGGCGATAGCCATAAAAGGGGACAACGGGTACTTGCAGTTCCAGCGCCAACATAGCTGCACCTTCTGGGGTGCGCGTTAGTTTGCCGAAAAGTCTGGATAACGGAAAGTTCGGCCGCCAGAAATCACCAAGCAGAAAGACGATGCCACCTGAACGCACATGCTTTTTCAAAGTTCGGTACATTTCCAGCTGGGGAACGCTATCATAATCCAAACCTTTGCAGCCCAATGCAGCAAACTTCGAGTAGAGAGGTTTAAGTTCTGGACTCCCTGCTGAAGCAACGGTCAAACAGTCATATTTCTGCGATAAATACCAATAATAATAGAAAAAATTTCCAACATGCGGAGTAAAGATGATGAAGCCTTTCCCGTTTGCCTGTTTACTCGCGTCTTCAAGCGCATTCTCACCTAGAACATTAAAATTAGCTGTAGAATGGGTTGGCAATGTTTGGGATCGAAATAAAATTTCGCACAAAGTAAACACGATATTTTCCACGTAATGCTTGATCAATAGTTTCAATGAACGCTCGGGCATTCCACCCAGCAGCTCTACTAGATTAAGCTTCATACGCCGCAGAAATCCTTTGCTTAGTGCCATATATACAATAAAAGCGACCACTGAGCATGTCATTGAAATCATCCAGTTAGGGAACAAGCTGATGACTTTTTCAATTCGAGCCATTTTCTCCTCATTAGACGTTAATTGACCGATCCAATCGTACAAATCAGATCCTCCTTGCTTGATTAGGTTGTAAGAAAATGACGTTTATAACGACGCGTAATGCGATCTTTTTGTAAAATGATGAAAAAATCCACAGTCCCGAAACTCTCGTCATAAGCCGGATCTCCGCCAATCTCTGCACCAAGCCATTGATAGCCTTTCATCAGAGGCGGGAGTTTGCGGAAAATGTCTTTATCATTGCTGTCTATTTCAAATTGTGCAAGACCATGAATGCGATGTGTAGAAAGTGGCTTAACTCCGTATCGGTCAGTAATGACTTGTTTGTGCAGGAGCAGTGAATAGATCAAATTCAGTTCTTCCAAATTCTTGATATGAACGCTCGCACAACCTATCAAATGCGTATAATTCTGTTCACTGATATAACCGGCAATACCTTCCCACAGCAGTTGAATGGCTTTGCCTCCGCGATATGCTGGATCAATGCAGCTGCGCCCGAGTTCAAGCGTGTGTAATTTGAGAGCAGCATAGGACGCCAGATCGAATTCCGTTTCTGAATAAAATCCAATTCCATGCAAAGCACGATCTCCAGGAAGCAATCGGTACGTACCAACCACCTGCTCAGTTTCGATATCTTTGACAATCAGGTGATCACAGTACGCATCATAAGCGTCTCTTTCAATACCCTCTTCGTTTCGCAGCTGCAGATTGTTCTCTTCCTCAACGAAGACTTGATACCTTAGTCGCAGGGCTTGCTCAATCTCTCGTGCACTGCGGGCAAGCGAAACCGAAAGCTTAGTATGCTGGGCGGCCGTATTCAGAAGTATTCCACTCAACTTCCTCACACCTTTCAACTGGAGTCTCACTTCTCAAGGTTAGCAGAGGATTATTAAATGTTCGTCTTCGTGTTGTTAAGCTTTTGTAATTTTTGCGCGGCATGCCAAAGACCGCAACACGTCTTCTAGACGAATTGCGGTCAGCATTTCACATTTAACTTATAAACTTCATATAAACAAGCAATCTATTCAGCATGACAGCTGCCTGTGCTCTTGTTGCATTTGCGTGCGGATCAAGCTTGGTATCTGAAACACCTTGAATCAACCCGTTTTGTAAAGTAATGGCCATGGCTTCTCGAGCCCAATCGTCAATGGCATCATGGTCTTTAAAAGGGGTCAGAATCGTGTCTTCTGACGCAGTCACAGCCGTTTGACCAGCGCTTTGTAGGGTGCGAGTCACCATAGCTGCCATCTGCTCGCGGGAAACTTTCTGAAGCGGACGAAAAGTGCCATCATCATAACCTTGAATGAGTCCAGCTTTTGCTGCCGTATCAACGATTCCAGCATACCAATCTTCTTTGCGAATATCTTGAAAGTTTCCACTTCCAGAAGCATCAAGGCTATTCTCACGAAGGCCGAGCGCTCTGATTAACAAAGCAGCAAACTCAGCTCGTGAAATCTCTTTCTCAGGATCGAACTTATCACCGCTCACACCACTGACAATCCCCTTCGAAGCTAGCTTCTCTACATCAGTTTGCGCCCAATGAGCCTGCATATCCACAAAGGACTTATTCCCATTAATAACCGTATAAATACCGCCATACTGGTCCTTAATATGCATCGTCCACTTGCCTTCATCATTGCTTAATGTAGATGGAACAAAAAATGATTCTCCCGTCATCGCATCTACTCGGACTGCTGTAGAATTGGTTGGGTACGATGCTCCCGGCAAAACAAGCGAACGCTCCACATAGAGGCCATCTAGCGTGTTAAGCACGTTTCCGCCGGCACTAATCTGGAATTCCATAGGATTCGTGACTAGCAAGCTGGCATTAGTATCAGCTACCTTCTGACTAACCGTTCCAGCTAGTTGTCCTGCTATGTGCTTAATTTGCACGCTGATCAAACCATCTCCACCGCCAGCTTGCATGGCATGATTTTTCATTAGCAGCAGTGGAATAGACATATAATTGCCGTCCAATTCAATCCGAATAACAGCCTTATAGTTGGTCATTTGTACATAGGCCAAAGCACTTGCAGGAAATTCAATCAGGGTTGTATCCTTATAATCCTGTAGATGCATTGTCAATAAAGACTCAGCATTGGCATTAAGTGTAGTAAAAGCAGAATTTAAGGCCTCCCCATTTACCCGAACTCTGGACAATAAACCGCCTTCTGGCGAATTCTCGCGAATTAATTCACCATTCAAGACACTATTGGATTTATTCGCCAAAGCATTGACGACAACACTTTGCAAAGTTACATCCACGGCAGGTCCAGTCGTTGACCAATTCCCAGCCAAATCACCCGCTTCAACCTTAAAATGATAGCTTTCACCTTGCGTCAAACTTGTCAAATTGGCTGATTGCTCACTCCCGCTTACGGTTGTTAACAAATTCGAACCGTTGTATATCCGGTAAGAGGTAACACCAACATTATCCGTTGCAGCCGTCCAAGATAACGTCACACTAGAATCTGTTGGCAGCGAAGAGGTTAGACTGGATCCATAATTCCACGTAGGAAGCAGCCCATCAACCGCGCCCGCGCCTACTGTCACATAGATGGAAGTAGATATCCCATTATAAGTGACTGTTATCGTAGAACTGCCTGCGGACAACGCTGAAAGATAACCGCTTGAGTTGACGTTTACAACCGCGGGATTCGAGCTGGTATAGCTTGAACTAGATGTTACATTGGTCGCATTATTATTACTGTCATAAGCATTGATGGTTAGATATCTGGTTCCGTTAAGCGCCAAGCTTACATTGCTGGAATCTGCTTCAATTCGACTCATGGCTGTTGTCACAGAGACCGTCGTTGAAGCAGTGAAACTGCCATAACTGGCAGTAACCGTTGTTGTACCTGCGGATAACGCCGTTAAGGCTCCGCTTGCGTTTACAGAAGCAACAGAAGGATTTGAACTTACGTAGGTGATACCGCTTGTCAAAGTTTGCGTACTGCCGTCATTTTTGTAACCGATCACATACGGATAGCGATTCGCGCCGATCTGTAAGGAATAAGAATACGTGTCAAAAGCAATACGATTCAAATTCGCAAGCACCGTCGAAACCGTCACGGATGCCGAAGCTGTTTTTCCCTGATAGGTTGCGGTCAAATAGGTCGTCCCGGATGAAACACCCGAAATAATTCCGTTTGAGTTAACCGTTGCTATCGAAGGATTGCTTATCGTATAGGTCGCTCCGGTTGAAATATTTTGTGAATTTCCATTGTTGTATGTGCCTGTCAAATAGCTGGTTGCGGTCTGGCCTGGCACTATAGCATAATTGGTCAAATCAAGCGCAATTCGATTTAAAGTTTGCGAAGTACCTGGCGTCGCTCCCCCACCCGGTCCATAGATCTGAAACTCAGCTACATTCGCATATGTGCCCGGTGTACCCACGCTTGTCGTTGTTAAACGAAAGTAGCGAGCCGTTACATTCCCTTCATCCACATAGCGCGGATCTCCCAGCTGTGAATTTCCTGTGCGGTCTGCAAAGGTATACCAAGTAAGCCCATCGATCGAAAAATCAATCTTGTAGCCATAAGCCTCGCGCCGTCTCTCATATGTCGTCTCAAAACGCTGCACATTGAGCAGCTGCCCGAGGTCAACTACAAGCCACTGCGGCAATGTGGTGCTGCTTGGCGCCCAGCGAGTTGATAAATCACCATCTACAGCCTTTGAAGAACCAAGTGCAGAGGAGAAACTGCTATACGCAGCTGTCGTTAAGGGAAAGCAGCAAGAGAGGTTCATTCGTTGTATAGACGCGAAAATCATAAATACTTGCTCCATCGCCAGGAGTCCCTACGCCTAACACTTGTATGCGTACGAATCTAGCTAGACTATCCCCAGTATCGGAATAATAGGGGAAATTCAGCTCCATATTCGTAGACTTATCGGCAAAACTGCTCCAATTCATACCATCCGTTGAAGTTTCAATCGTGTACTGATAGAAGCTATCAACATGTTCAAAAACCGTTTCAATACGCTTCACGTGAACGTTCTGAGCAAGATCAACCGTTAGCCATTGCGGCAATTGCAAGCTCCCGGCGGCCCATTTGGTCTGAATAAACCGATCTATGGCTTGGTTTGCACTGTAGGTTGCCCCTGTCACAGAAGAAGCAACGGCAGATTTTCCTTCAGATACAGGAATTTCCGCTGCCTTGGCAGTCTGGCTACAACCTATTAAGCTAAACATTGCACTTACAAACACGACTAGGAATAGTTCCATTACAGTCCGTCTGTAAACCGAATACGTCATGTCCACCCCCATTTCTTAAGCGTTTACATTAATTTTATCAGATCAAAAGCACATCCGTATATAGTCGATTTTTCCACAATATTGCAAGGGATTCGATCAAGCTACAGGCGATAAAGGTGAATCAAATGTCGAAGTGGTCATGTCAAAAGAGCGTGCTTTAGCGTTCGGCCAAAAGAAGCAAACTGACGATGACTTTTATCATGATTCAGGATCTTTGTAGGCCTGACATATTTCTCTAATCATAATGTAAAAAATGGAGGACATGAAGATTGAAAGCAGCACTTCTGCCCAAGTGATTCCCATAGTTTCACCTCAGATTTCTAACTGCTTTTGGTTAGTTTATGAGTGAAACGGGATAAAATAACTGCTCACTAATGAAATATTCACCTTCCTTAATAAAGCAAAAGGCTGTCCCCTAGGCTTCCAGATCAGATCCGTTCACCCAAGTGTAAAAGCCTGCGAAAATACAGGAATTTCTGGGCGAATTCGGTTGAAAAGTGGAAATGCCTGCAATTGTGCAGGCATTTTTATCTTTTTCGGCCGCTCATCCAGAAAAAGCCTCAAAAACCTGCACAAACGCAAGAATTTAATAGTTCAGCCTGTTTCAGGAGAAAAAAAGATGCATAATTGCAGGTTTAGAGAAAGCAACTGAGCTAGAGCTCAGAGAAAGTAGGAAGCTGATCAAGAGATTCTCAGAACCCGTAACAGCTATAGTGAAATAGATCCGGACGCCGAGCTGCCGGTAATCGAAAAGTAAAAGTAAGTTTGGTATAGGCACGATTAATCCTCTCCGAATCCCAATGAGAAAACCTCTATCGAGGCCATTCAAAGATGAGCGACCGCGTTTAGAGGTAGGTTTTATCGCCAAATAGAAAGACGTTTTCGGGAACCGAAAACTTATACTTTCTATTGTGGTCAAAAAAGCTGTCCCTCAAGTAGATTCATCTACTTATGGACAGCCCCTTTTCACACCTTTCGCGGCAATTCGAAACTCCAAAAATCTTTGGCTATATAGCTGTTCATATGAACTTGCTGAGCCTCATGCAGAAGTTCCGACACTGCATCACCTTGATAGCGTGAACTGATATGCGTCATGATCAGGACATTGGCCCCTGCTTCCCGAGCTATCCTTGCTGCATCATGTGATGTAGCATGATCAAAGGAATATGCCAGCTCCTGCTTGTCCATGGCAAACGTCGCTTCATGAACCAATATATCCGCGCCGCGAGCAAGTTGTTGTGCTCCATTGCAATAACGTGTATCACCTAGAATGACGATGATCCTCCCAGGAATCGGAGCTCCCAGATAATCCATCCCGTGGAGCGTTCGACCATCTTCCAACTGAACCGTCTGGCCTTGCTTCAGCTTTCCATAGATCGGCCCTGCGGGCACCCCCAGTTCCTTCAGCTTATCCTGCATGAGCTTGCCTGGCTGATCCTTCTCTATGATTCGAAAGCCAAAACATTCAATCCGATGCTCCAATCGTGCCGTCTCCACTTGAAAGCTGTCATCTTCGAAAATAATGCCCTCTTCGAGGATCTCCACGATCTGAAGTGCATACGTCAAATGAGCACCGCTCACTTCAAGGGCTGTATCAACAAAGCGCTTTAACCCTTGAGGGCCATACAGCGTAAGTGGCGTATCTCCTCCTAAATAAGAGCGGCTTGTTAACAACCCTGGAAGACCGTACAGATGATCGCCATGCAAATGAGTGATGAAGATCATTTCAGTACGTCCCAATTTCACAGGTGAATTCAGAATCTGCTGCTGTGTTCCTTCACCACAATCGAATAACCAATAGGTTCCTCGTTCTTCAAGCAGGTTCAACGCTATCGAAGTCACGTTTCGCTGCTTGGAAGGCATACCTGCCCCTGTTCCCAAAAAATACAAGTCCACGATTTCAAACTCCATTCTCTGCTTGTGAATTACAAATGGAAAGCGAGGACGCTGCCGAACATGAATGTCCGTATCAGCTGCCTCGCTTTATTCATTAACGTTCTAACCTACGTTAAAGTAACGCGCCTCTTTATGTCCAAATACAATGGCCGATACGGATGCTTCCGGTTCCATCATGAAGGATTCTGTCAACTCGACTCCGATATCCTCAGGCTTCAACAAGTTGAACAGCTTCGCTTGATCCTCCAGATTTGGACATGCCGGATATCCGAAGGAGAAGCGCTGACCGATATATTTCGCGCCAAATCTCTCTTGCATAGTCATATCTGCACGATCGGCAATCCCTAGTACATCCCGCATAATATGATGGATGCGTTCCGCAAATCCTTCCGCAACTTCTAGAGCTGTTGCCTGCAGCGCATGGGATTTCAAATAATCCCCTTTATCCCGCCATTCCTTGGCCAGTTCATTAATATCATGTCCTGCTGTAACTAATAGGAACCCTACATAATCCATTTGGCCGCTCTCAACGGACTTCAAATAGTCTGACAAGCACAGGTACGGCTCTTTATCCTGACGCGGGAAGGTGAAAGTCTCAAGAACCTTGCTGTGATCCTGCGGATCATAAATAATGATATCATTCCCATTTGATTGAGCCGGGAAGAAGCGATACATCCCGTGGGCCTTGATGATGCCATTTTTCTGAGCTGCATAGAGGATGGAATCCACCGTATCTTTTAACTGCATAGCCTTCGCATCTTTGTCGCCAAGCAGCTGTTCAACTTTGCCTTTTAAGCCTAAGTGATGCCCTAGCAGCATTTGCATATTGACATATGGCATCAAATGACTGATTGGATAATCCCTGAGAATGTGGCGCTCTGTATCCTGAGGAACCTGAACCGGCAAATCTTTGGAAACAGCGGAAGAACTCACACGTGTTAGCTGAGGCATGACTTCTTCTTTCTTGCCTGCATCCATAACGTCCGATTCCAGGCTCTCTCTGAGCTCTTGAATGAGTCGCTTGCGTTGTTCAGGATCACTAAGCCGGTTGGCAATATCCAACCCGTCCATCGCATCCTTCGCATACAGGACAACACCTTCATACTCCGGCTGGATACGTGTTTTCGTGAACTTACGCGTCAGCGCGGCGCCGCCAACCAATATGGGTACATCTACACCAGCTGTCTTCAAATCCTGCGCCGTGATTACCATTTGCTGCGCTGATTTGACAAGCAACCCAGATAAACCAATCGCGTCCGGCAGTTCTTTCCGATAAGCTTCAATAATTTGCTCAGGCGGTACTTTAATGCCGAGATTAACAATTTTATAGCCATTATTCGATAAAATAATCTCGACCAGGTTCTTCCCGATATCATGCACATCGCCCTTCACCGTGGCCAAAATAATTTTGCCCTTCACCGCAGTTTCGGATTTCTCCATAAACGGCTCCAAATAATTCACGGAAGCCTTCATCACTTCGGCACTTTGCAGAACTTCTGCGACAATTAACTCATTGTTGTTGAAAAGGCGGCCTACTTCCTCCATTCCCTTCATAAGCGGCCCGTTAATGACCTCCAGCGGTGAATAGGTTTGCAAGGCAATCTCCAAATCTGGAATCAAGCCTTCTTTGGTTCCTTCAACCACATAAGAACCTAGTCTTTCTTCCAAAGAAAGATTCGAAATTTTCTCTTTTTTCTCAACCTTTTTCTCACGGAAATGAGCAACGAATTGAGCAAGTGTATCGTCGTTCGTATTATAGATGAGCTCTTCAGCTAATTGACGTTCTGTGTCCGGTATGGAAGCATACCGTTCAAGCTTCTCTGTATTTACGATAGCATAATCAAGACCAGCTTTCGTACAGTGGTACAAATAAACGGAGTTCAGAACCTCACGCCCAGCATCCGGCAAACCAAAAGAGATATTGCTTAAGCCCAGAATCGTTTTGGCTTTCGGGTATTTCTCCTTGATCATCTTAATTCCTTCAATGGTTTCCACAGCAGAACCGATATACTGCGGATCTCCTGAACCAACAGGGAACATATTCGGATCGAAGATAATATCTTCTGGATTCATCCCATACTTCTGTGTTAAAAGCTCATAGGAGCGCGTCGCCACTTCAATTTTCGCCTCGCGCGAAACCGCTTGACCTCGCTCATCAATGAGAATACAGACCACAGCAGCCCCATACCGTTTGATTAATGGCAAAATGCCTTCAAATTTCGTTTCGCCATCCTCTAAATTAATCGAGTTAATGATAGCCTTCCCTTGTGAATATTTGAGTCCAAGCTCGATAATGTGATCATACGTGGAGTCAATCATTAACGGAACTTTTACTTTTTTCACAACCTGCTGCATGAACTCCTCAACCGCATAAGCCTCATCAATGTCTGTATCTTGTAAGTTAATATCGATAACATGAGCACCGTTCTTCACTTGCGTACGAGCAATTTCAGATCCTTCTTCAAACTTGCCTTCTTTGATCAGACGTTTAAATTTGCGCGAGCCCGAAATATTCGTCCGTTCACCAACCATAATAGGACGGTTCTCAGGTTCAATGAACAACGTCTCAATCCCGGAAACAGCAGGCAAATGAGTCCCATATTCCGTTCTAGGCTTATACTGACTTAATGTCTCGGCCATTGCACGGATATGTTCCGGCGTAGTTCCACAGCAGCCTCCTGCGATATTCAGCCAGCCCTGCTCGGCAAATCCAGCCATTTTCTTAGCCAATGATTCCGGAGATTCGTGATAGTGGCCGTTCTCATCAGGCAAGCCTGCATTCGGATAACAGCTGATCGCTGAATCTGCGATATCAGATAGCGTACGAATATGATCCCTCATGAACTCGGGACCGGTTGCACAGTTAAGTCCCATAGAGATAGGCTTCAGATGTTCAAGTGAAATATAAAAGGACTCAATATTTTGACCGGCTAGCGTAGTCCCCATCGGTTCAATCGTTCCTGAGATCATAATCGGAAGCTCAATACCCGTTTGTTCAAATGCACGGCGAATTCCGATGCTTCCCGCTTTCACGTTCAGCGTATCTTGGGAAGTTTCCAACAAAATGGCGTCTACACCTGCTTCAACCAAAGCTAATGCCTGCTCATAGTAGCTATCTTCCAACTGTTCGAATGTGACTCCACCTGTGACAGACAGCGTCTTCGTAGTTGGACCCATTGCGCCTACAACATAACGCGGCCACTCCGGTGTTGAGTACTTATTTGCGGCTTCAATCGCCAGCTTGGCTGCCGCCAAATTTAATTCCCGATGACGGTCTTGTAAATCATATTCTGCAAGAACCACACTCGTTGTACCGAATGTGTTCGTTTCTATCATATCAGCACCCGCAGCGAAATAAGCTTCATGAATTTTACGGATAATGTCCGGGCGTGTGACGCAAAGAATTTCATTACACCCATCTAGATCATCGCTTCCGAAATCATCAGCTGTTAAATTCTCCTGCTGAATCATCGTACCCATGGCACCATCGAGTATCATGATCTTTTTCTTGAGCTGCTCTTGAATCGGCGGTTTAGACATTACATGACTCCCTTTCAACTTATCCTACACGATATCTAATTAAAAACGACAAATTATGTTAAGATTTAGTGTAACAGAATAAGGCTTCTATGAAAAGATTATGAATAAACTTAATTACCCATAGGATTTATCGGAAAAATTTCTCTTCCTCCATCGACAGCCACCCTCATTTCAACTATAATACATAGTATATTTATTAAGAAAGAGGGATGCAGCATGGCACAAATAAGAATTCGCAAAACCAATGAACGAATTGAAGGCGAAGCAGAAGTAAAAGCCTTCTTGGATAGCCACAACGTCGTCTATGAGCACTGGAATCCAACTAAGCTTCCTGAGGCGCTTCGCGAGAAATTCATCTTGAGTGATGACGAGAAGGCTCAAATCATCAGCACGTATGAAGAAGAAATCCGTGACTTGGCCGCTAGACGTGGCTACGAAATTTGGGACGTTATTGCCCTTTCGGATTCAACGCCTGATATCGAAAAGCTTCTCCAGAAATTCGAGCAAGTCCACACGCATACCGAAGATGAAATTCGCGCTATCGTGTCCGGCAAAGGAATTTTCATTATTAAATCCGAAGACGAAGTTGGTTACTTTGACGTTGAGCTTGAGCCTGGTGACGTAATTTCTGTTCCAGAAAATACAAACCATTTCTTTACCTTAATGGACAACCGTGAAATCGTCGCTGTTCGTCTCTTTATCGAAAAAGATGGCTGGGTTGCTTACAACATCGAAGATCCGGACTTCATCAAAGCTTAATTCTATTAACAAAAGCCCAACGGTGCAGGACATTGGTCCATACAGCCGTTGGGCTTTTTGAATGATGGTGTTACCCGTTCGCAATGATCGGTATAATATCTTGAAGTCGTGACACCTCGTACGCTGGTACGATCTCGTCACCACTTTGAAGGCCATGATGGTTAATCCATATATTGCGCATCCCCACCCTGCCGGACCCCAGAATATCCGTTGTCAGCTTGTCCCCAATCATGATTCCCTCTTCAGCTTGAATATCAAGCAAACCTAAAGCATGATTGAAAATAGAAACATCTGGTTTCCCTACCCCAAATTCCCCAGAGATCACGATGTGGTCAAAATAGGCTGCGATGTTCGGTACACCTGCCAATTTTTCTTTTTGCAAATCGGGCGAACCGTTTGTTAATAATAGAAGCTTGTACTTCCCTTTCAAAGCGTCCAACACTCGGAATGTTTCCTCATATACGAAAGGACGGCTGCGGCGTTCCGCAGGAAAAAGTTCACCAAGCTTGTAACCAAGCTCGCGGTCTTCTATGCCCAGCGCGCTTAACCCTCTTGTCCAAGATTCCGTGCGATAACCGGGTGCTAGCTTTTCCAGCTTACGAAAGTTCTCGTTCTCACCTTGCGTAAAATTAGCCCAAAGGCCTTCAAATGGATTAATGCCTATCATCTTCGTGAATGCAAAAGTATCATATGTTTCATATAATGCGCGTGCTTCCTTGCGAACAGAAGCTTCTAGTTCTTCAGGATTCACTGCTGCATGCTTTGCCGCTTCGGCACATGTCGCTTCAAAAGCTTCCTGCACACTTCGGTCATCCCACAGGAGCGTGTCATCCAAATCAAAAAGCACAGCTTTCAACGTCATCATTCATTTCCCCTTTTGAATGTTGTTTCTATATGAACAAGCAACTACTCTTCGTCCGTAAACTTGATAGAATCAAGTTGAACTTTAAGATTGCCTCGGAAAGCTTCAATGTACTTTTTTCTTAATTCATTGCGTTCATCAATTTCTTCATCAGTTAAGCCGACTGTTTTTGCTTTGCGCGCAAGTTCATTGATACGCTCAATGTTTTTATCCATATCGTCACTCATAATGATCCTCCCAGACAAAAATTCAATATGACTAATACTTTGCCATCCCAATTCAGGAATGTCAAGGAAACAGCAAAAAGAGGTATAGGAAAAGTCCTCACCCCGATGTTATATAAATTAAATAATTGTGAGATTGGATCACGGAAGAATAAGTACTTGTCCTTCTTGAAGGGCGCTGGTCGTTAAATGATTGATTGTCTTAATTTTATCTATATAGGAACGAATGTTCTCTCCACTCTTTTTATGTAATGAAGCAATCTCCCAGATCGTATCGCCACGTTGAATGACAACTCGTTCTTGAACGATTGTTCTGTAAATTTGATTTGAGTTTGAAGGAGATTGCTTAACCGCTGAAGTGTTTGTAGAAGTAGTTGCTGCATCCCCTGCATAGGCTTGAACCATAGCACCACACGAAAACACCGCTACCAGAATAATCGCTAACAAGAAAAAGCGAACAAACGCTTTTGTGTTACCGAAACTAAAAGTCATCCTTTTGGATGCGTCAGCTGATCTACGAGGTAGGTGTGAGTGGTTAGTGTTCGAATAAGCCATATACATGAGTAATCATCTCCCAAACATTTGTTCTGGTATCAGAATAACACGAACACATGTTTGAGTCAATCCTTTTTCTCGAACTTATGTTTGTACGAACTCGGGTTCTATGTTATACTTTGGGTAATGATTCCCAGTATTGGAGTGATAACTATTGAGTAAGATTTCGCAGCGTCAGCAAGCTATATTGGATTTCATTAAGAACGAAGTGAAAGATAAGGGGTATCCGCCTTCCGTTAGAGAAATCGGAGAAGCTGTTGGACTAGCTTCCAGTTCTACTGTACACGGCCATTTGGAACGTCTTGAGAAGAAGGGTTTAATTCGTCGAGATCCTACCAAGCCACGTGCAATTGAGATTCTGGGCTTGGATGGCGCAGAAACGCATTTTGCCATCTCTGTCGCTCGCGTACCTCTCGTCGGGAAAGTTACCGCCGGTGTTCCTATCACAGCAACAGAGAACATTGAAGACTATTTCCCGCTTCCCGTCAGTATGGTCAAAGACAACAATGTATTCATGCTCAGCGTTATGGGAGACAGCATGATTGATGCCGGTATTCATAATGGTGATTATGTCATCGTTAAGCAGCAGCAAACAGCTAATAACGGAGACATTGTTGTAGCAATGACAGAAGACGATGAAGCAACCGTGAAACGCTTCTACAAAGAACGTGACCATATCCGACTACAACCGGAGAATTCCGCTTTACAACCGATTCTCCTGAAGCACGTAACGATTCTGGGTCGTGTTATCGGCTTGTTCCGCGACATGTAGCATGGCATACAGGACTACTTTTATTTTTTGAATCGCACTAAAGTGGATAAAGGCGAATTCCCATTCAATTGGAATGGAAATTCGCCTTTATTTTGGTTTTCTTTATATTTGCTATTTTTATGATGTCAATTCTATCGGCAGGCTCAGCGCTGATATGATGCCGTCGCCCTCCGGAGACGGCCTTTTTCGCAGGCTCAGCCTACATTCGCGGGGGCTGCCTTCTTTGCTCGTTGAGCCTGCCTTTTCGGCAGGCTCAACACGGGTTCAATGCTGGCACCCGTTAAAGCCAACTTAAGCTTCAACAAAGCCTCGCCTAAGCAGTCTGACTAAAACTTAAGTGCCCAATTCCCCGCACGGAAAATAGGTTCAACCGTGCCGTCTTCCAGATAACCATCGATCTCTAGATCTGATGTGCCAATCATAAAATCAACATGAATCAAGCTCGTGTTCCCACCTCGCGCCTTCAATTCATCCGTCGAAAGGGTTGCTCCGTCTTTCACATTAATCGGGTAGCAGCTGCCCAAAGCTAGGTGACAGGAAGCATTTTCATCAATGCCAGTGTTGTAGAAAATTCGATCCAGATTGGAGATCGGCGAATCATAAGGAACAAGGGCTACTTCGCCTAAATAGCGGGCACCTTCATCCATATCCAGCAGCCGGGATAAATGCTCATAACCAACCTCCGCTTGGTAGTCCACAACTTTTCCTTCTTCAAATCGGAATGAAAAACGATCCACTAACGCCCCGTTCACATTCAATGGCTTTGTACTTGAAACGACACCGCGAACACCCGTTCTCTTCGGCATTGTGAAGACTTCTTCCGTCGGCATATTGGCTACAAAACGAATACCACTCCCATTCGCTTTATCGCCGCCAAGCCAAATATGGTTTTCTGGCAACTCGACGGTTAAGTCAGTTCCTGTTGCGCGATAGTGCAGAGCTCGATATTTCTTCTCATTCAACACTTTGCGAACGCGTTTTAGCTGCTCAATATGCGTTCGCCACGCGGCAACCGGATCTTCTTCATATACGCGATTTATTTTAAAAATAGCCTCCCACATGGCATTAACGCGCTGCTCTTCCGGCAATTCTGCGTACACCTTGTTCGCCCATGCCACGGTAGGCGCTTTAATCAAACACCAGCTGAATGTACTTGTCCTAACATACTGCTGATACTTGCCTCTCGCCGTAGCAGCGGCTTTGGATGCTCTGGAAATCAAGCTTGCCTCTATGCCTGCATACAAATCAGGATCTGGTACCTTGATATTCAACAAAGCCCCGCCATTCTCAACAAAACGCTCCAACATTTCTGTATACCACAGTGGGTAATAATCGAAAGCTTCATCATGCGCATGTTCAAATTTGCTGCGAGTTATGACATCATCCTGCCAATGTACCTGAACGAAGTTCGCACCCGCTTCATAAGCTTTTTTTACAATAAGCCTCGTCAGCTCCAAGGACTCCAGCGGCGATTCAATCATAAGATCTTGCCCTTTATTCAAATTCACTCCGATTTTGACGACAAGCTCTGCATACTTTTCCAAATTCCTTTGAAAATTGTCCATTGCATCTCTTCTCCTTCGCGTGAAAAAGCCCATCAACCTAGTAAATTCCTAGTTTTGACGGGCTTCTCCTATCTAGTTGTTTATGCTCGAATTGACGATTATTCTAGTACAAGGAAAGATATTGATCTCGTTCCCATTGGTGAACTTGTGTGCGGTACATATCCCACTCAATTTCTTTGAGCTCATAGAAGTGAGCCAAAGCATGCTCGCCAAGTGTATCGCAGATCACGTCATCACGAAGCAACTCGTCCAGCGCTTGCTTAAGATCGAGCGGCAAGCTTGGAATACCTTGACTTTCTCTCTCTTCTTCCGACATGACATAAATGTTGCGGTCAGTTGGAGGAGGCAGCTGCATTTTGTTCTTAATTCCATCAAGACCAGCTGCAAGCATAACAGCCAGCGCCAAATAAGGGTTAGCCGCAGGATCCGGGTTGCGCACTTCAACACGCGTGCTTAATCCACGGGAAGCCGGGATACGAATCATCGGGCTCCGGTTGCTGGCTGACCATGCCACGTAGCAAGGTGCCTCATAACCAGGAACAAGACGTTTATAAGAGTTAACCGTAGGATTGGTAATCGCAGCGAAAGAACGTGCATGGCGAAGTACGCCTGCCATGTATTGTCTTGCTACAGTGCTCAATCCTAGTTTGTCGTTCTCATCATAGAAAGCATTGACATCGTCTTTGAAAAGCGATTGGTGACAGTGCATACCGGATCCGTTCATTCCGAACAAAGGCTTAGGCATAAATGTTGCATGCAGGCCATGCTGTCTAGCTACTGTTTTAACTACCAGTTTGAACGTTTGGATTTGGTCAGCAGCTTTAATCGCATCTGCATATTTGAAGTCGATTTCGTGTTGACCTGGCGCCACTTCGTGGTGAGAAGCTTCGATTTCGAAGCCCATTTCTTCCAGTGTCAGAACGATGTCGCGGCGACAGTTTTCGCCTAAGTCCATTGGAGCCAAATCAAAGTATCCGCCTTGATCATTCAGTTCCGTTGTCGGATTGCCTTTTTCATCTGTTTTGAATAAGAAAAATTCAGGCTCCGGACCCACGTTCATTGCCGTGTAACCCATTTCTTCCGCTTGTTTCAAGGCATTTTTCAGGATAGCACGAGGATCTCCAGCGAACGGGCTGCCGTCCGGCATATAGATATCGCAGATCAAACGCGCTACTTTGCTCTCTGTCACCCAAGGGAAAATAACCCATGTATCCAAATCCGGATATAGATACATATCGGACTCTTCAATACGAACATACCCCTCAATGGAAGAGCCATCGAACATCATTTTATTGTCGAGTGCTTTTTCAAGCTGGCTGAAAGGAATTTCCACGTTCTTAATGCTGCCCATCAAGTCTGTAAATTGCAAACGGATGAAGCGAACGTTTTCCTCTTTTGCAATACGAAGAATATCTTCTTTTGTATAATTATCATTGTAGCTCACGTGTGCATTCTCCTCTCGATTTTACAAACGCTTACGAAATGTTACTTGTAGAATCTGGAAAGCTGTCCTTGAATCAGTGAAACCTGATCAGGCCGTTTGCCTCCGCCAATCAATTGCTGCTTCAACATTTTGTGCAGCTGAGAGTCGGTTAATTCTTTACGCTTAACTTCCGTATGCTCGTTCAAAATGGTTGCATCCTCGGAATCTTTGTCCACAGGAATAAGAACTTGCTTGATCCCTGCGATGTTGACACCTTTTTCAATCAAATCTTTAATTTCAAGAAGACGTTCTACATCGTTAAAGGAATAGAGTCTTTGATTGCCTGCTGTTCTTGCCGGAATAATAAGTTCGTGCTGTTCATAATAGCGAATTTGTCTCGCGGTTAAATCTGTCAGCTTCATGACAATTCCGATAGGGAACAACGCCATATTTCTACGTATTTCATCACTCATGCTAATCACTCCTGCTCCGTAAGTACCTCAACCTTATTGTACCTTTCTCACAAAAACGTGTCAAGGAGTGTTAGGTTTGTTCACAGTCTCGATTTTCATATCAATTCCTTGTCTACCATATGCTGGATAGCTGTCAACACCCCTAATTTACAGTGCGAATACGTTAGTCCACCCTGCATATAAGCGATGTAAGGCTCTCGTATAGGCGCATCTGCCGATAACTCCAAGCTGCCGCCTTGAATGAAAGTCCCTGCTGCCATGATAACAGGATGCTCATATCCAGGCATGTCCCAAGGCTCCGGCACCACGTGCGAATCCACAGCAGCCGCCTTCTGGATGCCCTGCACGAAAGTGATCAAGTGATCCGCGGAAGTGAAACGAATCGCTTGGATAAGGTCCGTGCGCGGCGTCTGCCAACGCGGATGGCTCTCGAAGCCCAGCTCTTCGAACACCGCAGCGGCGAAGACGGAGCCCTTAACAGCTTGCCCGACTAGATGCGGGGCAAGAAACAGCCCTTGGAACATGGCTCGCGTAGTCCCGAGCATGGCGCCAACCTCGCCCCCGATTCCTGGGGCGGTTAACCGATAAGCGGCGAGCTCCACGAGGTCGCGCCGCCCGGCAATGTAGCCTCCGGACGGGGCGATGCCGCCGCCCGGATTCTTAATCAGCGAGCCAGCCATCAGATCGACGCCAACCTGCGTCGGCTCCTGCAGCTCGGTAAATTCGCCATAGCAATTATCGACGAAAACGATAAGCGCCGGGTTGATTTCCTTCACGAATCGGACCATTTCGCCGATTTGCTCTATTGTGAACGACGGGCGCCAGGAGTAGCCGCGGGAGCGCTGTATACCGATAACCTTGGTATTCGGCTGAATTGCCGCTGCGATAGCAGGCCAGTCGGGAGCGCCCTCTTCGGTCAGAGCAACTTCGCTGTAAGCGATGCCGAAATCCTGTAAGGAACCCGTACCGTCCCCTGGCTTTCCAATAACTTTGTGCAATGTGTCATAGGGCTTCCCCGTTATGTAAAGTAGATGTTCGCTTGGTCGCAGAACACCAAATAACGCAGTCCCAATCGTGTGGGTACCCGAAACGAAGTGAGGACGAACAAGTGCCGCTTCGGCTCCCATGGCATCGGCATATACAAGATCGAGCACTTCTCTGCCGCGGTCATTATAGCCATACCCCGTCGAAGAGGCGAAATGATAATCGCTTACTTTGTGCTCCTGGAAAGCACGAATAACTTTCCATTGATTCAAATCAATGGTTTTCTCAATTTGCCGGAAAGCACTCTCCACTTTGCGTTCAGCGCTTTCCATTAAACCCATAACTTTATCCCCGAATTGCATGGTTAGTAACTCTCTCCCTCATGATCTTGTAACTCTTGCTGCGCTTGTTGATCATAGGCGATTAATTGGTATGCCAGCTTCACGTAATCATCCTTGTTGACTCGCACTTTGAATACCATGTCTTCGCCATCTACTTCTGTCTCGAGCACATCGCCGATGCGGTACATCAAGGAAATAATATCACCTTTGTCTGCCGGAATGCGAAACTCTCTGCTTTCGCCCATCAGCTTCTCTTGAATCACATGGCGAAGCCGTTCCAGATCTTCCTGATTGTACGCACTGATTTTCAGAAATTCCCCTTCGGCAGAGATCATTTCCCGCTCTTCCTGGGAACAAACATCAATCTTATTGAAAAGCGTCAATTGTTCCTTCTGATGCGCTCCCAGCTCTTCTAATACTTCCTCAACGACACGCATTTGCTCGTTGCGCATATCTGTTGAGCTGTCAACAACATGCAGGATCAAATCAGCCTCATTGGCCTCCTCTAGCGTTGCACGGAAGGATGCGACAAGATCATGCGGCAGGTTCTGAATAAATCCTACGGTGTCCGTCAAAACGATCTCTTTGCCGCCGGGCAGCTCCATTGTCCGTGATGTAGGATCTAAGGTAGCGAACAATTGGTTCTCAATATAGACGTCAGCTTGCGTCAATTGTTTCAATAAAGTTGATTTGCCAGCATTGGTATAGCCAACAAGCGCTACTTGAAACACGCCTGTTTTCTTGCGGCGCTCGCGGTGCAAGGTACGATGGCGAACGACTTCTTCCAGCTGGGCCTTCAATTCATCAATTCGTCCGCGAATATGTCTTCGATCGGTTTCCAACTTGGACTCACCGGGACCTCTAGTTCCAATTCCTCCTCCAAGACGCGAGAGGTTTTTGCCTTGTCCAGACAGCCTTGGGAGCAAGTAGCTAAGCTGCGCGAGCTCAACTTGAATAATCCCTTCACGCGTTTTTGCACGCTGCGCGAAGATATCCAAAATCAGCTGAGTACGATCGATGATTTTCACATCCAAGGCTGCTTCCAAATTCCGCACTTGAGCGCCCGATAATTCTTGGTCAAATATCGCCGTATTCCCGCCAAGCTCTTCAAGCCGAAGTCTCAGCTCTTCGACCTTCCCTTTGCCGATGAACCATTTGGAGTCTTTGGTTTCCTTATTCTGCGTCATCGTCTCCAGAACAAGGACCCCTGCTGTCTCAGCCAACTTGACCAGCTCTTGCAAGGAATATTCGGCAAGCAATTCATTCTTCTTTTGTTTTTGAGTGACCAGGCTAACCAGTACCGCGCGGTCATCGATTTCTTTTTCTACCATATGTGAAGTTGTTTTCATATAAGGTCTCCTTTGCATGTCATTCAGACGTGGGAAATAGCCGCAATTCGGCGTATTCCTTCATCATTGTGTAGGAAATGCATGGGAAAGTCAATTTGCGGAGCAGGAATATTTGATTATAATCGAGTCTGCTGCAAAACATAAATAAAACCGAAAGGCCAGTGGCCTTCCGGTTAGCATTTCATGGCATTATGCAAATAAACTTTGCCCTAAATAGGCTCCTTTTGCCGTTACCCCCGGCAGAACAGCGAAATATCCGCCGCCTGTTGTATCGGTATAGGCAAGCATTCGATCCGGAAGCTTCGGATTCGTCAATCTCTTTTGAATGGATTCAAACTGTGTTTGAATGTTCCGATTGAAGCATACGAAGAGCAATCCTGCATTAATACGACCTACATCATCCAGATTATCCATGAAATTATACCCGCGGCGCAGGATACGTTCCCGCTCGGAATTCTCGCCAGCACGCGGATTGGATAAACGAATATGCGAATCAAGCGCCGTAACTTTGCCTTCAGCATCGCCAGCGAAATTCGGTTGATCGAACTCGCCATGCGCATCCAGCGGTGCCCCTGACACCTTCTGACGGCCCATAATGGTTTCTTGATCGGAATAGGACTGTTGATCCCAAGTTTCAATCCGCATATGAATTCGGCGAACGACCATGTAAGTACCGCCAGCCAGCCAAGGTGCACCATCGGAACTCTCAACCCACACATTATTTTTCATGAAGTTCTCATCATTTAGTGCAGGATTATTAGTACCGTCTTTGAAGCCAAAGAGGTTGCGTTTCGTTCCCTGAGATTTCACGCCGAGCTGTCCTGTCTGCTGCCACCGCAAATGAGCGACACCGCGAGCAGCCTTGGACAAATTACGGATAGCATGGAAACAGATCATAGGATCGTCAGAACAAGCCTGAATCACAATATCTCCATGTGTCAGTTGGTCCTGCAGCGAATCTTTATGGAAAATAGGCATCTCCGTCAAGCCCGCCGGCTTGCGTGAACGCAGTCCGAAGCGATCTATCCCCTCTTTTTCGAACAAAGTAGAACCAACCGCGAAAGTAATGGTCAGTTTTCCCGTATCCAGCCCGATCTGCTCCCCCGTATCGATAGGCGGAAATTTAGCATCCTGCGGCTCCACAGCCAAAGGCTTGCCAGCCATTAACGTAGCAGCCATCTCCGTCCAATGCTTCAGGAGTTCTTGCAGTTCTTTAACATCCGATGTCGTTACATCAAAGGCAGCTACATTGGCAAAGTTCTGGGCAGGAGTCACAACTCCAGTTTGATGAGCACCGTAGAACGAGATAGTTTCATTCGCAGCATCCGCAGAGGCGACATGAGAACCGCTGGGCATCACTTGTTTGGCTTTCCCCAACAGATCTCCAAGTACTACCCCGGCCGCGCCTGCAGCTGTCATTCCCAGAAACGCACGGCGATTCATTTTATCCCCCATGACCTTCGTAAGCCCCTTTCATCATCATTCTTATTTGCTTAATGTGCCTGGCATTTTCACAAGCGGCTCAGCCAGTGCTTCCAGTTTATTTTTCAAATCGATTTGTTTGGCTTGTTCTATTTTACTGAAATCGTTCCAAGTCGCTCCAACCGGAGAAAGAGTATTCATCGTCTCGATGACAGCGGCAAGGCTTTTGCTGATCTTCTCATCCAGTGCTGCGTCTTTTTTCTTCAATTCAGCTTTGACGAGGTCATAAATGGCTTGTGCGCCTTCAACGTTAGCACGAATGACTGGTACAGTCGCTCCGCTCCAGCGCTCTTCTTCACCCGTAATTTTTTTGGATTGAGCTTCTTCCATCAACTCGCCAACACCGGCGATAAAGTCAGATGGTTCAATGGTTGTTGAAGCAATGGCTTGCTGCATTTTCTTGCCGTCTTCTAATAAACGAGCAGAGAAAGACTCTGCATCCTTCACATTCTTTTTGACAAATAGTAAATACTCTATACGGTGATAGCCCGTGAATGCTGGATCTTTCTCATTTTTGAAGTCATCTACCCGTGCATCCATAACGCCATCCAACTCGCTGAATGTCTCGATAATCGGTTCTATTCTCTCATAGGGCATCCGTGATTGTCCATAGGCTTCTTGTGCCTTTTTCAAGTCGCCGCTTTTCACTGCCGCGTCAAGCTGCTCCAAAAGTGTAACCAACTGCTTGCCTTGGTCCTGTACATATTTATTGTAAGCCTTAGCTGCCTCTTGCAGCTCTTTGGAGGCTGTGATGACATCTTTATTCACTGCGCCTTTGTTGTCTGCGAAGGAAGTTGTCAGTTCGGCAACAGCAGCTTTCAGATTATTGTTAAGCGCTGTTAATGTCGGATAATCCAGCTTGTCTTGTTTCAAACCTGCTTCCAAAGGTGTTAAGAATTTTTCCACTTTAAAATACAGCTCAGGGAACTTCGGTTTGACTTCGTCCTCGAAGCTTACCCATTGATTTTCGAATTGCTCCGATAATTTCTTCGGATCTTTCACTTTGTTAGCATCCAATTGGGTTTTCAATTGATCAATACTTGCTGTAAGTGCCGCAGAACCATCTTTGAATGGAACTTTAGCTGGCTCTGTTGTTGTTGTCTTACCACAGCCTGCGAGTACTAGTGTTGTAGCTGCTGCCAAAATAATAAGTTGCTTACGTTTGTTCATCGGGAAAAACCCCTCCACTATTTCTATTTGTATGATTTATTGGATATTGCCATGTTTCTGATTTGAATGGACTTACGACGGTCCCAAAGGACTGCAAATGCTGCTGATAGCAAAAGAACAAATTGCGGGATTGCACTTTCTAAAGTTGGATAAAGTGCAATTACATCCCAGCTTGGCAGCCAAGAAGCGGTTGTTGCTGGTAAATAACCCGCTAATTGCAGCCCGTGAACACCCATCCCTGCAAATTTGAAACAGAGATAGAACACGAAGAAGCTGGACACCAGGAAGAACGGACGCATTGGAATTTTCAAACCAATCTTCAGGATTAAGAAAGAAACAATCAATAAAATTGCAACCCCGATAGCAATACCGCCGAGCAAAGAGCTCAAAGAAATCGAGGAAGCCATTCCGATCATGAAGAGTGCGGTTTCTGTGCCTTCACGAAAGACCGCAAGAAAAGCAAGCAGGCTAAGCGATACCAGGCTGCCAGTAGCCAACGCTTTGACACTCTGATCTCTTATGTACTGCTGCCAGTTGGAGACACTGGATTTGCTGTGCAGCCAGTAACTCATATACAGCAGCATGACAGCAGCGAAAATGCCGGTACACCCTGCAATCAAGAAATTGTTATTGCCAAAAGCACTGGCAGAGAACAATTGCTGAACGACAACCCCGAGGGCTACACTGACAAGCAAGCCAGCGCCAACGCCATACCAGATCCATTTTTTCTTATCACCATGGCCTGATTTATTCAGGAAACCAAGCAGCGCGATAACAACAAGAAGTGCTTCTAATCCTTCACGCAGTAGAATTGTCGTCGCATCTAGCATCGTATAGCTGGTTTTTGCTGCCAATGGCCCCAAATCAGCGTGCATGCGCGCGATAGTAGCTGAGGCATCCGTCACTTGAGGCGGAACAGCCGACAATTGTGCATAGGCTGTAACCATGTCTCTCTCCATTGACGTATAAACAGAGGAAGATTGTGTTAGAACAATCCCTTCAATTTGCAGCCAGGAATTCCGAAGCGTCTGTATACTGTCTGAAGCGCCGGCAGCATCATTTTTCTTGAGCTGATCAGCGGCAGTTTCGAGCAAAGTAACTAAGGAACCCACAGTCACGCTGCCATTATTTTGAATGGCTTTACCGAAAGCTTCCAAATTGCCATCAATGAAGCTCTTATTCAGACTGTGAAGTTCTTTAAGACCGGCTACCAGCTTCTGAGCGTCCACGGGCTGTTTCAGCGTCTGAAAGGATACTTCGCCCATCGCTTGTTCGATCTTTTGATACGCAGCAGTTGACTTCGACTTAATCCCCTCTTCATAAGTCAGCCAATTCATTTGAAACGTATCGAACAACTTGGAGGCATCCTCAAGCTTACCGCTTTCCGCCGCCTGTATGGCACTCACGATTCCTTCATCCGCTTTGGCCAGATCCGTTTCGGCAGTAGCCCCTGCACTCATTGGTACGGATATAAACATAAGCAGCGCTATCCAACTCGCTAAGAAAACTTTACGCATGTACCACAACTCCCCATCATATATAACCAATTTTAACTTCATCAATAGTGATAATCATTATCATCTTAAAAGTTCACTCTGTCTATTTTACTCCGATCAGCCAATCTGTCAATTGTTTTATACAATAAAAAAAGAGGCTCTCCCCAAAGTAGATAAATCTACGTGAGAACAGTCCTCTTCATTCTGAAATTGTTCGTTTTTTCCGAAAGTCAACTGGCAGTTTACCCCAGTCCCCGAATTCTGCATGATTCCTGCGAATATGCATCCCTTTTCACCCAATTTGCTCGAATAAGACTGCACTATCGCAGGCTTTCCATCCTGAAACGTTCACTTAAATTTCATATCTTCCGGCCTGATCGACATCAGCTCAATTTTCGAAGGGGCGTTGATATATTGGCTGAGCAGCCTTACCGCTTGATGCCTCATCGCTTTCTCCAGAATGTTGCGCACATACCTCGCATTGCTGAAAGCGCGCCATGTCGTAGCCTTCTCCTCAACTAAATGCTGTTTAAGCTTCACAATCGTCTGCGGCAGCAAAACATACTCTCGATCCTTCGCCATCAGCTCCGTGATCTGAATCAATTGTTCAATGGGATAGTCCTCGAAATCAATTTGAATGGGGAAACGTGAAGGCAGACCCGGATTCGTTGCCAGAAATTGATCCATTTCGTCGCTATAGCCGGCGAGGATGAGGATGAATTCATTCTTCTTATCCTCCATCCCTTTCACCAGCGCATCTATCGACTCCTTGCCGAAATCCTTATCTCCCCCACGCGCCAAGCTGTAGGCTTCATCAATAAATAGAATCCCACCCATCGCCTTCTTCATCAGTTCTCGGGTCTTTAATGCGGTATGCCCAATGTATTCTCCTACGAGATCTGCCCGTTCCACCTCGATAAAATGACCTTTGCTCAGAACGCCCATCGCGTGAAACATCCGGCCCATCAGCCTTGCGACCGTCGTTTTCCCCGTACCTGGGCTTCCTTTGAAAATCATATGATACACATGCGCATTGCTGATCAGTCCTGCTTCGGCACGAAACTGGGAGATTTGCAACAGCGCATATATTTCATGTACCAGCTCTTTGACATTATCGAGGCCGATCAATTGGTTAAGCTCCTTGAAAATATCCGAAAGAGGACCTTCCATCGGCGTCCTTTTTCCGGTTACTTGCGGCTCGGAATCAGCCAGCGGCGAAGCGTTTAGTGGGTCGCCTACACCATCAACCGACCGCCTATGCGTGCCAGGCTCAGGCTGCCGCAAGACGATGTTGATCTGTCTGGATGGCAAGCTTCGACCACTCATGAGGATCACCTCGTTCACAGGATGGTTTCTTGGTTCGTATCAATCCATCCTACGCTCGTTTGATCCATTTTAGACCGCGCCAGCCCTTATTGGGGCTTATAAGATTGGTTAACGATATAATGCTCGACCACAGGGAACGGATCATAGAAATGGTGCAGCAGCTTGCGCCACTCTTGATATTCCGCTGAACCTCGAAAGCCCACCGTATGGTCTTCAAGAGTCTCCCAGTGAACAAGCAGCAAATATTTGTTGCTATCCTCGAGACATACTTGCAACTCATGAGAGATATAGCCTTTCATTGATGAAATGATCGACGAGGCTTGCTGAAACGCTGCTTCAAACTCTGCATTTTTCCCTGGAATGACAGGAAGTATGGCTACTTCTAGAATCATACATATTCCTTCCTTTCTTCTGGAAAATGGGATGTATCCGCATGGAGCTGAATATGAGGTCTGCTATCCTTGAATTCAACGATACTTAAGCAAGTTGGATGAAAATAAGGCGGGTTCCACAGCTCGGCCAGCGATTTCTGCTCCAAATACGCCATGATAATTTTCAATGTCACCGAATGCGACACCAAGGCAATTGTTTTCCCTGCATGTTCTTCAACCAAACGTTCTAGAGCAGGAATAACACGTCTTTGCAGATCTTCAAACGATTCACCTTTTGAAGTCTTGTACATCTGGGGAGCGTGCCAGAACGCATGAAAGTTATCCGGGTCCAGTTCCTCAATTTCAGAGGAGATTCGCCCTTCCCATGCCCCTAAATTCATTTCTCTCCAGTCATCGGAAGTGTGAATGTCCATGTCACGTGTGCCTTTCACTATCGTTGCCGTTTGAAGAGCACGCCCGCTGCTGCTTGCACACAACTTGTCAAAATGAACATCCTGCAAAGCATTGGACAACCAAGTCGCCTGCTGCTGTCCTTTGGCTGTTAGAGGCGAGTCCAAGTGTCCTTGCATTCTGCGCTCCTCATTCCACTGTGTTTCCCCATGCCGAATCAAATAAAGCTTCGTCATTGCCCGATTTCCCCCTGTCGCTGCTAAAAATTAAGATAACATGAGTAATGCTGTAAAAGAGTCCAGATCAAGCGCTCCAAAATAACGGCGCATGTCCACTTGCGCTAATCGCTCTCTGAGCGCTGATTCCTCATAGCGCGAACCTTTTAAGATGTCTTCCAGCTCAGCCACATCGCCTGCTCCGAAGAAATCACCGTAGATTTTCGCTTGATTGATACGTCCTTCCTCAATATCTAGCCGCACATCCACAGAACCAACGCCTTTGAAGCGTTTGGAGTTTTGAACTGTGCTTTTGGGCGATTTCCCATAATTCCAGTCCCAGTTCTGGTAACGCTCTTGGGATAGCTCGTGAATACGGGACCAGTCTTCCTTAGTCAATGTATAAGTTGGAATCTGATCGGTTTCGACGCCAAAAATAAAGGAAAGCAGCTTTAATCGGAACTCTTCCATCGTAATGGGTTCATTTAGCAGCTCGACAATGTTAGCCACCCTGCTCCGAATCGATTTAATCCCTTTGGACTGGATTTTATCCGGGCTTACTTTCAGCGCGGATACGACATTTTCTATTTCGGAGTCAAAAAGCAGTGTGCCATGACTGAACATTCTGCCTTTCGTTGAGAACTGGGCATTGCCAGAAATTTTGCGCTCACCGACTTGAATATCATTTCTTCCCGTCAAAGCCGCTTCAACCCCAAGACTGCCAAGCGCAGCCACGACTGGCTCGGTGAACTTTTGGAAATTGTGAAAGGAATTGCCGTCATCTTTGGTTATGAAACTGAAGTTCAAATTCCCCAAATCATGATACACCGCCCCGCCGCCGGATAGTCTGCGAACGACATGCAGGTTGCGGGATTTCACATACTCCGAATTAATTTCTTCCAGTGTATTTTGGTTTTTACCAATGATGATGGAAGGCTCGTTGATATAAAACAGAAGATAACTTTCCTCCGAAGGCAATTGTCTCAGTGCATATTCTTCAATCGCCAAATTAATGCGCGGATCTGTAATTCCTTCATTGTCTATAAATAGCATTGTCGTTCTCCTTCTTTCAATCTTGCAATTGAATGGTCATCGTTCGATTCAAGGTCAGCATACCTAACGATTGATAAAAGGCGATGGCGCGTTCATTGAACTCCCACACGTTGAGCTCAAGCGATGAAGCTTGCCGTTGCTGAGCCCAATCGGCAGCAGCTTGATAGAGCTTCGTACCGATACCCTGCCGCTGATAATCGGGTGAAACAGCCAATTCGTTGATATAGGCATAGGTGCGAGGAACTAAAGCTTCGTAAGCCTGGCTTTTTTTCATTTCAAGCATAGCTGTGCCAACTACCAAACCGCTTGTTTCTGCTACAAGAATTGCTTTGCTCATCTGATCGGAGAAGCTCCGATACCAGCCCATAGCTACTACACGGTCAAGTCTGGCAAACCGATCCGGCAATGCATCCGCATGCTCCTCTTGCCCGGTACGAATCAGGGCGTTTACTGCTTCATAATCCTCCAAGCGCGCTGAGCGTATCTTGAGTTCCAAGCAATCTGCCTCCTATTCATCTGCAGCTGTATGTAATCCTCTGTCTCATAGCTTACCTTATAAAAGGTTTATTTTCCACTTTACCTTATTGTATTTTTATGCATAAATATGTATATTTATTTATATCGAAATGAAGATTGGAGTTGTTCCCCATTGAATAAGGAAACCGATTTGTGCTCGACGATCGAACCCATAGCTTCGAATACTTGGCCTGCTGAAGCCTCGCATCATCTTGAGCATTGGCTGGTTCGAGCCTCTCAAGGCGTTACTAAACGCGCAAATAGTGTGCTTGCTATTGGTGAGTACCCCAAAGACCCCCAATGGTTGGCGAAAATCGAGCAGTTTTATTTATCACAGCACTTGCCGGCCATCTTTCATGTGAGCGGCGCTTCTCCCGCAGGTTTGGATGAAAGGCTAGAAGCAGAAGGCTATTCGCTTGATACGCCATGTTTATTAATGAGTGCATCCAGTCATGAAGTTGCAGAACGAGCCTATAACAAACGGATTCAGCAAGCTCACTCCGCTGTCACGACAGTTTGGACGGATAAGCCAGATGCCGATTGGCTTGCCGCTTTTCTCGAGCTGGAACAGTTTCCAGAAGAACGCAGAGCCTTCTATGCAGGTCTTTTTGATCGAATGCCTGAAGCCAAAGGGTTCGTCAAGCTTCTGCAAGATGGCCAAATCCTTGCATTAGGAACCGCTCTCGTCGAAGGGGAATGGGCGGGCTTCGTTAACGTTGTCGTCCACGAGAACCACCGCGGTAAAGGTATCGGTTACCTATTGATGCATGCCTTAACGGAGTGGAGTATGGAGCAAGGAGCTCAGCGGCAATATTTGCAGGTCGTTGCCAGCAATCAACCTGCCGTTAGCTTGTATGAAAAGCTTGGCTATCAGGCTTCCTCTGGCTATCATTACCGCGTCAAGTATGATTTGTAGGCCATTGCTGCATCCTAACTAAGAATTTGGATAGGATGAAAGGAGCATTCCCTCATGGCTACAGCTACCGAACAGAAACCTGCTTTTCCCCCTCAGCACCAGAACCAGCAGCCAGGCCTCGAAGATCAGATGAATCCTCGGCCTGTGTTTGAACCAGCTCCATATAAGGCGGCAGGCAAGCTGCAAGATAAAGTTGCATTGATTACCGGAGGTGACAGCGGCATAGGCCGGGCTGTTGCTATTGCTTATGCCAAAGAAGGCGCAGATGTCGTGTTCGTCTATCTCAACGAGCATGCTGATGCCGAAGAAACACATCGTCATGTAGAAAAGGCCGGACGGCAATGCCTACATGTCGCAGGCGATATTGGCGATGAGAACTTCTGTACCCATTTGATCGAACAAGTTATTCAGAAGTTCGGCAAGCTCGATATCCTGATTAATAATGCCGCTGAGCAGCATCCGCAGCCAAGCATAGCCAATATTACATCAGAGCAGCTCGAGCGAACCTTTCGCACGAACATTTTCTCCTTTTTCTATATGACGAAAGCAGCATTGCCTCATTTGAAGCCGGGAAGCGCGATTATTAATACAGCTTCCATTACAGCTTATCAAGGGCATGAGAGCTTGCTCGATTACTCCGCTACCAAAGGCGCCATCGTCACCTTCACACGCTCATTGTCCCTTCAACTGAATGCCCAAGGAATTCGCGTGAATGCTGTGGCACCTGGACCGATTTGGACGCCTCTCATACCTTCTACCTTTACAGCAGAAGAAGTGGCAACCTTCGGCTCGACCACCCCCATGAAACGTGCTGGTCAGCCCAGCGAATTGGCAGCAAGTTATGTGTTCCTTGCCAGCGAGGATTCCTCCTACATGGCCGGGCAAGTACTGCATGTGAATGGCGGCACAATCGTGAACGGTTAACTAGGACTAGGATGCACGTCAAAAAAAGCATGACGGACAAGTGGACTTCTCCGCTTATCTGCCATGCTTTTTTCTTTTATATGCCAGCCTTTAGCAGTATTTTCGTCCATATCCATTTCGTATAGGCCATCGTTTCCCGTGCCTCATGATACGGCATGAACAGCACTTCCGACTTCGTGGAGGAGACAAGCGGCTGCTTCAAACCAACCGTTTCCGCGATATCCAGGGACCGCGAGCCATGGTAGCTATGGGTCATAATAATCGAACTGACCCAACCCTTCTGATCCATAATTTGCTTGCTGTAAAGCAAATTCTCATAAGTGCTTGTAGCCCGCGGCTCGATTAGAATGCTCTTGGCCGGCAGCCCTTTTTTCACTAAATAATCGCGCATCCCTTCGGCTTCCGTCAATTTGGAACCATTATGGTCCAATCCGCCGCTGACAATCAGCTGTTTGAATTTCCCCTGCTTGTACAGCTGAATGGCCAAATCCAGCCGTTCCTGCAGCCCTGGGCTTGGAATGTCCTGACGAAGGGAAGCGCCTAGCACAATGCCAACATCTACTTGTTCTGGCAGAGGCTGGTTGGGAGCTACTTGTACTTTCCACTGGACATAAACGATCCACGCAACCCCCAAGAGAAACCCAATCATACAAAGCCGAAACAAGGTCGTTAAACTGCGACGCAGCTTCGATTTTGGGGCATTCCCCTTGCTTTTCCTAGGTTTGGCTGTCATTGTTTTTTGGTTTTTGTTCATATGGGTTCTCACACTCATCCAAGCTACTCCTTGTCCAAAAATACGCTCACTTGACGAAACAGGTTAGGTGCATCGTCGCTATGACAAATAAGATGATCGGATCTAGGATGCCAATGGATTTCGCGTTGACCTCTCAATTTACTGTAGATATAGCGCGCACTTTGTGGATGTATTACCTGATCCCTTTCAGACTGCGCGATCAATGTGGGGATATGTACTTGGCTCAGCTCCGGTTTCAGATGCCGGACCAACCGTGTGAATTGCCAAGCGGCTCTGAGCGGCGTTGACTTGGCTTTGACCAGACTTACTTTGCGCTGGTACTTCCATTCATCGCGTATCACTTCAAGCATTCTGCCTGGACTGACGTAAATCACCGCCGTGTTAAGTAAAATAAGTCTGCGAATTGGATATCTGACCGCTAAATACGCAGCAAGCAGTCCCCCCATGGAGAAACCGACCATATCGAAAGAGCCGTATTTCGCTGTCATTGCCTGCGCATGCTCTTCAGCTGCCCGCACCCAGTCTTCCCAATGAGACGACTTCAGATGATGGTACGAATCCCCGTTCCATGGCAGTCTGGGCACTTCACAAAGCTGACCGCGGTCTCGCAAATGCCGAGCTAACGGTTCCACCTCATAAGGCCCCCCCGTAAAACCGTGGAACAATAAACATGGCTGCTTCACCCGGCATCCTCTCCTACCCTTTGTTTAAGCATTCATACTCAACACATTTATTTTTCTTTGATGGTGATCGCGTCGATCGTTACCTTTTCTTTGGGCTTGCTCGGAGTTGATTCTCCGCCCATCTCAACAGGAGTCTCGGCGATTTTGGCAATCGTCGCCATGCCTTCAGCCGTTACTTTGCCGAAAATGGTGTAGTCAGGCTTTTTGTTGAGTGCAGAGCAATCATCTCCTGAGCAAATGAAGAACTGGCTGCCGTTCGTATTCGGCCCTGAATTGGCCATGGCAACAATACCCGCTTCATATTTATGCGTTGTTTTCAGTTCATCGGCAAATTTGTACCCAGGGCCTCCTCGGCCTGTTCCTTGCGGGTCTCCCGTTTGAATCATAAAGTTTTTGATAATCCGATGAAACGTAACGTTGTTGTAAAACCCTTCTTTGGATAAGAAGACAAAGTTATTTACCGTTTTGGGAGCTTCATTGGCAAACAGATCAATCGTAAAGGAACCTTTGGACGTTTTCACTTCCGCTTGATACGTTTTCTTGACGTCAATCACCATATCCGGTGCTTTCGTCCATTGTTTGGATGCCGCAGGTGAAGCTGTGGCGCTTGTTGCTGGAGTAGCGGTTGCTGCCGCCGTAGCTCCGCTCTTAGGCGTTGCTGTCCCTCCTGCTGTTTCAGACGGCTTGTTGCCGCAAGCAGCGGCTAACAAGGTCAGTCCGATTAGTACAACCGGCAATAATTTCTTTGATTTGACTGCGTTCATTGTCATTTCCTCCAGGTGTGAAATAGTGGGATTCGTCAGAATAACTCTTCTTCATTGTAATGCTTATGGATTGATTGGAGCAATGACCTGACCTGCATCCTTCGGTTTGTCTGAAGTTCCATCCACAGGCTTGTTTGCCGGAGGAGCGCTTGGACTTGGCGAAGGACTTGGACTTGGATTGGGATTACTGCCAGGACTAGGGCTCGGGCTTGAACTAGGACTAGAACCCGGCTTATCTGTATTGGTTGGCGAAGTCGTTGGTTTAGTTCCTGGTGACGTTGATGGCCCCAAAGGATCCTTCCCATTGCCAGGCGAAGGAGATGGCGACATCGTTGGCGTTGGCGATGGACTTACACCACCCGGCAATGTGTCATCCTTCGGTACTTCTACGCCAGCCACATTCGACTTGGCCCCTTGGGCATTCGTATCTATACTGATAGGCACAACATAATATTGGTACGATTCCCCACTGTTCACGGAGGTATCATTCACGCTAGGCGTAGCTGATTGTATCAACATTCTGGCATCTGCTTCCGCTGCACCTTTACGATAAAGCTGATAAGCAATTTTGTCTCCCAGAGATGACCAAGCTATTTTCACTGACTTTTTATCAGGTTCATAAATGGCCGTCAAATCGCTGATACCGCTTGGCGGTTCCGTCAAATCAGGCACACTATCCGGCTTCACAAAGTTTGTAACGGGCCGGCCATCCAACGATTTGGTCATGACTTCCTTGAAAATCATGGACGGACTTCCGCTTCCTATCGTCACGTAATGCTTGGCATCGACTTTATCGAAGCCTTCCCACACCGCTGCTGTCCATTCCGGTGTATAACCGACGAACCAAACATCACGATCATATTGCTCAATTCCCTTGATGTCGAGTCCCGTTGTTCCTGTTTTTCCCGCTACAGGACGGTTCATTTTCGCTTTGGTTCCCGTACCGCCCGGTTCAACTACCCCTTGCAGCAGGAGCGTCATATAATAAGCCGTTTTCGGTTGAATCACTTGCTTGCTCTCAGGCTTATAAACGGCAACTTCCTTGTCTTTAGCATCTGTAATGCGCAGAATGGCATGGGTCTTATTTTGAACGCCTTGATTCGCAAAAGCTGTGTAAGCCGCTGCCATTTGCAATGGCGATACGCCATCGGTTAAGCCGCCTAACGCGATCGACAAGTTACGATCTTTTGTTGCGTTTAATGGAATGCCGAGCTTTTTGGCAAAATCCATTCCGGTTGTGACTTTAATTTGATCTAGCAGCCAGACCGGAGCCAAGTTATACGATTTTTTGACCGCCTCAAACATCGATATTTGTCCATGTGTCGCACGGTCATAATTTCGAGGCGAGTAGGTTCCGTTGCCGAATGATGTTTGCGTATCATCCATGATGGAATACGGCGTATACTTTCCGCTTTCTAGTGCCGGTCCATAGGCGGCTATCGGTTTGAAAGAGGAACCTGGCTGCCTTTTGGAATACACGCGGCTGAACCCTCTGGATTTATAATCCCGACCGCCTATCATCGCCATTAAGGCACCGGTTTTGTTGTCCATAATGACCATCGCGCTTTGAATTTTCTGACCGTCTGAAGCATCCTTTTGGAAAAAGCTCGGATTCGCATAGGTTGTCTCCATCGTTTGTTGAGCTTTCACATTCATTGACGTGTAGATGTGGTACCCTTTTGTCAGCAATTCATCTTCATCAATGCCATACATATCTTCCGCTTCATTCATCACATAGTCCACATATGTCGCATATTCCTGTGAACCTTGGGTTGCAGCCGGCGGAGCTACATAATCAACGGCTGCCGCTTCCGCACGCTCGGCTTCGGTGATATAGCCTTGATCGGTCATCAATCTAAGAACAACAGCCCGGCGCTCCTTGGAAAGATCAGGGTTTTTGAGCGGCGAATATTTGGAAGGCGCCTTCGGCAATGCCGCAAGTGTCGCCATTTCCCAAATCTTCAGATCGTTCAGATTGGACTTCCCGAAGTATACCTTGGCAGCGGCTTTGATCCCATAAGCATTGCTCCCAAAAAAGATACGATTCAAATATCGTTCAAGAATTTCATCCTTCGTATACTTCTCGTCTAGCGCAAACGCAATGGACATCTCTGTTCCTTTGCGGAACGCTGTTTTCTCAGAGCTAAGAAACACATTTTTGGCCAGCTGCTGCGTAATCGTACTTCCGCCTTCTACAGCGCTCATATGAATGATATCTTTGGCCAAAGCGCGTCCAATCGCCCAGAAGTCGACGCCTGCATGCTGTTCAAAGCGGCGGTCTTCTGTTGCAATGAACGCTTGCTTCAAGCGCTCCGGAACATCTTTAATATTGACGCTCTCGCGGTTTTCGCCTTTGTAGATCTTGGCAATTTCCTTCGCTGGCTTGTCTTTGCCATCTTTATCTTTGCCTTCTTCTTGCGCATAAATAAGCGTTGATTCATTCGTAGTCTCAATTTTATCAATATTGTTTTCCAGGATTTTGAAGCCGCTCATAATAACGACGATATAAATGGCTAATGCACATATAAGAGCTAAAATCGCTGCGATAATTGTACCTGTAATCAGCTTCCGGAAACTAAATCCCTTTTTCTTAGAACCTTTACCGTTTCCTTTCGGCTTCGATTTCGTATTCGCTGCCGTTTGCTTGTTCGTAGGTTTCTCCAAATCCACCGACTCCCCCGTTGTTCATATCTTTATCTAATAACCAACAAAAGAACAACCTTAAACAAGGTTGCTCCCACAAGTTTCTATTCGGTTAGACGATTCAGTCCATTAAAAAGTTGCAAAACGAACGAAACGAAGTATTGATTATTCCGTAGCTTCAGCTGCCGCCATGAGCGAAACTGCACGCTGCGGAGTGAAGGTAGAGATTGCATGCTTGTACACCATTTGCTGACGGCCTTCGCTATCAATGATAATGGTGAAATTGTCAAAAGCGCGAATTAATCCTCTGATTTGAAACCCATTGGTTAAATAGACGGTAACGGGAATGCTTTCTTTGCGCAGTTGATTAAGAAAATTGTCCTGGATATTAATGGATCTGTTCATCAATAGGTCCCCCTTAATGGAATGAAACTTTCGCCTGAAGGCGCTATTTTCTAATGGTGATATTTGTTAATTATATTCAATTTTATGTACAAACTTTCCTGCTAGTATATCATTAATAATTTGGAAATGGGCAGAAAAATTTGCTGAATCCGTTACATCCACCCAATGAATGTCCTTCATATGCCGAAACCAAGATAATTGGCGCTTGGCATATCGGCGTGTATCACGCTTCAATAGGGTGACTGCCGCTTCGAGACTCATGTCCCCTTCGAGATAACTTACGATCTCTTTGTAGCCCAGAGCTTGCATGGAAATCGCTTGTTTGGGACAGCCGGCCGCAAGCAAAGACTCCACTTCTTCAAGAAGCCCCTCCTGCATCATGGCATCAATCCGCTCTTCGATACGCTTATAGAGAAGCGCTCGGTCCATCGTTAAGCCAATAATACATAGTTCGTAAGGCGACTCTTTTTTCTGGGAAGCCAAATGAGTTGACATCGTTTCACCGGAAACATGGTAAATCTCAAGCGCACGTATAACTCTTCTGCGATCATTGGCGTGCAGTCGATCCGCACTGCCAGGATCAATCTCACGCAGCCTCTGATGAAGCGCCTCATCCCCGTTCGAGAGGGCGAATGCTTCCTGTTCTTGGCGGAATGCTTCATCCATACTGACATCCGTAAACTGATAATTGTAACAGACGGATTCGATATAAAGGCCCGTTCCTCCTACGATAAAAGGAATCTTGCCACGCGAGTGGATGTCCATAATCAAATCCTTCACGCGCTCTTGAAATTCAGCCGCCGAGAAGGGATAAGAAGGATCGTGAATATCAATCAAATGATGCGGGACAAGCTTCTGCTCAGCTTCGCTCGCTTTGGCTGTTCCAATATCCATGCCACGATAGACCTGCATGGAATCACCGGAAATAATTTCACAGCCAAACTGCTGAGCGATTTCTAAGCTCAGCTTGGTTTTGCCAACTGCCGTGGGACCAAGAAGCACGAGTAATTTCGGCTTGGCTGATGGGGCTAACACAGTCGAATCACTCCATACGTTGTTTTGGTCGTTGATCTTAAGACATGCTCGAATCCGAGCCGATCAAACTCTTTACTGTCTCTGCTTTCTTTGAGCACGATGCTCTTGCGGGCGACACGTCTGGCTTCTGAGAGGGAAGCTAAGCTTACGGCTTCATCGTTCGCACTGCGCCGAAGATGAGAAATCGCTTGAGATTCCTCAATCGGACTGCGGAACATCGGATCAAAATAAACGATATCCACACTTTGGTCAGCAAGCTGCTGCAAATAAGCGAGATGATTCGTTTGTTTGACTTCGATACGTCTCATTGCTTCGTTAAGCTCCGCAATTTCTGATTCATATACGGCTAACCCTTCATGAATCAGCATCGCCGGGATTTCTTCGCTTTCTAGAGCAGTCACTTTTCCCTGCTTGCCAACCGCATAGGAAAAGACAATCGCATCCGAAGCTAATCCGGCTGTACAGTCCACAATAACATGACCTGCTTCTGCACCTGAAGCCTCAATCAAGAGGTCGGATTCCCCCCGCTGCATCCGTTTCACACGAACGAGCGCCATACTCGGGTGGAAAAAATACGCAGGATGGTCATCTTCATAGTACCTGATCTCATCTCTGGTCACAAGCAGAAGGGACTTTTCTTTATAATTTTTCCTAAGATGTTCCAAAGAATACTTTTTGCGCTGAACAAGTTGACCGCCATAATCCGCCGCTAGTCGCCCTGCTTTGTGCAGCAGTTCCTTGGACGGATTGTATGAAGTTGTAACTAACACGGATTTACATCACTCGCTTAAACATTTTTTCCAACTCATAAGTCGTAAAACTAACAACAATCGGTCGACCATGCGGACACGTATACGGATTACGGCAGCTGGCAAGACGGTCTATCAATGTTTCCATTTCAAGAACGCTGAGACCTTGATTGGCTTTGATCGACGCTTTGCACGAACACATGATGGCTGCTTTTTCTCTTAACTTGGCGATATCTACGGCCTTTTTCTCGCTCAGCACCCACTCGCACATTTCTTCGACGATCCCTTTTTCCTCACCGGACGGGAACCAATGCGGATGAGCGCGAACGAGGAACGTATTTCCCCCGAAGGCTTCCATATACACGCCCGCCTGTTCAAACAAAGACAGCTTGTCCGCAATCAAACCAGCTTCCGACGGTGTGAATTCCAATGTAATCGGAACGAGCAATTCTTGGCTTGCCTCAGCAGGATTGCCAAAACGCTCGTAATAATATTCATAGTTAATTCGTTCATGCGCAGCATGCTGGTCAATCAAGAAAAGTCCTTCATCATTCTGCGCGACCAAATACGTGCCATGCATTTGTCCAATGGGATCTAATCTTGGAAATGCCGGCAGTTTCGGCGTCTCGCTGTCCGTCGTCGCCGGCAGCAAGTCCATGAAGGCTTCATTCGTGCGGCGCTGCTGCTGGATCGAAGCGCTTCTTGGATTACCGCTTGGAGGTGCATACGCGTTACTGGATGTTGATTGGGTACGAACGGGACTGGAAACCGCTGGCGTGAATGTGCTTTTTGTGGACTCCACCCTTGGTGTCCATGCTGGGACTTCACTTGTCTTCCCTGAATCTGACCGGTACGGAGTCAAGATTTCTTTGATTTGAGGCGGAGCTTCTGCAAAGCTCTGAGCTTTGGACTCCCGCTGTTGACCAGCGTTCTGAATCGACATCTCTGTTGGTGTGAAGGATTGCTGCTTAGGCGCAGGCGCAGGCGCAGGCTCTAATGTCCTTGCCAGATCCAGCTGTTCCTGCACGTAAGCGCCTTTCGGCGCTGCCGGCTTGACGCCTTGCGGAATCAGCACTTGTCTGCCGAACAATCGCTTCACTTCCGCTTCGATGAGTGCGGTCAACTCCGCTTCTTTGCTGAAGCGGACCTCAAGCTTGGATGGATGCACGTTCACATCCACCAAGGAAGGGTCCATCCCGATCTGCAGCACCGCGACGGGAAAGCGGTTGATCGGCAGCAGGGTATGATACCCCTGCAGCAGAGCTTGATTCAGCGCGAAATTGCGCACGTATCGACCATTCACGATGGTCGATATGCCGCCTCGGTTCGCGCGGGTCATCTCGGGCTTCGCCACGAAGCCCGAGATGGTATAATCCAAGCTTTCCACTTGGAGTGGAAGCATTTGCTTGCCTATGGCCGTGCCATAGATGCCGGCAATCACTTGCAGCAAATCACCGTTGCCAAGCGTCTGGAGAAGCACATTGCCGTTGTGCTTCAACGAGAAAGCGATGCCGGGATGCGCCAGGGCTAATCTGTACAAATAATCAGAGATGTGCCCAAGCTCCGTCTGAATCGTCTTCATATACTTCAAGCGAGCCGGCGTATTGTAGAACAAATCTCTTACCGTAACTTCCGTCCCCCGCGAAGCAGCTGTTTCCTCGACACTGCGAATCGTGCCGCCTTCGATGAGAACTTTGCGCCCCAAGCCATCAGTAGTTGAGCTTGTGACGCATTCCAGCTTCGAGACGGAAGCAATACTCGGCAAAGCCTCGCCTCGAAAACCTAATGTCCGAATCGAGAACAAATCCTTGCTCGTTGCGATCTTGCTCGTCGCATGACGCTGAAACGCCAGCTCGCAATCCTCCAGCGCCATCCCAGACCCATTGTCGGATACGCGTATTAACTGAAGCCCGCCCTCTTCGATGGTCACGTCAATTCGTGTGCTCTCAGCATCAACCGAATTCTCAACGAGTTCCTTCACAACAGAGGAAGGGCGTTCCACCACTTCCCCGGCTGCAATCTGGTTCGCTATATGTTCGCTTAAGAGTTGAATTTTACCCATATTTCCTAGTTCCCCTTTACTGCGCGAATGGAAACATTCTCTCCTTGGTCATTCACTTTCAGCTGTGGAAAATAATCATCAAACAGATCGACATTAACATAGCTTGCACCATTTTCAATGATCAGCTTATCAGCTTCAACTGGAATGGCATGCGTTCCTTTACTGTCAGCGACTTCAACGGTACGATTGGCCTCATTCCACGTAATCGTAGCACCGACAAGTGCAGCAAGCCCACGGGTTGACGCATATAATTTCCCGTTTTCATGAAAGCTGCCGAAGCCTGTTGCCGTTTCAACACCATTAAAGGTTACAGAATGCTTAGAAATCTGCACATTAATATCCGCGATGCCGGATTGATGCAAAGCTGTGATTAACTGTGCTGCAGCTCCATCCACTTTAATATCTGGTGTGATGCCAACTTTGTTCACTTTACGCTTATTCGGCGTCAAGTACTCTTCAATCGTTACTTTCAGCGCACTGTTATTATCCAGCTGATACAGCTGTTGTACGCTGCCTTTGCCGTAAGTTTGCATGCCGATTACTTTCGCTACGTTATAATCCTGCAATGCGCCAGATAAAACTTCCGATGCGCTTGCGCTATTTTCATTAGCCAAAACATAAACAGGAATGTTTAACTCCGAACCTCCTGTAATTAGAACAGGATCATCTTCGCCATTGCGATCACGCGTATGAATCAAGACGCCTTCTTTGACAAAATGCTTGGCAATGTTCTGTGCCGTATCAACAAGGCCGCCTGGATTATTGCGCACATCGAGAATCAACGTTTTCAAGCCTTTCGCTTGAAGCGCCGCTAATTGCGTGTCAAAGTCTTCATCAGCGTCACTTGAGAACTCAGTAATTTGGATATAGCCAACACCATTAGAGAAGCTTTGGCTGTAAACCTCGGGGACATTCACGCCTTTGCGAGTAAGCTCTACCGTAAGCTCTTTGCCTTCTCGCTCCACTGTAACTTTCACTTTGGAGCCTTCGACACCGACAATCTTGTTGCGCACTTCATCAATGGAGGTTTTGGAGGCGGTGACGCCATCGACAGCACGAACATAATCATCACGCTTTAAGCCGGCAATTTCAGCTGGAGACCCTGCGAAAATTTCTGACAAGTAGACTCCGCTCTCATCAATACCGATGCGCGCACCCATACCAACATAATTATTTTCCAGCGAGCTGGTGAACTGATTATATTCTTCCTTGCTAAAAAATACCGTATATGGATCTTTTAATCCCGCAATCATTTGCTTAATGCTTTGATTCGCAAGCGCTTCTTCTGTCACACCGCTCACATGCATTTTACCGATGATTTCTCGAACTTGCTGAGTTTGCAAATCTTCTTGTGCGATAGCACTTACGGGCAGCACCGTCATCAAAGCCGACGCAAGCGCTAAGGAAACCTTCATTGTTTTCAATCTTGGCTGTTGGTTCATATGCGTCTCTCCTTGAATTGTAAGATGAAATGATTAAAATTATTGCAGCTTTTGTTTCCATTCGTATACTAAATTAAGCGCCTGCAGCGGCGTCATATTAATTAAATCAATCCCCTTGAGCTGGTCGATCACAAGCTGAGCTTTGCCGTCCGGCTTCTTCTTGACGGCAGCGCTTGAAGGGCTGTCCTCCTCGAAGAGGGACAGCTGCTGGATCGGGGCTGCCTTCGCCTGCGGGGCAGCCGTTGTTGCGGCGGTCTGAGCTGCGCCAGCCGCCCGCTCTTCAAAGCCATTCAGCAGCTCGTATGAGCGCTGAATGATCGTATCCGGCAGCCCGGCGATTTCGGCACAATAGATGCCGTAACTCGTACTGGCTGCCCCGGGAATGAGCTTGCGCAGGAAGGTGACCTGCCTGCCGCTCTCTTTCACGGCCATGCAGTGATTGCGCAGATGCAGGAGGCTTTCCTCCAGATGGGCAAGCTCGTGGAAATGCGTTGACACAAGCGTCTTGCAGCCGATGCGGTCATGCAGGAATTCAATCACAGCCTGCGCGATGGCCATGCCTTCACCTGTTGAGGTGCCGCGGCCAAGCTCATCGATGATGACCAAGCTTCTGCTTGTTGCCTTCTCGGTCATGACTTGGATGTCCATCATCTCAACCATGAAGGTACTTTGCCCGCCGATTAAGTCATCCGCAGCACCGATCCTCGTGAAGATCCGGTCCGTGACCGGGATGCGCGCGGATCGGGCAGGTACAAAGCAGCCGATCTGCGCGAGCAGGCAGATGACGGCAACTTGCCGCATGTAGGTACTTTTGCCGGCCATATTCGGACCGGTAATGAGCAGGATGCGGCCCTGCTCCTGCTCCAAACGCGTATCGTTCGCGATGAACGAGCCGTCTTGGATGACCGCCTCCACAACCGGATGGCGGCCTTCCTCGATCAACAGATCGAAGCCTTCGCCGATCTCCGGCTTGCGGAAGTGCTGCGCCGCGCTGACCGCAGCCAGCGATTGATACACATCAGCGGTCGCAATAACTTCCGCCAGCTTCTGCAGTCTGGAGATATGCTGAGAGATCCGGTCGCGAAGTTCCGTGAACAGCTCATACTCCAGATCAACCATTTTATCCTGCGCTTCCAGAATAAGCGCTTCTTTCTCTTTGAGCTCCGGCGTCACATAACGTTCGGCATTCGCCAGCGTTTGTTTGCGCTCGTAACGGCCTTCCTGCAAGGCGGACATGTTCGCCTTCGTCACTTCAATAAAGTAACCAAACACCTTGTTGTAGCCGATTTTCAGCGACTTGATGCCTGTCGCCTCCCGCTCCTGACGCTCAAGCTCAGCGATCCACTGCTTGCCGTTCTTGCTCGCTTCCCTGAGTTGGTCCAGATAAGGCTGGTAGCCTTCCCGAATCATGCCGCCATCGCGGATAGACACCGGAGGCTCATCTTCAATGGCGCTGGCAATCCATGACATCACATCATCGCAGTTGTCCATATTGTCGACTAGCTTGCGCAGTGTTTCGGAGCCGGAAGCTGCACAGACCTCTTGCAGCAGAGGAACCTGCTGCAAGGAATGCTTCAAAGCGATCATATCGCGGGCATTCGCATTCCCATAGGAGATACGCGCCACCAGCCGTTCCAAATCATAAACTTCCTTCAAGGCCTGCTTCACATCTTCACGGACGATAAGCTGATTATAGAGTAGGTTCACAGCTTCCAAACGCTCTTCGATGCGCGTAACGCTCATCAGCGGCTTCTCAATCCAGCGGCGCAGCATGCGCGCACCCATCGCCGTCACAGTTTTGTCCAGCAGCCAAAGCAGTGAGCCTTTTTTGGCGCGTTCGCGGACTGTTTCGACCAGTTCAAGATTTCTACGTGTGAAAGGATCCATCGTCATGAATTGATCCGGTTCATACACACGAATATGCTTGACATGTGTCAGCGCGCGTTTCTGCGTTTCTTTCAAATAAGCCAGCAAGGAAGCTACGCCTTGCCGATTCAAAGCAGATAGCGTAGCTAGAGCAGAATCTTCTGCGAAATGCTCATCCAGCAGCTTCTCATCGACCTCTGTCCACTCTGTTAATACCGTACTGCGCCCCCAGGCAATGCCTGTTTCGCGAATGGTAGCGAGATTGCCTTGATTCGTAATGATTTCTGACGGGTTATACACATTAAGTTCATCAATAACAAGTTCCCAAGAGTTGCTCAGCAGGGTCGTGTACAGCTCGCCTGTTGAAATATCACAGGCTGTAAAAGCATAATTATTCGCTTCGTTCACAATGGAAACGATGTAATTGTTGCTCGATTCCCCTAACAATTTGCTGTCCATAACCGTTCCTGGCGTGACAATCCGGACGATTTCACGGCGAACGACACCTTTGGCTTCAGCAGGATCTTCCACCTGCTCGCAAATCGCCACTTTATAGCCCTTCTCGATGAGCCGCGACATATAATTTTCTGCTGCGTGATGAGGAACTCCGCACATCGGAATCTTCTCGTCAGCGCCGCCTTCTCGGCCAGTTAACGTAATCTCCAGCTCGCGTGAAGCATTAATCGCATCGTCAAAAAACATTTCATAAAAATCTCCCAGACGAAAAAACAAAAAAGCATCCGGGACTTGCGCCTTCACGGCCAAGTATTGCTGAATCATCGGCGTATATTGGGCCACCTTGCGTTCCTCCAACCAATTACAGTATTCATGATAAAACTATGAAACTAGCAATTACAATTTTCATATGTGTGCAAAGAAGACATATCGAAGCTGCCTATGAGGAGCTTTGAACGTGTAAGTAAGTGTTCCTTATCAAGCGACAAGAGCCTCTAGAAATTGTTCTTCAACCAGCCTCTAGAGACTCGCAATCTAACCTCTGAACAGTTATTTCCCAAGAGATCATCGTAGTATGTTATTATAACATGATTTGTTCTTCAAAAGCTTCTTTCAGGGTGATACGGAGCAATTTTCCAAGCCTTGCGAATATCCGCTCTTTCATCCCATGGTTCCATGGACATTACTCTTGCTTGGAGCCGATCCAGATCCGCTGCATAGACCTCATACCCATTCAATTGTTCAAGATCCTGCCAAAGCTTCGCAACTGTGGCTTGAAGCCGCTGTTTATCTCCGCGATAGTAGGCTGCTTGCACATCCGGCTCCTGCAAGGGTTGCCGCGTGAGCAGCCAGTAATTGTCCGCGATCAACGAAGCAAGAGCAAAGATGCCGCGCGTGATGACCGGCGACTGCATCCAGCTCGGCAGTGTGCGGTACTCGAAGCCTCCGTGCGACTTCTTCCGAAAGTCGCCGAGAAAACCGTACCGAGGGCGGCGCTCGCGTGTCGACTCGCCCTCGATCAAGATCAAGGGCAGCGCGAGGTAATTATCGAGCGCGCGCAGCAAATGCCCATTCAGCCAGCAGCGGCTGAAGTGGATATGTCCGCCGAGGGGGTAGCCTCCCACCGGCATGCCGCCCGAGAGCCAAGCGAGGCTCTCGTCTTCGATCTTCCGCGTGGCGAGCTGCATCGTAGCCTGCAGATTCCTCGCCAGCTCACGCGGGTCCGTACTTGGCTGCGGGCGCAGCTCCGCCAGCGGAAGAATCAAGCGCTGGCCGCTGAGCACGATCGCATCGCAGCCCACCTCGCCCTCCCGCGTCAGAAAGCGGTCAGCGAAGACGACTTTGCCCTGCGGGCTCAGCAGCAGAAACTCAGGGTCGCTGCCAAGCATCACGCGCTCCTTGCGGCGCAGCTCCTTCGCCAAGCCCATCTCGTAGCGGTCGATCGCTTGCGCATACAGCGAAGCCAGCCTCCCGTTCAGCTTAGGAACAGGATCAACATCCAGTACCAACGTGTGACCGCTGCGCAGCACACCGATGGTGACTAACCCATAATCCAAACCCAAGGCATAGATCGCTTTGACAGCTTCGCGGCTTGCTCTGCGAACATGAAAGCTTGCCCGCTCAGGAGCCACTTCTATGTAGGCCGAATGAACACTCGACTGTCTCTGGTCAACGAGTGTTTTCTCCGATAACAACAAGGTTTCTTTTTTCTCATATACGACTAATGTCTGCAAATGAAAGATAGCTACTTTATATTTATACGTAAAGGCTGGTCGTTCCTCCTTGCCGCCAAGTGAGCCATAGGAAGCAATCGTCTTGATCCCATGCATCTGCAGCAATTCATCGCGCTTCGAACGTTTCTGAGCTCTCACAATCGCTTTAATTGGCTGTAAAGCTTGCCTATTCGGCAGCTCATCGTGCGCTGCTCCCCAGTGAAGGATGACCGTGCCGCGCCAATTCTCAGGGAGCTTTGTTCCGCTGGGGACACGTATAAGTCCCGCCAGCTCCAGTGCTTCTTTTTCCTGTGCGTGCAGCAAAAAAGTTTCCATGGCCTTGGCTCCCCATTCCTCACATGACCTATCCGTTCAATCGACCGTACATACGCCCAATTATTGACAAAAAACAAAAAAGAGGGCAAATGCCCTCTGCCGAACCTCTATCGCCCGCATATACTGGCGTATACAGATTCTTAATCCAAATCGTCTTCGAGCAAGTCGGCATCGAGATCCTCGAAATCTCCATCGCCATGATCATCGAAATCCACATGCTTGTCGTCGAAGTCATTGCAGCCGTTGGTGCAAACGACTACACAGACTTTCGTTTCGGCAATCAGCTCGACTTGGAATTCGCGTTCTACCCGAATGATGACGCTGTCGCCGCTTGAAGAGATACTAGCTTCCACACAGTTGGGCTCTTGCGTTGCGACAGCAGACACTTCGGCAGTAGTCGGCTTATGTTTTTTGTCCAGATAGCTTAGTCCAACAATTTCTACATACGAAATGGTTTCTTTTGCTACGTCTGTTTTGGTGTTACGATCGTAAGAATACCAGATGTTGATATCATAAGTACCAACTACTTCTACGCCATCTCCGGATTGGATCGCCTCGAATTGGTTATTAATAATCCAAGCGCCCAATATACTGGTCGGAGAAAAGGGCGGAGTCACGGTATGACTTACATGCGAAAATTTGCGACCTTTACCGCAGACAGCTTTTGTAATGATCTCTCTGCATTGCAAATCTTTATCTAATGACATCCTTTCAACCTCCTCCATACAATCATTCATTACAAGTGTATGCAGGACAGTAGTCTAGAGTGACAAATATTTTTATATTATTTTTGAGCAAGAAACATACTGATAGCTGTCAGAGTCAACCTGCCTCGGGACGCTGTTTTTTCTGCTTTTTGGCAATGGATAAATAGTGCATAAGTTCTCTGTTCAGCTGAAGAATCGCCGCCCGCACTTCGAATTCAGCGCGGCTTTCCGGCAGCGGCATCATTTTATAACGCTCATCAAGCTCCTTCAAGTCTTTCTCCGATTCACCCGTATAGTAATCTTCCTTCACAGAATGACTAATATCTTCAAGGATACCAGCAACAAGCTCTCCTTGCGGCAATGTCTGGTACACCTGGGCGACAAGATCAATCATGCGATGGATGGATTCCAGCTGTTCGCCGCGCATGAAAAAGTAGACACGCCAATAAGGATCTCCTCCGAATATAAGCCGATTTTCCATGGCGCGTTTAGCCAAGGCAGCTCCTTGTTCAATCTCTTCACTGACCTCCAACAGCTCTTTCCCATCCCAGATCACCGTGTTATCCCGAAGATGCTTGGCCATGTTGACGAAAATATCGGAAAACAACGTCTCGATTCTCTCCTTATGCCTAACAATCTTTTTATCGGCCTTCGGCATATAAGCGATATTGATGAGTGTCGCCGTACCTAGTCCGACGAGCAGCAAACTCATTTCATTCAGTACCGATCTCCATCCCGCATCTTCATAAGCAAAAAGATGCAGCATGACAACAGCTCCAGTCACAGCACCCTCTGTAATTCGCAAACGATGCAGCAAGGGAAAGACAATAAGCAGAAAGACGCCAACTACCCAAACATGGAACCCAACTACTTGAAACAGCAAACAACCGATCAACAGTGCTAGCAAGGAGGCTGCAATCCGATGAAGGGCGCTTTGAATTCCTTTTTTCTTCGTCACTTCTATCCCGAGAATGGCTAGAAGCCCTGCTGCTGCAGGCGTTTTTACCCCAAAAACATGCGCAATATACATGGCAATTACTACCGCAAGGGCGGTTTTCAGCACACGAAAGCCCATAGCGTCTTCACCTCTTTACTGGTTATACCTATGGGCTCATTATTTCATTTTCGACAAGATGTGGCAAGCTTCACCGATGTTTTGTCAATCTTTTTTCCAAATAAGAAACCAGCTGATACATGATTGTAGCGACAATGGCGATGACGAACAACGTAGAGATGACCAAGGTGAAATTAAATACTTGAAAACCATATATAATCAAGTAGCCAAGCCCCATCTGAGAGACGAGAAACTCTCCCACAATGACACCAACCCACGCTAACCCTACATTTACTTTCAATGTGGAAACGATAGCCGGAAAGGACGCCGGCAGAATAGCCTTCAGAAATATTTTCCGCTGATTGCCTCCGAATAACGTAACGACCTTGACATAGTTCTGATCAACCTCTTTGAAGCTTCCGTATACGACGAGCGTCGTAATGATAACCGTAATCGATAGCGTTGTGGCAATAATCGAAAGCAATCCCGGCCCCAGCCCTACAATAAATAGCGGACCCAGCGCTACCTTCGGCATGCTGTTAAGGACGACGATATAGGGATCAAGCACTCTTGATAGAAACGGCGACCACCAAATGATGACGGCTAGCGCTGTTCCAAACAAAGTCCCTAAAGCAAAGCCGATAATCGTCTCTACGACGGTGACCCCGACATGAGGAAGCAGGCTTCCGTCAAGCAGTTTATCCCAGAGCAGCCGAAACACTTTGGTCGGATAACTAAAAAGCAGCACATCAATCCATCTCAAGCGAGCAGCAGCTTCCCATAAGGCGAAGAAGAGCAGGAGAATCGCAAGCTGGACAAGCCGGACATTTTTCGTTTCCTTCTTTTTCGCGCTCACATACTTCTGATGAATTTGTTTCGTGAGCACTTCATCTGCGGCTGCGATGACTTTCGTGTTAAGCTGCTTATCCTTCATGCTTCTTGCCCTCCAAATTCCTGCCAAATCAAGCGAAATAGGGCATGGAAGCCAGGCAGTTCCCGCGCTGCGAATGGGACTGTCGTCCGAATCTCTTCCGGAATCTCGAAGGTTTGACGGATGCGCCCTGGATTCGGATCCAGCACAATGATACGGTCACTCATTGCAATAGCCTCTGTGATATCGTGCGTGACAAGGAGTGCTGTCTTCTTTTTGGCATGCAGCGTCTCTACAACCAAATCTTCCAACTGCAGTTTGGTTTGGTAATCCAAAGCAGAGAATGGTTCATCCAGCAGCAGGAGTTCGGGCTCCGTGGCCAGCGTTCGAACTAGCGCTACGCGTTGGCGCATGCCTCCGGAAAGCTGAGTCGGGTAATAATCTTTGAACCCCAGCAAACCCATTTCTTCCAATAAATGCAGTACTTTCTGCTTTGCTTCCTTCGTTAATGCGCCAGTGATCTCCAAACCCATGCAAGCATTATCTTCAATCGTGCGCCAAGGAAAGAGATAATCCTGCTGCAGCATGTATCCGACCCTCGTGGATGGTTCCGTAACTTTCTTCCCTGCGATCGTCACCGTGCCAACGGTCGGCTTGATGAGCCCGGCAATAATGGACAAGAGAGTTGTCTTCCCACAGCCGCTAGGACCAATCAAACTGACGAATTCACCACGTTCAATGGTCAAATTAATCTGCTGAACAGCAAGCGTTGCCCGCTCCTCGGTTACATAGACCTGTGTTACGTCCTGTACAGTCACAGCTGAATCCATGTTCATACTCCCCTCTTGTTCGAATCAATGACGACTTGTTGCTAACTTATTACGGTTTTACAGTTGTTTTTGCTTTCTCAGCGAATGTATTGTTAACGAGCGTCTTCCAAGCTACTTTTTCCTTCAGCTCGCCCGCGGACGTCATCACATCCAGCAGATTGTTCCATTCCTGCTCATCCACAATGCCATCCGTAGCGAATGAACCTTGATCTTTATACCTTTGAACAACACTTTTCACAATTCCAGCATCGATATCTTTGAAAAAGGGCAGAACCGCCGTTGTAATTTCATCTACGCTTTTGGCTGCAACCCACAACTGCGCACGCTGAATGGCATTCGTAAACTTCTGCGTTGTTTCGGCATTCGCCTTCAAGAAGCTTTGTTTCGTCATAAACACCGTGTAAGGCAAGTGCCCGCTCTCTACGCCAAAGGAAGCAACGACGAAACCTTTGCCTTCTTTCTCAACGATGGAAGCTTGTGGTTCGAAGAGCTGTACATACTCCCCTGTCCCTGAAGAATAGGCAGAGGCAATATTGGCGAAATCAATATTTTGAATCAGCTCCAGATCTTTCTTCGGATCAATGCCATGCTTCTTAAGTGTGAATTCTCCAGCCATTTGCGGCATGCCGCCTTTTCTTTGACCGAGAAATACCGAACCTTTCAAAGCATTCCAGTCAAAAGCGTCCACTTTCTTGCGGGCTACGAGAAATGTGCCATCCGTTTGCGTCAGCTGCGCAAAATTAATAACCGGATCGCCTGACCCTTGCTGCGAGACATAGATGGAAGTCTCCGAGCCAACCAACGCGACATCAATCGCGCCTGAAAGCAAGGCGGTCATCGTTTTATCACCGCCCGGCGTCGTTGTTAACTCCACATCCAGACCTTCATCCTTAAAAAATCCTTGCGACAACGCCACATACTGCGGTGCATAAAATAATGAACGTGTTACTTCGCCAATCCGTACCTTTGTTGTTACTGTGCTTTTCGTGCCGCACGCGGATACGACAATACTTAGCAGTAGGACGGCAGATAAAGCGATTCCCCATCTTTTCCGATTGTTCATAGACGTCCCTCCGATTAAAGTTGTACTGTATCCTATGCAGAAGCCCAGAAGTCGGTTAACGGTGTTTCGGGCAGAAACCGTTGTCAAATAAAAAAAAGGACGCCCAACCTTCCTGATGCGGAAAGTTTGAGCATCCTCTTTAACCTGTAGCAGGATTCCTGCTAGTATAGTTAGATCCCGTAAACCGATTTGTATTTCTCTTCCAAATACGATACCAAGTAATCAGGATTCAACTCTTCCCCTGTCACTTGCACAATAATTTCGTTTGGTGTTAATAATTTGCCGTGTTGGTATACCTTATCTGTCAACCACTCTTTAATCGGCACCAGATTGCCCGCGGCAATCAAGCTGTCGAAATTCGGCAATTCTTTGCGCAGGGTTTCTGTGAATTGCGCCGCGTACATGTTGCCAAGCGCATAGGAAGGGAAATAGCCGAAAGCTCCGCCCGACCAATGTACATCCTGCAGCACGCCTTCTCCATCATTAGACGGAGTTACGCCTAAGTACTCTTCATATTTCTCATTCCACGCCTGCGGCAGGTCTGCTACAGCGATCGTACCGTTGAATAAGCCTTTTTCCAGCTCGTAGCGAATCATAATATGCAAGTTATACGTCAATTCATCGGCTTCAATTCGAATTAGCGAAGGCTCGATATGATTGATCGCTTTATAAAAGGAATCCACGTCGACATCGTCGATTTGACCGCTGAACGTCGTTTGCAGCTCACCATAATACCGTTCCCAGAACGCCTTGCTGCGACCAATCACATTTTCCCAGAAACGGGACTGCGACTCATGAATCCCCATCGAGGTTCCCGTGCACAGATTCGTCCCGACCAAATCCTTGGATATGTTTTGCTCATACAGCGCATGACCGCCCTCATGTATGGTGCCAAATAAAGCAGAGGTAATGTCATCCGGCAAATATCTGGTCGTGATACGCACATCGCCCGGATTTAACGCCGTGGCAAAAGGATGCACCGTCTCATCCAAGCGGCCCGCATCAAAGTCATATTGCATTTGCTTCAAAATCGAAAGTGAAAATTGCTTCTGTTTGCTAATTTCGAATTGCTGATCCAAAAAGGAGCGATTCGGCTGGTTCGGAGAAGCTTGAATCCGCTGAAGCAAAGGAACTGCCTTTTCGCGCAGTGCGCCAAATACTTCATCCAGCTTTTCGACGGTCATGCCAGGTTCGTACATATCTAACAAAGTGTTATATTTATGTCCTTCATAGCCCCACAGCTCAATAAACTCTTGGGTTGCCGCGACGATTTTCTCCAAATAGGGCTGAAAGGACACCCAATCCGAGTTGTGTTTAGCTTCTTCCCATGCCGATTCGGCTTGTGAAGTAAGCACAACATAGGCTTGATATTTTTCAGCCGGTATTTTCTTGCTGCGGTCATATTCCTTTTGGCATTCCAGAACCATTTTGCGTGAAATGGCATCTAACTTTTCCAGCTCTGCCGGCTGCGTAAAAAATTGCACATAACTTCCCATTTCATCCGATGTGGACATCCGGAAAACCTCGGTGGATAGTTCTCCGACAACTTCGGAGCGAGTCTCAATTCCTTTTTTCGGAGCGCCGGTGCGCATATCCCAATAAATGAGAGCGATGGCCTCCTCGTACTGTTTCATTTTGCGAACATACGCTTTGAACGATTCCAGCTTTGCTGGTGCAGCTTGCACACTCATGCTCTAATCTCCTCCCAAAAGTTTCTTAATTTATCATACTTCGTCCCCTTCTCAGAATCAAATTTATGCTAGTGTATGTTAGAATAATGACAAGCCTTTTCACTTTGGCGCAAAGCACGCAAATTATTGAAGGAGCTGACGCAGCATGAATATCACTTTTACAGAAACAGCGATAGATCGAATAACGCCTTTATTAGCCGGAGATGACGCGGTATTGAATCTCGTTTTTGACACAGAAGATTGTGGCTGCTCGGTGAATGGCGTACCCACCCTTTGGATCGTCTCCAAAGCCAATGAAGAGAAACTTGTTGCTGAGACGAATCGGTTTACACTGACCTATAAAGCCAAGGATGAGATCTTTTTCGAAGAGAATATGACAATTGACTTCCACGAGAAGAACAAATCCTATATACTGAAGAGTAATAATCAGATTTACAATGCTAGTATGAGCTTAATTAACAAAAGATAAAGCTGCATCAACAAAGACAGCAGCAACAACTTACTTGGAGGGAAAGCCATGTCTTTGATGAATGAAATTCTGCATTACAATGAGGAATTTGTCGAGACCAAGCAGTACAAGGAGTTCTTGACGACGAAGTTTCCCGACAAACGTATGGTCGTTCTCACCTGCATGGATACTCGGTTGGTAGAGCTGCTGCCCAAAGCTATGAACCTCCATAATGGAGATGCCAAAATTATCAAAAATGCCGGCGCCATCGTCTCCCATCCATTTGGCAGCATAATGCGCAGCATTGTTGTCGCCGTGTATGAGCTGGATGCGGACGAGGTGTTCGTCATTGGTCACCATGATTGCGGGATGACAGGGCTAAACTCGGATCACGTCATCGCCAACGCCAAAAAACGCGGAGTTTCCGACGATGTCATCGCAACCTTGGGCCACTCCGGCATCAACTTATCTCGTTGGCTGACGGGCTTTGAGCATGTCAGAGAAGGTATCGAGAAAAGCGTGAATATTATTCGGAATCACCCACTGCTTCCCAAAAATTTGCCAGTTCACGGGTTGATCATTGATCCCGTAACAGGTCGGCTTGATTTGGTCGCAGACGGCTATCAACAACCGGAAGACGTACATAGCTAAAACGAAAGAGCTGTTGCCTAGAGGAAGTCATAGGCTGCAGCTCTTTCTCGCTCTTTAAGGGTGCTTGAACTGCCGCAAGTAAGAAAGCAAGAAAGAAAGCATGTTCCTTGGTTCGCGGAGTTCGAAACCTGCAAAAGTGCAGGCTTTTTCAACAAAACCGAATGAAAAATAGAAAAGCCTGCGATTATGCAGGCTTTTCCATCTTTTTCATCCTGAAGTCAGAAATACGCCGCCAAAACCTGCATAATTGCAGGAATTTATGGATTTACGGCTAAACCAAGCGCAAAAGGATGCACAATCGCAGGCTTTTTCAAATGTAAAACTGCACTTCACACTCACGGATGTCCATACCTTGGATAGGCTGCTACATGTCTAATGATTTGATCAGACGTTTGGCATCCCCATTCGGAGTTGCTATTACCTCGTACATATTAATCGTGACATTCGTATTCAATTGTTCGGATTTAATCGAACCGAAATCAATAAATTGGACGCCAGACATAATTTTTTGCTGACCCGTGAAGGTCATCGCTTTGGAGCTGAGCAGACGTCCTTCTGAATCGACCACTTCAAACAATAAGGAAGAGAAATTAGCATCCGTAATCACCTGCTCTTGGCGATTGACATCCAGGTCAACCCGCAAACGGTAGGCATAAGAGGCATCTTTACTATACGTTGCACTCACCGAGTAGTCCTTGAGGTTAATCGTGAATGGATACAAGGACATCGGACCTGTCGTTGGTATTGACTGAACAGCCGTCTTGTAAGAACCTACTGCCAAACGATTAGCATCGTATAAGTTAAGCGCAAGTTTATCAGCCTTTTCCGTGCCTGGAAGCAGGTACGAATAGCTGACTACGTAACTGGTGTTCGGAGCGATGTTCTTCGAAGTCATTGTTTGACGTACTCCGGAATACGTGTAGCCCTCTACATTGGTTAGATCGGATTGGAAATCTGGGATCGTTAAAGTATCTGTCCCTTTATTCGTTAATTTGTACTTCGCTACAATCGTTTTGAAGCCGAAATCAGCATTCTCACTCATGCCCATCTCTACCAGCGAGACATCGATATTAGAATCAATCAGATTACTTGCCGTGAACTTGAACGGAGTCCCCAGTGTATAATCTTCTGCAGCTGAATATGAGGAAACTTCCCCTCCGCTGCCCGCTCCTGCTAGTGTCGTAACCGAAACAGGCAAAGTTGCCGCTTGCTTATTGGTGCTTGCCTCCGTGTTTCCTGTACTGGTTCCAGTACTGCTTCCTGTACCGCTTCCACTGCTGTTTCCAGGCTGCGCTGCTCCTCCGGCGGCTTCCTGCTTCTCAAGAACAACCAACTGCAGCGCATCGGTAGTTAAGCCTGCCGGCAAAATGCCTGTGAAACGGAAAGTTGTTGCTTCATTCGGAGCTAAATACGTTGTACGCACGGAGTTGTCATTCGCTAACACCGCAACGCTGCCGCGAAGTGCCTGGAACTCGGCTGACAGGTTGGGGATGGCTACTACCCCTTCGCTTTTATTCGTTAACGTCACGTTCCCTTGCAGATGCAAGCCGTCGGATTGCTTGCTTGCTGCCGCCCAGGAGGTCGATATCGTTAGTCCTTTTTCATCCGTGTTGGGATATTCGGCGTTGGTGCCGATTTTGCCGATAACGAATGACTTCGCCGTATTCAGAGAGCCTAATACGGTTGTTTTCACTTTGCCTTTGGGCGAGAAAAGCAAGGTTAAGCTGCTTGTGTCAAGCGAAGCCGGAACCGCCGTTTGCAAGGTTGCTTTGATCGGCTGCTGCGGAAGCAAGGATTGCCCTGCCCCTTTGGCAAACTGGGCATTATACGTCAAGCCTTTGCTGTCCTGGTAGTTGTATTCTAGGCCGTCCGGCAGCTTGAGGGTAGCATCGCTTAAATTTTCCAGCACCAGATCGGTATAAACGATCCATGCTCCATCTTTGTATACCTTATAGCTGTTGCCCAATTGCGCGGTAACTAACGCATTGTCGCTTAGTGTCGCATCAATTTCCTGTAAATTAATGACAGCTTGCTGCTGTACCGATTGTCCGGTTTCCGTCAATACTGCATCGACAGACAACGCGCCAATATCATGCATTTTATTATAATTCCATTCAAAAATATCGACTTTCAACTGACCTGGCGCTAAATTCGCAGGAATTTCGGACGTAAACTTGAACGTCCCCGTTTCCCCTCCTTTAACACGCGCTGTTACTTTCTCCGTCAGCTTGGCTGTATAGGACACGCCGTTCGCGTCAATGACCTTGACGCCATAGTTGTTGAAATCAACTGGCGTGACGCTGTTGTTATTCAGCCCGAGCGAGAAACGAAGCGAGCTGTTATCAGCGCCTGCGGACAAAGCAACCTTGTCTAGGGTAAAGTAGACGGAATCATTCAGAAACACGCCTTCCTTCCCAGCGAAAGCCGAAGTGGCCAAAGGTAGTGTTAGGAAGCTTGCAGCTGTCAGCATAAGGGCTGAGCGGCTCAGCAAGCGTTTCATCTTTCGTTGTTGGATCACAGGGAGTCCTCCTTCAAATTTCGCATAAAATAATGCTTCTATCCTAGCTGCATTTCGTACAATTAATCTGATCTTAAAGCGTCAATCGGACGCAGTTTAGAAGCTTTGTTCGCTGGGTATAAGCCAAATATCACACCAACAAGCACAGAGAATAAGAAAGCATACAAGCTTATATCGAAAGATAAGCTAGTCGTTTGCTTCGGACTGAAATACGGCAGCGCATAGGATAATCCTATGCCTAACGCAAGTCCTATCAAACCACCCATGCCGCTAATGACGACAGCTTCAACGAGAAACTGCAGCAAAATATTTCGCCGCTTGGCGCCAATCGATTTGCGAATACCAATTTCCCTCGTTCGTTCACTGACAGTAACCAACATAATATTCATAATTCCGATTCCGCCGACCAGCAGGGAAATAAGGGCAACAGCTACTAATTGATTCGTAAGTGTATTCGTCGATTCAGTCCGTGCTTTGAGCAGCTCATCCTGGTTCGTCAAAACGAAGCCTGTATCGCTTTTAAATTTATAAGTCAGGTACTGTTTCATCGTTTCTTGGGCGGCGTAAATATCATCCTTTGTTGGGGCCTCCACATAGGTCGTCCGGATTTGCCCCAATTTAAACACACGTCGAGCTGTTTCTAGAGGGACAATAACCGAGCTATCGACGGAAGCTCCACCAATATTGGAACCCTTCTCCTTCAAAGTACCGATGACGCTAAAAACGGCTCCATCAATGTTGATTTCCTCGCCTACAGGGTCCAGCGTTCCAAAATAAGTCTTCGCTACTTCACTGCCCAAGATTGCTACATTCGAGCGAAATTCAAGATCAGTAGGAGAAAGATTGCGGCCTTTATCAATGGTTGCTTTGATAATCCCGAAGTAGCGATCATTCGTACCAATGACGTTGTATTTCTCTTGAGTACGATCATATTTAATGTTCGATCCGTTTTTGGTCATGGTTGGGGCAATGGACTTGAACTCCGGGAAATTCTCGAAATTCATTAGCTCATTGTAATCCAACTGCGTAGCACGCCCGTTCCCTGTTGCGGTTACAACAAGCAGATTCGTCCCCATATTCTCGTACTGTTTGGCGATTTGTTCCGAAGTCCCTTGCCCGATTGACACCAGTGTGACTACAGAGCTAACCCCGATAATGACACCCAGCATCGTTAGAAAAGTTCGCAACGGACTTGAAATGATTGTCCGAAGCGACATTCTGAGCAGTTCATTTACCTTCATATGCCCACCTCTTGCTGAAGGCTCTGCACCGGATTATTCCGGTAATCATCAATGATAACACCGTCTCGGAGTGCTACGACCCGCTGGGCATTATTGGCAATGTGATGATCATGTGTAATCAGCACGATCGTATTGCCTTGGGCATTTAATTGTAAAATTAATTCCAACACTTCTTCTCCGGTTCTGGAATCCAACGCTCCGGTTGGTTCATCCGCCAAGATCAGGGAAGGCGAGATCGCCAGTGCCCTCGCAATCGCTACACGCTGCTGCTGGCCTCCGGAAAGCTCGCTTGGTTTATGATGACCACGTTCTCCCATGCCAAGCATCTTTAACATATTGTGAGCACGTTCCCGCCGTTCCTTCCTGGCAATTCCGGCATAGATCATCGGGAGCTCGACATTTTCCATCGCAGATAATCGAGGCAACAAGTTAAATTGTTGAAAAATGAAACCGATTTTCTGATTGCGCAGCTCGGCAAGGGCATTATCGCTCATGTGCTCGGTTACGACGCCATCCAGTATATAGCTGCCCGATGTAGGAACATCCAGCAAGCCAATGGTATTCATTAGCGTTGATTTCCCTGATCCGCTGGGTCCGATGATCGCGACGAAATCCCCCTCGGCTACAGAAAGCGATATGCTGCGCAATATGGGCAGATCTTCCAGACCACGCTTATAGGTTTTGGTTATTTCTTTGAGTTCAATGATATTCATGCCGCAATCCCTCCTTTCCAGGCAGTATTATCTACCACCGCCGCCACCACCACCGCTGTTAATCCGCGTAGCTCCTGTATTGCCGCCACCACCGCCAGCTCCGCCTGGTCCGCCGCCTTGTTGGAATCCGGCACCGCCGCCAAATCCGCCTGCACCACCTGCGCCGCCGCTTTGCTGGAACTGTTGTCTTAACTTATTAATCTCATCTTGACTTAAATTTTGCTGTCTTTTCACAGTTGGCAGAACAACTTTGTCGCCTTCTTTAAGTCCTTCAGTAATTTCGATTTGCGTTTTGGAACGTATGCCGATCTTAACCTCATGCTCCGTCTCCAGCGTGCCATCTGCTTTCTTCAGCGTAACAACACGCTTCCCTTTGGAGGATTGAAGCGCTTCTGGCGAGATATAGATGGCATCCTTTTTATCTTGAATCAAAATTTCGCCGGTTGCAGTCATCCCATATTTCAATACATTATCCTTATTGTCAGTAGCTAGGACAACATCATAGAACGTTACGCCATTCGTTGTCGTTCCAACAGTGGAGACCTGCGTAACTTCTGCCGGGAAAATACGTCCTGGGTAAGAATCTACTTTAATCTCTGCTTTCATTCCCGTCTTAATGTTAGGAAGGTCCAACTCATCCACTTGAACAGGCAGCTGCATTTTGGCAAAGCTGGCTACTGCTCCGAGCTGCGTACCGCTCGTCACTTTACTTCCCACTTGAAAGTTGCTCAAAATATCATTTTTCTTATTCACGAAGTCTGTTGAGAAAACACCATCAAATGGCGCTAAAATTTTCAACCCGTCGACCTTGTCTTTCGCCGCATCCACTTTCAGCTTCTGACGTTCTATGGCAGACTGCTTCGTAAGAATATCATCGCCCAAGGTATCGTTCACGAAAGTACTGATGACATCGCCTTGATGAACCATATTCCCTGTTTTGAATGGCAGAGTCGACACATTGCCGGTTGTCCCAGCCAGAATCGTTGTTACTTTGAGATACTGCAAGACGCCCTTGCCTTGCGAATCCACAGAACGACCGCCGATAGCGACGGTGCCCAACACATTCGTACCTGCATCCATCGAGTTGTCATTCGGAACCGTAACGTCGATATCAATCACCTTTCCGCCCTTGCCATCGGATTTTGGATCTTTGGAAATCGTTTCGATGCTTCCAGTTTTGGTAATCATGAAACCGTCCAGCGTGATATCTACAGCATCGCCTTTATGCAGCTGCGCAGCGTCTTCCACATAAAAGGGAAGTGTCACTGTCAATGTATTTACGTCAGCAATGGTAGCAATTTTCGTTGATTTGTTAATGGATGACCCTAAGTCAAGATTCGTTGCGTATGTAAGTTTGCCGGAAACTGGTGCTTTCACGCCCATTAAACCTTGCTGCTGCTGTAAAGAACTCAAATCTTTCTCAAGCTGCTCATAGTTCAGCTCAGCATCCTGCAAATCGCTTTCCAGACTGGAGCTCGTGAGTTCAATCAGAACATCGCCGGCTTTGACCGCTTGATTCCGTTTCAAGTTAATTGATTTAATATTGGCATCCTGTGTAATTGAAATGATTTGCGTATCCTTAGGCTCGAATTGCGCCGTCCCAGATACGGACGATCGAATATTGCCTTTCCTCACATCGGTCGTCACTTCTTTGACATCCGCTGTTTTCGTTTTCTTTCCTTTCGCCAGATAAACATACGTGCCGCCAGCACATAGAATAACTGCGAGACTTATAATAAGCCATTTGCTGCGATACCATTTCATGAAGTTGCTTCCTCCTAAGATTTAATCTCGAGCCAAATCTTATCTTGATTTCACTTTGAGTTGTTTGCCTTAACCACGAATTGCGAGCGGCTAATTCTGCTTGGAAACAAGCAAATCGACCAATTGCTGTTCAATGCTCATTCCCATGGTTTTGGGATCCATCTGCTGCTTCTCCCCGTCTGCACGATCCATTTCACCAGCTTCAGCCTCTCGCTCGGCTTTTCTCCGCGCTATAAAAGCATCGATCCGCTTTTCTCGCTCCTCATCAGATAATGCCAGACCTGGATTGTCCATTCGCTTCGCGATGCGTTGCGTCAATTGCTTGATTTGCTCATCAAGGAATGCTTTCTGCTCAGCAGACAGGCTGCGAAGCACTTGCTTGCGTTCAGCATCACTCATGCTCCCTTCCTTCATGCTTTGACGAATAGAAGGCAGCATAGCGGCAGCTTGCTTAGTCGTTATAACAAGAGAAGCGTTCCGATCCATCCGAAGCAAGGTCTGAAAGAACATAACCAACTGCATCTCCGTCAGATTTTGAACATCTTCGTCGGGGTGTCCATCATGTGAGGATAGCCCAGATGCGGGAGAAGACGTCGCTACGGCTGTTAAAGAATCCACGGCAGGCACGTCCGAGTTGCAAGCGCTTAACAGAAAAGTTAGGAGTGTGAAGCCCATAACCACCTTGTGTGTGCACCTAATCATACATACACCTCCAAGACAAAAAAATCCTGTCCACAAGCAACAGGATACTGATTAAACATGAATTAAGTTTGCTTAACTTGTAAAAAAATTGTGAATAGCCGACGAAATGCGAGGAAATGCGACACGAAATTCCGTGCCTTCTCCGACTCGACTGTGAGCCTGTATGGTTCCTTGCATCCCAGTGACCAAATGTTTCACAATCGTCAAACCAAGACCAGTCCCCGTCGCCACATCCGAACGTGAGGTTCTTGCTTCATCGGCTTTATAGAACCGATCCCATATTCGATCAAGCTCGGCTTCTGTCATACCAGTCCCGGTATCCCGAATATAAAGGATAACTTCTTTCTCCTGGATTTCAAGTGCAACCGTTAGCGTTCCGCCCTCCGGCGTAAATTTTAATGAATTATAAATTAAGTTTTGCACGATTTGCGCAAAGCGATCTGGATCCAGCTGTACATGACCTGGTTCCTTGAGTGGATCAGGCAGGATCAGATGAAGAGAAATTTGCTTGAGCGCAATCGGGGCCTTCAATAGCTCAAGCGAGTCTTCCAGTGTTTCTGCCATGTTCACAGGCCTCATACGGAAGACATCAACCCCATTTTGAATCTGTGCCAGATCCAGAAGATCCGTAACAAGCCGCTGAAGGCGTTGAACCTCTTGATCGCAAATACGTAAATAATGCGAATATTTATCTTCGGGTATGACCTTATCATTCATCGCCACGATAAAGCCTCGAAGCGTCGTCAAAGGTGAACGAAGTTCATGGGAGACGTTCGTCAGAAATTCCTGCCGATTTCCTTCCCACTCTTCCAACTGCTCCACCATGAAATTGAAGCTAGCTGCAAGCTGACCAACCTCATCCTGCGAGGTAATGGGTACTCTCGTTGTGAAATCTCCATGCGCCAGCTCAAGCGCTGCTCGGTTCATTTGCTGCAGCGGACCTGCAAGCTTGCGAGAGATAATGAATAGAATGAATCCAACCGCAAGGAGGGAGAACAACAACGGCACCATTATATTGACCCTTACAGCAGAGATGGCCTCACTAATATCACCTGCGGGAAAATGTAGAACGATGACAATAGGCTGACCATTGAGCTGAGACGGTGCATGATAGGTAAACAGATTAACGTTGCGCCCATCAGGCGTAGTTAATGCAACCATCCCATACCCGGAATGACCGTGCAGCCCGTCAATGAATAACGCATCCATCTGCTTGGGAATCCCCCGTCCTTCACTGTCCGAGGAGCCATTCAAAATATTGCCCTTATCATCAACCAGCCACACCTGTCCATTAATGCTTCTTGCCAAAATACGGATCGTATATTTCAATTCACGAGTCGTAATCGTCCCATCCTGGACAGAGTTCATCAGACGCGTCACTTCGACATTGCGTTTCTCCAACAGCTCAATCTTATCTTTGTAAAATAAATCGGTGAAATAGTAATTCCAGAACAAAAAGAGACCTGCGAAGAAAAGAACACAAGTCGCAAGAAAAGATAAAAATATTTTTAAATACAGACTGTTGTACTTGCTTATTATCCAGCGTTTGGCCTTAAGCATGCTGAACCACCTCAAACGAGTACCCTATCCCCCATAAAGTCTGAATGTTCCAGCTGTCATGTTGTCCGAGTTTTTTGCGCAAGTTTTTCACATGTGCATCTACAGTTCGCGTACCACCTGAGAAATCAAAATTCCACACATACCCCAGCAAATCTTCACGTGTAAACACACGGCTTGGATGACTCGTCAAGAAATAGAGCAGTTCGATTTCCTTCGGTGTTAATTCAACCCGTTTGCCGCCGACCATGACCCGGTACTGCTCCAAATCTATGACGATATTGCCGATCTCCAGCCACTTCCGCGTGGCGCTCTGAGTGCCGGTTGGTTCAGGAGATACTTGAATCGTACGGCGCAGCACTGCTTTAATCCGGGCAATCAGCTCGTTGGGGTCAAACGGCTTAACCAAATAATCATCAACACCAAGATTGAACCCTCTCAATTTATCGATAGACTCCCCTTTTGCTGTGAGGAATATGATTGGAGTTTGATGAAGTGGGGCTTCCATTTTGCGAATTTGATCACAAAGCTCATAACCCGAAATATCAGGCAGCATAATGTCGAGCAGCACTAAATTCGGTTTCTCGGCTGCAATCGTTCGAAGCACCTCCTGACCGCGAGGCAGCAAGATCGCTTCATAATTGGAATGCTCTAAGTACAAGCGGACGACCTCCGCAATATTGGGCTCATCATCAACGACTAAAACTTTACCTTCCGAACTCACTTGGCGCCACCCTTTTCCTTGCGGATTTGCTGTTGTCTCGCTCTTTCTGATATAACCTCGGAACGGTCTCGCCGCGTATGCTTGTGGGTTAGCTCCTCATCGAGCAAACGGCTCGCCCCCTGCCACATCAATCCTTTTCTTTCACATTCTGCTGCACACCAAGCGTTCAACGCCATATCTGAAATCGGTAAATTGATATCCGCATATACGTAATCCTGATGCTCAATCTGAGTTAGTGTTTGACTGAGAATCTGCTTCAGTTTGTCAGCGTCCAGCCCCAATGAAGCGAGATGAGCGGCATCCATATTGCCTGCTGCGCTTTGCAGCATCTTCGCTGCACCGCTGCGGTTCCCTCTTCGAATATGGTACATGCCAACTGCGATTTGGATAAGAGCCACATACGTCTTACTGCGTTCATCTCCTGGATGTTCCTTCCAGAACTCCTCCATTACCTCATGACATTCAAAGTAGTCACGCTCCGCATGGAAATAAAGTAAATATGCGAGATAAGCTTCTGGATACTGCTTCATGAATCGTTCCCCTCACCTTGTTGAAATCACGGCAATGCCTCTATATTCCTCATGTTACTCGAAAGTTGTGTCAGCGTCCAATATCAGCGTGCGTAAAGTCTGAATTTCTACCATTTCCCAGCGCAACCATTCTAGCATTTGAAACGTCCAATTAAGTAGCTTACTAGAAAGAGGCGTGATGAATGAAAATTGGAAAATGGATGCTTACAAGCACCCTGATACTCGCCATGACCGTACCCACTGCGGTTCAAGCAGCAGGCACAGGCTCAGACAAAACTACGAAATACCGCGTTTATCAATACAATCATGTGCTTATGGAATTTGCTGCTTATGCGCAAGCAGAAGCCTTTGCCAAAGGTTTTACGAATAGTCATGTCGAAGAAATCGGCACACGCAAATGGCTGTGGAACAATTTCCCCCGCTATCAAGTTTATCAATTGGATGCTTCCTTGCCAGAATGGCAATTCGCCACCTTGGATGCCGCCATCGCGGAAGCCAAGAAATGGACAAACGCAAGCGTAAGAGACCTCCAATCCACAGGCTGGGTGTGGAATAATTATCCGAAGTATCAGGTCTATCAGAACGAAATCACCCTTGATTCTTGGAAATTCCAAACGCTGAATGAAGCCATCGCGGAAGCCAAGAAGTGGGGCAGCGCCCATATTATTGAGCTTAACAGCAATCAATGGGTGTGGGATAACATCGCAAGCGATGTCAAAAAGCTGCTTAGCTCAGGCGATCCCATCTATAAGGTGTATCAAGGAACCTTTTCAGCCGATAATTGGGCGTTTGCTTCCTTAGAAGATGCTGTTAAAGAAGCACTCAAATGGGGAAATTCAACAGTTGTCAATACAACGACCAAAGCTACCGTATACAGCAATCTTAAATCTTATAAAGTATTTCAAAACGATACCTTCCTGCAAGAATTTACGTCCATGGATGATGCTATCGATTATGGCAAGCAATGGGGGCATAGCGCTGTTTTTAAAGACGGGCACAAAATTTGGAATAACTATGCATCCTATCAAGTGCTGCAGAACTCCTCTCTCATCGGCGAATTCAAAACCATTCCAGAAGCACTGAATTATAGCATCCAATACAGTAATGCTTCCATTCAAACACTGGACCATAGCTTGCTTTGGGATAATTTCAAAAAGCTTCAGGTTTGGGGCTGGAATGGCCAGTCCGGCGGTGAGACCATTAAATCGCAAGTCAACAACACCATCGGACTTGATGTCGATTCTCCCAGCTATTTCGAACTGGCTGACGCGTCCGGCAACTTGAAGGATAATTCCAATGCGGATACCGTCAAATGGCTGCAAAAAAGCGGCTACACCGTGTATCCACTGGTCAGCAACCAATTCAGTTCAAGCCTAACAACACAGTTTCTTGCAGATAGCGCTGCACAGGATAAATTCATTAAGGCTTTGGTTGATCGCTCAGTCCTTCTTGGTGTTCCCGGCATTAACGTAGACTTCGAAAGTCTGGCCGGATCAGATCGCAATGCTTTTACCGCATTCATCACCAAATTAACCGCCTATGCTCATTTGCAAGGCTTGGTCATTTCCATTGATCTTCCCCGCGGAAGTGTCAAATGGAATCATCTTTCCGCTTTTGATCATGAGAAGCTCGGGAATCTCGTTGATTACGTAGTCATCATGGCTTACGATCAGTTCTACAAAGGAAGTACCTCCGCAGGTTCAGTCGCTGGTCTTCCTTGGACAGACGGCGGTATTCAAGAATTCCTGTCCTATGGCATCCCACGGGACAAAATCATTCTAGGCATCCCTTATTATGTAAGAGAATGGAAACTAGATGCTGCCGGCGCTTTACAGGGCAATCGTACCGTATTAATGAAAGACATTCCGGCGCTAATCGCGTCCAAAACCACGACGCAGACATGGGACAAAACCTTCGAACAATACCGTGTTGAGTATCAAGAAAATGGCTTCACCTATGTATTCTGGCTAGAAGATCAAGCTACTGTCAAAGCCCGTCTGGACATGGCCAAAAAATATGACATTGCCGGTGTCGCCGCATGGCGCCTAGGTTACGATTCAGCGGATCTATGGAAATCCGTGCTGCAAAACAAGTAGTTATTAACGTTAATAGTAAAAAGAATAACAAAAAGCACATACAGGGCATTAGACCTGAATGTGCTTTTTATTTTAATTTAGCTAAAATAATCCCCATTGACTAAACGTCGTCTCCGTTCCGCAATCCGAACAGAATTTGGCATCTGCTTTATTCACCTTACTGCACCCTTTATGGAGCAAAGATTTCTCTTTTGTGCATTTATTTTTTAGCGGGGCTCCGCAACGAATGCAATATTTGTCGTCTTTATCTGCCACATACTGGCACCGGAAACAAGTTTGCAGTTCATTCTTCTCAGCCATAAAATTCAACTCCTTGAAGATTAACATTCTTACTCCAAGTATATGTATCGTATAGCCTTACGGGTGAATAGGTTCCCTCATCAATAAATCATTTCCAGTCTATGTATAAAAATAGGCCTCTTTCGCCTACCCTATAACGTAGAGGAGGTGAAACAAGCATGGCTAAAGATGTTCTTTGTGAAGTGAATTCCTGCAAAAACTGGGCTACAGGCAATAAGTGCAATGCGAACTCGATTTATGTCGTGAGCCACCACGGCAGCAACCAAGCCCGCAATTCCGAGGAAACCGATTGTAAAACGTTTGAGCCTAAAGTTTAGTGGAACTGGTTTAGAGGAACTGCTAAAGAAGAAAGATTTAGTTCGTGATGAAGAGGCCGTCTTGGCCTCTTTTTCGTTCTCTATAGACATTGTAACCAATAATGATAATTATTATCACTATTTATTTAGAAAGATTTTCGAGATCCTCAAGCTCCTGTGTCGGCGCTTGGCAGGCAAAGTTCTGGCACACATAGGCTGTAGCCTGCCCCCCAAGCGGCAGCTTGTCCTGCACAAGCGGAATCAGCTTGCGCACTTCTTCGCCTGCCGGGCCCGGCGGGTGCAGAATCAGCAGCGCATTCGGCAGGTACTGCCGCCGCACCGCGCGCAGCATCTGCTGCGTCAGCGGCTTCGCCGGATCGCCGGCAATCACGATTTCGCTGGCTTCGCCATAAGCGAAATCGAGCGCGGCCAGCGTAAGCGCGTGGCCCGGCGGGTGCGCTGCTACAGCTCCGGCGAACGCTTGGAGCTGCACGTCCGCTGCCTGCGACAGCTTCGCGTCGTAGGTCAGCCTCGCCAGCCGCTGCATATTCAGCGCGGCTGCTCCGTTCCCCGACGGCGTCGCGCCGTCGTAGATCTCTTTGGGGCGGGTGAGCAGCTGCTCGGCATCGCTGCCGTAGAAGTAGAGCCCGCCCTTCTCTTCGTCCCCGAAGAGACGAAGCATCTCTGCGTTCAGCTGGACCGCTTCACGGAGATAGCGCAGCTCGAACGTGGCTTCGTACAGCTCGATCAGGCCCCACACGAGGAACGCGTAATCGTCCACGTAGCCGAGATAAGCTGCTTCGCCATCGCGATAGCGAGCGAGCAAACGCCCATCCTCGCGGCGCAGCTCGCGAAGCAGGAAGTCCGCGGCTTTGGCAGCCGCCTCCGCGTAAACAGGCTTGTCCAAGGCACATGCAGCCTTGGACAGCGCAGCAATCATCAGACCGTTCCACGAAGTCAGAATCTTATCATCCTTGCCCGGATGAACGCGCTGTTCGCGGTGCTCGAACAACTTGACGCGGGCCGCTTCCAACCGATGCTTCAGCTCCTGCAAGGGAATCTGCTTACGCTTCGCAACAGAAGCTAACGTCGTGTCAATCAGATTCGGGATATTATGCCCTTCATAATTCCCCGACTCCGTAATATCGTACAGCTCACTATAGAGATCGCCGTCCTCTACGCCCAAAACAACCTCGATTTCGTCCGGCGTCCAGACATAGAACCTGCCTTCTTCGCCTTCCGAATCCGCGTCCTCGGCGGAATAGAATCCTCCGCCTTCGTCCGTCATATCGCGCAGAACATACGTAATAATCTGCTCAGCGACCTCAGCATACTTCTCTTTTCCGGTCACTTGGTAAGCTTCTATGTACGTCATAACTAACAACGCGTTGTCGTACAGCATCTTTTCAAAATGAGGAACCAACCATCTTTCATCGACAGAATACCTCGAAAATCCGAAGCCGATGTGGTCGTACATTCCTCCACGATGCATAGCATCCAGCGTCTTTTCAACCATTTCAAGCGCTTTTTCCTTACCGGTTTTATGATAATACCTTAGTAGAAACGATAGATTATGAGCGGTCGGAAACTTGGGCGAGCTGCCGAAGCCACCATTTGCTGGATCAAATGTACTCTCATACAAACGAAATGCCTCATGGAGCGTTTCCTCCGTAACCTCGCCACCCGTGCGATGCTCGAGCAGTCGACTTGTCGTCTCTTGCATAACCTGCTCCCCCACCTCACGAATTCGCTCGGCGTCTTCCTTCCACTTCGCGGCCATCTGGGCTATGATCTCTACCAATCCAGACCGGTTATATTTCCGACTACGCGGGAAATAAGTTCCTGCAAAGAATGGCTTCTTCTCTGGTGTCAGGAACACCGTCAGCGGCCAGCCGCCTTGACCAGTCATCGCCTGGCATACAGCCATGTAGATGTGATCGACGTCCGGCCGCTCTTCGCGGTCGACTTTGATCGAGATGAAATCCTTGTTCAGCATGTTTGCTACGGTTTGGTCTTCGAAGGATTCGTGTGCCATGACGTGGCACCAATGACATGTGCTATAACCGATAGATAGGAAAATCGGCTTGTTTTCAAGCTTGGCGATTTCAAAAGCTTCTTCCGACCAAGGGAACCAGTCTACTGGGTTGTATTGATGTTGAAGCAAATACGGTGACTTTTCATTGGCTAGTCTATTGGATTGATGTGAAGTTGTCATGGGGCATCACCTCTTTATATTCTGGATTATTTTGCTAATGGATCAAGTTTAGCATAACCTTCAAGCAAAAGAAAAAACCTCTGCAATAAGGGTTGAGATGTTAAGAATGGGCCAAGGAATAAATAATATAGTTCAAAAATACAAAAAGTGACAGCAGAAAAGCCGGTTTTTCCCTACTATAAGGAACACCGGCTTTCATGTCGTTTCTACTCTTTTCCTATATACTTATCCATAAAGCGATCTACTCTTTGGAAATATTCAGTGGGGTAATGATTGATGGCATCGATATGCTCCGTATTATTCGGGTACCATGCTTCTGAATATGGGTCATCTTTTAATGACTCAAAAATTGCTTCTGTATTTTTATAACTAATTTGCTGATCTCCAGTCCCATGAATCAGCATAACTGGCTTGTCTTTCATCCTCTTTACTGCATCCATAGGAGATACGGAATCAAGATCAACCTTAATGACCCATTTACCCACCCATATCGATGTATAACTAAATGGAAACGCAGGTAAACCTGAAAAGAAAGGCAAACCCTCTCTCAGAAATAGACCAGCATTACGAAAAGGACTATCCGCAATTACGGCTTTGATGTCATCACTTTCACTTGCGGCTAGCAAAGAAGTAGCAGCACCCATTGAAAAGCCGATAACTCCAATGTTATCACCCGTATGGTCTCTGGATTTTAAATAGCTTACTGCTCCTAGTAAATCGTATTTTTCATTGAGGCCCAGTGTAATCAAATCACCATCGGATTTACCTTGCGAGCTGAGGTCAAATGACAATACATTGTAGCCTTTCGGAACGAAATGCTCTACTAACTTTGGGGTCCGCCCTTTGACTAAACGATTGCTCGTATATCCATGGACGACAATAATCGTCTTATTACTTGCTTTACCAGAAAGACCACTTGCAGGAAAGAAGGAACCTCTAATCGTATTATCATTTTTCAAACTCTTGAACTCGACCTCTTCGTAGGGAGTTTTATCGATATTCAATTCGTAGCTGACATTAGTGTCTCTAGGATGGTGCAACAAGGTGTCTATTACTTTATAAGATATAAAAAATACAAGAGCCATCACAAGCAAAAGTACGATCCCTAGGCTCAATAAGATCTTCCGCCATTTTTTCAAACGAATGTTAGATGTCAGATTTGGTTGTAATGATGTTTGACTCATTTAAATTCCTCCTGTTTTTCTTCATGTTGTATGGGTGCGAACAAATATAAGGCATGCCCCTTCAAGCTTTCCCACTCGGGGTGATGAATAATACTTTCTCCTAGAGTTAAACCTACTCCGTTTAAGAAAGAGATGTAGGCACGAGAGATCATTGCCGGAGAAAAGTTTTTATTGAATTCTCCCATTAACTGTCCCTTGGCATAGACGCATTCGATAGTATCTGTCATTACTTTTGTACTTTCAAGGACCATCTGTGTAAGTTCAGGAAATCTTATCCGTTGTCCTAAGACATATTGAACAAGCCGTAATTCATTTGTATAGCAATAGATATGATTGAATTGTTCTTCTACCATGTTCTTAATTAGTACGCCCGGCGTTCCCTCTTCTTTTAGACAAGCAAGCGATTTCACCTGAATATCAGCAAGCGGCTCAAGGACAGCGGCGTTGAATAAAGCTTCTTTGTTAGGGAAATATTGAAATATGGTTCCAGGAGACACTCCCACACTCTGCGCAATGAGAGCCGTTGTGGTATTAGAATATCCACTTTCCGCGAACAGGACAACAGCTTCTTGTAGGATACGACTTCGCCGCTTCAGTCTTTTTTCTTCATTGATTGGTCTTGCCAAATGTATTCCCCTCCCTTTAAACAGAATTTTTTAATTAATTAAATGGTCAATCAATTAATTAATAATATATCTCTAATTACTAATAATAGCAAGAGTGAATTCATCTAACTCCTAAGTAGGATGAAACTTCACAAATAAAAACAAGCCGGAGCGCTGCCCAATATGCGCTCCGGCTTGTTTTTTATATGTAGTTTCAGCTTCATACTACTATCTGGAAATAATTAATATTTGATTCACGCGAACATCCCATCAGTGGCATGTCGAATAGCCTATGCTGAGGAAGATAGGCTTTTTTTCTCGTATCGCTTGTTCAAATGCTTTCTCACTCCAAGGGAACCAATCAACCGGATTATAAGCATGTTGCAACAAATACGGCGACTAGTTTAGGGATCAGTAAAGCGCCAACCATAGCCGTATCCTTAAAAGTTGGCAACACCTGTCAGCTCCCCTATAGAACTGGTAGTTATTGGAGATATTGATGAGAAAGCAACTGTAACTATCTCAAGCAAGGGCTTGTATATGCCTATAATGCACAAATCAAAGGATTCATTAGAAGCTATGATTAAATGAATGATTACCATATTAGTCATCAACCTTCTATAGGGTTGGTGCTTCTTGTTGGTGCTTCTTCATTTAACTTTTAAAACATCTATATAAAGTAATCTCTGATCATTTGGAAACTCAATATCCTCATGAAAATGACCAAAAAACCATTGTTTGTACTTTAACTTCACTTCTAGATTATAAAAATACGAATGCATCTGATCCAATTCATATTGAAAGCCAAGTCTTGTAGCAATGTGCACCATTGTGCTGCTTGAACACGTATGAGTTATTACATAATCTACTGTCCAATCATGCTTATCTAAATTACTCAAGCCTTCCTCATACTCGTTATACGATGGCATTTCACGTCTCCACCACGATATGCCTTCTTTACGATGTTGTTTATCATGTGAGTCGGCCCCACCAAATGTGAAAAACTTCAAACCTTCTATTTCAAATACTTGGCCGCGCATAAGATGAATCACGCTATCATTGATTCTATGCACTTTTCCACCGTTCCAAACCTCAACTGGATAAGCGTCCAGCATGTCATGATTCTCATGATTTCCGTCGATGAACAGCGTTGTGAATGGCTTCTCTTTATGAAGCCATTTAAGCCAATACTGATCCTCTTTATCACCATTCCAAATTAAGCCGAAGTCACCTGAGATGATCACGAAGTCATCTTTAGTCATTTTCTTTTGTTCGGGGAAATTTTTAGTGTTGAGCCTTCGACCAATACTGATGCTGCCGTGTACATCACCTGTTATGTAGATCATGGCTATTCCTCCCCGTTCAAACCGTTAACCATTTCATTAAAGATTTTTTTGTAATGATATAAATCATACTGAACCTCAAGTGAATCAATTACACACCAAAAATTTTCTTCATTGAAGTCTTTAAACTCGGTAGCAACACTCTCAGCAAGATTATGGAAGGCATGAGCAATACGCATATTCCTATTAAATGTTTCCTCGCTTAACTCCCCTGAATTCTTTATATCAAGAAAAGCCTGATATATTAATATGTTATATGCCTTTTTCCTTAAAATATTCATTTGCACACTCCATAAAATTCCCGTTTATTTCTCTTACCTTCCCAATATTCTCTACAATTTTTCTTAAATCATTTAACTCGACAATGCTTTCTTTTTGATCTAATATATCTATTTCCTCTGCAGAAATGTGTAAGCATCCAACAGACTCACCATGATTGACTTCGCAAAAAACTCTAAAACCTCAATTATTCACTCTCGTTCTCCCTATCCGCTAAAGTCCTTACTTCTAAAGGTTTGGAAGGACGGTTACCACAGAAATAACATGTTAAATCACCGCATGCAGCTTTTAACCACGTATTACAGTAAGCACAAAATTCATGATCATACCTATCGTAGTAAATGATTGCATTTTCACATTTCTCGCACTTTTTATTCCCGACAATTACTCCACCAATTTGAAAATAGTTATCCACTATTATTTTACGTTCCTTTTTGTTGACTTTTATTTTCATTCATCATCCCCCTTTGTTCACAATTCAAGAATCTCCAGCAACAGCTTCCTAGCTTTTTCATAACTCTTATACTCAGTATTAAATATTGAAAATTGAGCGATATTCATTTCAAGAAATATGTATTTAGTGAATCTTTCAAAAAAGTTCATTTTAAGTAAGTTTATCTGCCTCAAAGGTATATCGTCTTCATGACCATTTAAAACATAACTAATTGTTCCTGTAATTGTCATACAATAATCATTGAAATCCGCATTGAAGATCTCATTTGGAATTAAAGAGAACTCATGTTTATACATAGCCTGAATTCTGTCAGTATCTCTATAAGGAAAAGGGTTGAGTAATTCATTGCTATACAGATTACGTAGATCACTTACTAGCTTCGATTTATCCATCAATGCCTTCAACTTATCACTATCCCATGCAAATACCAGTGGTGAACCCTTCTCCGTTGGCTTCCACCCTTGTTTAATTGCTTCGATGATAATCATGACAACATCTTTGGGCTTGACTACCTTCAAATTCAAACTATCAAGATTTGGGAATTCAACCCAAAAATCGTTAATGTCAGATTTTATGTGTACTTCAATTCTGCGTCCCTTTTCCTTTCCATGTTCCACTATTAACACAATTAGTCCTTTGGTTGTTGCGGAGATAGTCCACCTGAATTCTTCATCTCCTACAATGATTTTCCTAGAACCCTTCTTACCTAGTGTCAATTTTTCACCCTTGAGATAAATTCCAATCTAAATTATTCCTTGTTTTATACATTCTTAATGTTCTACCTAATTAAAAACAGTATCCCAAATTTGCTTTACAACATGTGGACGACTCTCTTGAGGATAAAATAAAATAGAAACTACAATTGTTAATAGGACAATTACTACATATCTAAGTGTATATCGAGGTTGTTTATATATTTTCTGATTTATTCCGATAATAATGATGATACTGTTTACTATAAAAATTAATGGTAATGCAACAATTCTCCCTAATCCTGTGAATGGAAATTGTTCAACTAATAACCAAACAACTAGGACAGAAGGTAGCATTGCAACCAAAAAATTCAAAATGCTACTACTAATTATTTTCAAATCAATTGTTCTCCTTTTAGCCAGATATATCAATGAAATCCAAGTTTTAATGAATAAGTAAGCGCTGGCTTAGGCACTATTCCGTACAACCGCAATAATTCATCAGTTCTATCTATCGTCATATGTATATGCCAACATCCTTTTGAAAATCAATTCAGCTTCGTTTTCTTCCTCATAATCATAATAGAAGTTGTTCGATTTCATGAGTAATAACCGCAATATCTCTTGATTCAAAACGGATAACTGGATTTTCCCAATCTTCGTTTTTTATAAGAACCAATACATAATTCCCTTCCACTTTGGCTTCGGGATACCAACCTAAATCAACCATAATATTATCTTTATGTAGTTGTAATAAGTCCTCCGTAAAGTTCCAGCAAAATGATGTATCTTCTTCAACAAAGTGAGCAGGGTCTGCTTCATCAAACACATTCCAATTCACTTTCCAGCCTGTGGGGATTCGCAATGGTTGTAAAGCCATAAGGGTCACCTTTGATTATCTTTCTGATTTAAATTCCTGTTACCATTGAAAGTTCGGTTATTGAATATTCCCTACCTTTAAAATTGAAATGGAGTTCATGCCCTATAGCTAAGTCTCTTTCTAAGTCTTCGTATGAATACGACAATACGAATCACATAGACTCGTTTTATTTCATTGCACAGTGTCAATAATAAATTCTCCCTTAAGCGATCTTACAATGTATAGTTCATCAAAACCTTCACTCATTTGAGGAGACTGAAGTTTACTCATTACACTTTTAATACCTACCTCTGGAACTTTCTCCTTGCCTTGGCGAGTTTCATTTCTCTTGATTGATTCGTCAAAATTAGGCTCAAAAAAATATCCAACTATTTTGTATTTAGAATCCTTAGCCATATCAATATATTTTTTTCTGTCTTCAATCGTTGGATTTGTATTATCAACGACAAAAGATTGCTTGGCTTGAACTGAAGCTGCAAGATAGATATTTTCTCTATGTCTTGTTTTCAACATATCCAAATTTATTCGCATGTGTGTATTAAAAAATCTTTCTTTGAAGAAAGTCGATTTACCTGACGCTTGAATACCAACGAAAATAACGCATTCCACAATTACTCATCCTTATCCAAAAATACATATTGGTTAATGTAATTTCTATTCTGTGAGAATATTGGCGTTTCATGATCAACATCCCATTTAGTCCTTTGCGTTTCTCCTTTGTAATACTGCTGCTTATTGATGCAAACTCCTCTTTTCTGCCATATGGGCAGATCGTTCCAATTAATATCCTTCTCTAAAAACAGCTTATCTTGAAGTTGCTTTCCAGTGAGACCATGCAACTGTTTATGTGGGAAGTTTGCTTGTGCCACCATTGAAATGCTATTTTTGGTAGCATCTTGCTGTCTCCATAAGAAGTAATTTGCTACTTCATCGTGTGGCATTACCCATGCCCTACTATCGAAAGTTGCCAGTGGTTTATCTGGATAATACGGTTTGATTATCTCATTGAATTTCGCTGTTGCCATCGATGCAGATACTGAGACCATTTTTTGAATATTATTTTCAAACCATGATTGAGTTGTTAACTTATCATAGTTTGTAAGTAAGATTGATATTTCATCACTTTGTTGATATACAATTTTACATCCCATTATATTTTGAGCGAGGTCCTTACAAGTTTCCCATAATGCATTTGTTAGTGTTTCATCAAAAGGTTTTTTCATTCCTTTTGTGAAGGTATGGAAGTGACAACCATCAATCCTTAAGATGACAGGAAGTCTACGCGGCAAACTGTCTCTAAATGCGTTTTCATATTGCTTCATTCTGTTGCCAAAGTCATCTTTCTTCATATCTATTCATTCCCTTTCCTGTTAACAGAATTGATTCTTTTAGTTCATATCTTCCTCAGCCAATATTAAAAGGTAGTGCGACTGTTAGATTATTTTGTTTTGCAAAATCCTCAATTACAAATGAAATTCTTGATTGAATTATCTCTCATTATTTTTCCCTTTTAAAAGACTGTACTTTCGTAGTAAAAATACTCAACACCACAGAGAGTACTACATATGTCCAAAAACCATGAATTTCGAAGCCAGATAAATACCTATCAAGCAACCACAACTTTATGGGTGTTAGAATAATGGAGGCTAGAATAAGCAAAGGAGTTGTTAAACAACCAATGCCCACAACAATTGAAAGCATTGACGCAGCTAGCATCAAACTGTATAGGAAGCTAATAACAAACATAAGGATAGACGCAAGTATCAATGTCTTTGTATCCGCGATAGATATGTATTGATTAAAGTACTCATTACCTATCCAAAACACTATCAAAGTAACCAGTAAATTGAGCAAATTTCTCAACTAACAAAACCTCCTTAAACGTATATAGACTTATTTTTTCATTACTTTTATTTACTCATGAATGCTCCAGTCATAATTTTCAATTTTCACAAGAATATCAGTATCTTTGTCTCTCTCATACGCACAATGTAAGGTTTCGGAATTGTCAATAAACTCCAAAATAGAATCATCCATATTTAACATCTTTCCAACTGAAATCACTTGGAAATTCTCTGAGTTAGCAGAAAATTCATCATCCTCATATCCACTAAAGAAGACCCATCCCAAATCATGCTCATTATCTGGGTCGAACCGTAACATGAAGTTAAACTCATTCCTTGATAGTACATCATTACTTACTGTAATTTTCTTATCAAAATAGTAGTCCATGTCCTTAGCATACGGATCATCTAGTTGAGTACTGCAAATATGTTCTGATTTAAAATCAATCAAATCACCATGCTGAAGTGAACTCAAATAGTATGGCTGATTAGCTAACTTCCCACGGAAGTCAGTTTCATTTCGCTCAAGGATTTCCACCCACATTCTCTCAGCTTGACATCCATTATCAAATGTCTCCGTTGCCATGAATATTAGCTTAACTAAATCGCCTACTTTCAGTTGAGTTATTACTTGATCGCTTGGAAGATAAAACGTATAAGGTGATTCTTTATGAATTTCAACAGCGCTATCTAATTTCCACGTCATTATCTATTTTCTCTCCTACGGTTTGATTGTTATCTTCTTTTTACTGTTCTTTGTTGTTATCTACTTCTGCTTCTTTCTTCTCTTATTTTTTCTCATCATCTACTTTTCGCTTCTTATTACTATCGTCGTTCTTGCTCTGGGTCTGGTACAATACGGTCCCCTGTCTATTATTTGGGACATCTTTATATAATCTTTTAGGCTGAATAACATTATTATTGTGAGTAAATGTCCTACCATTTTATTCCCAAACAGTGCGTTGAAGTTGTGTAATCATATTGCCAGATAAATTACCAAGCGATACATTATTACTCGTAGATTCTTTCTTACTACCGGGGGGGCATTGTCTTTTGCTTATTGCGTGTTTTGCCTAGATTTATGAACATTCCCATCACGCCTCCTTCTCACTCCCTCATCATTTCAATAATCCACAATGATCTATTTTATTAAACAAACAACATGTTATTCAAAAAAGTTGTCAGCATAATCTTTATGAGCATTTTAGTTAGGAAAGGATGTGTATTTTATATATGGCAAATTGTAGCTACAAAGTATATAATAATATTTACAAGCGTACAATAAAAGAGAGTGCAAACGCGTCAACGTCTACACTCCCGCACCACGATAGCCGCTTTTAAGGGCGGTTGGCTTTAGACTTATAGGTAAGGCGTTAGAATAGACCGCGTTCCTCGTCAAAAGGGCGGTCTATTTCTTTTTCTGCGAAAGTTCGATGATTTTAATAATCAGCGTTAGAAACGCAATAAGCAGCGCACTAGAGCTAATGACAATAATCATAACGTCTTTCACATCCATGGGGCATCACCTCCTCTGCAGGAGACTAGCCGACCGCCCATATAAGCCATTCTATTGTGATTGGATTATTATACCATTTTGTAGAGATTGATGCGAGATAAGATTAATCATAGCCGCAACCAAATTCGCAAACAAAAAATGTTTTTTCTGTTTCTCCAAAACAATGATGACACGCGTATATATCAATAACTTCTATTAAGCTTGCCTGACTATGTCGAACTCTAAATTGCTCAATTCGTTCTTCAGAAAAATCATTATGATTTAACCAATATGTTACTTCATTAATAAATTTTAAAGGACTATACTGCTTTATGTTTACGTTTTTGTGATGACCAGGAATCCAAATAGTTTTTAAAATTTCAGCCCATCTTGCTTCTGTAATTGACTCGTCATCCAGATTCCATTCATTTTCGGAATAAAGCCATTTAATAAACAATATGCTATAGGCTTGCTGATAATCATCAACATATGACTTATTAATAGATAAATAATTCACACCAACTGGATATTTAAACGAATCTATCTCATCAAACACGTATTTTCTTAAATCAACTGATGCAGCTATTTCAGAAAAATAATCAACATTGTTTAATAACTCAGTAATGCAAACAATTATTTTATTCATTTTTCGGTCACCTCAAAACTTCAACGATTCTTGTCTCTTTATTCACAATATCCTCATTTAATTAAGCGTATTTAGCACAAGGATAAATGCCAGAACAGGCACATCTATGACCCAGACTAATAAAATCGCTCTTTCATTGACTAAGTAATTCATTAATCTTATCTATTTTTGTTACGTCCTTTTCATTGTTTTTTGTCCTTCTGTAGCTGTCCTTCAAGCTTCTTGAATAAACTTTTAAAAAGTCTTCTAGGACTAATGATTGATACTTCACTCCAACTAATTCAACCAAATCGAGCTTTTTGTAATCCACACCTGCAAAATCATTTAAATCTTCGACAAATGCAAATGCCAGTTTGACTCCGTCCTTGCGAAATTCATGCTCTCTCTTATTACAATCACCATATATTTATAAATCGTACACCTGTACTCTACATCTATTCTTTAAAATTAAAAAAATGTATATCACTGTTGGAAATTGTTGTCTTATTACCCAACAAATCAAAAATGATATAATATTGATTTCGATTTTTTTCTAAATTCGGCTCTATTCCTTCATTTACTGAAAATAAGTATCGAGCTTTCCTTTTAGGGAGTATCTGAAATATAGCACTTATATCTTCTGTATCTACTTTTTTATGGTTCAAAATATGTAAATAATTAAACACTTCACCAGATCTGGAATCTATCATTTGAGATCCAATATCAAGTGATATTGATTCTCTTAAATCTCTCGTTTTCTCAAATATCAATCTAAAATCATTTATTACCGTTTGGCTACTTCCTCGACTATACGCTCTACAAACGTTTGTTATACCTCCAACTAATGACGTACAAATAAAATCATTCTTCTCATCTATCCTACTGCAGTAATCATTATTATATAAATTTCTACAAACAGTCATTTCTTTTTCACTAAAGAACATGTCTATTCCATCATCGTTCTCATCTAATAACAATTTCAAATTTTTGAATTTACTGTCTCTAAAACCTAGTTTTTTTATTAGATAGTCAATATCGCTTTTAGAAACACTTTGTTTGTTTGATTTAATAGTATAATAAATATTACTATCATTACCAATAAATGTGTAATTTGGTGCAATTGAATTTGAGATTACGACATTATGGATAGAATTGTATGAAGAATATGAGATAAATAAAATCCAATACCCAAATACAATAATCATCGATATTATCCAATATCTTTTTGCTTTCACTTGCTTTCTAATAATGAAATGATTTGAAAACACATAAATTATCAATAAAATAATAGTAGGTATTAATCCAATTCCCCAAACTAGTATAAGAGGAATAGAAATAAACAATCCTACACCTATTATTATATTAATTAGCAGAAACATAATCAGAACAAGTCTTTTCAAAAGAATTCTCCTCAGAATTTGAATTAAAACTTACTTTTATCTATTGGCAATTTTTTCTAATTCCCCAAGTATTTTTACGTTATTGAAGTTCTCAATACTTATTTTCAGTTCTTTAATCAAATAAATTAATCCATTTGCCCAACACTCATCGTTTTCCTTGGTTGCTCTATTTGACAACCGCAGCATTGTCCCAGCATGGCTTGCTACACAACTCATTTGATTGTTTAGCAAGAAGAATCACGTCATCATCTTTCAATTTTGTTAATTCTGTTATTGCATTTTGTTGGATGCATTCAAGATTATTCCAATCTAAATCTTTCATCAACTGATATATTTCATCCAAGTTATTCACCTTCTATTTCAATAAATTACCATTACCTTCAAGTTATTATACAGCAAAAAACCAGCTTTGACTGATATATGTAGTAGATTTCCTTTGAGAAACTTCGATTTTAACGAATTACAATAATCCCAACTTCAAGAATAAAACAAATTTTCACCACAACAAGGGAACTTCTCTAGCCCTACTCTTGTCTAATAGGATGGGGGTGAACAGATGGATTATCAATATCTAACATATATGAATCACATAGACAAAACCGATCTGAACCATCTGATGACCGAGTATGGGACTGATGTATGGAAATATGCTTATGCGATCACACGAAACCGCGAGCAGGCGAGCGATGTGGCTCAAGAGGTTTTTATTAAGGTGTACAACCATATCGGCTCTTATCGCGGGCAATCTTCGTTGAAGACGTGGCTTTTGTCCATTACGAGGAATGAAGCGATCAATGTGCGCAGGTCAAGCTATGTGCGTCGCATCATGTTGTTTGAGAAAGTGAAGCCTCACGCTACTGGGGCGTCCGCCGAAGTGGCTTTTTTGGGCGAACAATCGGCCCGGGATATTTGGGCAATTGTGATGAGCTTGTCAACCAAACTTCGTGAAGTACTTGTGCTGGATTTGGAACATGATCTTAAGATATCCGAAATGGCTCGCTTGTTGAATGTATCGGAGGGTACGGTCAAGTCGAGACTTAGCCGCGCGCGCAAAATGGTAGAGAAGAAATGGAGGGAAAATGACCGTGAGTGAACCCAAACCAGCTTGGTACGAAATTGCCAAAAAAGGCTCAATAGCAAGCACTCCATTTGACGAGGAATTAAAGCGGTCTGTATTAAGCAAGGTTGATCGACGCGAAACGCGGTATTTGCAGTCGGTTAAACAAGTGTTGGCGGCAATATTGGTATGCATGGCACTGGGATTGTCCTTGCTGCTTGTAACAAATGAAGGGGTTTTATTTAAAAAAAGCGAGCAAGCCGCATCCCCTCCGGCAGGAACTCCATTTCAATCCGTTTCGGGTAATGACACCAACAAGGAACATCCTTTTGCGTATAAGCTGCTCGACGCCAGACTCACTGGCAATGGCAGCATAATTTCCATGAACGACCCCGACATCCTGCCAGGATTGGGCAATAAGGTGAACCCGCTGCATGCTTATGACAATCGGATGATCTACAAGATATCCTATACTGATATCGAAGTGCTGAGCAAAAAGGATTTGGACGGTTTTGGCACCCTCTTGAAGTATAAGGCGATTAAGGATGACCCCAAGTTGCCATACTTCAAAAAAGGGGAAGAACATTTTGGATACACCGTTGACGGCTTAACCGGACCTGAGGTTATATATGACTTTGGGACTGGCAACCTCTATGATGCTCAGATGGCTGTAACGCGTGTATTTGGTCACCAGACTCTGAAAATATGGCTAGTATGCGGAGCCGATGGCATCCGTGTATGTACTTATTATAATCGTGAGCAAAACGGGGGAATGGCCAGTTATTTGGAGTTCGATAATGCGACGATGTACGAACGCGATCTCAACGGAGATGGATTGGAAGAAGCTATCGCTGTTTCTAATACAACTGGACAGATTTATATCTTCAAGGAAAATGCGGAGCAATTATATTGGGTCAGCGTACGAGAGACGCTTGGGGCAGGCGAACAAGATGTAGTGTCCTACGAAGAAGCATCAGGAATGTTTACGGTGCTGAAACAGGATATTGGTCTCAGGAAGTACCGATATATCGAGAATGCGGATAAGTTTGTGTTAGTAGAATGAAGAATTTCGATTTGGAAGCAGCGCGCACCGATTGAAATTCCGGTGCGCGCTCGTTTTATTAAATAAAGAAAAATGGCAAAAGAAATAATAAAGCAATGGATGACCACAATAATGGGTTAAAACCGCCAAAACCCCAAGCTGAGGTTTGCGCCTTGTTTTTGATTACCTTCAGCTCTTTTTTTACTTTACCAGGTTTGGTTGAAAGAACTGTAGCATTGTTGAAACCCTGGTTAATAAATAATCCTTGTCCTGAGACATTGTCTAACGTTCCTACAACCTGAGTGCCATCATGAAGAACTGCACATACCTGTTGTCCGATGTAGGGTCTGCATGACTCTGCACATATTGGATAGATGGGTTGCATTCCTGATTCCTCCTCGTTTAATAATCCTATTAGCTTTAAATTTAAACATCGCTTAAAAAGGCCGCACTCGTTGCATCATGCCAATCCAAACCTCAGCATTACCTCCTTCAACAACAAGTCTCTTCATTTTATGGAGGTGATCAGCATCATGACCTAGACAAGAATGTAGAAGGGGAAAATTGTACTCTCTTTTATACTGCGGCTGGGACGAAAAATAAAAAAAGAAGAGGTTGCCCTCTTCTTTTAAGTTTATTCATGGTTTCTTTGTTAAGGAAGTTTAGCAGCCTGCTAAACAATAGGGATATGCTCACACCGATGAACAAGAATCTCGCTCAACAATCTTGCTATCTACGATCCAATGATTCGTAAACTCGCCTTCTAGGACAGACAGCTTATGCATGAGCAGCTTGACGGATTGAACACCAAGCTCGGAAGGCTGCAAATCCATTCCCGTTAAGGAAGGCGTCACTTGATGCATCATAGAAAGATCACCGCAGATGACGAACAATGAGATGTCCTCCGGTACGCAGTAACCCAGATCCTTCAGTGCATTCATCGCACTGAATGCCGTGCGGTCATCATCTGAGATAATGGCGGTCACCTTTTCTTCGAGATTTGCTAGCGTATTGTACGTTTCATCGTAACCATATCTCATATATTCCTCTGAATATATAAGCGGCTTGTAATGAATCATATGCGGTCGAAGCTCGATCTGATGTGCCTCCAAGGCATGAATGAACGCCTCAGTCCGTACAATAGAAACGGTCATTTGCTGACCCGCGTTAAGAAACATGATGTTTCGATGACCCTTGCTAATCAAATAGTTGCATATATCATGAATGATTTTGTCATTGTTGTTATTTACGGTAGAAACGTCCTCAATGCCTTGATTCATGATTTTGCCAACCGTGACAAAAGGAATTTGATTCTGATGCAGCAGCTGAATACGCCTATCTTCTTTCGTTGGACCTAGCACAATAGCACCGTCAATGGGGTAACTGGCAAGGGAAGGTGTCTTGACCTCCTCGACAGCTATCATGTCCAGCAGTACGCGATATCCATAAGTAGAAGCTTCCAGAATAACTCCGTTGATGAATTGATTATGAAAGGCGCTGAAGAAGAAATTCCCGTGTGGAATCGTAAGGCCGATCGCCATTGTTTTCTTAGTGACTAAACTCCTTGCAGTGTGATTCGGCACGTAGTTCAATTCTCTGGAAACCCTCAACACTCTTTCCGTCACCTTTGGACTCGTAGGTCTTTTCTGGCTAAATACATTGGATACGGTTCCTTTGGAAACTCCCGCCAGACGGGCGACATCGTCGATTTTTGCCATTGTGCAGTAACATCCCCTCCAAGCAGATTCAAGCTAATTGTAAATTAAGTGCTTCCACCAAATCAATCAAGGCTTGCGGCTCACTTATGGTATAATTCGGAATTTCCAAATCATCTGCAGGTGCTTTCGGGTACCTCTCGGTCCAGCTTAGGAAAACACTGGTTATTCCTAATTCGTTAGCTCCTCTGACATCCCGGCTCAGGTTATTTCCAACCATAATGATTCGCGAATAATCCTTTTCGCTTAGATCCATTGCGCCAACTGCCGCCTTAAACATGCGAGGGCTGGGCTTTGAAGCTTTGACAGGCTCTGAATAGGTCAATGTTTCAAAATAATCATACAGGCCATTCTGAGTCAGTAAATTTTTGAAAGATTGCGCATCGCCGTCGGCGACAAGAGCCAGCCTATAGCCTCGTTCGGCAAGTGTCCTCACCATGATGTCTGCGCCAGGAATCACTTTGCCATGAATCACAATCCCTTGTTCATCGCGTATTTCAGTACCCTCATCAATAATTGTATCTCCACAATCCAAAAAAACAATTAATTTCTTTTCTTCGGCCTTAGATTCCGCTTGCTGTTTCATTCTCTGCACCCCTCAGATTTAATTCCTCCGCATAATGACAAGCTGTGAAGTGATTATGTCCTACTTCACGGAGCTGCGGAACTTCCTTTACACACTTATCTGTTCTATATGCGCATCTTGGATGAAAGTGGCAGCCGCTTGGCGGATTTGCCGGATTCGGAACCTCGCCTTCCAAGATGATCCTATTCTTCTTCAGCTCCGGAGAGCGGAAATCTTTCGTCTATTAAACCGGTTTAATTTAAGAATCAGGATATTTGTAAGCGCTTCATTAAAACGCTTTATTTGTATAATACATTGCATCATGCCTGTGTGCAACAAAATTTTTACAGAAGGTGGAAAATAGCGAGATTAAGACTTGAAATAACAAAAAGAAGTGCTACAATAAATTTAAACAACGTTTAAAACATCGTTTTATTTTTTAAGATCGATAGGAGGTCAAAGATGGAAACGAACAAAAAAAGTGAAACAAAAGAAAAAATTATGCATGCCATTCTAGAGTTGGCCAAAAAAGAAGGCTTTGAAAGTATCACCATAAGAAAAATTGCTCAGGTTTCCGGCACCAATGTTTCTCTCGTTAACTATTACTTTGGTTCTAAAGAAAACTTAATCAGCGAATCCATTAAATTGATCTTGAACAGTTTCCAGCATACTTTTGCTGTACTTGATGACCCCTCCTTGCCTGCCAAGGAGAGATTGAAACAATTTCTGCTTGATTATTTACTAGTCATTCGCCAATATCCCGAATTGCTCTCCAGAATCATTCTTATGGGAAACACTGTTTTCGCATCTCAGCATGAGTATGGCTCATTTTTACAAATGTTGGGGTTTCCTAAGGTTCAAGCTATTTTAAAAGAAATAACCGGTGAACAGCAGCCCGAGCAGTTGATTATGATGATGGTGCAAATTTTTGGAGCCATCTTTCTACCTGCACTCATGAGTCCCATTCTGGAATCGGGGGCTTCTGTGCATATAGCACCTATAGATAAACAAATTGAGCTGCTCTTTGAACGATATTTTCATTAAAAAATCATTGAGGTGATGAATATGAACTTTTTGAGAAAATATTGGCAAGATTTAGGATTTGCAGTGGCACTTCTTGTAGGTTTCTATCTGATGATCAATTGGGAATCGCTCCCCCAACTACAAGTCATTTTATGGTTAAGTTTTGTTGCGATTCTCCTTCATCAATTTGAAGAATATCGTTGGCCGGGGTATTTTGCCGGTCTGTTTAACCAGGTTATATTTAGAAGTGAGGCGCCTGAAAGATATCCGCTGAATAAACAATCTGCCATGATTATTAATCTAATCATCGCTTATGTGTTTTATTTGCTCCCTCTTTTGTTCCCCTCCATCGTCTGGCTGGGCCTCGCCCCCGTTATGATGGGCTTTTTCCAAGTCATATGGCATGGAGTCTTCGCAAATATGAAAGCGAAAAGCTTATATAATCCAGGATTATTTTCTTCACTGTTCCTTCATGTCCCTATCGGGATCTGGTATCTCTCGTATGTGAATAAACACAGCTTAATAAACCCAACTGACTGGATTGTGGGCACGATCTATTTTATCGTCGCCGTTTATATTCTCATTGTGAAAGGGAACATGTGGCTTCGAAACAAAAGCTCCCTTCATAGCTTTTCCAAGAAACAATTAGGACCCTATCGTAGTTAACACCTGCGAAAATAAAAAGAATATGGAGCTCTTCTTCGAAAGAAAAGCCCCATATTCTTACTTTATTAATTCTAAATGCAGCAATGGAAAGGGATTTCCTGAACCATCAAGTTCAGAACGCCCTATCTGTACAAAACCAAATTTCTTATAAAAAGCAACTGCACCTTCGTTTTGCTCGTTGACATCAACTTGAAGAGTACTGCCTTTTAATTTCTCCGCATGATTAATTAATCGACTTCCAACCCCTTGTCCGTGAAACTCAGGATCAACGAATAGCATTTCAATTTTCATACCATCAAGCCCAATAAAACCTATCGGCACCTGACTTGTGTTCAATTCCAACCAAACCTCTGAAGATTGCAGAGCTTCATTCTGAACCATCTTGTGATAAAAATTAATATCTTCTTCCGTTAAGAAAGTATGTGTTTGAATCACAGCTCGATGCCAAATATCCACTAGTTTATCGTGATATTTCACTTGATAGCTAACAATTTCGTTGTGCATATATGATCCTCCAAGATTGTATTAGCGATAACTCGTAGTCTCTACAAGACTATTCAATTATCTAATTTAACCATTTAATCATCCGGTCGAATAGATGTCCGCTGACCGTTACGACGCCATCTTCCTTATATCCCATCTTAACGTACAATAGCTTGGCAGCCGTATTTTCTTGATCTACGAGCAGCATAATTTTATCATGGCCAAGCTCTGCGGCTTGCTGTTCGAACAACCGCAGCAGCTTGGTTCCAATTCCTCTGCCTTGATAGTCCGCGTGAACGGCAATGGAGTCCAAATAATATTCATCCTCGCGTGCTTCACGTTCAATGGTTTGCACTGCGCTGCCAATTGCAGATAGACGTTCGAGAAATGGACGATCCAGCTCCGCCGCTCGACTGCCATGATAGGCAAGCATAAAGGCGATCACGCGCTCGTCTTCTTCCAACACTAGGACGTTTTCGAAGCTGATGCGGTTTCCTTTTTCCCGGAAAAACCCCTCCAGAACATGGAGAGCTGTCCCGACATCATTGGTGCCTGCCAGTGTGTGGACAATATCGCCTATCGCCGTATACATTAAATTAATGACTGCAGTCGCATCTTCTTTTTTGGCCTGTCGTATCATGAATGTTCCTCCTGTATTAAACAAATCCCTAGATAATTAATATCAATATCAAATTAAAAAAGTCTGTAACATACCCCTGCAGCTACCAATACTTGTTTGCATTCACCTTTTATAGCACAAGGGGATTTCTCATTCTTTCTATATATAAAGTATACCCGTAATATAACAGAAGACAACCAACCGGTTTTATTCATATTCATTTAAAGGAATTTCATATTTAAAGTCGCTGTTCTGTGTTCGTTAAAAATCATTACTTCCAACTACAACCAAAAAAAGCGCGTATATGGTATAATATTGTCGAGATTTGCCATTTTATGATATTGAAAGGGACTAATATGAAAAAACTAATTTTACTGATTTTTGTTTTATCAATTGTTGGATGCCAATCGGCTAAAGTTGAGGATCAAACTTTAACTGATAAGAATGCCATTCAGAGCGAAACTAAGAGAGACGAAAAACCTCAGCAAGTCGAAGTAGACAAAGGACTTTTAAATGTTGAAATCACACTTCCTGCATCCATGTTCAAAGGTCAAGATGTAGAGCAGGTGATAACCCAAGCGAAAGCGGAAGGTGTTAAAGAAGCGACCAAAAATGAAGACGGTTCTATCACTTATAAGATGTCTAAATCAGTCCACACTGAACTAGTAAAAGAAATGGAAGCCCAAATTTTAAAAACTATTGAAGATGTTAAGAGTGGTAAAAACTTTCCATCAATTAAGGATGTTTCTTATAACAAGCCATTTTCCGAGTTTACTTTAACAGTAGATAAAGAAGCTTATGAAAAAAGCTTCGATGGATTCGCATCCTTAGGAATTGGACTCAGTTCCATGTATTATCAACTGTTTAATGGAGTTTCTTCAGATAAAAATAAAGTGACCATAAATATTAAAGATGAGAAGACCGGAAGTGTTTTTAAAACCGTTGTTTATCCTGACGCACTGGAAAAAATGAAATAATGATTATCCACTTATAGTGAGTGAATTACTTAATCCAAAGACCGACCAAAAACCCCGTGTAACGTTAACGGGGTTTTTAAATGTAATGGTTTTTTTGGCGAAATCCCACCGTGAGACATGAAAGTCTATTAAATGTCAACTAAGCTTTCAACCTATTATACCCTTTATCCCCATAAGGCTGAAGTTCATCCAACCACAGCTTTTCCATCTGCTTAAGTTCCCACTTGATGTCTGCAACGTCATCCGTTTCTTTCTCCTCCAGCACTTCGAAAGCAAATGCCTCGGCCCCTAGTTCCTTCCAATCATTTTGCAATTGGGCATTGGCGAACCTTCCCGAATCCAGCTGCATCTGAATGGTCATCCATTTGTTTTTGAGATTGGGGTAACTATCTACGTAAATTTTGCCGCTGATCTTATTCATAATTTGTATGACACCCATATAGGTCTTTATCTGCTTGAATTCTTCCTGCAGCTCCTTGCGCTTGCTCTTGTCCATATATATCTCCTTTCAACGTACACATAAGTTTACTGCTATCACAAATATCTTGCGATGATCCGAACCAGCTGTGCTGGCAGCTCTGTCAGATTGGTAATATCCAGAAACCTTTCGTTTCCATAGATGTGGTTGATTACATCCTTGTCTTGGCCAATCGCGGCTGCAAGGAATGTAATTCCTTTGCGTTCATATTCGGCAATCGTTTGCTGCATATCTTGGGTCGCATAGCTTCCCGTATAATCGTCCATTGCTTTCGGCTGTCCGTCGCTTATGCTGATCAACAGCTTGGTCTGTTGCGTTGTTTTGGCTAAACGCTCGGCCATAATTCGAAGCGCCATGCCATCCCGATTGTTGCTTCTAGCTCGAATCCCCATCAGTCTGAAGCGGTCATTGGCATCCACTTGGTCATAATCCGCATAAGCATAAATGGACATTTGCTCTAATTTGGAGACATCCGCCGTATCACCGTAAATTAAAATGGGAATATGACAAATTGCACAAAACTCATATACGGCCATTACAGCCCGCTTGGCTGCTTCTAATCTTCCAAAAGCCGCCATAGATGCTGATTCATCAATCCTTAAACCAACCGCAAGTGAAGGCGAATCCGTTGGCGGACGTTTTTTGGCAAAATACTTAAAATCCCGATAAGCCACACTATCTGCTTGAAATTTACTGCCATAATAATGATTCCTTGCGAATTCAGCAGAAATATCATGTTCCAACAAAGGAAGCGTCTTTCTGGCAATTTCTCTTATGACAGGCATAAGCTCATTACTTAAGCTTTCATATTCCTGCTCACTGTTCGGACCGTATTCGGGACGGTGAACAATGAGTTTAACTCCTTTGTGAATCGAATCAGACACAATCGTCCTTGCGTCTTGATTTAACTTTTTGCGGAAATCCCGCTCCTTTTGCTTCGCATTCTCAAGCATGGCTTCAGGGTTGGCCTGATGATATTTGGGAGTACCCGCCTCCCCTGTATCTGAACTTTCCATATCCGTTGAATCATCAGAAACGTCAGAAGTGCTATCGTCACTATCCGCTGATTTCTTCAAGGCGATTCCCTGCTCCTCTTCACTGCTCACATGCTCACAATCGGTGTCGTCTATTTCTCCCATTGTCTTGATTTCTACCGTATCAAAAATTCGTTTTTTTTTTGAAAATTGATCTCGACTTCATCCAGACTTGCTAACAAGCCATGTTTTTTCAGGGCATCTTCCAGCAATTTGATTTCTTCTGAATCGGTCGTTATTTTGTAAATGACCTTATGATAAAGCGATTCTCTTGCCGAAGCGCCTTCGGCTACAGCGTCTGCCCAGTAGAAGTAGGATCGCATTCCAGCGACGCCTTTAATGCCACTCGCCCGGGCTGTTTTATCCAAGATAATTATGATATCCGCCAAGAGGCCAAGTACCTTTTGATTCCTATATTCGGTTTTGGCCATTGCCCGTTCTATCATCATGTCTTTCGATGGGAGGTCCATCTTTTCCGAATGCTGTATTCTGTCACGCAGTGCCTCGTTTAGTGGCCTTGTCCCCGCATAACTGCGATTAGTTGTGATGATTGCTATGAAATCGGGGTGTCTGTGAATCATTTCTGTAGGAAGATTAATGCTCCCGTCCAGCTCCAAAGCAGAATTGAGTGCCATTAATACCGCGGCATCCCGTATAACCGTTGGTTCTTGAATTTCTAGCAGATAGCCTTTTTGAAAAGCTCTAACAATCTCAGAAGGGTAAAAACGATACTCAACAACGTCGTCCTCGGTATTTTGAGCCATCATCTTCAATAACCTCTTCATCTTTAAAGCTGCCTGTTCCTGCGAAATGCCCAGCACGTTCATCACGATTTCCGATGTGCTTTGAAAACTATCGCTCTCATATATGGCTTTCAAGACAAGTTGATCCTCGGACTGCATCTGTTCTAATCGTTCATTTGAAATAACCGGTAGAATAGAGCCAATAATATCGGATTTGTCCATATCGGCAAAACACGTCACTTTCGTATAGGGCAGCCCTAAATCAGCTGAAAGTGCTTTGGCTAGCTGCGTTTTGCCTGAACCGGCATCACCTTCTAACAAAATATTGGCGATTTTCATTTCTCCCCGATGCCAATTGCGCTTTATTTCATTACAAATACGCCGCTCTTCTTCACTTTCCTTATGAGACGATGGCTTTGTCCAGACGAGCCCTTTTTCTATCTCCGTTAATTGTCTAGTTGGTGACAGTACATTATTTTCATGTTTACTCATACCCGCATTCCTTTCGATAAATTTTAATAACCCATTTCTTTTAACAGACGGGATAAAATACTAAGCCTTTCTCCAATCATTTCGCCATCATCACTAAGCGCCTGCGCGAACAGTTTAATATCATGATCAATCATCGGATTGTCTTCACATACAGCCACAGTCATAGCATTCCCTTGCAGACCAATACGGTCTATCGTGGCGTTCTCTGGATCATACAGCTTCGGAAACCGATAAGCCTCCTGGAAGTGCAAGCTGCTTCTGCATATTAGAATAGCCAGATCAAGTACACGATGCATAGGCAGCTCTTCGGATTGACGGGACCATTTCTCCCCAGTATGCCTCCATACTTTTGCCGAAATATCGACCTTCCCTCTGTCATTCCACTGAGCTAATCCAAGGGATATCCCTTGAGCATCCGTGTTTAGGGCATATCTGCCGTCCACCTGCTCATAATTCTCGGATACGATGACAGGTTTATGTTTTAAAGTTGTTGGTATTTTCATTTTTTGGCACACTCCATTTTATAATTTACTAAATTACTTATTTACTGATTTACTAAATGACTACTTCATAATAACCTGCAATTCACCAACAGTCAATACGGTCATATGACCAAAAGCTGGTGCTGCAACTTAGTCTTGCTTCATCTTGCCGCGGTTACTCGGCTTTTCAAATAAAAGAAAAAACCCATGCTCAGCAATGGGTTTAAGGCTTCCTTACCTAATGATCTAGTTCTTTAATCGACTTAAAGCCATAATATTGGGCATAAATAGTATTGGGCCAAACATTTGGGTTACCCCCTATATCGCTAATGAAGACATGACGATTCAGAGTTTGGTATGGACTTGATTTATCAATACTAAATGGTTTTACGATAACCGAATCATTGCCTGTTTGTTTTTCATTATTCAATGAATTCATCCTTGCATTATTTTCATGATACAGGATCGAATATTGCCTGATTACAAATCCCATCGTAACGATTAAAAAGCAAATGGTTGCTATATTTAATGTCTTCACAATTTTAATGTTAAACAACCTTTTCGTGACTTCAATTCTTAATAACCCCAAAACTCCGATGATAAGGAATACACTGGACCCAAAACCTGCTCTTAGAGGAAATTGCGGTGAAGCAAACATAATGAGGTTATTTAGAATACTGAAACCGATAAATGTAAAAGAATAAAGGAAATCATGACCGTACGTAATCAACATATTTTTGAATGAAAGCTTGTTCCTAACCAAATAATTCAATAAAACTGACATTATCATTATAAAAGCAATCCAAACCGGTACTTGGAATTTCATGATACTAATGGTCATAAATGCTGGAACCTTGATATGATACAAGAGAAATGAATAGTCGGCAGGTTTTTCCATATGACTAGCTCTGACCATATTGCCTGGCGCCAAAATCAAAAATAAATAGCCAATCATAGTCCCCGCAAACCCGGCTAACATCCACTTGCCCATCATTCGTTTCTGTAAGAAATATACAACAGCAATAGCTGTAAGGATAAGTACTAACAATGATGTATTCTCGTTCGACCATCCCGCAAGTATTCCCATTATGAACATACCAAGCAATTGAATAATGTTGTCCTTAACAAACACCGCATTGGACAAAAGCTTAAGCCGGTACGGTATTAAAAAAAGCAACATGATGACAGTCGTCCACAGATAATTAACGGACCCAATTAACCAAATTGTTGTTTCTCCAAAGCTAGGTAAACTAACCCAGCACAATAACGCGATCAACAGTACAATCGAAACATTTCGACTGAATTTCAGCTTCTTGCCTTGAGAATGCCAATAAATAAGATAAATGAGCGCAACATAGACCAGCGCATTCAAGAATGATCTTAACAATTTGCTTGTCATTAAAAGGGTTTGACCTAAGGTATGCGCAACCGTCCTGCCTCCCCATTGAACATAGTGCATTTGCTGCGATTTCACGACATCAATAAGATTTTCAATTTTCTTTGACTTATCCCACATGAATGAGTAATTAAAATCGTCTGCAAATAACGGTGTCAACAAATTGAGCGTGAACATAACCAGGAAAATGAGGGTCAAAATAATTACATTCTTATTTTTAATAATAACCACAATTTTTCCCTTCTTTGTCTAAATTCTATATGTTCATTGGGACATCACTTTTATTGGTTGAGCTATTAGATTCTTTTTGACCATTATACTCATCGACAAAATATAGAGGCCTTCTTTTCGTTTCATTAAATACGCGTCCAAGGTATTCTCCGATAATTCCTAACGATAACAGTTGGATGCCACCCAAAAATAACATGACCGTCATTAGCGAGGGATACCCGGCAATACTCTCTCCAAAGAGCAGCGTTTTAAAAATGATCCAGGCCATATAAATAAATGCCCACATAGAAACTATGCTGCCTAAAATAACCGACAGTCTTAACGGAGCCGTTGTAAAGGAGGTAATTCCTTCAATCGCTAGATCCATTAGCTTCAAATAATTCCATTTAGACACTCCAGCTGCCCTTGAATCACGATCAAATAATATTTCCTTTTTATTATAGCCAATCCAACTAAACATGCCTTTGGTGTATCTTTGGGATTCGCGAAGTTTTTTCAGTGCTTCCACACACCTTTTATCCAGCAATCGAAAATCTCCGGTGTTTTCTTGTATTGGAATCCTTGCCACTTTTTTTAGTATTTTGTAAAATGTTTTTGCTGTCCATTTTTTAAACATCGTTTCGCCAGAGCGCGTTCTTCTTTTGGCATAAATATCGTCATAACCTTCCTCCCAATAACGAATCATTTCGGGTATCAGCTCAGGGGGATCTTGAAGATCTGCATCTAGAATGATAACCGCATCCCCTTTGACATAATCTAAACCGGCGATCATGGCAATTTCTTTTCCAAAATTACGCGAGAAATCAATATAAGAAATCCTGCCGTCCATTTCTCTTAAGTTTTTAATAATTTCTAAGGTTGCATCTTTACTGCCATCGTTCACAAAAAGGATTTCAAATTGATAAAAACTTATTTTCTGCAAGACGAAAGTTAGACGATTATAAAGCTGATGCAAAACTTCTGCTTCGTTATAGGCTGGAATCAGTATGGTAACCGTTTTCATTGAGTTAACATCTCCCAGAATTAAATTCTTTATAAAGAACTCATTTTGCCAGTGATACTAATATTTTGAGCTTGTTTACTTCTTAGTTTTCTATTTGAAATGGCCATTTCTTTTAATTTCTTCAAATGCTAGAAAGGACAGAAGAAATCCTGAAATGCATAAAAACAGTAAAACACCGTACGATCCCAAAAATCCAATATATGTTGCCGCTGTTCCGCCGGTGTGGAGTACTACCACTGGGATAATCGACAATGCCCTTAGTACATCAAGAGTGGGCATATATGGTTTTATCAAAAATTATACCTCCTTAAACTACACTTCTGTTCATTATAACGAACATCCAGTGATTTGTAAATGTTGCCACAGTGGAAAAAACCACAGATTAATGTGACTTTGTCACAGTCATATATCCCTGTTTAGTGATAAAATGTTTCTACCAGAAATTCAAATATCTACATGGAGATGACACCCATGAGCTCACCAGTTTTTGATTACATCCCTCAAATTATTTCGCTGTTTCCGAGCTTGACAGATATCAGCGAAGAAGATTGGCAGACAGAAGGAATCAAAGTGCGGGAAGTAAAGCCGAATTATGTTATTCAAGAAGGACAGTTTCTTGATTATGCGGTTATGCTCCTCGAAGGTACCGTACGAATGTACAAAGTCAGTTCCGGTGGAAGGGAGATAACCCTTTATAGAATTAATGGCGGTGAATGTTGTCCGCTCATGATCTCCAGCATTTTAGGAGAAACTGAATATGAAGCTACGGCTTGTATTGAAAAGCCCTGCCTCGCCGTATTAATTCCTGTCCATGCTTTCAGAGATTGGATGGATCGATATCGAAATTTCCGCCAATATATGTTCAAATCCATTGCCAAACGAATTATTATCATGTCCAACCTTCTGGACAGCATCAATTTCAAATCAATCCGCGGCAGAATTTCTGAATATTTGGTTCAAATGACCAGCGATAGCAGTGGAGTTCTCACGATTACCCATGATACGCTGTCAATTGAACTGGGAACAGCTCGCGAGGTCATCAGTCGAACACTGAAAATGCTTGAAAAGGAAAAGCTCATCACGCTCTCAAGGGGAAGCATCACGATTATCAACCGGGGCGGGTTGGAACATTATGTGGAATTATAAGCAAAGACAGCTCATCATTTTTTCTATGTGACAAAGTTACAGATACTTCTGCCTTACCTTGGTATGATCAAGCCTGTAGAGCATACCCATACGAAGCGGAGGAAACGAACAAATGAAAAATGTAGGTGGAACTGATCGAGCTGTACGCATCATTGCTGGCTTAGCACTCTTATCACTCTTCTATTTCTTTAGTGGATATTGGAAATTATTTGGCCTCACGGCACTTCCATTCCTCGTCACCGGCTTGACGCAAAAATGCGGCATCAATAAGTGGCTGGGCCGCAACACTTGCACAATTCGCTAAGTGCTGCTTCCTTAGAGTATACAAAAAGCCCTCTGAATAACTGCAACGCAAGCAGCGGTTTTCAGAGGGAATCTCATTTGTCGTTCCGGGCAAGGCGGAATCCAAGGTCGTCGATCGCTAATGACGGATGACTGCGACGACGGCACGAAGCTCCACAGCCTCTCTCCTCTTCTGCCCAGCTGCCGCCACGAAAAATTCGGTAGGAGCCATATACATTCTTATCATAAATATCCCAGCACCACTCCCAAACATTGCCTAGCATATCATACAACCCCCAAGCATTCGGCTCTTTTGTGCCTATTTCATGGATGCTTCCTCCTGAATTGTCACGATACCAGGCAATCTGATCAATCTCACCGTATCTGTATCCAGACGTTCCTGCTTTACAGGCATACTGCCATTCTGCTTCTGAAGGAAGTCGAAAGCCGTTGGATTCCCAGTGGCAGATAACACTTTCTCCATCATTAGGATTGGAATAAAACGGCTGCAACCCAGTTTGTTGGGAAAGGTGATTACAGAAAGAAATGGCATCATGCCAAGACACATTTACAACAGGCTTTTGGTCACGGTCACCAACATCATAAAGTGCCGTAGTTACAGGATAAGGGGCGAGAAGAAACGGTTTGATTTCAACCTGCCATTTACTTTGTGTTCTATCATCTCTTAAATCAATAACTCCACCCGGAATTTTCACCATTGGATAATTGCTCAGGCTCATTCCTTCATGATCCATGCTTTCTCTCCTATTCACGTAAAAAATCATCTCCTAGGTTAAGCAAGTCTCAGCTTCTCTACAGCTTCTTGTTCAGTCGACAAGAAAAAGATATCCTTCCCTTGATTGCTCTCGCCAATGAATTGTTTCAAACTCATACTTGAATACATCGAATAATCACCAACAATGGCAATTTTCACATGATAATTAATAAACTTTTGCAATATTTCACCTGCCAGCCGTGTTTTTAAGTTGAAAAAGTCTTCACAAATGGCTGATTTATTCAAAATTATACGATCACAGCCTGCTTCATAATTTACCGTAGCTATTAAATCTAATGCAGACTGAATGTCAGTTATGAGTAACTCTTCACTAGTTACAACAGCAATTTTTACGTCGTTCTCATTTAATGTCGTAATTTTCATCATTATCCTCCAATGAATGCTTATTGTTTGTTCGTCAACTATCCTTTATCCTTCTGTTATTTTCTTTACATAATCCTCACAAATAGATCGATTGTCTTCACTGTTCAGTGGCTGCACATTCGCCACTCGAAAGAAACTTAGCCCCACTACCATCGCCAGCAAGCCATAGGCAGCACTTTGGGAATCCTCAACTTTCATCTGCCCTGTCGCCTTCCCATAGTCAAAAATCTTCATGAGGCCTTGCATATCCGCCGAATAACTCGCAGAAACAACCTCTTGCAAATTACGATCCAATGCCGCTCTGGAAAAGAAGTGAAGGAACAGTTTGGCTTGATCTTCAAGTGGGATAAACATCTTTTCAGTACCTTCAAGCTCTGATACATTGATTGCTCCCTGCGTTACATCGCTAAGCGGCGGTAGGAGATGTGCCAGAGTGACCTCGATCATATCCGCAGCACTCATGGTAGGCTGAATAGCAGCATTGATTTTTAAGCCATAATAAGCAAAAAAAGCCTTAAATGACTCGATCATCAAGTTATCTTTATTTTTAAAATAATATGAGACAACCCCCTTCGAGCAATCTGCATACTCAGCGACTTTATCCAAAGTCATGCCGTCAATCCCATGTCTGCTTATGCACATTAATGTAGCATTAATAACAGCTGCCCTACGTATTGGTTCCATTCCTACTTTAGGCATGTTTGTTTATGTCCTCATTTCATAAAAAAACTAATTTTATTTATACTGAACAGACAGAATAAATAAAATGTATCGCAACTGCAACCTTCTGTCAAGTACGCTGTGATTAACTAACGAAAGCAAAAAAGCCAGCTCACGGCTGACTTTTCACAATTGGGATCCAAATTTCACTCTTGAACGTGGGTGACGATACATCTTTATGTTCGTTCCATAATAGTTCAGGACCTTCCGCTTGCTCATAATTGGAGGATGGGAACCATTCTGAATAAATGCGACCCCAAACATTTTGAAGGGTATCCGGAAAGGGGCCGACGGCATTTCATTCCCCCCTTGAATAGAAAGCGTAAAGAACATTTTTGGGTAAACTTTCAGGGTTTGTCCCTTATTTCTGGCTTCAGTTGGTGTCACACCATGCAGGCTTTGAAAAGCCCTGGTAAAAGCGTCTGGCGAGTTGTATCCATATTTAATGGCAATATCAATAACCCTTCTATCACTTTCATGAAGCTCAAATGCTGCAAGCGTCAGCCGTCTGCGGCGAATGTATTCGGACAAGGAGACACCGGCCAGAAAAGAAAACATTCTTTTGAAATGATACTCCGAGCAATAAGCCAATCTGGCTATTTCCTTGAAATCAATCTCATTTGCAAGATTTTCTTCAATATAGGTTAAAGCACTATTCATTCTGTCAATCATGTCTGCTTATCACCTCCTCTTACCTCAAGAATATCAGGTATTATACGTATTGATCCGACTTTTCGAGCAAAGTTAAGTAGGGTCATCGCTTTAAAACCCGTTTTCTGCATTCCAAGAAAGAGTAGCATTCTTTATTTTAGAGTATTCCTATCCATTCAATGAAAAATGAGCCATCCTATGCTTTAGCTCCAGTTATTTTTTAAAAACCTGCAAATATACATCTTTTTCACACTTGAAATAGCCTCAAACACTAAATTCCTGCGTTTGTGCAGGCATTTAGTGCTTTTTCTAGATTAAAGGCTGGAAAAAATGAAAATACCTGCACAATTGCAGGTATCTCCACTTTTCAACCATATTCACCTGAAAATTCCTGCACTTCCGCAGTTTTTTACACTGGGCATATAGGACAGCCACATTCACTAAGCCCTTTTCTTCCGAGTCACCACATCGAAAATAACAGCGGCAGCTAACACAGCACCGCGAATCATATATTGATAGGAAATCCCGATCCCCATTAAATTCATGCCACTGGACAGCGATGCCATGACAATTGCGCCAATAATGGAACCCGTCACTTTGCCTACTCCGCCGGCAGCAGAAACACCACCTACATAAGCAGCCGCAATCGCGTCGAGTTCAAACAACGTGCCTGCCGTCGTAGTCGCCGACTGTAGGCGAGATGTGAAGAGGATACCGGATAATGCCGAAAGCATCCCCATGGAACCGAATACAATGTAAGTTATCTTCTTAACACTGATCCCGCTTAGATTCGCAGCTTCCGGATTGCTTCCTACTGCGTAAATATGCCTTCCCAGTACAGTTGAAGTCGTCAAAAAGTGATAGATCACCACGACGAGCAGCACAATAATAACCGTCCAGGAGAATCCGTTGTAACCTGCGAGAATCCACGTGATATAGGCAATGATAGCTGAAACGAAAACCACTTTTACGACAAAAATACTCTTGGATACCACTTCAAAATTGTATTTCAGTTTGCTCGAACGTTTGGATAATTCACTATACACATAAATGACAATCAAGATGGCGCCTAAAATTAAGGAAAGCAAGTTCAAGCCGTTCACTTTGGCAATCGATGGAATGAAACCATTACCGATGGCGTTGAAATGATCGTCTTTGATAATGATGGTTCCCGTCTTTTCAGTGACTCGCAGCAAGGCTCCCCTGAATATGAGCATTCCCGCCAAGGAAGCAACAAAGGAAGGAATTCCGAATTGTGCAACCAATAGACCATTAAATAAACCAACAACAATACCAAGTACCAAAATGATTGGAATGGTGATATAGAACGGAACCCCGGCCTGTGTCAGGAGGACAGCTGTAATGGCACCCAGAAATCCAGCGGCAAAACCAACCGATAAATCAATATGCCTAATTACAATGACCAGCGTCATTCCTACTGCCAACACGGCAATATACCCTGTAGCATCAATCAAGTTGCTAATGTTACGTGACGACATGAACAGACCGTCTGTCATGATCGAGAAAGTCAGCATGATGATAAACAAGGCAATGTACATCCCATAATCCCGAATATTTACTTTAATTAACGATTTCGCTTCATTGTAGAATTGCACCTGACTTCCTCCTATTGCGTTGCAAGCTTCATTATGGTTTCTTGATCTGCTTCATTACTGGATAGTTCGCCCGTTATTTTCCCTTCAGCCATTACATATACCCGATCACTCATGCCTAAGACTTCCGTCAGCTCAGAAGAGATCATGATGATGCTCATGCCTTCGCCAATCAGCTTATTCATAATCGTGTAAATTTCAAATTTGGCGCCCACGTCAATACCGCGAGTTGGTTCATCCAAGATAAGCAAGGTTGGGTTCACAAACAACCACTTCCCAAGCGATACTTTCTGCTGATTGCCTCCGCTTAAATTACCGACAAGCTGCTCAACCGAAGGGGCTTTAATGTTTAACGATTGTTTGTAATGATTGGAAATTTTCACTTCTTCATTATTGTTGATGACCCCTTGTGCTGATATTGAAGGCAGATTGGCTGCTGAAATATTTTGTTTAATATCTTGAATCAAAAACAAGCCGTCACCTTTACGATCTTCTGTGACATAAGCGATTCCTGCTTGGATCGCATCTTTGGGATGTTTAAATACTTTTTTCACACCGTCTACAGCTAGCTCGCCTTTTAATCTATACGATTTGGGATTACCGAAAATACTCTGCGCCAGTTCTGTTCGTCCAGAACCCATCAAGCCTGCGATACCGACAATTTCGCCTTTTTTGACATGGATATGAACATCTTTGACTACTTCTCGGCCCAGTTCGGGATCATAAGCCGTCCAGTTGCGCGTTTCGAGGACTGTACCACCGAATTGCTTATTCATTCTTTTGGGGTAAATATCATCAATTTCACGACCAACCATACTCTTGATGATGACGCTTTCGGAAATCTCGTCTTTAGAGGCATCCAGCGTACAGATCGTTCTGCCATCACGCAGTACAGTTACTTTATCCGCTATAGAAATAACTTCTTTCAGCTTATGGGAGATCATAATGCTTGTAATTCCTTGCTTTTTAAGCTCCCTCAGCAGCTCCAACAAATTCTCGCTTTCTTTCTCGTTCAGCGCAGCCGTTGGCTCATCCAGAATAAGCAGTTTCACATGTTTACTCAACGCCTTGGCAATTTCAACAAGCTGTTGTTTGCCTACGCCCAAATCCTTGATCAGGACTTCCGGATTCACCTGAAGCTTTACTTTTTCAAGCATGTCTTTGGCGCGATTAATCGTTTGATTCCAATCCACAAGGAAGCCTTTTTTCACTTCATTCCCTGCAAAAATATTCTCATATACCGTGAGATCAGGAAATAATGCTAATTCTTGATAAATGATTGCAATGCCTGCTTTCACGCTGTCGCTTATTTTCGAGAAATGCTGGATTTGGCCTTCAAATACAATATCTCCCGCATAGGTTCCATAAGGGTATACCCCGCTAAGCACTTTCATTAATGTCGATTTACCCGCGCCGTTTTCACCGATCAAACAATGAATCTCGCCTGTCTGGACTTTAAAACTGACATCCGTGAGCGCTTTTACGCCTACGAATTCTTTGGATATATGATTCATTTCCAATATATTTATGCTCATAACCACATAGCGCTCCTTACCCAAATATCTCGTGGAATAAAGGAATAGTGATAGATAGATCTATCACTATTCCTTCCAAACTATGTCTGAATACGGTTACAATCCTTTGAAATCGCTCGCTTGATAATAACCAGAATCAATGAGTGCTGATTTGACGTTGCTTTTCTCAACGACGATGACGTTCGTTTGTTTCGCTTTCACATCGATTTTGCCGTTTTTGTAGGATCCAGTTGTTTCAGGCGCCTTGCCATCGAGAATAGAGACCGCCATCCCCATCGCATCTTTGACAAGTGTGCGCACATCTTTGAATACCGTCATGGATTGCTTGCTGTCGATAATGTATTGAACGGATGCTTTTTCAGCATCTTGCCCTGTAACTACAAAGCTGGTAACGGCTTTATCTGTCCCAAAAACATCGGCGATCGAACGAGCTGTACCGTCATTAGGAGCTAAGATGGCGACATCGCCTTTTTTATCAGCTGAAGCAGCTGTCAAATGGGTTTGCGCTTTATTTTTAGCTTCGTTCGCATCCCAGTTTGTTGTCACTTGGCCAATGATTTTGCTTAATTGATCACGTGTCAACTCAGCAGTTGCTTGCAGTCCAACCGCTTCGCTGGAGTTCGCAATTTTGAAAGTGCCGTCGGCAATCTTAGGTTGAAGCACCGACCAAGCGCCTTGGAAGAACAAGAACGCATTGTTATCAGAAGCAGCGCCCGCATACAAGTACAAAGGCTGCCCTTTTCCTTTGGCATGATCAACTAGATACTTCGCTTGTGCTTTGCCTACGGCAACGCTGTCGAAAGTGACATAATAGTTAACCGCATCCGTGTTAGTGATCAAACGGTCATAGGAGATGACTTGGATGCCTGCTTTTTTGGCTGCTTCAACCGAAGCCGCTGCTGCATCGCCATCTTGCGGACAAATGATTAATACTTTGATACCTTTGGCGATCAAGGCATCTACGTTTTCTTTTTCCTTGGCAGAAGATCCTTGGCTGAACAAAATTTCAGTTGTGTACTTGGTGCCGTTTAATGCATCTTTGAAGCGCTGCTCATCTTGAACCCATCTCGGCTCGTCTTTCGTAGGCAAGACAATCCCCACACTGACTTTGCTGCTTGTGCCGCAGGCTGCAACAACAACGGCAAACATCATAATGACCAACAGGAGTGAAATCGCTTTCAGAGTACTTTTCATTCGTAAACCCCTCTCATTTGTTTTAGCTTAGCGCCAATTACAAAATGAGTATATCACTGGATTTACCTCATGTATCCGCTTTAAATTAGCACTTTTTTATAGCTTGCTATACTATTTTGTTATTTGGATCATGGCTTCACATTCTTGTAAACGTCCTCTTTCTTATGGAACCCATCGGCAATGATGGTTGCATCCATATTGAATTTATCGACGGCAATCGGTTCAAGAAGTATCGAGGGAACATCATTTTTTTTGTTGTTGACTTTTTTATCTGCGTGGACATTTTCGCCTTTTGCCATTCGCACAGCCAGCTCAGCAGCCGTTTCAGCAAGCTTTTTGATCGGTTTGTACACCGTCATCGTTTGTGTGCCTTCAACAATTCGCTGAGCGGCTGCAAGCTCTGCATCTTGTCCCGAAACGGGAATTTGACCAGCCAAATGCTGGGCAACCAAAGCTTGAATAACGCCGCCTGCCGTTGCGTCATTCGCAGCAACTACGGCCTGAATGTTATTGTGATTAGCCGCCAAGGCCAGCTCCATGTTCGCCAACGCGTTTGCAGGCTTCCATTCTTTCGTAGACTGGTCAAAAACGATTGTGATATCTCCGTTCTCTACGAATGGCTTCAGAATATTCATCTGCCCTGCTTTGAACATATGGGCGTTGTTGTCTGTGTCGGCGCCTTCAATGAGGACATAATTCCCTCTGGGCACCTTCGATGTGATGGCTTTCGCTTGCAGCTCGCCGGCTTTCTCATTATCGAAAGACACATATAAATCAACATCCGAATTGACGATCAAACGGTCATAGGAGATGACTTTAATGCCTGCTTTATGGGCTTTTTCTACAATGGCCGATGAAATCTCCGCATTATGGGGTACAACAACAAGCACGTCTACGCCTTGTGAAATTAAGTTCTCCGCTTGCGAAAGCTGTTTGGCATCGTCTCCATTCGCTGCTTGAACTTCAATTTGTGCGCCAAGCTTCTCAACAGCAGCTTTGAACAAATCTCTGTCCTTCTGCCAGCGTTCTTCCAAAAGCGTATCGATGGATAACCCGATAACCACCTTCTTCTTTTTCCATTTTTCATTATCGATTGATGGGCTGTCTGCTTGCTGCTTCGAAATTTCACTTGATTTATGACTTGATAAGGTCATCGAACAGGAGGAAAAAGAAAACGCCAAGACAGCCACAACACCTGCAATTCCGCTCAATATATACCGTTTATCCATTGTCTGCCGCCTTCTTCTCATCACTTTTTGATCGTGGGCCGAATGAGCATTTTACGATAATCTGTCGGTGAATGGCCTACAAGCTTCTTAAACACTCTGCTAAAATAATTCGGATCATGGTACCCTACTTCGAACGTGATTTCCTTCAGACTTTTATCTGATTCCTGCATTAATTGTTTGGCCATTTCGATACGATATTCCGTTAAATAATCGATATAGTTCATCCCAAAATGCTCTTTAAAGAGCTTGCTCACATAAAAAGGATTTCGATTCACGATAGCCGCGATTCTTTCCAATGAAAGATCCTCATGCGCATATTTTCGAATATACTGCTTCATGGTTTGAAGCAGATCTGATTCTGCTTCTCTTACTTCCACTAACTGATGAATCAGGTAGCGGGTCTCTGCTTTCAATTGCGTATAGCTAGTCGTTTGGTAACGAAAATAAGGTTTATTAACGTCAATGCCCATCTCCTGCAGCAGTTTAGTTACATTAACCAGCAACTCAAAAACTCGCTGCTGCGCCATATCGATCCTTTGACCCACACCTTCGAATACATCAATAATTTTGGCAACTTGCTCACCGGCCGATTCCCATTTTCCACATCGAACTTCATCAAGAACATTTTTTTCCAATTCAATCGTTAGGCTTCTATCCACTTGATTGTCAGCATGCGGCACATCCTCATATAAACAATAATGAACAGGCAATGAGCTGTCGATTGAAGCTAGGAGCGCTTCGTGATAGGATCTACGCATTTCCCTCACATCTTGGCATTGTCCTCCTACACCGATGAATAGACGATAATCGTTTCTCCGGTTCAAAGCTTGAATCAAATTTCGCGCTAAGCCGACTGCTTGAGCACGATAGGACAACTCTCCATCCATAAAGACAATCAGTTGGACTTGTTTTCCAGACATTTTACCGACCCAGCATGTAATGGATGAATCATGAATCTGCTGTATGAGTTTCGAATACAGTTCCTCCAGCTCTGCTGGTTGTCCTCCTCCCGCCATGGCATGCGTGAATTGCACATTGACAACAAAGCCACTTTTCACCGAAGGAAAGCCTAACAAATCCATCATTTCGCTAAGATAGGCAGATGGAACGTAGTCAAATAATAACTGCTCCACGATATCTGCTTCTACCATCGGCATCATTTTTTGCAATCTATGCTTCTCCGAGCTTCGCTTCTGCCGCTCAATTTGGGTATTTTTAATCTCATTCACTACTTTGCCTATGGTTTCCAGCACCACCGATATCCTGCTTGGTTTAAGCATGTAATCATAAACACCCAGTCTTATCGCCTGTTGAGCAAATTCAAAGGTATCGAATGCGGTTACAATAATAAATTTAATACTATCATTCGCTTCTCTAATTTTTTCAATAGCTTGCAGGCCATTAATGCCCGGCATTTTAATATCCATCGTGATGAGATCAGGCTGAAGCCGAGCGGCAGCTTCGATTGCTTCCCTCCCATTAGAGGCTTCGCCTACGACCTCGATGTCAAGGGAACTCTCCGCCATAATTTTATGAAGAGCGATACGCTCAATAGGTTCGTCGTCCACGATCATCATCCGAATCATTTCATTTGCCTCCTTGGCAGCTTCAATGTCATACATGTGCCCATCCCTAACTGGGATTCCACATCCATAATTTCCTCAATTCCATAAAACAGCTGAAGCCGATGAATGACATTCCAAATACCGATTCCGGTGGAATGCCCTTTGTAAGCTGAATTTTCCGTATTTGATAATAGCCTATTCAATTGTTCTTGATCCATGCCTTGACCTGTATCCTGCACCTGTACAATGACGCAAGTCTCCTCATTTTTCACGCGAATCGTTAATGTTCCGCCTTCTTCGGCAGGTTCAATCGCATAAATAAACGCATTCTCTGCTAGCGGTTGCAGGATAAGAATGGGCAGTTCAATAGACAGCGCTTCTTCGTCAATTTCTCTTACAACTCGCAAACGCTCACCAAACCTTGCTTTTTGAATCGTTAAATATTCTTCAAGAACTTCCAATTCATCCTTAAGCGACACCTTGCTATCCAGTTTGCGGAGATTATATCGAAGCATCCCGGCCACAGAGCTAATTAATTCACTGGTTTTATCTGCGCCTGCCAGATAGGCTTCTTTGGAAAGCATATTTAGCGTATTAAAAAGAAAATGCGGATTAATCTGACTTTGCAAGCTTTTCAGCTCGCTTTCTTTCAACATGAGCTTATGTTTATGAAGATCGTATTCCAACTGCGCTTTGCTCTGGATGTCGTCGATTAAATTGCCTATTTTCATTCTCATGCTATCCAGGGTAATGGCCAGAAATGTCATTTCATCATTGTTCTTGATTTCGATCGGATTTTTGAAATTTCCTCGCGATAGTTCACGAGCAGATTGTGTAAGCTTTAATAATGGCTGAGTCATACTGTTCACGAATCGATAGGAAAACAGCAGCAATAGCAAGGAAACCAAGGCCAGCGTCCAAAAGCCCATTTTTTTAATATCCTCACTCCGTTTAATAATTTTTCGATAAAATGCATCATAGGTGTTCTGCTCGCCGCTAATTAACGTTAAGGTTGTTTCCGAAATATATTTGGACATGTTCGTTGCTTCATCGAACTCTTTGGCGGCATTTTCGTCATCATTGTCTTTTTGGAAACGAACCGCTAAATCCATCGCTTGTGATTGACTTTCCAGCATATTCTGAAGATTGTCTAACAGCATGCTGTTGTTCATATTTCGCAACCAGTTCATGTCAGACCTCGTGCGCAGCAATCTGCTGTTGTCTTCAACATACTGATTCATGCTGTCTAACGTAGGAGAAATACGGTATTTATTCAAGGAGGTTAAAGCTTGACGGCTTATTTGCGAGGCTTCGTTCATCTGCATATAGCGCTGAAGAATTTCGTTGTACTTTTCCACCGTCTTCTGATTAAAGAGGCTCATAGATATCCAAATAATAGCCATAATGACCCAGATTAAGATCGACAGCATCATCATTTTACTTCGAATGGTTTTCAAAGGCTGTCTCCTCTTCTCCAGTTGAAGTTACGATACTGATTGGCGTGAAGTAGCTATTATCCAGTGGCAGCTGAATCGCATCCAGCCACCGTTTCATCAAATTAACGCTCATTTCGCCCATCTCCTCATAATGCTGCGAAAGGCCGGCTTGAACAAGCCCATTATTAATCAACATGACCGTTTGCGGAGAATCATCAAAAATGAAAATAGGGTAATCTTTCATCCGGGAACGTGATTTCGCTGCTTGAACAATGCTCTCACCTGAATCGGCTGGCAGACTAATAAACGCATCTACTTTCGGATAATGATTCAAAATATCATTGGTTTGTATTTTCGGCTGCAGCGTTTCATTATCGGCCGAAGCGAAAACGAGTTTAATCCCCGGATATTTGCCAAATATTTCACCAAGCCCTTTTAACCTTAACTCATCCGTACCTGGAGATGTCATGCTTTTGACGACACCAACAGTTCCGCGACCGTTCAGCTGAGTTGCGATATATTCCCCCATAATGATGCCTTCTTGATAATGGTCCGATCCAACATAGGATTTGCGCAAGCTGTCAGGCGCGTCGGAATTAATCGTTATGACCGGGATCCCTTTGGCTGTCGCTTTCTTCACCATGCGATCGAACTCGGGATGATCAACACCTTCTACAATAATCCCGCTCGCTTTGGAAGCGATTGCAATATCAATTTGCTTAATCAACTCATCTAAATTCGAGCGATATACCCCCCAGAAATCAATTTTGATCTGATGCGCATCTGCCGCTGTACGCGCGCCTTTCTGAATTTCATTCATCATGAAGCTGCCTTGCTCTTGAGAAATAATAACAATTCGCTCCGCATGCTCACTCAGCATCGGCTCTGCCCTGCTTGCAATGCCCAAATCGCTTTGATATATCGTGAACATATAGTACAAGGAGAAAGATAAAGTGAGAAAACTACTGGAAATAATTGCAATTAAGATGAGCTTTTTCATAGGTTCTCCACCATTCCCCACCATTTTCAGACACTTGATCCAAGACAGACTAACCGTTAAAACAGAGTAACTACTAAATCCTAGATTTAACTATTATACATAAAAATACAATTCAATTATATGAAAATTCACATCAACAAACATAACAAAAAAGCATTAACTACTGGCTAATGCTTAAGCTCCATCTCACATTCGCGAAAGTCTTTCATCTGAGCCAGGCGATCCCGAGTATCATCGGCCGTACTCCCATGAAAACCTGCGAAAGTACAGGTTTATTTCAACGAAATCGAGTAAAAAGTGCAAATGCCTGCGATTATGCAGGCATTTCACGCTTTTTTATCACACACTTATAAATAGTCCGCAAAAGCATGCAGAAACGCAGGAATTCACTCATTCGGGGTCATTCTATGAACAAAAAAATGCATATTTGCAGGTTTACAGACAGCTCCTGAATTTTCACCCGAATTTCTGGTCCCTCCGCCTAGCCTTTCACATAGTATAATTCGACAACACCTAATTTAGCTGAAGGGCAGGAACCAAAGAAAATGAACTCCTATATGGATTTTACATCACCATCCGTGCAGTTTTCTTATGATCTGCGCAACAATCCGCTTATCATTAAAGATAGTCGCAACTTTATTAATACGCTCTCTGTCAATCAACTGAACACCTTGGGAAATGTCTCTTTGCTCGATATTTTCCTTAGCCAATCCAACGTCGTCGAACCACATAGCCACCAAAATGCCTCAGAGCTGGTCTACTGTATTTCCGGATCGGCCGTTGTTTCTTTAATTAATCCTTTTACCAAAAAATTAGTTAATATCCCTATCACGCCAGGAATCGTCGCAAACATTCCCCAAGGTTGGTGGCATTACGAAATTGCTACGGTTGATAATACCCATTTGTTAGCGATTTTTGATGCGCCTATTCCTGAATTCATTGCAGGCTCCGACATACTTCGGCTTACACCAGCAGAAATACTGGCCCATACTTATTGTCTTAATGAAGCTCAGATCAAAGAAGCCTTAGCCCCTATTCAGAGCACACTCATCATCGGTCCACCGGTGAATTGCAGCCAAACCCCCTCCGATCAACAACCAAAACAGCCCACTGGCGCTGCGTATTATCCATCGACCTACAGATATGTCCAGCAGATGCCTTTCATTGGAAATGGCGGGGCTGTCTAGTCATTTTAGAGAAACAACATAAAAGGATGTCATCCTCATCGCATTTGAGGAAACATCTTTTTTATGTTGTTACCAGCACTTCTGATTAAAAAAAATTCAGATATCAGACAGATGTCCAAGCGGGTAACTCCTTCATCGCATTAAATAGTTTAGAAAATATAATAGGAGGTATTTCACTATGGGATGTAATTCTTCAGGGGCTGCACTCACTTGCTGTTCGGATAAAAACTTTGTGCAAGATAAGGTATGTACACCTTGGAGCGGTACTGTTGTCGCGGCTGATGTCCTAGTTGCCCTATTTACAAACAACATCAATCAAAACATTGTAGGTACTGGATATGTGCAATATGATGTAGGACCTGCGGATATCACACTTAATTTCCTTGATAGCACAGGAAACCCGATTAATCCGACCCCCCTTTCACTTTCAGCAGGCACTAGCCTGGCCTTCACTTACCGACGCTTCAGTGCTATTCAGTTAACGCTTCCAGGAGCAACAGCTGGCACCTACCAAGGTGAGTTTTGCATAACAACTCGATACCCTGTCCAATAAGAACTTTAAGAGGAGGGATAAACGTATGTGTAATTCTGATTTAGCACTTAGTTGCTGTTCGGATAAAATCACTGTGCAGGATAAGGTTTGCACTAATTTTCTAATAGCTGCCGCTGGAACTCAAGTCATATACTCTGACAACATCTCTCAAAATATCAATGGCACAGGCTATGTTAAGTTCGAAACGGGAACCGGCACATTGACGGTTAATTTTTTTAGAACCGGAGTCGTTGCTGCGATTCAAACCATCGTTATACCAGCAGGAGGCAGCGCTTCATTCACAGCTTCCAGATTCAATTCAATCTCCTTAACCTCCACAGCAGCAGCAGCCCAGGGTGAATTTTGCCTAACAGTGCGTTATAATCTATAACTTTCAGCTCAAGGTGGTTCTTTCATCAACGGAAGAACCACCTTTCCTATTTTTCATGGGCCTTAGCTTGCAATTGCAACGTAGTCGACACCACATATTTTCCTTCCACATAGGTCATTGCCTGTTCTTTAGATGAAATCCTGATTGAAGTAATGCCTTGACCTATAAAATTGTTCGTGTTGCCAGGTGATACAGACAAATGTTTCTTTTCAGCACCTTCAATTTCTACTTCCAAAGCATCTGTACTGGCCGAGTCGCAATAAATACTTAACTGTGCTACCGCAATCGCTGCATCCACATCCGTTTCCCATATTAGAAAAGGAGGTTGTATTCCTTGAATTAAAATGTTTCCACAGCATTCCTTTTCCACAACAATTGAGGGAGAAGGACTTGGAGGACTTGGTGGGTCTACTGGGTCCACAGGGTTCACAGGGTCCACTGGAATTATGGGATTGATAGGAACAACTGGAACTATTGGAATTATTGGTGTTATCGGAGTTACAGGCGGCGGTACTGGAGTTACAGGAAAAGTACATATTGGAATTAAGCATCGTTTAGGAAATGGTTTCTTTTTATGCTTGCATTTCGGAGGACACGGGAATATAGGAAAGCATTTCCTTTTTCGTCTTCGATGCTTTCGACGATTTTTCTTTTTTTTGCATGTCATCTTGCACTTACTTTTATGAACATAAGAGGACTTCACCACTACGATGACCTTTAATGCTAATAAGGCATTTTTATTAGGACAGCAATTCCTTCTCAGCATTCTCCCCTTCTTTCAAAAGCACAAAAATAGTTCCCCACTTACATTAAATGAATCTTCTCGATACATGGTCATTCAATATCAAGATTTATTTCAAAAGCGGGTAGGAGCCTATTAAATTCATTTCTATTTTCAATAAACCTATCGCTCTTGCGAAGTTTTATTTAACTTATTTCATGCATCGACCAAACGACACCATTCGAAGCTCCATTACCTATGTTAAGTGAAATCGTAAGCCCATTTGCATTATAAAAAAGTCCAATAACATCACCTGCTGAAAGTGTAACATCTCCTGCCAAAGTTATAGCTCCATTACCAAGCACTGCTCTTAAGGTTAAAAGCAAGGCAATGTTCACATTTAAAATAGGCAACAAACCGGTTATCAAATTGGTAGCCGTGGGCGATGTTTGTTGAACAACAAAAAAGGGATTAATCCCAGCCCCAAGACTTACAGATAAAGCGGCAGTAGTCGTGTAATTAATCGTTGCAGCAATCGAATATCGCCCTGTCGTCGGAACCGTGAAATTGCCTGTGACCGCATTAAAATTAGCATTCGAAAAATAAGGACTGGCTACGGACCAATTGGTAAGTTGTGAGCTTGCCGATATGGTCAATGTGGACAAGTATGCCGAAAATCCCTGAATAGCAAAATTAGGACCAGTAGCTCCTGTTGCCCCTGTCGCTCCCGTGGCGCCCGCTGTCCCTGTCGCTCCCGTTGCCCCTGCGGTCCCTGTCACTCCCGTGGCCCCTTCGCTCCCCGTCGCTCCCGTCACTCCTGCGGTCCCTGTCGCTCCCGTTGCTCCTGCGGTCCCTGTCGCTCCCGTCACTCCCGCTGTCCCCGTCGCTCCCGTTACGCCTGCGGTCCCCGTCGCTCCCGTCACTCCTGCTGTCCCTGTCGCTCCCGTCACTCCTGCGGTACCCGTCGCTCCCGTCACTCCTGCGGTCCCCGTCGCTCCCGTTGCTCCTGCTGTCCCCGTCGCTCCCGTTGCCCCTGCGGTCCCTGTCGCTCCCGTCACTCCTGCGGTCCCTGTCGCTCCCGTCACTCCCGCTGTCCCCGTCGCTCCCGTTACGCCTTCTGTCCCTGTCGCTCCCGTTACGCCTGCGCTCCCCGTCGCTCCCGTTGCTCCTGCTGTCCCTGTCGCTCCCGTAGCTCCTGCGGTCCCTGTCGCTCCCGTAGCTCCTGCGGTACCCGTCGCTCCCGTGGCTCCTGTGGCACCTGTCGCTCCCGTTGCCCCTGCTGTCCCTGTCGCTCCCGTAGCTCCTGCGCTCCCTGTCGCTCCCGTAGCTCCTGCGGTACCCGTCGCTCCCGTCACTCCCGCTGTCCCCGTCGCCCCCGTGGCTCCAGCGGTACCCGTCGCTCCCGTCACTCCCGCTGTCCCTGTCGCTCCCGTCACTCCTGCGGTCCCTGTCGCTCCCGTCACTCCTGCGGTCCCTGTCGCTCCCGTCACTCCTGCGGTACCTGTCGCTCCCGTCACTCCCGCTGTCCCCGTCGCTCCCGTTACGCCTGCGGTCCCTGTCGCTCCCGTTACGCCTGTGGTCCCCGTCGCTCCCGTCACTCCCGCTGTTCCCGTCGCTCCCGTTACTCCTGCTGTCCCCGTCGCTCCCGTCACTCCTGCGGTTCCTGTCGCTCCCGTCACTCCTGCGGTCCCTGTCGCTCCCGTTGCTCCTGTGGCACCTGTCGCTCCCGTCGCTCCCGTCACTCCCGCTGTCCCAGTCACTCCTGCGGCACCCGTCGCTCCCGTGCCACCGGTTGCTCCTGTAACTCCTATTGCTCCTGTTGCACCTGTCGCACCAGTGCCCCCCGTTGCTCCTACGGCACCTGTTGTTCCTTTCTCTCCTGTTACCCCTACTGCACCCGTTATCCCTATTGCTCCTGTTGCTCCTGTCTCCCCCGTTACCCCTATTGCACCCGTTACACCCGTTGCTCCTGTCTCTCCTGTTACCCCTACTGTACCCGTTATCCCTGTTGCTCCTGTAGCCCCTGTCTCACCCGTTACCCCTATAGCACCTGTTACTCCTGTAGCTCCTGTCTCCCCCGTACCCCCAGTAACTCCTGTCGCCCCAGTGGGACCAGTGGGCCCCGTAGGACCCGTTATTCCTTTCTTCGGAGTAATTCCATCACAACTCAAACTCCCAGAATCCGAACAGGAACAATTACTGCTCGTGCATCCCGAAAGTGCCCGGCTATACTTCGAGTTGCTATTGTACATCTACATTAGCCCCTCCCATTACAAGTTTTTCTGCCTTCTAGCAATGAATCTATATAGAATCGATTACATTGACATTACCTCTATGACTATTAGATGCTTCTCCGTTTTTTTTGCTTGTACACCAGCCTTACTCTCATAAAATACTTTTTGCAATTTCAAAAATCAGGCTGTATTTACCAACTTGGACCCATGATCCGCTATATTCACTCTTGGAGAGAGACTATCTTTGCAACTATCATGACCGGCTTAAAAAGCATATTTTGCGTGGAAAACATCCATATCAACTTATGCCTGTCTTATAGCATCCTCAATTTGGGGGAATAGCAAAAAAACCGCTCAAATCCCTACATTGGAAGCAAGGAGAGAACAGTTTTTATGAAATTCTAATTATGAAATAACTGACTAATCTGTTGCATAAAGCGATCATGACCAAAAGCATTGTACTCATTCCAAGGAGCTTCCAAGCCAGTCAGGCCAGAAGTAAAATGAACTTGTTTGTTCTTCACAGCTTTAAGATCCCTCCAAGCCTCCTGTTTGGAAATTAGCTGCCATGTTGATTGCGAAATAGGATCCTTGGAAATGTTCATAATAATATGATCTGCATCCAAATCAGCAAGGTCCCGGACTTCAACTGACTTCGTCCATCCAATCTGGTCTATATGCTCTGCGGGAACAATCCCAAGATCATCATATAAAACTGTTCCAGCACGACGTCCCCATATTAATAATCGCTCATTGTGAACCACGACAACTAGAACCGATTGATCTTTCAAGATCATCTTAATGGATTTATGGATCCCCTTTGCCTTTTGATCGTAAGCATCGAGCCATTTCTCAGCGTCTTTTGTTTTACCTAGAAACTCTGCCGTTAATTGGTGATGCTCTCGCCAGCTTTTGTCCCATGGCAAGAATAGCGCAGGCGCGATTTGCGCCAGCCTTTTTTGTTCGTCCGCTTCAATCCAACAATCGATTCCAATAATATAATCCGGTTGCATTTTTCTCAAAGACTCACGATTGAAATCATAATGATGGCTTAACGGCACCAACACATCAAAAGCATATCTACTCCGGTAGTAGTCAGTCCAATAATGATCCAATGGAGCAGCATAGGGGATGATTTGCAGCGCCAATAATTGACCGATATTTACCCAGCTGTATGCAGCTATTTTCAAATGTGCCTGTTTCAAATAAACCGCAGGTGCTACGCTCATATGCTTCTTAAAGAGGTTGCTGAAGTACGTCTCATTCTTATACCCTACACGAAAAGCAATATCGCGAAGCGTACAATCGGGCATCTCCCTCATCAGCTTTTTGGCCTCGCTCAATCTCAGCTCTGTCACATATTCAATAACACCTTTACCGAATTTTTCTTTAAAAAGGCGCATGAAATGAAATCGACTCCATCCAATGTTTGCCGTGAGCTGTTCAATTGTAATTTCTTGGGCAAAATCACGTTCAAGCTGTCCCTTAGCATATTCCAGCGCCATGGCCGTCTTCTGCTCTTCATGTTTTAACACAAGTCCAATCAATTCGTGGAATCCTGCTTCACTGCTAAAACGGTCTGCTAAGCTGCCATTATTCCAAGTCGCGGCAATCGTTTTGCATAAAGGCAGCACCGCAGCTGCGGGCAGCATGATGGCTTCGCCTTCCACAGGGAAATTATGTATCGCATGTGCCACAGCCGTCTGTTCGGAGGCTGATTTCATTTCATACGCTTGAAACCGTAAAATTGTCAGCCCAAGCTCCCTTCCAGCATGCAAACCCGCTTCAATCAGCTGGCCCGGCCGACATAGGAACACAGCACCGGGGCGCAAAGGATAGTATTGCCCGTTAACAACAAGACGGCCTTCACTCGTATCGGATACAATGAACATTAGCGAATCGCTTTCAATAAAATCCCGCTCATGCGGCGATTTCAGCTGTGGCTCCGTTAACCGTTCAACCCCAATTAATTTAAACCATAGCTTGAAAAGCAGCTCTTCATTCTCTAAAAAGGATTTGGTCTCATCTATTCTCATAAGCTTCTATTATTTAACCAACGAACGCAGAACATCATCCATAATCAATTTATTGGCAATCGCGTTCTGGTTGAACCAATGACCTGAGTCCACTTCATAAACATGGCCTTGTTTCACCGCAGGAAGCTGTTTCCATAGCGGATTATCAACCGGTGCTTTAGCACGACCTTTGCCTGACAAGACGAAGATATAATCAACATCATCTAGCTGGGCTAATGCTTCTAACGAATAAGTATCATAATCACCTTTTAACAATTTCGGCTGCTTAAACCCGAATCCTTGATAGAGCATGTTGCCGCTGTAGAAATTAGCTCCGAACAACTTGAATCCTTTTTCATCAGCCGATTGCAATAATACAGCCGTTTTGTCGCCAATTGCCGCATGAATTTTCTCCTTCGACTCCTTCAGCTGTTGATCGTACTTCTTCAGAGCTTGCTCCGCTTCACTCGTTTTGCCAAGGACTTCGCCAAGCTTCGTCAAGTTGCCGCGCCAGTCATTTTCATTCGTAGAAAGCACAAAGGTAGGAGCAATCTTGGAAAACTCTTCATAGGTACCATTCTTCATATAAGTAGGCGCGAGCATAATGATTAAATCAGGGTTATGGCTTAGAGCTTGCTCTGGTTTAAGACCTCCGTTCATATCAAGAACTGGCACATCTTTAAGCACATTTTGCAAATAAAGCTGCGGCTCACCAGCGGCGGACCATTGTGCAGCAGGCTTAACCCCTATAGCAGTCATGGAATCTTCCAGAAATGGCGCGATGATATTCTTGGGCTGAGCTGGAACCTTAACCTCATGTCCCATGGCATCTTTCATAATCCGATCGGGCGCGGCAGTTTGAACAGCTTTTTCGGTAGATTGTGCGGCTGTTGGACTGCTTCCCCCTTGTTTTGTATCGTTACCGGCTCCACAGCCAGCTAAAAATAACGAGGTTATCACACAGACAGCTGTAATGTTTACCCATGTTCTTGCGTGTTTCATTATACTCTCCCCTTGAATGATACTGATTATCATTATCGATATAGTGGAGTATATATGAATATTGCCCATTTGTGAATACGCAAAAATGCTGAGTTTACTTAGAGGAGCAGCACAATTGTATAACTACGCCCCAGAATCGACCGCTTTTCACATGTTCTCTTGTTGTAAATTAGCCAGCGGCTTCACCAAACTCTCCCATCTTGCCGGTATTGCCTCCCTATGATCTGCATATACAGCTCGTAAATAATGTGAGATCAAAGTAACTTGATCTTCGACAACTACCTCTCGAATTTCGGAAGCTTTTGTAGGTACAAGATGATTTTTAACCGTCTTATAACTGTTCAGGGGTAGGAACATCTCAGGACTTTTCTTGTAGGAACAGGATTTGGGATACCGCGGTGAGCTTCCGGAGTCATATTTGGATAACTTCACTTCGGAATAGTGTGCAAGCAGTAGTGCGCTCGCGTCAAATTCTAATACGGCAAACCCTTCATGTGGCTCTCTTCTTGTATAAGTAGCTAGCATTTTCTGACAATCCTTCAACGTTGGCCAAAAAAATACATGCCGATCTATACACGCTCGAAATTGCTCCTGTGAAGTAGACGGATCTATCATACTGTCTGGAATTCTCAAATGAGCATTAATCGTGATCGCATGTTCCTTGTATATTGCGTTTAAAGCCGAAGTTCGGCGTTCTCCTGGCAGGACGGGATTGAGCATATAGCTGGAGAACAACGTATCGAAATGAGCCATTGCCGGCAAATTTTTTATTCTCGTAAAATGATAAAGACATCTTCTGCTTTTCGGTTTGGTAATGTCCGCGACTATGGTTTCCTTCATGATCACATTCCTTTTCACTTATTCTTTCCTACTTTGACCCCAAACTGCATGTGATATACCGCTTGAAAAAGAGATGTGATTTTTGGATAATAAAAGCAGAATGCCAAAACACAGTTCCGGTTGGTAGTCCGGACGCATGCGGATACAAAGTATCCCTTGTCAGTAACCTTCCCCCCTTGGGATGTCCCGCATTCTGATTGGAGCAAAGGGGGCGGTTCGTTTGAAACTAACCGACTCAGAGTTCAAAAAGCAAAAGAAAAACATCGCGGTAAATGAGGCTGCCTTAGGCAGCCTTTTCTGTGCGTTTGCCCTAATGCGGGCTGTGCCTCTAACATTGGCTTTAGAACTGTAAAATGATACAATTTGGAAGGTACATCTTCTACCCAATAAAGCGAAGGAGTGAAATGAATGTCATTGGATATTTATTTGAATTTCAAAGGAAACTGTCGAGAGGCCGTTGAGTATTATGCCTCAGTATTCGGCTTAGAGAAGCCCAACATTATGACATTTGGAGACAACCCTCAAGATCCTTCCTACCCGCTTCCAGAAGAAGCCAAGAATTTGGTTATGCACGCTCGCCTGAGCATTAGCGGCAGCACAGTCATGTTCTCTGATACGTTCCCTGGCATGCCTTATATAGCTGGAAACAATATCAGCTTATCGCTGGTCAGTCCCAACTTGGTAGAAGTCCAAAATGCCTTTCATAAGCTAAAAGAAGGCGGAAAAGTAGGCATGGAGCTGCAAGAAACTTTTTGGAGCAAATGCTATGGCAACTTGGAAGATAAATTCGGTATCCAGTGGCAGTTTAACTATGACAATGGCGAAACTGTTTACTAATTCCTATTAAATGAGAAAACCGTCAGGAAACCTCCTGACGGTTCTTTTGCATGCAAATGGATGCCAGAGGGATTCTTTCAAGCCAGCGCTAATCATTAGGGCTATCCCAAAACCAGAACAAACTATAGAATAGGAGATATTAACTTAGAGACAGATTCCAGAAAACGAATGCGCAGTGAGCGTTTATCGTATTCCTCAAGCGTCAACTCCATACACCCTTCCATGTCCTTCCAGAACGTATTTTCCAGCTTTTTAGCTGTTTCCGCATGGTACATAAGGGCATTGGTCTCAAAATTAAGCCGCAAGCTGCGAATATCGAAATTGGCCGTTCCCACGGAAGCAACTTTGCCATCGACAACGATCGTTTTCGCATGCAAAAAGCCTTGATCATACAAATAACATTTCACCCCTGCGCGCAGCAGCTCACCTACATAATACAAGGATGCCCAATGAACGAATAAGTGATCTGCTTTCTGTGGAATCATGATGCGTACTTCGATCCCTGACAAAGCTGCTATTCGCAAAGCATTCAGCATGCTTTCTTCCGGGATAAAATAAGGCGTTTGCAGCAAAATTCGACTCTTCGCCATATGAATCATCTTCAAAAAGGTATACACAAAATGAGGCCAAGCTTCGTTTGGTCCACTTGCCACAATTTGCATAGGCACCTGTGCCGGTTCTTCGGTTATTTTGGGATCTGGGAAATAGTACGGTTCCAGTTCCATCATCGTTTCTGAAGCTAAATTCCAATCGAGAATAAATCGGGACTGCAGCGCCCTGACTACACTGCCCGTCAAACGCAAATGGGTATCTCTCCAGTAGCCAAATTTCGGATCTAACCCAAGGTACTCGTTGCCCACATTGAAGCCGCCCATATAACCAATCTGACCATCAATGATGACAAGCTTGCGATGGTTCCGATAATTCACCCGATAATTCAAATAAGGAATTCGTGATGGAAAAAAGGCCGCCTTCTGACCCCCTGCTTTCAGAAAGTCCCGAAAAAACGAATCCTTCAATGATCGTGAACCAATATCATCGTACAAGAACCTGACAATAACGCCTTGTTCCGCTTTTTTAGTCAGAGCCTGCATCACCTTTTGTCCCAAAGAATCATTCTTCACGATGTAATACTGCATATGAATATGCGATTCAGCAGCTTCAATTTTCATTAATAAATCACTGAATTTCGCTACGCCGTCTGTAAAAATATGTACCCCGTTGTCTTGCGTTAGGAAAGCATCATTCGTAGCCACATTCAAATAAATTAAATCTCGATACTGGCCTACCATAGGATCAATATAAGGCAGTGTCCCATCCATCAATTGTTCCCGCTGCTCGGAAATAACGGTTTGAACCCTTTCCAGCATGCGGCGATTCCATTTGTACAGCTTTCTGCGGCTTAGATTTTGTCCGAATATCACATATAGAATAAATCCTAAAATAGGAATGAACAAAAGCACCATCAACCAAGACCATGTTGCGGCTACATTTCGCCGTTCCAAAAAAACAACCGCAATCGCAAGCAAAATATTAATAACGAATAAAAACGTAAGTGCGTGTGAGTACCAGTACATAATTCAACTCCACCATTTCATTGTCCAATGATACCCATTATACCTCAAATAGGCCAAATACGAAAAAGCCCTTATCCGCGTAATGGGAGCAAGAGTATTCTGAAAAGCAAAGACTGGAAGCCATAAGCCCCCAGTCCTTGTTTAGAACATTTATTTCACCATATCCTTATAAAGTGCCATATATTGCGCAGCTGATTTTTTCCAACTGAAATCGCCCTTTTTCATATTTTGCTGCATTTTCAACCAAGCATCTCGATCATTCTTGTAGAAAAATACAGCTCGGCGAATCGTGTGCAGCATATCATGCGCGTTATAATGGCTGAAGGTGAAACCAGTTCCTTCTCCAGTAAACTCATTGTACGGTTGGACCGTATCTTTGAGCCCGCCTGTCTCTCTTACAATAGGGACTGATCGATACCTGAGGGCAATTAATTGGCCTATGCCGCAAGGCTCGAACTGCGAAGGCATCAAGAACATGTCTGAAGCCGCATAAATTTGATGAGCCAAAGCTTCATCGAAATTAATTTGAGCCGACACTTTACCCGGGTGTGTCTGAGCGGCGTAGCGGAACATTTGCTCATAGCCCGCTTCCCCTGTACCCAGCACTACGAGTTGGATATCCAAACCTAGTATCTCTGGAAGCACGTGCTGGATAAGATCCAGCCCTTTTTGCTGCACAAGACGCGTAACCAAGGCAATCATCGGGACATCTCCATCCACCGGCAAGCCCAAACGCTCCTGAAGAGCCAGCTTGTTTTGCTGCTTCTTGGGTAAAGAATCACGATAATTCACCACAAGGTGCGGGTCCGTCATCGGATCGAAGATGTCATAGTCAATGCCATTGACGATGCCTTGCAGTTGATCCTTCCGGTGCCGCAGCAGGCTGTCCAAATACTCCCCGTAATAAGGCGTTTGGATTTCTTCGGCATAAGTCTGACTCACCGTAGTCAAACGATCCGAGTACAGAAGTCCGCCTTTGAGGAAACTGGCGCCGCCGTGCAATTCAAGCGCATTGCCCGTGAAATGATCGTCAGACAAACCGAACAAATCTTTCAAGAGCGATTGATCAAACACGCCTTGATATTTCAGGTTATGAACGGTCGTTACCGTTTTGATCTGGTTAAAGAAAGGCAAATGCTGATAGTGAGCTTTCAGCAAAACAGGGATCATACTGGCTTGCCAATCATGACAATGAATAACATCCGGCTGGAAATCAAGCAGCGGCAGGGCCTCAATCACGCCTCTGCAGAAGAAGCCGAATCGCTCAGCTTCATCGCCGTATCCATAAATACCAGGTCGTTTGAAGTAAAATTCATTATCCACGAAATAGAACGTAACGCCATCCTGTTCAAGCACGTCAATCCCGATGTACTGCTTGCGCCAACCGACATAAATATCAAACGTGACGACCGACGTCATAGCCTCCCGATACTTGGCTGGGATATCGCCATACTTCGGCAGAATCACTCTGACATCCAGACCTTGCTGGCTCAGTTCCTTCGGCAGTGAGCCAATGACATCAGCCAGACCTCCGGTTTTAATAAAAGGTACAGCCTCTGATGCGGCAAAAAGTACTTTCAATCTTCCCACTCCTCCAGACTAAATCACTTTCGTTTTCGCTGCGATGAATGGCGCTTTGTTGTCACCTGTCAACACGCGGCCGCGGCTGATGAAGACATCTTTATCCAGAATGGCATTCTCGATAATCACATTCTCCTCGATCTCACAGTTCTGAAGAATGATGCTGTTCTTCACATAAGCACCCTTACGAATTTTCACACCACGGAACAGGATACTATTCTCGACCTTGCCTTCGATCATGCAGCCGTTCGCCAGAAGCGTGTTCTTCACTGCTGCGGAATCCGAGTACTTGGCCGGCGGTTCATCCTTGACCTTGGTATAAATCAGATTCTTCTGGAAGAATAGTTCTCTCCAGATGGCAGGATTCAGAAGCTGCATACTGTGCTTATAGTAGCCTTGGATCGAATTAACGATGCCCACGTGGCCTTCGAATTTATACCCATAAACACTCAATTTATCAATGTTCTTCATGATACCGTCACGAACCAGATGATCATATCCTTGCGCTAAGCACGATTCAACCATATCCAGCAGCAATGCTTTGCTCATCACATACATTTCCATCGATATATTGTTGGTCCGCAAACGTCCCGTGTGATCTTCCATAAGGGTCACTTGACCGCTTTCTTTCACAGCTAGGCGGCGAAATTTCCCTTGAATCTCTTCATCCGTCTGTTTATATATAACCGTAATGTCGGCTTGTGAATCTTCGTGATAGCGAACCACGTCGCGCAAGTCAAGGTTGCACACCATATGACTGCGTGAAATAATGACCAATTCCTCTTTCCCCCGATAGAAATAGTCGCGGTGGCTGTAGAATTGATATAAGTCGCCACGGGAAATTCCTGTAGGCTCATCCATCACAGATGGCAGTACGAACAAACCGCCGCGCTTTCTGTCCAGATCCCACTCTTTGCCGGACCCCAGGTGATCCATTAACGAACGATATTTGTGTTGGGTGAAGACGGCCACATTATCAATTCCTGAATTAACCATATTGGATAAGGTAAAATCAATTAACCGATAACGTCCTCCGAACGGCACCGAAGCCGGGCAGCGAAAATAAGTCAGTTCCTCCAAATCATCCGGTTCATTTACTAAATTAATGACACCCATCACATGTTTCATCTGATATCATCCCTTCTGAATGGCGTTCGCTGTAATTCGTTCATTGCCGCCGATAAGTACTATTTCCCCGTTGCCATCTACGACAGCCCCGTCTTCAACCACCGTATTTTCACCAATAATAGCTTTATGTATGGTGACGTTATTGCCAATTTTGGCATTCGGCATGATGACAGAATCGCGGATTTGGCTGCCTTCGCCTACCTGCACGCCAAAAAATAACACAGAATGATCAACATCGCCAAAAATCGCACAGCCTTCATTCACAAGCGAACGCTTGATGTTAGCCGTTGGAGCAATATATTGGGCTGGCTGATAGGGATTCTGGGAATAAACACGCCAATCTTTATCGTTCAGATTGAGCTCATTTTTATCATCCAACAGATCCATATTCGCTTCCCATAAGCTGTCGATCGTACCGACGTCTTTCCAGTACCCTTCGAAAGGATACGCGAACATCCTTGCTTCATCTTTCAACATCATTGGAATGATATCTTTACCGAAATCTTTGCTGGAGTTCGGATTAGCTTCATCTTCAAGCAGATAAGCCTTCAGTACACTCCAGTTAAAAATATAGATACCCATCGAAGCCAAGTTGCTGTTAGCTTCTTTTGGTTTTTCTGCGAATTCAGTTACTTCCTGTTTGTCATTCACGCTCATAATCCCGAAGCGGCTGGTTTCTTCCCATTTCACTTCAATAACAGCAATGGTAGCATCCGCCTTCTTCTCTTTGTGATACGACAGCATGAGATCATAGTCCATTTTATAAATGTGATCACCTGAAATGACCAAGACATACTCAGGATCATATTGCTCAATAAAACCAATGTTGCGGTAGATGGCATTGGCTGTGCCTTTGTACCAATCGCCGCCTTTTTGCTCCATGAAGGGTGGCAGTACCGTGACACCGCCATATTTACGGTCCAAATCCCATGAGCTTCCAATGCCGATATACGTGTTGAGTACCAGCGGCTGATACTGCGTAAGAACACCGACAGTGTCAATTCCTGAGTTCGTGCAATTGCTAAGGGTGAAATCAATAATCCGATACTTCCCGCCAAAATGCACGGCTGGCTTAGCCAAATTGTTCGTCAGAACGCCTAATCTTCGTCCTTCTCCTCCAGCGAGGAGCATGGCAACACACTCTTTACTGCGCATATCTGATTTCCCCCTTCAACTTCGTCAATCACAGTTTGGAATTCACTTCTACATTTTATATAAACAGCCGCAAGCGGCGGAATACACAAGGATAGACTATGACGCAAATTATGCCATGGGCGTTGTTCGCTTGTAATCGGAAGCTTGTTGCCTTGTCCAGATCCACCATACGCAGGATCATCGCTGTTAAAAACAATGTCATAGACGCCATGCTTGGGAACACCAATACGGTAATCGGGATGAACGACCGGGGTGAAATTACAGACCAGAATCAAGTCATCCTCGGGCAAATTCCCTTTGCGCATGAAAGTCACAACACTTTGGCTTTCATCATGCGGATTAATCCATTGAAAGCCTTCATAACTATGATCCAACTGCCACAAGGCAGGTTCATCCAAGTAAAATTGGTTGAGTGACTTCACAAAATGATGCATTTGCTGGTGCTTTTCATAGCCGTCCAATAAGAACCAGTCGACTTCCTCCTGATCCTTCCATTCGTCGAATTGACCGAATTCACTGCCCATGAACAACAGCTTTTTGCCTGGATGGCCTGACATATAACCATAAAGAACACGTAGATTTGCGAATTTCTGCCAGTAATCTCCCGGCATTTTATGTAAGAGTGAACGTTTGCCATGTACGACCTCATCGTGAGAAAAAGGAAGCACATAATTCTCACTAAACGTGTACATGAACGAAAACGTAATTAACTTATGATGATATTTGCGGTTAATCGGATCAAGCTTCATATAACGAAGCATATCGTTCATCCAGCCCATGTTCCACTTGTAATTAAATCCAAGCCCTCCGTCATGAACCGGTGCTGTAACGAGCGGCCAATCCGTCGAATCCTCGGCCATCATTAAAGCATCTGGGAAATAGGAGAATACCACTTGATTCAATTTGCGTAGAAATGCCACCGCTTCGGGATTATCATCCCCGCCCCATTGATTCTTGATCGGCTTTTCATTCCATCTACCGAAATTCAAATGAAGCATAGAAGCTACAGCATCCACACGAATGCCATCAATATGATACATGTCCATCCAAAAAACAGCATTAGAAATTAAGAAACTCTGCACCTCCGGTCGCCCGAAGTCGAACGTGAGCGTCCCCCACTCCAGCTTTTCCGCTTTGCGAGGATCTTCATATTCATACAGGGGTTTTCCGTCGAACTGCCGAAGTCCATGACTGTCTTTGCAGAAATGGCCTGGCACCCAGTCCATAATGACGCCAATCCCCTTCTGGTGGCAGCGATCAACGAATTGCATGAACGCCTTCGGAGAACCGTGCCGGCTCGTTACAGAATAATAGCCTGTCGCTTGATAGCCCCAAGACCGGTCAAACGGATGCTCGGCAAGCGGCATTAATTCAATATGGGTATATCCCATTTCAGCTGCATAATCCACAAGCTCGCCTGCCAGCTGCTCATATGTATATAAATCTTCACTGTGGCGATCTTTCTTGCGCCATGTCCCTAAGTGTACTTCATAAATAGCAAGCGGCTTATTGTAGGCAGGCACTTCTTTTTTGAGCTGCTGCCAGCTTTGATCCTGCCACTCATATCCGTCCAAATCAACGACACGCGAGGCGGTGCCTGGTCGTAATTCGGAATAAAAGGCATAGGGATCAGCTTTCAACTGAACTTGACCTGTCTGGCTATGAATCTCGTATTTATAATGATCGCCTTCACCTGCTTCTGGCACAAATACCATCCAAACGCCAAGTGTGCTTACTCTTTCCATGGGGTGTGCCCCAGATTGCCATTGATTAAAATCACCAAGCAAATAAATCTGTTTGGCATGAGGTGCCCATAAGGTAAAGCGAACTCCCTCTTGCCCGGTTGTCTTGCTTACATGCGCCCCTAGGATGCGATAGCTTTGGTAAAGGGATCCTTCATGAAGCAGAAATAAGTCTTCTGAGCTGGGTATACCAACATTTGCCCCCATGTTAACCTCCTAAATCCAACGTTTTGATTCGAATCTCTATGCAACAATAAACGCTTACTCTACAAATACAACAAGCAGGTAAAGAATTCCTTCAATTCCATTTGATTAAAAAAAGGAAAATACACGGCCTTAGGTGAATTAATAGGATGACAACTGACTGAAAGGTGGAAATGAAATGATGAAAGACAAAGTAAAAGGACTCGTCGTTGGCATAACGATTGGTTCATTAATTAGCGGGACTGTCGCTTTTGCGGCAAGCAGCCAAATCGATGTAGCATTCCGAAGCCTAAAGTATATGTTTGATGGCGTCGAAAAAGCACCAACCGAAGGAAAAGCATTCATTTATGAAGGCTCTACTTATGTACCCCTTCGCTTCGTAAGTGAAGCACTTGGCAAAAAAGTCGAGTGGGATGAAGCCAATGAAACCGTCTGGATAGGCAATAATCCGAATCGTGTCGTCGCTACTTACAAAGGTGGACAAGTGACCAAAGGTGAGTTTGATACTTTTTTTGCGTTGCAGGCACTGTTCAATAACGCTCACAGTACATCCAAGGATGATCCTGAATATCAGAAGAGCATGGTTACGGAATTGATCCAAAACCGCATCCTCTACAGCAGATCTTCTGATGCTGATCAAACTGCTGCCAAAGCCGGAGCGGCTAAACAGATCAGCACATGGAAAGCACAGTTTGGCGAAGCTAAATTCTTGGAAGACCTGAAAAAAGCAAACGTAACGGAAACAGATCTTCAGTACTTCTTAGTGGGCAGCTTATGCGCTCAGAACGTGATCAAATCCAGCATTACTGATGCGCAATTAAAAGCCAAATATGAGGATTCCCTCAAAGTGGATAAAAATGCATTCACGATCGCCTCCGTGCGACATATCCTTATTGGATTAACCTCAGGAGAAGACGGCAGCAAGACTCGGACCAAAGAAGAAGCGCTCAAAATTGCCAAAGATGTGCAGCAAAAACTGAAAAACGGCGATGACTTCGTGAAGCTAGCCAAAGAATATTCCGATGATCCAGGTTCCAAAGATAACGGCGGCTTATATGCGGACGCTGATGTGAACCAATGGGTTCCTGAATTTAAGAAAGCCACGATTGAACAGCCGGTTGGCACGGTTGGCGAGCCTGTCGAATCGCAATTTGGCTACCATTTGATTAAAGTGGACAGCCGTTCCGTGAAATCTTTTGACGCTGTGAAAGAGCAGCTGCGCGCCGCACTCGAGCAAGATCAATTCCAACAATTTTCCCAAAAAGAACTGCATGATTTGATTGAAAAGATCGATTTAAGTCAATAAATGGTGTACAATGAATGTTTGTTAAAGTATACAAGTTGAAGGATGGATTACAGCAATGTTTTATGCAAAAGATTGGGCAGATTACGAGCTTCTCGATACGGGCGGCGGCGAAAAGCTGGAGCGTTGGGGCTCCATCGTTCTGAGAAGACCGGACCCACAAATTATATGGCCGTTGGAAAAAGAAACAGCGCAGTGGCGCCAAGCTGATGCGCATTATCACCGCAGCTCCAGCGGCGGCGGACAATGGCAGCAAAACGCCGAGCTTCCTGAGCGCTGGACGATTACCTACGACCAGAAGCTTTCGTTCTACATTAAGCCAACCAGCTTCAAGCATACAGGCTTATTCCCAGAACAAGCGGTGAACTGGAAATGGATGATCGATAAGATCCAGCAGGCAGGACGTCCGATTAAAGTGTTGAATCTGTTCGCCTATACAGGCGGAGCTTCCCTTGCTTGCGCATATGCCGGCGCCGAGGTATGTCATGTCGATGCATCCAAAGGTGTCGTGCAATGGGCGAAAGAGAATTTGCAGCTGAGTGGACTTGGCAGCCGTCCTGTTCGCTTTATTACAGATGATGTTTTCAAATTTGTCCAAAGAGAGCAGCGTCGCGGCAGTAAATATGATGCGATCATCATGGACCCGCCTTCCTACGGACGTGGACCTAATGGCGAGACATGGAAATTGGAAGATGACCTCTTCCCATTCATCCAAACGTGCAAGACGATTCTCACGGACAATCCGTTATTCCTGTTGATCAACTCGTATACGACAGGCATTTCGTCTACCGTGCTTGAAAATATCTTGACCATGTCGATGAAAGCCAAGCATGGCGGCACGATCTCCAGCGGAGAAATCGGCTTGCCGATTACGAACTCCGGCCTAAAGCTTCCGTGCGGCATCCTAGGACGCTGGGAGGCGTAACGTGAGCCGATCGAACGATGTTTCGGGAGCATCTCAAATCCCGATTTTGTTCGAAGACAACCACATTCTTGTGGTGGAGAAGCCCGTCAATATGCCCACGCAGGAAGATGAATCGCGTGATCTGGATCTGCTCAATGCGCTGAAGGACGATATCAAGCTGCGGTACAACAAGCCTGGGAACGTGTACCTCGGGCTTGTACACCGTCTGGATCGTCCAGTTGGCGGCGTGATGGTCTTCGCCAAAACGTCAAAAGCCGCGTCACGATTATCGGACGCGGTCAGAACACGGCAGCTCGACAAGACATATGTCGCTGTCGTGCACGGTAAGCCGCCACAGCCGTCCGCTACGCTTCGTCATTGGCTTTGGAAGGACACACGCACGAATACCGTCAGCGTGGTCAGAGAAGGCCAGCAGGACGCCAAGGAGGCTGTGCTGGACTATAAGCTGCTGGGCAGCCAGGACGGGTTCAGCTTGATCCAGATCAAGCTTCACACCGGGCGGCCGCATCAAATCCGCGTGCAGCTGGCAGCCATCGGCTGCACGCTCTACGGCGACCAGCGCTACGGCAGCGCGGTCAACAAGCCCGGCCAGCAGCTTGCGCTCTGGGCGACGGCGCTTTCCTTTGAGCATCCAACGCTCAAAGAGACGATGCGCTTCAGGTCGCTGCCGCCGATGCAGCGGCCGTGGACTGAATTTACGATCCCAGAATTGTAAATTCACTGGCAGCTGTTAATTGGCGACTTTCCCCAACAAATAAATAAGCAATTTCTGATTATGGGCGGAAACGCGACTCAGGTACGAATCCAACAGTTCTTCACGGATGGATGTACCTCTCTCGCATTCCGTCTTTCCTTTTTCCGTGACATTGACCCACACGATTCTGCGGTCCTTCTCGTCCCGCTCCCGCGCAATTAACTCCGCTTTCTCCATCCGGTCCAGTAGCGTTGTGACAGCCGCAGGTGTTGTGGATAAATATTCAATAAGATCCGAAGGCTTCATCCGCTCATGTGTCATTAGCAGTTCCAGTACATGCAGCTGACCTTCCGTAATGGTAGGAGCCAAGCCTACCTCCATTTGATTCTTCAATTCCTTGGACAATTTAAGCCATAACTTTCCGAACTCATCGGAATACATCTTCCTCATCAACTCGCTTCCAACATCTTCTAACGCCAGTATAGCACGCCTTTTCTCTCGTTTAAAGGTTAATGCCATTAATATTTTCAGACAAATCTTGCGCCCTGCTGAGACATGCTGTGACTTCACAGGACATGCTGTCGATCATTCCCTAACTTTGTCCAATCACGCGCGGATAACCAAGCTTTTCGACTTCTTTTAACAATCTGCTGGGCACTTACATATACTGTGGAGTAGATGCAAATAACCCTTATCCCTGCTTGTGCTGCTTGCTTGGCGAAATGATGCTCATCTAAAGGAGTGGTTCATTATGGAAGATTGGAAAGTAGAGCTTGGCAAAAAAGCTCTGAATGCCGGCGTATTAAAAGACCCACAGTGGCTGGATCGATTAGACGAACCGATGCCTCTGTGGGTCCTATTGGAAATTGCTTTTCAGCTTATTGAGAAGCTCGATCCCCCTTCAATCAGCTATGACTGAGGAAATCGCAGCACGTCGATAATTGTTTCTGTTTTGGTTACAGGAATCATCTGCTTGCCTTGTGCTTTGCGGTCTTCCAAAGGCGCCGTTTCCGTTGAGAATCGCAGCTTATCGCCATTGCTCATGATCGCTGTAATGAGATAATCCATTTTCACGATAAACGTTCGGATCAACGCTGAACCGTTTGGTCGCACGCGCTTGCCTTCCTTGAATTCGAAGGTTAGAATCCCCTTCCCACCGCGTCCTTGAATCGGATAGTCGACGACAAGGGATCGCTTCGCATACCCGAGGTCCGAGATCACGAGTACTTCCCCTTCATCCCCATAAATCCACTCGGCTGCGACAATTTCGTCGTCGTCCTTGAGCTGGATGCCGCGAACACCAGCGGCCGCACGGCCCATCGGGTTCACTTCCTCCTCACGGAAACGGATGCTCATTCCTAGTTTCGTGACCAGCAAGATTTCCTTCGTATTGTCACTCAGGTGTACATGCAGCACTTCGTCGTTCTCGCCGATCTTACAAGCTACAAGCCCGTTTGAACGGTTCGTCATGTACTCCTTCAGCTCCGTACGTTTCACTTGACCCTTGCGGGTTACAAAGACGAGTGACTTCGTCGGATCATCAAAGCCTTTGACCGGAATCACGTTGACGATCCGATCTTCCTTAGCAATTGGAATGACATTGACAATAGCAGTGCCGTTCTCTTTCCACTTGTACTCAGGTATTTGGTGAACCGGCAGCAAGTAATACTGCCCTTTCTTCGTGAAAATCAACAGATTCTCAATGGTATTCACGTCCAGCAGGAAGCGCAAGTAATCACGTTCCTTAAGTCCCGTGTTCTCCAATTCACCGCCAGAACGTGTGAACGAAAGCTTGCTCGTCCGCTTTAAGTAACCTTCATTGGAAAGTGTGACAAAGACATCTTCCGAATTGACGAGAACTTCCAAATTAACCTTCAGCTCTTCAACTTCACCTTGGATTTCGGAGCGGCGATCAATCCCATACTTTTTGCGAACCTCGCCCATTTCATCTTTAATGACGCCAAGCAGCTTCTTCAAGCTGCCCAGAATGCCGCGTAAATAGGCAATCGTTTTCTCAACGTCTTTCAGCTCTTTTTCAAGCGTTGTAATTTCTAAATTCGTCAGACGGTATAATTGCAAAACGAGAATGGCATCGGCTTGACGCTCTGAGAACCCGAATTTCTCGACGAGGTTGTTTTGTGCATCTTGTCTGTTCTTGGAAGCCTTGATAACGGCAATCACTTCGTCCAAAATATTTAACGCTTTGACAAGCCCTTCCAACACATGCGCGCGGTCCTCGGCTTTCTCAAGCTCATATTGCGAGCGGAAAGTGACAACTTCTTTCTGATGCTCAATATAAGCTTCCAGAATCTCACGAATACCTAATTGCCGTGGAGCTTTGTTCACAATCGCAACCATGTTGAAGTTGTAGGTCACTTGCAAATCCGTTTTCTTGAGCAAATAGGCAAGAATCCCTTGCGCATCCGCTTCCTTTTTCAACTCGATGACAATTCTTAAGCCATTACGGCCGCTTTCGTCACGGACTTCTGCAATGCCTTCGATTTTCTTCTCAAGTCGAATATTTTCCATCGCAGTAACGAGACGAGATTTCACAACTTGATAAGGAATCTCGGTGATCACAAGCTGCTGCCGACCGCCGCGCATATCTTCAATGGCTGTTTTGGAACGGATATGGATACGTCCTTTACCCGTACGGTAAGCTTCCCGAATCCCATCTTCGCCCATAATAATCCCGGAAGTAGGGAAATCGGGACCTTTGACGATTTGCATCAATTCATCCACCGTTATTTCCGGTTTATCGATCATGGCCGTACAGGCATCGATGATTTCCCGTAAATTATGAGGTGGAATTTCAGTTGCGAACCCGGCGGAAATACCACTGACGCCATTGACAAGCAGATTCGGATAACGGGCCGGAAGCACAACTGGCTCTTTAGTCGAGTTATCAAAGTTATCCTTGAACATAACCGTTCTCTTCTCGATATCACGCAGCAGCTCCATGGCAATCTCAGAGAGACGAGCTTCTGTATAACGCATAGCAGCGGGCGGATCATCATCCAAGGAACCCCAGTTGCCATGTCCGTCAACGAGGGTATGTCCCATCTTCCAAGGTTGTGCCATCCGCACCATGCCATCATAGATGGAGGCATCTCCATGCGGATGGTAGTTCCCCATCACATCACCGACGGTTTTGGCGGATTTACGATAAGGTTTATCCGGCGTGTTCCCCGAGTCATACATCGCGTACAGCACACGTCGTTGTACGGGCTTCAAGCCATCTCGAACGTCCGGGATCGCGCGATCCTGAATAATATATTTGGAATAACGCCCGAAGCGATCGCCTACGATCTCCTCTAGAAAGGCGGGCAAAAACTCTTCTAAAATACTCAACTTTCAGTCACCACTCTTTTTGGTCTACTCTACATATTCGGTAAAATCGACGTTCTCGATAATCCAACGCTTGCGCGGATCTACTTTATCACCCATCAAAGTTGTTACACGACGCTCAGCTTTCGCCGCATCTTCAATTTGCACTTGCAGAAGTGTCCGGCTCTCGGGGTTCATCGTCGTTTCCCACAGCTGATCCGGATTCATCTCGCCAAGACCCTTGTAACGCTGAAGTTCGGTATTCTTGCCTAATTCTTTGACTACAACCTGCAATTGATCATCTGTCCAAGCATAACGATGACCGCCATTTTTGCCTTTTCTGGTCACTTTATACAGAGGAGGCTGGGCGATATAGATTTTGCCGGCATCAATCAAAGGCTTCATGTAGCGGTAGAAGAAGGTTAGAAGCAGCACTTGAATGTGCGCACCGTCCGTATCGGCATCAGTCATAATAATAATCTTGCCGTAATTCATCTCTTCTAATTCAAATTCGGAACCAACGCCTGCTCCAATAGCCGCGATGATCGCTTTGTACTCTTCATTCTTCATAATGTCGAGAAGCTTCGCTTTCTCGGGATTCATCGGCTTTCCTTTGAGCGGCAAAATAGCCTGGTGCTTCGAGTCGCGTCCTTGCTTCGCAGAACCACCGGCGGAATCACCTTCCACGACGAACAATTCATTACGCTGCAAATCCTTCGATTGGGCAGGCGTCAGCTTGCCGTTCAGGTTGGAGCTTTCGCTCTTTCCTTTCTTGCCGCTGCGAATCTCTTCGCGTGCTTTGCGAGCAGCTTCTCTTGCTTTGGATGCTTGTACAGCTTTCCTCAGCATCATTTGCGCGATTTGTGGATTTTCCTCCAAAAACACAGTCATTTTATCCGTTACAATCGCATCTACGACGCTTCGTGCAATGGCACTTCCGAGCTGATCTTTCGTTTGACCGACGAATTCCACATCGCCCATTTTAATATTAATAACGACCATCATACCTTCACGAAGATCGGTACCGTCTAGATTTTTCTCTTTTTCTTTGAGAATTCCTGCTTTGCGGGCATATTCATTCATCACACGCGTATAGGCTGTCTTGAAGCCAGTCTCATGTGTACCGCCGCCGCGGGTCGGAATCGCATTCACGAAAGAAGCAATCGTTTCGGTATACCCGTCATTGTATTGAAGTGCGACTTCAACTTCAATTTCATCCTTCTCGGAGGCAAAATGAATGACAGGATGAAGCACCGTCTTCTCTTCATTGAGGAATTCAACGAATTGGCTTGCGCCGCCTTCGTACTGGAAAGAATCCAGTTTATCCGTTCTTTCATCCTTCAAATTAACAAGAAGCCCGGAATTCAAAAACGCAATTTCTTGCAATCGCTCTGCAAGTGTATCATAGCTAATCGTTGTTCCGCCTTGGAATACGCGTTTGTCAGGCTTGAAGGTTACCTTCGTCCCTGTGCGATTCGTATTCCCGATAATATCAAGACCTGTAACGGGTTCACCAACATGTTCAATACCCTTATCATCAACCCAATACTCAAAGCGCATTTTGTGCACCTTGCCGTCGCGGTTGATTTCTACTTCCAGCCACTCTGAAAGCGCATTGGTAACGGATGCTCCTACACCATGCAATCCCCCAGATTTCTTGTAGCCCGAACCGCCGAACTTTCCTCCGGCATGAAGAATGGTAAACACAACTTGCGGTGTTGGAACACCGGTCTTGTGCGTCCCAGTCGGAATGCCCCTGCCGTTGTCCTGCACAGTAATCGACTGATCTTTATGTATGGTGACCATAATCTTGGAACAATGCTTCGCTAGATGCTCATCAACCGCATTATCTACGATCTCCCAGATCAAATGATGCAAGCCGGAAGCACTTGTGCTGCCGATATACATCCCTGGTCTTTTGCGCACTGCGACAAGTCCCTCCAGAACCTGTATATCATCCACATCATAATCCGATGCAGGGGCTTTTCCATTCGCAAATTCTAGCTGCTCAGTCATTGAAGCCCTCCTTTATCTCTAATAGGGGATCTTTGATAGAGATCAAAGTCTCACCTTGTTTATCCTAATTCAACACATCTTTACGGGAGAAAACTGTAAAGGAAACAATGAGCGAGGCCAACGCCCAAACGCTTAAAACACTTAGGGAGAACGTCAAGTCCATCCCCTTGATCGGCGGCAAGCCTCCCGTTAAATACTTCGTTAAGTCCAAATTAACCATGAATAAATATTTTGCGGTTTCCCAGGACGATACCATATTGGAAAGAATTGTACCTGATATCAATACCGCCAGCATGACCCCCATACCAGCTGCTGTAGAGCGGACAAGCACGGAAAGCATCAGCGACATCAAAGCAACGACAATCGCTGAGAACCAAACCAATCCAAGTTCCATCAAGAGAAAGAACCATTGATCAACGGCTCGCGCCTTACTGAAATCCACATCAGTACCCGAAACCTGAATGCCTGTAATCACAGGTTCCAACCATCCTCCGTAGCCAAAAACCACGCCGGAAATCAGGTAACAAAGCACAGCGGTAGACAGAACTGTCAGCGAAGTAAAGAAGATGACTGTAATTAATTTACTCAATAGGATTTTCCATCGCCGGACCGGTCTTGTCAACAATAATTTAATAGTCCCCGTAGAATGCTCGGATGATACGATGTCTGCGGAAATGACCATGATAATCAAAGGAATAAATAATCCTACTGCATTTTTGACAAAATCACGGGTAAAAGTCACGGCATTCGGTGAGGTTGGATCCACATCTTTATCTAAATAATAGTTGGCAATCTGGATTTGCACACGCAGCTGCTGCTTCCACTCATCCGGTGTTCGTGCTGAGCTTAAACGCTTTTCCCAGTCGACAATTTTCTGACGCTGATCCGCTTTCCAGTCCGTTGTTCCAAACTGCTTTTGCGTATTTTGGGCAACACGCATCTGGGCGTAAGTGAACATGGGGATGAGAGCAAGCAGAATGAGTACAATCACATAAAAACGTTTTTTCTTAATCATCTTGATACATTCATTTTTGACAAGATCCACAAGAATTAGCATTTCTCTCACCCTCCCCCTATTGAATGGTTTCACCTTCGGTTAGGCTTAAGAACAAATCTTCAAGTGTTGGATTTTTGATTTCTACAGCATACAGGCTAATTCCTGCTTCCATTAATTGCCGACTTAGCTGTGGAACATGTTCTTTATCCATTTGTGTAACAATTTGTTTAACCGAAGGTTGTCCAAGAATCGTTGAGTCCTGTTCGATTGCTTCAATGGCCGTAACTAATGACGACGCATGTAGAAGCCCCTCAGCTTGTTCAGCCGGAGACACCGTCCAGACGACTTTTCCGCCTTGCGCAATTAAATCATGAACCGCTCCGACTTGAATAACCTCGCCATGACTAATAATCGCAACACGATCACACATTTGCTGAATTTCAGTAAGCAGGTGACTCGAGACGAACAGACTCAAGCCGTCCGCAGCCAAACGCTGAATAAATTCCCGCATTTCCTTGATCCCTTGCGGATCCAAGCCATTCGTAGGCTCGTCCAAGATTAATAAGCTTGGCCGTCCCAGCAGTGCCTGTGCAATGCCCAGCCGCTGACGCATGCCCAAGGAATAGGTCCGCACTTTATCATGAATGCGCTGATCCATCGAGACGATCTCAACGACTTCTTGAATTCGCTTCTCATCGACATCCGGCAGCATTCGGGCGAAATGCTCAAGATTCTCCCAACCCGTCAAGTAACTGTAAAGCTCCGGATTCTCTACGATACACCCTACTTGCTGCATCGCTTGATCATGCTGTTTACGCACGTCAAACCCGCAAATGTGGATCGTTCCCTCCGTTGGACGAATAAGATCAACAAGCATCCGAATAGTTGTTGTTTTCCCCGATCCGTTAGGCCCTAAGAAGCCAAAGATCTCTCCGGCATAGACATCAAATGAAATCCCTTTGATAATTTCTTTATTTTTTATCCGCTTCTTCACATTTCTCACAGATAGCACAACGGCTGGTGATGTTCCCGGTCCATTCATTCTGGTCTCCCCTTCCTATTTCAGAATTTGTACAATTCGATCAGCAATCCGCTCATAGCCATCACTGTTCGGGTGAAAATGATCGGCTGAAGACAAATATTTAATCAAATTTTGTTCAAATAAATCATAAGTTGGGACAATCACCATCTCCGGATAGCGATTCATCATGCCAAAAACGCCGTCATTCCAACGTTGTACAATTAACGAACCTTCTCTTTTTGGATCTAAATCCAGAAATGGATGGTACAGACCAACATAGAGCAAGGTTGCTTTCGGATTTGCCTGATGAATGGCTTGCAGAATCTTGTCCATTTGAAGCAGTGCAGGAGCTACACGTTTGGCTGCGGCTTCAGGGTTAAATTCGGTTTGGTTCTCGCCAGTAAAGAGGCCTTCCCCTCCGGCGAAAATATCATTGCCTCCGATGGTCAGCAAAATAATGTCTGCCTGCGCAAGCGCATCCTGCGTCTTTTTGAGGGCAAGATCGGCTAGCAGCTGATCACTCTTGTAGCCAGGAATTGCTAAATTATTAAGCAAAAATACCGGTTTGCCGGTTTCCTTCTCCAGCTTCTCACGAACACGGCCAACATAACCTTTGCCTGTATTGTCGCCTGTTCCCGCTGTCAATGAATCGCCCAAGGCAACAATTTGAAGCTTGCTTCTGCTTTCAATCATAGATTCTTTCTTCGGCGCTTCGTTCACAAGCTGAAGATCTCCAGATGCTTTGGGAAACCATATTTGATTCGCAGCATAGGCAAAGCCTACAGCGAAAACAATCGTGGATATCGTTGCGGTCAGGCCAATTGCCCCCCAGATGAAACGAGTTGATTTCAATGAAGTCCCCTCCTGCGAATAAATGGCATAATTCACTATAAGAGTATAGCTTCTTGCCTAAATTTGCAAACGCTACAAAACAGATTAGCACGTTAAGGGATCATACGTTCGTATTCATTGTAACAAAAAAGCTGGTTAACCGCCACAGCAGCGAACCAGCTTCTTGCTTAATCTTTACACAGCATCCTGCAAAAATTTGTATTGCGCTTGAATAAGTCCATAATAAATCTTCTGTTCTTTCATCAATTCATCATGATTGCCGATCTCCATCATACGTCCATGATCAAGAACGACAATCTTGTCCGCATTGCGTATCGTGGATAAGCGGTGAGCAACAATAAACGATGTCCGTCCAGCAAGCAGCGTCTTAAGCGCTTGTTGGATTTTAAGCTCGGTGTCCGTATCAATACTTGCCGTAGCTTCATCCAGAATGAGCACTCGCGGATTAGCCAGCAACGCTCTAGCGAAAGAAATTAATTGACGCTGCCCCATGGACAATACGTTCCCGCGCTCTTGAACTTCGGTATCATAGCCGCCTGGCAGACTTACGATAAAATCATGCGCATGCACAGCTTTGGCTACTTGTTCAACTTCTTGGTCAGTCGCATCCAATCGGCCAAAACGAATATTGTCTCTAATTGTACCCGAGAAGATAAACGTATCCTGAAGCACGACGCCAATCTGCGAACGCAAGCTTTGAATAGTAACCTGACGGATATCCTGACCATCGATTAGCACTCTTCCTTGATTCGGATCATAGAAACGGCATAGTAAGTTCATGATGGTACTTTTACCCGACCCGGTGTGCCCAACGAGCGCAATCGATTGACCAGCCTGTACATCCAACTGAATCCCGTTTAGTGCAGGACGGCCTGGTTCATATTCAAACACCAGATTCTCGAATTTCACATTCCCTTGAATGCTTGGCAATGGTTTTGCATCTTCAATCTCAGCCACACTTGGCTTCTCATCAATAAATTCGAAGATTCTTTCCGCAGAAGCCATCGCAATGAGCAGTTGTGAATACATTTGCCCTAGGCGTGTAATTGGCTCCCAGAAATAGCCGATATATGTAGCGAACGCAACCAACAAGCCCACGGAGATTTCTTCGGTTTGAATAAGATGAGCTCCCAGCCAGAACAAGATGCAATAGCCGATTGCTCCTGTAATTTCGATCAGTGGACCAAAGGATTGGTTCAGCATGGAAGCTCTGTTCCACGACAGACGATTAACCATATTCATCTTGGTGAAGAAATGGATATTCTCTTTCTCTTGACTATACGCTTGTGTTACGCGAATGCCTTGAATACACTCATTTAAGTGAGCATTCAGGCGCGATTGTTTCATCGTTACGTCCTGCCAGGCATGGCGGATCTTTTTGCGAAGCTTTGTACTCACAAAAAACATAATCGGAACGGTTACGATAATCGCAGCGCCCAGCTTGAAATTAAAGGTCAATAAAATAATAATGATCCCACAAAGCTGAACCACGTCAATAAGTAAATTGACAACGCCATTTGTAAATAAATCTTGTAGCGAGTTGACATAGTTCGTTACCCGTACAAGGACTGATCCGGCAGGTCTTGTATCGAAAAAACGGAATGAGAGCTTCTGAATATGACTGAATAAATCATGACGCAAGTCATAAATAACGCGCTGCCCAATCATATTCGTGAATTTAATGCGAAACGTATTGGCAATCCATTGAATCAGATAGACGCCGAACATAATGCCAACAATGATAATAAGCAAATTAGTGTCTTTCGGGATGATGGCTTTGTCAATCGCTTCGCGAATGAGCAAAGGAACGGTCAATTTGGTTATGGCGCCCACTAGCATCATGATGATAATAATCGGCAGCATTTGTTTCCGGTAAGGCTTCATGTAACTAAATAAACGCTTCAACTGGCCCCAATCAAACGGTTTATCAATCAATTCATCGTCTTGATAGACGAAGCGCTGTCCGGCTTGCGATTGTTCTTTATCGGCAGAAGCATCCTTTTGCTTTGTATTCGTACTCAATGTGCTAACCTTCTTTCTTGCGCAGCTGCATGTAGTTGAGTATCCAGCAACGTCTCGGAATTCGTTTCCTTCGCAGCCGCCGCTTGGGTCTCGGCAGCTGACTTCGGAGGCTGGTCTGCATACTGAATCTGATAGGTTTGACGGTAAAGTCCTTCTTGCTGCAGCAGGTCCTGATGGACACCGCGTTGAACAATTCGTCCTTTATCCAATACAATAATTTCATCTGCATGCTTCAAAGAAGAAATGCGATGGGCAATAATGAATGTTGTACGCCCTTTCATAACTTCGCCAAAACCGGCTTGAATTTCGTGTTCCGTTTCCATATCAACAGCGCTAGTTGCATCGTCAAGCACAAGTATTTTGGGATCTTTAAGCAAGGCTCTAGCAATTGCAATCCGCTGCTTTTGTCCGCCTGATAAACCAAGGCCGCGTTCACCTACAACTGTGTCATAGCCTTCAGGGAGCTCCATGATGAAATTATGCGCTTTGGACAATTTTGCTGCGCGGATGATTTCCTCCATCGTCACATCTTTACGTCCGTAAGCGATATTGTTGCGAATCGTTGAGGAGAATAAAAAAGTCTCTTGGAACACCGTCGCAATTTGATTTCGGTAAGTTTCCAGCTGCACGGAACGAATATCTTTGCCGTCCAGTTCAACTTTGCCTTCTTTGACGTTGTACGCCCTCATCAAGAGCGAAATAACCGTTGTTTTCCCCGAACCTGTGCTTCCTAACAACCCGATGACAGATCCCGGCGGAGCATCCAGTGTGAAGTCATACAAGGCAGGCTGCTTCTCCGGATACGCGAAGGTCACATGATCAAAACGCACATGTCCTTGCACCTCATCGTTGTTCAAAGCAATAGCGTCCTGCTGATCTTTCACATGCATATATTGATGCAGGATTTCCAGAATTTTCTCTCCGGAAGCCTTCGTTTGCGTAAAGTTATTGATATGAAACCCTAGACCCCACATAGGTCCAATGATGTACCAAATTAGACTGAAACAGGCTACAAGCTCGCCTAGCGTGATCGTGTTTTGTATAACCATATAGCCGCCAGCACCAAGCAGTGTAACAACACTCAAGTTCGCCAGAATTTCCATGATTGGAAAATATTTGGCCCATATTCCTGAGGTTTCGATGTTCATTGCTTTGTAATCCTCATTGCGGGCTGAGAATTTCGTCACTTCATGAGGCTCACGGGCAAAGGATTTAACGGTCCGTACCCCTGTAATATTTTCTTGCACCGCGGTAGTCATCGTACTGAGTGATTGACGAACCATTCGGAAAGCCGGATGGATTTTCCCTTCAAAGCGCACGGCGGTAAATGCCAGAAACGGCATCGTAATCATGGTCAGCAGCGCCAACTTCCAGTTAATCGAGAACATCATGCCCATCCCGAACACCAGCATCAGGACCACGTTCAGAAGTTGGGCAAATCCAAAACCGATGAATTGCCGTATGGCTTCCAAATCAGCGGTCAACCGTGACATCAGATCCCCTGTTCTTGCTTGATCATAATATTGGAAGGATAAGTACTGAAGCTTATTGTACAGCGCATTCCGTAAGTGATAGGCAACACGATTCCCCAAGCGGCCTCCACATAAGCCATGTAGAAATTGGAATATCCCTTTGGTTGATACGACTAAAACAACGATTAGTGCGAGTTTGGGAACGAGCTCGAATTGTTTCTTTGCGATTACGTTGTCAATTAAATACCGAAGTAAATTCGGGTAAACCAGGCCAAGCGCTGTTGCCATTGCTAAACATAAAATTGCTCCGAAAAATAACTTCTTCTCTGGCCAGAAATACGGCTTCAGTTGCCTGAACACATCCACGTTGGGGGTCCCCTCCTCAGAAGGATAAATTGGAAAAGCTAGGTAAGCGTTTTAATACTTAATGAATCTTAACACCATCCCTAGGAGCGAGCAATCAGAAGAAAACAGGATTTAAACGCTTAAACGACCATAACCTCACAAAAACTTGCAGGAATCCCCTCTATTCTTTAAAATCATCCCGATAACCGCCAATGTAAACCCTTACATGAGCATGCATGGAAAAGGGTTGGCCAAGTTCCTAGGAACGAGACCAACCCTTCACAGAAATCAAGAAACAAAGGCTTTCAATTGATGCTGAATGGATATTAGTTCATCCAAATCAATCTTCATTTCAAGCGCGTCACGCATGCCCTCGGCATGTTCTTGCCACTGCTGAAGCATCAAATTCTTCAGCTGAAGCAGCCAATTTTCCAATTGATTGGCATAAGCTTGCTCAAGCTCCAAAGTACGATGTTCCATAAACTGGGCAACAGGGGCTGTCATGCGATTTTCCAAATCAGCCCTTAGCTTGCTTTTGCCATCCCCTTCAAAAAACTGCTTCGCATTTTTAAAGTGGCCTTGAAGCAATTTCAAGGAAACATCCGGCACTTCTAATTTCGCACTAATTTCCGGCGTGGCAAATGAATTTAATTCATAAGTGCTGCTTTCGTAGCCATCCATGATGTCACGAAGCTGGTCATCCCAGCGTTTCACTCGATTGCCGCTAATCAAATTCATCCGATTCTCAACCCGCAGCGTGGTTGCCAGAACTTCTTGGGACAGATCGTAGCCGATCATCCTAATCAATTCATTCCAGGCAGCTTGCAGCGCTTGTTTCGGGTCTCTCGCCTCATCTCTGAACGTGGAGGGATTGAAGGCGTAATTATACAGCTCTCCGAAGCGATACATCGTGCGCTGCTTCACATAATACAAAAGCTCTTGAATCTCTTTCCTCAGCTCTTTTGACTCGGCTTCAAAGCCCGTGTTCTCTAACAGCGCAGCCCCCGCTTGCTCATCCTGAGCCAACTGAGCAAGCTGAAGCTTCCGATTGGCTTCGCCGGATTGAGCACGCTCCAGCCATTGCTGCATCGTAGCAATCGCACGATTTAATTCCAAATTAGCTGAATGTACAGCAACTTCACTGAGTTCGTTGAAAGTAAACTTGACAAAATCCTGCTCAAAGGGCTGAATCCCTGATTGTGCAATGAGCGCTTCATCGCCATTTATTTTCCCTTCGGAAGCCAAATAACTGGAGATCGGATAAATTCTTGGATTTCGGATTCCATGCTGAAGCAAGTTCGTTTCCACATGTTTAATGACCCCATCCAACTCTTCACGGCTAGCTGCAAGATCAGCGGCATTGACGATGAAAAACATTTTATCCATTTCAAAGCTATCCTTGACGCGGCCAAGCTGCAGAAGGAATTCACGATCCGCTTGCGAGAACGCATGATTATAATATGTCACGAACAGAATAGCATCGGCATTCTTAATATAATTAAAGGCTACTCCCGTATGACGGGCATTAATCGAATCGGCTCCAGGCGTATCGACGAAAATAATGCCTTGGTCCGTCAAAGGATTTGAATAATACAGTTCTATAAATTCTACAAAACAAGATTTGGATTCATCAGCCACATAGCTGGGGAATTCTTCTTTTGTGATTTTGAGCTCGGAACCCAACTGATCCGCTGCCAGTGACCAGCCTTTCTCTACAGCTTTCAAGAAAGAATAATGCGGTTTTCCTTTGGCGGTTACATCCGATGGCGAAAGTGCGCTAATGCGTTTCAGCGCAGACGCCATATCTGAGGCCGGCACGCCTAGAATTTCCAAGGAATACAGGACATCCTCCTGAATCGCGTCAGCTTTCTTCATCTTCACCTTGGCCGTACCATGCGGCCATCCTTCTTGCGGCGGCATGATCTTATTGATCGCCGCCGTCGTCGGGTTCGGCGAGACCGGCAGCACTCTTTCGCCAATCAAGCTATTCGCGAAAGAGGATTTGCCGGCACTGAAAGCGCCGAACAAGGCGATCGTGAACGTCCGCTGCCGCAGACGTTCCGATTTATCGCGCATGGAGCGCGCGATCGACTTCATCGACGGCAAAGCGTCGATGAGGCTCGAGGCCGCCTGCAAGTCGGCGGCCTTGCGCTCCATGCGCCTGCCGTGTTCACCTGAGGTGAACGCGGTAGGCGCTGGAGCAGCGGCTGCCTCCACAGGGGCAGCCGTGGCGCCTGCGGCCGCTGACGCTGTCGCGGCGGCCTGCAGTATCTTATCCATGGAGGTTGCGGCCAGACTTGGATGCATAGGCGAGCAGGTGACGGAGTCACCGACCAGCCCCCCGCTAAGCGGGGCGGCTGCCGTCTCCTCCATGGCTGTGTACAGCTGCGCGTCCGGCAGCGCCGGCGCAGCGGGTTTCCGCCAGCTGGCCATAGCCAGCAGCTGGGCGGTACCTGCCGCCTCGGCATCTTCGAGGCGCTGCAGTTCCCTGCTCGCGCTTAGGCGAACGCCAAGCGAGTCAAGCTCTGCGGCAAGCGCAGCGATCGCTTGCGCAGAATGCTCGCGGACAGCATCCGCCAGCAGATCAATGACCGCAAAAGCCATTTTGCGATATTGCTGCTTAATGTCCGATGACACCTGTTTCATATAATTCAGCGTATATTCACCGCCGAAAGTAGCGCCGGCATTCACTTGTGACGCCAACCATGCCGTTGTCACAGGAACTTGAATGGCTTCAATCTGCGCAATAAGCGCCGTATCGAACTGCCCATTGCTCTGCGCAGCCTTTTTCAAAGCATCACGCAGATGCCAGTCGATCTGCGCTTCTACTTGCTCAGCTAGATCTGCTTGAAACGAAGCTAACCGTTTCTCCGTCTCTGCAGCCGTTTGTGCGGCTCGCGAGAAGAAACCAACTTTGAACCCTGGCTTGCGGCTCTCCAGATACGAGTGCGCCTGATCCCGGGTCAAAGCCGGTGTAATATTGGCGTTCTCGATGATCACGCCAACTTCCTTGCGCAAGCTTGCCGTCAAAGCTTCCGGCAGCCCCTTCAAAGCCGCAAGCTCCGCCTGCTTCGCAGCACTTTGCGCCTGAATCTCCTGCACGTCGCCTTCTTGGCTGATTTGCTCCATAAGCTCCGCCTTGAGCGGCTCATGCTGTTCAGCCAGCCACTTGCCGTGCTCCGCTGCCAAATAACGCGCGGAAGCGTCGATGCTGTAGCTGCGCAGCTCATCACCGCGCTCAATCAAACGGCTAAGCAGCCATTGCAATTTCGCATACTCATTATGCGGATGGCTCGGCTCCTTCATCGTAACGAACAGTAGGCCGTCCGGCTCGATGCCCCAGCTCAAAAAGGCTTGCTTCGTCCCTTCTTGATACTGTGCAAAAGGCAGCTCCCATTCCTTGTGTTTGTCAATCATATTGACAATCAGGTAGAGAGGCTTGCCCCATTCTTTCATCCTTTTCGTGAACGCGAGATTAACTTCCGACTGCACATGGTTGTAGTCCATCACATAGAACACCACATCAGCCAAATGCAAGGCCGACTCTGTGGATTGGTGATGGGCATCATCCGTTGAATCAATTCCAGGGGTATCCAGCAGCGCCGTATGCTCGCCCAAAAAAGCAATCGGATAGGTGATCTCTACCGTTTCAATATCCGTCCCATTGACACAATAAGCATCCAGCTCTTCCAGAGCAATTGTCGTTTGCTTCGCGTGTACCCCTGCATCCTCATTTCGCAAGCGATGACTAACATGAGCGCCCGGTGCCCCATTGCGTATGCTTACGATATTCGCACTTGTTGGAATAGGACTGGAAGGCAGCAAAGCGTGCCCGCACAGTTGATTAATCAAAGTGGATTTCCCAGCTGAGAAATGCCCACAGAAGGCAATATTCATGCGTCCAGACTGAATTTTGTCAAGCAATTGCCCTAATTTATTCGCATTGTCAAGATCACCTGCTGTTTGCATTGTAACCTGCATGTTCCTGATCGCATCCGGCATCACCGAGATACTTGTATCTATCGCTTGCGTCATTCGTCCATTCCGCTCCTTATTCACCGTTCTAGCTAAACGTGTCCTTCACGACACAGAAAAAAATCTCCCAAAGGGAGATTTCGTTGTTTAGGACATGACGGCTTTTTCTTTTTCCGGTAAGAAAATTTCAAAAACATCGCGGTGTTGCAAAATTGTAATGTCTGAATCCCTTACTTTCATGACAACAACTTCAGTTTTTGTTTTCATTTTGTCTATGTAATTCTGAGGAACCTCACCTGATTCACTGACTGTTACACCTTCAATGACTTTTTCCTCATTATCGGCTAATGGTGTATTAATCACTTGTTCAAAAATATCAGAGAACAGTTCAAAACTATTGGTGTATACGGCGATGCATTTCATTTTAAATCCCATCCTTTGTCTGCATATCATTTGTTTGTAATAGTTTTCCTAATTGGGCCTGATTTCATACGCTTCTTGCCCTCACGGCATACATCCAATAAAGGGCATACCGTGCACATCGGGTTCTGTGCTTTACAGTGATAACGACCAAAAAAGATTAGACGATGATGGGTTAGTGTCCATTCCTCTCGCGGAACCTTCTTCATCAGCTTCTTCTCAACCTCTAGTACCGAGTCGTCCCAGCCAACCAATCCCAGCCTTTTCGAGACTCGCTCAACATGTGTGTCAACCGCAATAGCAGGGACACCAAAAGCATTCGATACGACGACATTAGCGGTTTTGCGGCCTACGCCAGGAAGCTCGACCAATTGCTCGTGTTTTTCTGGAATTTCGCCATCAAACTTGTCCAGTAACAGTCGACACAATTTTTGAATATTACTTGCCTTATTTCGAAATAGTCCAATCCGTCGAATATCTTGCTCAAGCTCCTCAAGCGGAACAGCCAGATAATCCTCAGGCGTCTTATATTTCTGAAATAAATCCAATGTCACCTTATTCACGGTTTCATCGGTACATTGCGCTGATAGCAGTACCGCTATCGTAAGTTCGAAAGGGTTGCTGTGGCGCAGCTCACAATGTGCATCCGGAAAGAGATCAGCGATGGTATCCAAAATATGCCTTACAATCTTCTGCGTCATGTCTTTACTTCCTTAGGGACGTAATATTCTCCAGTTTATCGAATTGTGCGGGTAGAATCAATGCTTGAAAGCGTCAAAATGCGAACATTTTCTAAAAAAATGCCATATTTATTTTTAAAATGAATAAAAATCCGCCTGTCATAGAAGTTTTGCTTCTAATTTACAGACGGATAAGCAATCAAATTTGTTCAAAGCTTATTTTTCAATCTCGACAATTTTATTATCCAGGACATAAATCATGACTTGATCTCCACTTACAAAAGCAGTTGGAACCACAACATCTGTCCCTTTATGGTAATACGCTCTTGGGAAAAGATTATAGGACGTTTTGTCTCCGGCGCTTGTTGATTTGAAATTAAATTGATTTACGATGCTATTAAAATTGTCCACTTCACGCTTTAAGGCAGCAGCAACTTGAATAATCACCTTGTCACTCGCATCCTTCATCACCTGAACGCGATCGCCAACTTTGATGGAAGCGAAGCTAAGATCCAAACCACCGTTCATCTTGACGCCATAGTTGCTGCCCACGCTAACGACTTGATTTCTGCCTGCGAAATCCTGAACCGTTAAACTCATGCTAGCTGCATTGACACCTGTTACTTTACCGCGAATTGGGCTATTGATTTCTGCTTTCAAAACAGCAAGCCCTTTGAACGTTAATCTCACGTAATCATCAATGGCGAAATCGGAAATCGCTCCTGAAGTTTGGTCTGCTTTGACAATTGGAACACCCTCTAAGGAAATCGTATACGAGTTATTCGCCTCATCGGTCACCGTAAGTTGTTTGCTGTTGATGTTTACAATCGCTGTTTTATAAAGTCCCATCTTGCTTGTCACAATTTTCGTGACAATATTTTGATCAAAGCTGAGCATTAAGCTTACATTATCGCCTACTTTTAAATCAGACAATTTGCTGTTCTGCTTATTAGCCAGTTCGACTTGCGGCGCGTAAGTAAGCTTGAACGTCAAGCTTTGACCACTGTCTGTTTTCAACGTAACATCGTTGGTTTGCAGATTTAATTGTGTCAGCGCACCATCCAGCTGTTGGGACATTTTAATTTGTGTTACGTTGCTCTTAGAAACTAATAAATCAACATATTTCCCAGCAGTAAATGTACTGTTGAAATTTGAGAAGGGAAGTGTTTGCCCCGCGTAAGAAATAGAAACCGTATCCGTTAATTTATAAGCGTGCGGAATACCCATGTTATCAATAACGGTTAGTAATTTCGACGTTGCATTATAGTTGTCAATTTTGGCAAAGTACAAATTATCAATCGAACGATTCGTCACCGTTATTAAGGTAACCTTATTATTCAGTACATCAAGCTTCAACTGATCGCCAGGAGCAATGTCATAGATACTAGGCGACGTTAAACCATTGATTTGAACTTGGACATTATCTGCAAGTAAATAGGCGGCAAGCGCGGAGCCTGATGTCTTAGTAATTGTCAGATAAGTTTTATCATCACTTAGCCCTTTAAGCGTTCCCTCTATGCTGACACCAACGTCTGCCTGTTTTTTAACAACAATCTTAACAGCCTCACTGTTTTTGACAGTGTAATCAATCGTGTCCCCAACATGCAAGGAATTAATATCGACTAAACTGTTATCTGCCAACGTTGCAATCAAACTGCTGGAGAAAGTATACGTTTCAGCTTCACCGGAAGTTAATTCCAGAAGGGTAACTTGCATCGTATCTTTGTTAATGTTCTGGATGGTACCTGTTGCTGTCTTGTTAACGGGAACCTGCTTTACAACAACAGATGTATATTTATCCGTTTTTACAATCTTGCTTTTACGCAGTTGAAGTGTACTGCCCGGGACAATCTCTCCAAGGCTCATTCCACGACCTTTTGTATCGGTTATGCTAACGTCTGTAGCCAGATCATAACTTTCGTAGTCATCGAGCGTAGCTTTCATCGTCCCCAAATTCAGCTTGAGCAGCTTGCCTTCTTTGATATCCAGTTGAAGCTCATCGCTGAGAATTTCCACATAGTAAGCTGTTCCATTTACTTGAACGATAGACACTTCATATGTTTCCTGAAACGTATTCGTATTCGCTTCAATTGCCGTGTCATTCTTGTTGCCGTAGAATACAGCGTTTGACGACAGTTTGTATGTGCTTGTATTGCCGTCTTTATCCATAAGACCAATACTGCCGCTTGTTAGCGAGGTTAAATAGCCTTTGACGACACGCGATGGCAGTGTAGCCAAATTCTTCTGAGAACGGCTCAGAAACGCTGCCATTTGTGCGCGCGTGACAACACCTTTAGGCTGAAAGCTGCCATCCTCAAAGCCATCTACGATTTTCAGCGAAACCGCCGCATTCACATACCCTAACGTTGTGCTGCTAATGGAATTATTATCTTTAAACGTAGTTGGCGTCGTTGACATGCTTTGAGCTAACGCACCTTTGCCAATTGCACGGACCACGACTTCAGCTACCCATTCTCGGGTTGCTTTCCGTTCGCCCCACTTTTCTTTGGACTTCTCATCCAGGCTTCTTTGTTTCTCTTCTTCATTGGTGATTAAGCCTTTCTGAAGAGCGATAGCGACATAATTGCGTGCATAATTATCCACTAACATGAAGTCAGGGAAAATCGTTGAATTCGTCATGGCATCGACATCACCTTGAAGGCCCATCATGCGCGTTGCCATAATCAGTACATCCTGCTGCGTAACCGAATTTTCAGCGCGGTAGGCTCCGTCCTCAAATCCATCAATAACGCCCTCTAAAGCTAGTTTGGAAATATGACGAATGCCCCAATAGTCTGAACTCACATCTGGAAAAGAAGTTTTCACATTATTAGCTGGGGATGTTGAGTTTGGCGTCGTATTTGCAGCCAATGCCGGCGTTCCCGCAAGACTTGTTACGATTAATGAACTTACAATTGCACTTGCCAATTTCTTATTTTTCATCGTTGATATTGACTCCTCTGCTACTCCATTTAGTTAGGTCGTTTAATCGGATACGGAAGCTCTATATGACCCATTAAACTATCGACTTGTTTGCCGTCTTTCAGGACATACAAGGTTTTCACTTCCGGAAATTGAAAAACGGTTTTCTTCAAAGCTTGCAAAAACAACTCCTCGCCCGGGGCGCCTAGTTGTGTCTTAGGTCCGAATTTGAGATCGATTTTAAGTTCACCCTTAGCTTTGTCAAAAGCTATGCTCGTGAATGTCAAATCGTCAAATAACGAAACGGCTTTCGGATCATCACTCTTTTTGAGCGCCTTCAAAGCGGCTTCATAGACATCGGAATCCAGCTTGTAGCTGATTGTGACTTCTTTTTCAACAAGCTTCATCTCGTCCTGATCACTGTAAAAAGCTTTCACCGTCTTCTGTTTCAACGGATCAGGTGTTGGGGACGGGATTGGTGTAGGACTTGGTGCCACCGGTGTTGCTAGAGGCGCATCCGTAGTTGGAGGTGTAGCTCCACCTATCATTTGCGGCTTCTGACCACAGGCAGTTAACGATAACGTGATGGCACTTACAAGCAGAACCCCATGGAACAGGCGTCTTGTTTTGGTCATCTCACTCACTCCTTAGCGTTTTGCATAGCAAAACTAACTTCGAAAGCTGCATATAAGCTCTCGTCTCTTATTTGAGGTTCAAATATTCTTTGATTGCAGCTACGAGGGAAGCGGCTACTTTGTCTTGAAAAGCTTCTTTGTACATGGCAGATTCATCACTTTTATTAGACAAATATCCCACTTCTACCAGGACAGCTGGCATTGTTGTTTTGGTAATTACGCGAAAATCCGCTTGGCGTACCTTGCGATCAGGGAATCCCGTCGCTGCCACCACTTTCTCATGCACGACATTGGCAAAATCTATGCTTTCCGGTCTGTTATAATACGTTTCCGTTCCTGTTACGGTTGATTTGGCACTATTCCCATGAATGGAGAGGAATAGATCTACCATGTTGTCATTGGCAAAAGAAACTCGGTTATCCAGAGGTATGAACGTATCATCGGATCTCGTCATCATCACAACAACCCGCTTATCTTGAGCAAGCAGCTTCTCTACCTTCTTCGCTGTTGCAAGTGTAAATTCCTTCTCGTGCTTTCCGGTAATGGACAGAGCTCCCGGATCTTGATCACCGTGTCCAGCATCAATAACGACCGTTAATTGGTGTTCAGCTATCGTAGCTGTCCATTGATTAGGAAGTTTTGAAGTTTGTGACTTATAGTCCGCTGGTGCTTTCAAATCAAGAATAATCCTTACGGTAGCAGGGTTATCCGCGAAATTGGAAAAACGCACTTTCTGAACTAGCGGGTGCTTGGACGGTAATTCACCGGAATTATTAACAAGCAGCTTCTGGAGGGATTCATCCAATTTCGTATTCGGGAAATCGAATACAATTCTATTGGGATTGGATAATTTTAACACGGTTGGCGTTAGCGCTCCGTCCTTGGCGTTCACAATCAAATCCTTTTCCGTAAGCTGAATCAAGTTCAACAAATGAACATTGGGATCAGGTGGCTTTATCCCGTTCTCATCCCCAGTTGGAGGTGCAGTTGGGGGTGAAGTTGTAGGCACAGTTGGGGGTGAAGTTGGTTTCGTTGGCGCCACTGTTGGCGGCGCTGTCGGTTTCGAAGTCCCCGGCTGATTCCCATCCCCTTTGTCAACAGGAGCCGTTACTGGTTTGGAGTCGGTATCATCTTTTTTGAACATATGGACGGAAGACGTTAACGCGTCCCACTTAAATTCAATACCCATTCTGGAACCAATGAAACTAAGAGGCAGCATGGTATTTCCATTTTCAATGATCGGCGCTACTTCCATCGTTTCTTTTTTGCCGTTGATAACGGCAGTCTTGTTATCAATGACCAGTTGGATATTAACATCATCCTTGACAATCGTCACTTTGCGGGCAGCTGGGTCCCACGTTACTTTGGCTCCGATTTCTTGAACAATAATTCGCACAGGCACAATGGTATTTCCACTAACGATGCGGGGTTCTACTTCCGTAGAAGTCAATCTTTTCTCATTCATAAAAAGTTTAATAGCAGCGGGGGATTCTGCGCCAAGCGCATAAGTTGGCAGGAGCAGCATGCAAACAAACAAGAATAAACAAAATGCAGGAAATTTCATCATTCACCTCTATGTAATGTCGGAATTGTGGATATTAGCTTTGTCATTTGGAAATCTATCTTTTAAATCTAGCAGCAGCATGTCAATTATATCAAATTAGGCACTCTCCCGACAGCAAAACCTCCGTTCGTTCGACAATCTGGTAATCTATTAGACGTAGCAAACTACCAAAAGTTGCAAAATAGAACGAAAAAAACAACCCATTGGCTGATCGGCCAACGGGTTGTTGTCTCATAGCAGGTTTCGAACCTGCAAAAAAGCGCAATCCATGGAAATTCCCATGAATTACGCTATCAGTTAAAGCTTATTTGTAAGCTAAACGTTTTTGGTGAGCTTGCTCATAGGCAGTGATTTTGTCTTCATGCTGCAGCGTCAGACCGATGTCATCCAAGCCTTGCAGCAAGAATTGACGACGGTGCTCGTCAATGTTGAACGTAATTTCCAAGCCATGCTCATCTGTCAGCTTGTTGTTTTCAAGATCGACACTCAGCTTGTAGCCATCATATTTCGCTGTACGGGCAAATAGATCATCCACTTGCTCTTCCGATAGCTTGATTGGCAAAATGCTGTTTTTAAAACAGTTGTTGTAGAAAATATCCGCGTAGGAAGGTGCGATAATAACGCGGAATCCAAAATCTTGAATCGCCCAAGGCGCGTGCTCACGGGAAGATCCGCAACCGAAGTTGGCTCTGGAGAGCAAGACCGATGCTCCTTGGAAACGTTCTTGGTTCAAAGGGAAACTCTCAATAACATTCCCCGCTTCATCCCATCTCCATTCGAAGAAAAGGAATTGCCCGAAGCCGGAACGCTCGATTCTTTTAAGAAATTGCTTAGGGATAATAGCATCTGTATCTACGTTTACACGGTCCACGGGACCAACTAGACCTGTATGTTGTTTCAAAGCTTCCATGTTTTCATTCTCCTTAATCAACCAAAATTAAGCTTGTTGGTATTCTTTGATTTCCCAATCACGAACATCGTAGAAATGACCTTTGATCGCTGCAGCAACAGCCATAGCTGGTGAAACCAGATGCGTGCGTCCGCCGCGGCCTTGACGACCTTCGAAGTTACGGTTGGATGTGGATGCACAACGTTGACCTGGTTGCAGTACGTCTGGGTTCATCGCCAGACACATGCTGCATCCTGCATCGCGCCACTCGAAGCCTGCGTTTGAGAATATTTTGTCCAAGCCTTCTTTTTCAGCTTGAATTTTCACACGGCCTGAGCCTGGAACGACGATCGCGGTCACGCTAGGATCAACAGTGTAGCCTTGAGCAATTTTGGCAGCGGCACGAAGATCTTCAATACGACCGTTCGTACAGGAGCCGATGAAAACATAATCAACTTTCAGGTCCGTCATCGGTGTGCCTGGTGTTAAATCCATATATTCAAGCGCTTTTTCAGCAGCTTTGCGTTCATTCTCGGTTTCGAAGCTTTGTGGATCCGGAACAAGTGCGTTAACGCCAGTACCCATGCCTGGGCTAGTTCCCCAGGTTACTTGCGGGATCAACGTATCCGCGTCAAATTCCAATACCCAATCATATTCAGCGCCTTCGTCAGTAACAAGCGTAGCCCATTCTGCTACCGCTGCATCGAAATCAGCACCTTGCGGTACATACTCACGACCACGCAGATAGTTGAAAGTCGTTGCGTCAGGAGCAATCAAACCTGCTCTTGCTCCACCTTCAATGGACATGTTACAAACGGTCATACGCTCTTCCATGGAAAGACCACGGATTGCTTCGCCTGTGTATTCAATAACATAACCAGTTGCAAAATCAGTGCCGTATTTGGCAATGACGCCTAAGATCAAATCTTTGGCTGTAACGCCTGGTTTCAAGCTACCTGTAATACGCACTTCCAAAGATTTCGCTCTGGATTGTTGCAGCGTTTGCGTAGCAAGCACGTGTTCAACTTCACTTGTTCCGATACCGAAAGCAAGCGCACCAAACGCACCGTGAGTCGAAGTATGACTATCGCCGCAAACGATCGTTTTACCTGGGTGTGTAAGGCCAAGTTCTGGACCCATAACGTGCACGACACCCTGGTCGATGCTGTCTAGGTCGAACAACGTAACGCCGAAATCACGGCAGTTTTGGGAAAGCGTATCAATTTGTTGTTTGGAAATTGGATCTGTGATGTTGAAGCGATCCTTCGTTGGTACGTTATGATCCATTGTTGCAAAAGTCAGATCAGGTCTGCGAACTTTACGACCCGATAAGCGAAGTCCTTCGAACGCCTGTGGAGAAGTTACTTCGTGCACTAGCTGCAAGTCAATATAGATAACGCTAGGCTTGCCTTCTTCCTGGTTAATTACGTGATTATCCCAGATTTTCTCAAACATTGTCTTTTTACTCATATCCAGTCACCTCTTGTCATTATCCGCTCTTTTTGTTCTTGTCTTACCCTCATAACGTAGTTTAACACGGAACTCGTCATTGCTCCAAGATATAATAACTATAAGCTTGATAGGAATAGACTATAGTAATATTAGGGTATTCTCCACTGAAGACTTATAAATAAGGAATTATCAATGGCTAATTCTCGTAAATGCAAACTATTGCCCCACAGCAGCAACTTCTTTATATGAATATAAGGCATTTAACTTAAACATACGTCCAAACAAAGGATAATTACTGACATAATATATTGTGTAAGTTAATCCTTTCAAAGGAGTGATATGAATATGGGAGTAGCAGTAACAGAAGGGCACCGTCGTAATAATGTAGCTGAAGTTTTAGTTCTCTTTATTCTTTTAGTTATCATTACAATGGCTTTTGCATGGTAATAATGTTGTTTTAACAAAAGGCTGCCTTAGCTTTTTTCCTAGCTAAGGCTTTTGTTTAATTGCTAATCTAGTAAAAAAACTAGCGAGACAGCCTCATTTGATGTAAAGCTGAAGAATGCTCGCATTTCAATAGAATAAGGAGCCTCTAGGACTACTATTTACGGGAAAAGCTGGCGGTGGGATTGAATGGCGCTGAGCCAACGCCATCGTTAACGAGCACGACACCTTATAGGCGAATTCCGCTACCCAGCGATTATGAAAGCCTGCAAAAGTGCAGGCTTTTTCGATTAAATCGGGTGAAAACACCAGAAAGCCTGCGATAGTGCAGGCTTTTTCGATTAAATCGGGTGAAAACACCAGAAAGCCTGCGATAGTGCAGGCTTTTTAAGGATTTCAATCCTAGAATCGAAAAAAGACCTCGAAAGGATGCATATTCGCAGGAATTATGCGAAATAAACGGACGTGAAGTAAAACTCACAACTTGGGCAGAGCCTTAAGCGACTTCAGCGGCTCAACCACTCCTACTCCAATCACCCTAATCACTCCAGATACTCAAGCCACTCCAGCTACTCCAGACACTTCAACCACCCCAGTCCCTCCAGTTACTCCAGACACTTTAACCACTCTAGTCACTCTAGCTACTCCAGATACTCTAGCCACTCCAGTCACTCTAGTTACTCCAGACACTCCGCTACTCCAATCACTCCAGTTACTCCAGACACTCCAGCTACTCCAATCACTTCAACCACTCTAGTCACTCCAGTCACTCCAGACACTCCAGTTACTCCAGTTACTCCAGTTACTCCAATCACTCCAGACACTTCAACCACTTCAACCACTTCAACCACTTCAACCACTTCAACCACTCCAGTCACTCCAGCCACTCCAATAACTCCAGTAATTCCAGCACTCCAGCTACTCCAATCCCCCAGTCACTCCAGTAGCTCCAGCCACTCTACTCACTCCAACATTTAACTAATCATTTGTTATCTTTAGCAATAATAACCAGGCGCTCAAAACCAAGGTTAGCGATTATACCAGCTATAGGTATTATGCGTGACTCACCGATTATGAAAGCCTGCCAAAGTGCAGGCTTTTTCGATCAAATCGGGTGAAAACACCAAAAAGCCTGCGATTATGCAGGCTTTTCAAGCTTTTCCAACCTGAAATCGAAAAAAGCTCTCAAAAGGATGCATAATCGCAGGCTTTTCCCTATTTCCCCCGTTCCCAAGCCAAAAAGGATGCATATACGCAGGAATTATGCGAAACAAACGGACGAGCCTAAGGCACTCTGCCAGCATGGGCATACTCAAGCGACTCAAGCCAACGCGCGGCGATAAAGTGTGTCTAAACAAAATGACAGGTATAACCCTGCTGCCAACTGTCTTCCGCTCCCTCTCACAAAGCTATCTCTCCGTCTATGAGTGTTTGAAAATCGAAATAGGTGGTTAGAGTCTAGTATAAGCAATTATACCAGTATGAAAAGGATGTGTGTTTCTATGCTTTGGACAATTTTCGTTATTATACTTGTGATGTGGGCTTTGGGAATGGGGTTTGGAATTGGCGGGAGTTTGATTCATCTGCTTCTTGTCTTGGCCTTGATATCATTAATATTTAATTTGGTAACAGGAAGAAGAAGCAATTGATAACAATAGGATGCCTTCAATTTACAAATAACCAGCCTAAAGCAGTTTGTGGAACTTATCCGCAGACTGCTTTTTGCGTGGAAATGGTCATTATCTGATATAGTAAGGATAAGCATTATAGGTAGAACCAATCAAATACAGCTTATATGATTACTTTTCAGGAGATGATCTATCCATGGAATTACGTCAACTTCAATATGCGATTCAAATTGCGATTGAGCGAAATTTCTCGCGCGCCGCGGAAAAGCTTCACATCGCCCAGCCTTCGCTTAGCCAGCAATTATCCAAGCTTGAGAAAGAAATAGGCGTCCTTCTCTTTCAGCGCAGTACGAATTCGGTTGAACTCACGCACGCTGGAGCCCTTTTTGTAGAGAAATCACAAAAAATTCTCGATATGGTTGAACAGCTCAAGAAGGAAATGGAAGATATTTCGCAAATGAAAAAAGGCCGCCTCGTTGTCGGCAGCATGCCAATTACGGGGTCGACGATACTGCCTTTGGTTGTACCTGCCTTTCAAGCTGCTTATCCGGATATCGAGATCTCGCTCGTAGAGGAAACCTCGGCAAACTTAGAAACTTTAACTATGAACGGTCAAACAGATATTTCCCTGCTCTCTCTACCCCTGCGCGAGGAATCGCTCGTCTACGAAACCTTGCTGGAGGAAGAAATCGTCCTTGCCGTACCACCGAAGCACCCTTTAGCCGCTAGCAATGAGCCGATACGCATCAAACAGCTCGAGAAGGAAGCCTTTATCGCTTTGAAAAAAGGGCAGGGCTTTCGCAAGCTGACGCTGGAATTATGCCAAGAAGCCGGCATAACGCCAAATATCGTTTTCGAATCCAGCAACATGGAAACCGTGCAATCGCTTGTAGCAGCCGGTATGGGCATTGCTTTCGTGCCTTACTTAATCTCGAAGCGAAGCTTCAGCGAGCTGTTCCCTGTCCATCTAACTCTTGAAGACAGACCAACGCGGACCCTGGTAATTGCGTATCGCAAAGGCAGATACATTTCTAAAGCAGCGGAAGCTTTCGTGTCTACCATGAAAGAAGTGATGGGCACAATTGTCTAACATTCGGAGGAAATCAAAGCAATGAACAAAACACAGCGATTGATTCAACTCATGATGGCCGTAAACGAACGCATGCAATTTACCACCAAGGAAATGGCTGACGAATTCCAAGTATCGGAGCGGACCATGCACCGTTATTTGCAAGAGCTGAGCGAACTTGGCATGCCGCTTTATACGGAATTTGGCCCGCATGGGGGCTACCGTTTATTGAAAAAGAGGATGCTCCCGCCGATCCTCTTCTCGGAACAAGAAGCCGCTGCCATGTTCTTCGCTTTTCAGTCGCTCCAGTTTTATGGAGCGCTCCCTTTTGCAGCAGAATCAACAACAGCCTTGAATAAATTCTATCACTATCTCCCGTCAGATACGAAGGCGCGTATAGATGCTATGAAGGATCGTGTCTCCTTCTGGACTCCAACTCGAACGCAAAGCTCCCCCTTCCTGGAGCAATTATTGGAAGCAGCGATCGCAGAGCAGCCTCTGCACCTTACTTATTCCTCCAAAGAAGGGGTTACCGAGCGAGTTGTGCAGCCTGTCGGCATTTATTCCTCGAATGGCTTCTGGTACTTCCCCTCCTTTTGCTTTCGGAAGGAAGCCATTCTCCTATTTCGCGCGGATCGCATCCTAGCCCTTGAGAACGCTGAAGCCGACCATCCACGCCAAAGCTTCCAGCACTATACGCTAGGCGACTGGCTCAAAGCAGGACAAGACATGACGACAGAGGCTTCCTATTTGAAGCTGAAAGTCAGGCTGACTCCCGATGGCGTAAGAGCTTATGAACGCAGCAACGGGCTGGATGAGAACCTCGAACACAAGGAAGACGGCAGCGGTTTGCTCATCACCGAGTTCCATCCCAGCAACTTACATTATTTTTCCAAATATTATTTGAGTCTGGGCAAAGAAGCGGTTGTCGAGGAGCCGCTAGAAATGGTGCAATGGATTCGCGAGCAGATTCATGCCATGCAGCATGCATACGGCCCCAACATAACTTGAAATACCATGACAACTATTGTCAACGTTAAGCATTTGCATGAATCCCAAGAAAAGCTTGCATGGGAAAATCGCTGTAGTTACTGGCGCTAGTCGCGGCAGCGGCCGTGGTATCGCCCTTGCTTGTTGAAGCTTTGCATCCGACAGAATCCGTTGAATATATGGGACGGGCTGTCGTCGCATTAGCTTATGATCCCTACGTTTCTCAGAAAAGCGGGCAGCTTCTCGAGGTTGGAGCCTTGGCGGAATCGTACGGATATAGATGGAAGACGTATGCCTCCTTTCCGCGTACAGTCTCCCCCATGAACCATTTGCAATTTAAATTAGGCGGTTGGATTCGGCAGTTGTGAAAGACTGCTATGTTCCAATCGCCTTTTTTGTTGCATCAACAAACTCCCTAACACTTTGAACGTTGCGCGCATATGATATATAAATATTTCTTATCGCTTGACTAATTTTTCGTGATAAAGAAACAATGCCTAGGAGGCGGAAAACCATGACATTATTGAAAGCAATTGAACAGTCATTCTGTAAATTGCAGGAGCCATCGCTTGAACAACTTCAAGCAGCGATGACATCCATCGAAAGCTTGCTCCATGAGGTCCCGAAATATAAAACAGAACCAGAGCATCTGGCTTATGGCCGAAATGTCATTTATAGCGCTACAAACTTAGAAGTGATCGTTATCCATATTCCAGCATTTGAAGCTACTGCTATCCACAATCACGGTCAATCCATCGGAGTTGCCTATTTAACACAAGGCTCCTTAATCAACACCAAATTTCATTTGGATTGTGAAGGGTACCCTGTGGCCGACACTGAGGATGCCATTAACGCAAAAGAATACTTCACAGCTCCCTCCGAGCAAATTCATCAGCTGAGCAATCCTAGCTCAGAAGCGGCCATTTCGATCCATGTCTATAGTCCGCCCCTTCGACAAGTAGAACGATACCTCCCCTATAGCGAAATCCTTGACTATGTCATCTAACTATGAAAAACCCCCTGCATTCACGCAGCAATGCGTGCTTACAGGGGGTTTGGCTATTAAAATTGAAGTGAGTTCTCGATGAAGGCTTTCAATTCGGAGATCGGCATCCGAGTTTGTTCCATCGTATCACGGTCACGAACCGTTACTTGACCATCGGTTTCGGACTCGAAATCGTATGTGATGCAGAATGGCGTACCGATTTCATCGTGACGACGATATCTTTTGCCAATGGATCCTGTATCATCGTAATCCACCATGAAATGCTTCGCAAGATCGGCAAATACGGCTTGTGCGCCTTCATTCAATTTCTTGGATAGCGGGAAAATAGCTGCTTTAACCGGTGCAAGCGCCGGGTGGAAATGAAGAACCGTACGGCTGTCGTCACCTTCGAGCTTCTGCTCTTCGAAAGCATCAATCAACAGTGCTAATGTAACCCGGTCAGCACCTAGTGAAGGCTCGATACAATAAGGAACATAACGCTCATTCGTATCTTGTTCGATGTAATTGAAATCTTCACCGGAATGCTCCATGTGCTGTTTCAAATCGAAATCGGTACGATCAGCGATACCCCACAGCTCGCCCCAGCCGAATGGAAATTTGTATTCGATATCTGTAGTAGCATTGCTGTAGTGGGAAAGCTCATCTTCGTTGTGATCACGCAGACGAAGATTGTCTGGCTTAGCGCCCAGCGACAACAACCAGTTGTGACAGAAGCTTCTCCAGTACTCGAACCATTTCATGTCTTCTCCTGGCTTACAGAAGAACTCAAGCTCCATTTGCTCGAATTCACGCGTACGGAACGTAAAGTTGCCTGGCGTGATTTCATTACGGAAGCTTTTGCCGATTTGGCCGATACCGAATGGCAGTTTTTTGCGCATCGTGCGCTGTACGTTTTTGAAGTTGACGAAAATCCCTTGTGCCGTCTCCGGACGCAGGTACACCACATTGGAACTGGCTTCTGTTACGCCTTGGAACGTTTTGAACATCAGGTTGAATTGACGAATATCCGTGAAATCCTTGCTTCCGCAATCTGGACAAACGATCTCGTTATCCACGATCAGCTTCATCATATCGTCAAAGGTCATGCCGTCCACGATGATTTCGATATCTTTTTCCGCCAGCTTGTTCTCGATCAATTTATCTGCACGATGACGGGCTTTGCAGCTTTTGCAATCGATCATCGGATCGTTGAAGTTGCCTACGTGACCGGATGCCACCCATGCTTGCGGGTTCATCAGAATCGCTGCATCAAGACCGACGTTGTACGGGGATTCTTGCACGAATTTTTTCCACCATGCGCGTTTGATGTTGTTTTTGAGTTCAACACCCAGTGGACCGTAATCCCACGTATTCGCCAAACCCCCATAAATTTCCGAGCCTGGAAATACAAAACCTCTGTGTTTCGCTAATGCTACGACTTGATCCATTGTGACACTCATTGCTCAATCGCTCCTTCATCTTCTCGTAAAATGGGTCAATGACCTCTACTGACCCCTCTGGTGCTGAGCAGACGCAAAAAAGGCTCAACATCCAAAGGCATCAAAGAATGCCTAGGGACGAGAGCCTGAAGCACCCGCGGTTCCACCCTAGTTGATACACCTGTTCAAAGCGTGCATCCCCTTTATCGTATTGGCTCCGGATAGCCTTTTTCCTTGAGCTTCTGTCTGGGCTCTCACCGTCCCCAGCTCGCTGAACAAGAAGTTGTTCAAGTACTATTCATCCTTCACAGCCACAATTGATCATTCAATTGGCTTTAGTTTACAGAAAAACCGTCAAAAAATCAAACGGTATCCGCTAAACTTTTTATTTTTAGTATAAATGCGGACGACGGTCTTCAAAAACAGGTATCTTGGCACGCACACGCACGACCTCTGTCAGATCAATCGTCGCACGCAAAATCGCTTCCTGCTCGTCACCTTCCACCAAAACCTCGCCCCAAGGATCAATGACCATCGAATGTCCGAAGAAATTCGTCGTTCCACTCGTCCCTACACGATTACAAGAAACAACATACATTTGATTTTCAATTGCTCTAGCCATAAGCAGCGTACGCCAGTGATGCAAGCGAGGATGCGGCCATTCCGCAGGAACGAACAAAATTCTAGCGCCATCAAGCGCTAATTTGCGAGCAAGCTCAGGAAACCGGATATCATAACAGATCATGGCACCTGCCGGAACGCCTTCAAGCTCGAAACGGCCAAGCTGATCCCCGCTATGCAGAAACTTTTCCTCGTCCATCAGACGGAATAAGTGAATTTTGGAATACTCCGCGATTTCCGTGCCTTCCCGGTCAAACGCATAAATCGTGTTCAAGACACGATCTTCTCTTTTATCCGCGATGGAACCGCCGATCAGATTGACTTGATGCTTTTGGGCAAACTTACTGAGAAAGGCCTTCGTCCGTTCCCCGTTTGAGTCAGCTAGCTGCTGAATCTCGGTCAAGGCGTAGCCTGTATTCCACATTTCGGGAAACACAATAACGTCCGGCTTCTGCTCAGCCTGAATCGCTTGCTCCAAAAGTTTTTCCAGGTGCAAAAAGTTAGTATCGGGCTCACCGATGGTAATATCCATTTGAATTAGAGCAATATGCAACAACTGTGATTCGGACATGCGCTCGAAACTCCTTTCATGGGCAAAAATAGTGCTATCTCCTCATAGTAGTCGAAATTAGTGTTCAACTCAATCATTAGCGCTATGGTTTAAACGATTTGGACTGTCCTCTGGCAATACTCAGAGTCTGCCAATGCGCACTTGCCCAATGCTTGCTCAGAAATACGATTTGCCCAACATGATAGCCATAATGCGAAACTTGCCGCTGAATGGCCTGCAGTACCGTATGTCCCTCCCCACGAATAAGGACAATTTTGAGAACATCCTCAGCTGTGAGGGATTCCAACGTCTGAAAAAGAATGGCCCAGCCTTCCTCCCAAAGGGAAATCAGCGCTTCACGCGCAAGCTGTTTGCCTTCGAATTCGCCATCGCGTTCCCTTGTTTCTTTCTCACCATCTGTGGTTAAGAAATCCGTCCAGCGAGATCTCATATTCCCATGCATATGCTTGATCAGCACTTCCAAGGAATTCGACTCTTCATCTAAGGTTAAATAAAAATGCGCTTCCGCGGTTTGAGCCAAGGCTTTATCCGCCAGCTTTTTCATATTGACAAACGCACGTATTGATTCCTGCAAAAAAGCTTCTGCGACTTGGGATTGTTCCGACATCGTCTCATCACCTTTCTCATCCTATGGGATAACCATAAGACAAGGAAAGCCGGAAGTAAAATCGATTATTTTCATCACTATGAAAAAAAGTTTAATCATGTTACATTAAGGATATTAATCAAAATCCCGACCTTCGGAGTGTGAATTAAACCGTGACGAATTTATCTACGAAATCAAGCGCCTTTTCCATACAGCCTGCTGAACGGATGAAAGGTTTACCGACGCAATTTTTCGCAACGCTCGTTGGCAAAGCCAACGCACAGATCGCACAAGGCCACGACGTTATCAATTTGGGCCAAGGAAATCCGGATCGTCCCACGCCTCCGCATATCGTGGCATCCATCCAAGAAGCAGCAGCCAATCCGCTGTATCACAAATATCCGCCTTTCAGCGGCTTCCCTTTCTTGAAGCAAGCGGTTGCCCAGCGTTACAAGGAAGATCACAACGTCGATCTTGATCCCGAGACAGAAGTCGCGATTCTGTTCGGCGGCAAAACTGGACTCATTGAGATCGCTCAGTGCTTGCTGAATCCCGGCGATGTATGCCTAGTTCCCGATCCAGGTTATCCAGACTACTGGTCAGGCGTAGCGCTGGCAGGCGCAGAAATGGCGTTCATGCCTCTGCGGGAAGAAAATAACTTCCTGCCTGATTACTCCCAGCTTAAGGAGTCCGATTTGAACAGAGCCAAGCTTATGTTCATTAATTATCCGAACAATCCGACAGGCGCCACAGCCCCTGCCTCCTTCTATGAAGAAACCGTTGCTTTCGCAGAGCGCAATGGTGTCGTGGTGGCAAGTGATTTCGCTTACGGAGCTATCGGTTTCGATGGTCAGAAGCCCGTGAGCTTCCTGCAAACTCCAGGTGCCAAAGAAGTCGGTATCGAGTTCTATACGCTTTCCAAAACATACAACATGGCCGGTTGGCGCGTAGGGTTCGCCCTCGGCAATAAAGAAGTAATCCGTCTTATTAACCTGATGCAGGATCATTATTACTGCTCTCTCTTTGGCGGTATTCAAGTTGCTGCCGCAACAGCATTAACAGGGCCGCAGGACTGTGTAACCGAGCTGCGCGACGTGTATGAGAGCCGCCGCAATGCCCTCTATTCCTCACTGGCTGGCATTGGCTGGCATGCTCGTCCTTCACAAGGTTCGTTCTTCTCGTGGCTGCCGGTCCCCAAAGGCCATACCTCACAAAGCTTGGCTGATCTGCTGCTCGAAGGAGCCAAAGTTGTGGTCGCACCGGGCATCGGCTTCGGGACACATGGAGAAGGATATGTGCGACTCGGACTCCTATCTTCGGAAGAGAGATTGCAAGAAGCTGTCCAGCGAATCGGCAGCCTGCATTTGTTTGAGTAGTCGCCACGAACAGGCTCAATGCGTTGGTGAATTAGGTGCTTGCTTCTTTACAAACATTCGATCAGCGTGCTATTCTAGATAGAACCAAAAAAGGAAGTCCTCAAAAACTTCTATATCGCAACGTAATGATGGGAATAGTAGGAACGTAAAGCACGTAGCCAGAGAGTAAGCTCCATAGTCTGAGAGAGCCTGCCGTGAACCGATTCTGAACCCGCCCCTGAACAGTCAACGATGAGTTGAACAGCCCCCTGCTGTTATTAGGGAATCTAGAGTGGGTGCTGCCTTGAGGCATGCGCCAATCTAAGGTGGTACCGCGGAAGCAACAGACTTTCGTCCTTATGTGTTAAGGACGGGAGTCTTTTTTGTATATACATATATAGAAATAAAGGATGGGATCGTTATGACTCAGCGCATTGTTGTCAAAATCGGCAGCAGCTCACTAACTTCAGATACAGGCGGTTTGAACCCTGACAAAATCCGTTTCTTCGCCACTGAGCTTGCACAATTGCAGAAAGACGGCAATCAAGTGCTGCTCGTCACGTCCGGCGCGGTTGCCGCAGGCTTCACCTCTCTCGGCTACCGCACACGGCCTAAGGTGCTGCACGAGAAACAGGCCGCTGCCGCCGTCGGGCAAGCGCTTCTGATGCAAGCGTACCATGAAGCCTTTGCGTCCCACGCGGTAAGCGTGGCGCAAATTCTGCTGACCCGGTACGACTTCTCCAACCGCAAGCGCGTCCAGAACGCGCTGATGACGATCGACGAGCTGCTGCAGCGCGGCGTCGTTCCGATCATTAACGAGAACGACACCGTCTCGGTCGATGAACTGAAATTCGGCGACAACGATACGTTGTCTGCCTTGGTCGGCAATTTGGTCAAAGCTAGCAAATTGATCATCATTACCGATATGGACGGCCTCTACACGGACGATCCAAGGAAAAACGCGAACGCGCAGCGCATCGAACGCGTAGACGCCATCAGCGATGAGCTGTTCAGCTTCGCTGGAGGCTCTGGGAGCGCGGTCGGCACCGGCGGCATGCGCTCCAAAGTCGAAGCCGCCCGCATCGCAATGCGCGGGGGCGTGCCGGTATTCATCGGGCGCGTGCTCGAGCCCAGCGATTTGGCCTATGCCGTGAACGGCACGGGCAAGGGCACTTACTTCGACACGGCGCTCAACAATCTGCCGGTGAAGAAGCAGTGGGTTGGCTTCCATTCGCTGCCCCAAGGACAAATCCTTGTCGACCAAGGCGCGATGACAGCTTTGATCAGCGGCGGCAAGAGCTTGCTCCCCGCTGGCATCATCGGCGCTACCGGCGATTTCCACCCTGGCGATGTCGTCGAGGTTTTGAACAAGGAAGGCGCGCTGCTTGGCCGCGGCGTCGTCAATTACGCCGCTTGGCAGGTGCAAGCCGCCGCAGGCTTAAGCACCGATGAAGTTCAGAAGCGGGTCGAAGTCTCCCGTATTGAAGTGATTCATCGGGATGAATGGGTCCCTTTGACCTAGTTAAGAAAGAGAGGCGAGCTGACACATGAGACAACAACGAATGCTGATCCCGACCCAACGCGATGTTCCGGGAGACGCCGAAGCTGCAAGCCATCGCCTCATGCTGAGAGCGGGCTTGATCCGTCAGCTCTCAAGCGGAATTTACTCCTATTTACCTTTAGGGCTGAAAGCTCTTCAGCATATACAAGCGATTGTCCGTGAAGAAATGGATGCAGCAGGCGCTCAAGAAATGCTTATGCCTGCCCTCCACCCTGCCGAATTGTGGAAAGCTTCCGGCCGATGGGACGTTTATGGCCCAGAGCTCATGCGTTTGGAAGATCGACATGGTCGGGAATTTGCCCTTGGCGCTACCCATGAGGAAGTCATTACTTCTCTAGTGAAGGATGAGATTCATTCCTACAAAAAGCTGCCGGTTACCCTATATCAGATTCAGACCAAATATCGGGATGAACGCAGACCCCGTTTTGGACTTCTGCGCGGACGAGAATTTCTAATGAAAGACGCTTACTCGTTCGATCGCACGGATAGCGGACTTGATGACAGCTATACCAGCATGTATAACGCTTATGTCCGAATTTTCACACGATGCGGCTTGAAGTTCCGAGCTGTTGAAGCAGATTCCGGCGCCATCGGCGGTACCGACACCCATGAATTCATGGCACTTGCCGATATCGGCGAAGATACCATTGTCCATTGCCCGTCTTGCCAATATGCCGCCAATCTGGAAAAAGCCGTTGGTCGTATACCCCAACTAGCAGAGAGCCTAGACACTAATAATGACTCGGCAGTATCTGAGCTTGTAAAAACTCATACGCCTGGCGTAAGCACAATTAAGCAATTAGGCCAATTTTTCAAGCAATCGCCCGCTCAGATCATCAAGTCGATTGCCCTGGAAGCTGATGGAACGCCCGTCATCGTGCTCCTCCGAGGAGATTATGAACTGAATGAAGTCAAACTGAAGCAAGCGATTGGTGCAGAGAATGTCACTCTACTATCCGAAGATGGCATCCTAAAGCTAGGATCAACTCCCGGATTTATCGGTCCCATCGGACTGCAAAATGTTAAAATCATTGCAGATGTGTCGATCTATGGGATGAAGAATGCTATCGTTGGCGCCAACGAACCCGATTATCACTTGCTCCATGTTGATCTTCATCGCGATCTTCCGGGGTTAACCTTTCAAGATGTTCACAATGTCGCAGAAGGGGAGTTATGTTCCCATTGCGGCAACGAGCTTTCCTTTGCCAAAGGAATCGAGCTTGGGCACGTCTTCAAACTCGGCACCAAATACAGCCGTTCGCTTGGCGCGACATTCAGCAATGAAAATGGCGTTACTGAACCCATCATTATGGGCTGTTATGGCATTGGCGTTTCCCGTGTGCTTGCTGCCGTTATTGAACAACACTACGATGAGCAAGGTATCCTTTGGCCAGAAACTCTTGCGCCATTTTCGATTCATCTCCTTACCGTACATGTCCATGACGAGATGCAGATGAAGCTTTCTCAAGATATTTATACAAGCCTGCAAAATGCCGGTTACTCCGTTCTGTGGGATGATCGCGATGAGCGTCCAGGTGTGAAATTCAATGATTCTGACCTGCTAGGTTTCCCATTGCGAATAACTGTAGGTAAGAAAGCAAACGAACAAATGATAGAATGCAAAGAACGCCGCAGCGGAAAACAATATGAATTAATGGCCAATCAACTGCTTAGCCATTGCCAATCCTTTTTTCAATCAGGAGGTATATCGAATCATGAGTGAAGTCATTCAAAAATCAAAATTAGCCAAACAAGCGGCTCAAACGATGGGCAATTTGACAACCGAACAAAAAAACGCGGCACTGCTCCTTATGGCGGATGCTCTTGTCACTGAACAGCATTCCATTATTGAAGCCAATGCGAAGGATTTGCAAAGAGGCAAAGAGCAAGGCACAAGCGCTTCGCTTCTCGACCGTTTAGCTTTAAATGAATCGCGGATTGCCGCAATTGCCGAAGGACTTCGCCAAATTGCTGAACTGCCGGATCCGGTTGGAGATACGCTGGAAGCCTTTGATCGTCCAAACGGCCTGCGTATTCGCAAAATCCGTGTTCCCCTAGGTGTTGTCGGCATTATTTATGAAGCCAGACCCAATGTAACCGTGGATGCCGCTGGGTTATGTCTAAAAACTGGCAATGCGGTTGTGCTGCGTGGAGGCTCTTCCGCCTTATTTTCCAATGAGCGCATCGTCCAGGTTCTGCATGAAGCACTTCACCGTTCGGCGATTCCAGCGGATGCCCTGCAATTAATTCTCAGCGCTGATCGCAGCTCGGTGGATGAAATGCTGAAGTTGAACGGCTTGATTGATGTTCTGATCCCAAGGGGCGGCAGCTCACTTATTCAAAATGTTGTCAATAACGCCTCTGTTCCTGTCATTGAAACAGGCGCAGGTGTGTGTCATACTTTTATAGATGAAAGTGCACAGCTGGATATGGCGGTACGCATTGGCATCAATGCCAAAGCTCAGCGTCCTTCTGTTTGCAATTCGATGGAAACATTGCTCGTACATGAGGCGATTGCCGAAAAGCATCTGAGTGCAATTGCCGAAGCGTTCACAGGTGCTCATGTTGAGCTTCGCGGTGACGAGCGCGCTCGAGCGCTGGTGCCTAGCATGCATGAAGCTGTAACTGAGGATTGGAAGACGGAATACGGGGATTACATCCTCTCCATTAAAGTCGTCAAAAATCTCGACGAAGCACTCTCCCATATTCGTGAATATGGCACGATGCACTCGGAGTGTATTGTAACGGAAGATGCCGCTAATGCTGAAAGATTCCTGCAGGAAGTGGATGCTGCTGCGGTTTATCATAATGCATCGACCCGTTTTACGGATGGATTTGAATTTGGCTTCGGAGCCGAAATCGGTATCTCCACTCAAAAGCTGCACGCTCGTGGACCTATGGGGCTGCCTGCTTTAACATCAACCAAATTCCGCGTCTACGGAAACGGTCAAATACGAGAATAAGAATTCACCATTAAGGAGGTTTGCACAATGTCTACAACTTTATCACAGGCCAAAATCGCCTTTGTCGGCGCGGGCTCGATGGCAGAAGCTATCATCCGCGGGCTCATCGAAACCAAGGTAGCCGAACCGCAAAATTTATATGTCATGAACCGTTCGGATCAAAACCGTCTGGCGTTCCTACGCTCAGAATACGGGCTGCAAGCCACGTCCGACAACCAAACAAAAGAAACTTTTCTGCGTGAAGCTGACGTTGTCGTGTTGTGCATGAAGCCCAAAGATGTCGTAACCTCTTTCGCAGAACTGCAGCCGCTGCTGAATGAAAAGCAGCTTCTTGTTTCTGTGATTGCAGGGCTGTCGATCGCCAAAACAGAAGCATTATTGCAAACGGCCATGCCAATCGTTCGCACGATGCCGAATACCTCCAGCACCATTGGTTTAGGCGCTACAGGAATGAGCTTCTCCGCTAAGGTCAATGATACATTCAAGCAGCTGGCTACCCAGATGTTCGAAGCTGTTGGCATCGTGACGATTGTCGAAGAAGAGAAAATGGAAATCGTAACCGGCGTATCGGGCAGCGGTCCTGCTTATGTCTACTATTTCATGGAAGCTATGATCAAAGCTGCTATCGAAGGCGGGCTTACGGAAGAGGATGCGCGCCAACTGACGCTGCAAACTGTACTTGGCGCCGCGCATATGGTTGAGCATACACAGGAGAATCCTGCTGAGCTGAGACGCAAAGTGACTTCGCCTAACGGCGCAACGCAAGCTTCGATTGAAGCTCTCGATCGGTTTCAGTTTAGTGAAGCCGTTGCGCAAGCTGTTTTCCGCTCCGCTGAGCGGGCCAAAGAAATGGGCGAGCAGATTGCTGCGCCAAGCCCGATTGCCAAATCATCCTAATCGAATTAGGATTCATACTAACTTAAGCAGGTGAATGTTTCGATGAGTGCCTATTGTTTAGCAACGTATCGGAGTTTCGATGAGAAAGCCGATTTTCATAAAAAAGCAACAAGTATTGCCGTTGGTCTCACCGTCGGGAGCTGGACGGAGCTCCCTGAAGCGCAAAAAGCGCAAATGGAGAAGCATTTAGGCAAAGTCATTTCGGTCGAGGTCCATGAACCCGCGTCAGGCGAAGCGGCCTCGAGCCGTTATGCGGATATCACCATTGCCTATCCCGATGTTAATTTCAGCCGCGATATTCCGGCTCTGTTAGTTACCGTATTCGGAAAGCTCTCGATGGATGGCAAAATCAGGCTGATCGACTTATCTTTCTCCTCCGACTTTCTATCCGGCTTCTCGGGTCCGAAATTCGGCATGCAAGGAGTCAGAGACTTGCTTGGTGTGCATGATCGACCTTTGTTGATGAGCATTTTCAAGTCTGTTGTGGGCTATGAGCTTCCTGCGCTGCGTGAGCAATTTTATTTGCAAGCGGCCGGCGGGGTTGATTTGATCAAAGACGATGAGATTTTATTCGAAAATCCTTTAACTCCGCTGGAGAAGCGGATTGAGATTTGTTTGGAAGCCGCTGAGCAGGCCACCCAGTTAACCGGCCAAAAGCTGCTTTATGCCGTTAACCTGACTGGCTCCACCTCCAAGCTTGCCGCGCAAGCCAAAAAAGCGATCGCAGCAGGCGCTAATGCCCTTCTGTTTAATGTTTTGGCTTACGGCTTCGATGTCTTGCACGAGCTAAGCTCCGATCCGGAGATTACGATTCCGATCATGGCGCACCCAGCCTTGGCGGGAGCGACTTATCCTTCTCCGCATTATGGCATCTCTCCGTCCGTACTGCTTGGGAAGCTTATGCGTTTGGCCGGAGCTGATTTGGTCCTTTTCCCTTCACCTTACGGCTCGGTCGTTATGCCAAGAGAAGAAAATTTAGCGATTAAGCACGTATTGCTGACGAAGAATTTACATCAAGACTATGCTTACAATGCTTCATCTGATGCCATTTTGAAGCTTGCAGCCAGTTTCCCTGTACCTTCTGCCGGCATTCATCCAGGACTCGTGCCTCATATCCTGCGAGATTTCGGCACAGACGTCATCGTCAACGCAGGCGGCGGCATCCATGGTCATCGCATGGGTACGATCGGAGGCGGACATGCTTTCCGACAAGCGATTGACGCAACATTACAAGGCATCAGCCTTCGCGATTATGCCCAAACACATCCAGAATTGCAATCAGCTATTGATACTTGGGGGACTCCGGAATGAGCAAGGAACGCATTATCTTCTGTGACTTTGACGGTACCATTACCGTTAACGATAACATCGTTGCGATCATGAAGCATTTTAACCCACCAGGCTGGGATGCCATTGTAGAGCAAATTTTGAGTAAGAAAATCTCAATCAAGCAAGGCGTAGGCGCTATGTTCGCCCTTCTCCCTACTTCACGCAGAGAAGAAATTATCGACTATGCTATCTCTAACGCTGTGATCCGAGATGGCTTCAAAGAGTTCGTTGATTATTGCCAAGTCAACGGGATTAAGCTGCTGATTACGAGCGGCGGCATTGATTTCTTTATCTATCCGCTGCTTAAGCCATTTCCGATTAGCGTTGATCATATTTATTGCAATGCCAGCTCTTTCGAAGGCAGTACCATTGAAATTTTATGGCCAAACCGCTGTGACGAACATTGCACAACCGATTGCGGCATGTGCAAAACAAGCATTATTCGTTCTTATCCCGCTGAGAAATATGAGCGGATCATCATCGGAGACAGCATTACCGATTTCGAGGGCGCGAAGCTGGTCGATACCATCTTCGCACGCGCACATCTGATCGACATGTGCGAACAGCTTAACTATCCCTATTACGCATTTGATACCTTCTTCGATATTATGAAGCAACTGGAGGCTGAACCTGTCATATGAGCATTCTACTAGAAGAGAAACAACGAGCATTTGCTGATTTACGCGAGATTAAAGCTAATTTGGCAGCTAGAGGCTGGTTTCCGGCAACAAGCGGCAATTTGTCCGTTCGTGTGGGAGGCTTTGAGCCAGATGCTTTTACTTTTGCCATCACCTCAAGCGGAAGAGATAAATCCGTACAAACACCGGAAGATTTCTTGCTTGTGAATGAAAAAGGTCAGCCTACTGAAGCTACAAGCCTCAAGCCTTCGGCAGAAACGTTAATTCATAGTGAAATCTACCGTTTAACCGGCGCAGGCGCTATTTTCCACGTACATACCATCTTCAACAACTTGATTTCTGAGCTTTATTGGGAACGCAAAAGCATTCCTGTTGATGGTGTTGAACTGATTAAAGCTTTTAATATCTGGGATGAGGAAGCGCAGGTCGAAATTCCAATTTTGCCGAATTACGCTGAAATCCCGCGTATTGCCGAGCTAGTCGAAGGTGCGATTGTTCCACGCATTCCTGGCATCGTGCTGCGCAAACATGGCATCTATGCGTGGGGCGCCAATGCTTTTGAAGCCAAACGCCATCTGGAAGCGTTCGAATTCCTCTTCGAATACGTCTACCGCTCCCATTTGCTGCACAAAGGGGTATAAGTCAACATCGGGTAACTGATACATAGGGAACGAGCATGCGGGCATTGCAGCGCATTCTCGTTCTTTTTTTATTTGATAGAAAAAAAGCGCTTCCGCAGGCTTTTGAGTTGATGAGTGTCTCATGATGTTTGTTGAGCAGATGTTGAGAGAGCGGTTTCACTCTGGATGCTGTGAATGCTGGATAGAGCGAGTGGTGGTTTGAGATATCTCCCAGAAACGACGATAAGACTGGGGATCGGAAGTATCCCTCAGCCTTATGGTTGTAGTGGAGCTTATGTCGGTCACCTACCTCGTACATCCTGCCTTAATTTACGCTGAACTTCAACCACTCCGCTATCACTTATGGAGGATTGCCGGCTAAAACACCACCGGTAAGGCTGTTTTTCGGCCTTAAAGATGCGGGTTGGCGCTGACTTCCGCCGATAAGGCTGAAAAACAGCCCTATCTCACTCGGATTTACACCAAGCCAAACAACCCCTACTTGTAAGCATGTTAAAAAACCTCCAACCCCACGGCTAACGAGGGGGATGGAGGTTTGTTCCAACTTTTATCTAGATTGCCGAAAACGCTGAGAATATTCCTTCGCTTGATCCACGGTAGCCACTCGATTGCGGTTCCATTCCATCAAAATGCGATCAATATAGCGGAAATGGACTTTGCCCGCAAACACGGCTTCCTTGAGCGCCGTCAGAATCAGATCCTCTTTGTACATATCCTTATCCAACCAGCCGGTAATGGTTTCAAGCTCCATCGGTGTTAAGGGACGTGCAAATTCCCGCTCAAAAGTTGTGAAAATGTTTCTGGCATTCTCGTCAACGATAACAGGCTGCCGCGCATTTGCCGCTTCGGCTAACTGCTCCTCAGCTACCCGTTTAGCCAGTTTACGATATAGCGGGGTCAGATTGTAGCGTTCACTCCGAATGCCTGTGGATGCTTCCATATCCTCGTCAATCATAATAAACTGTTCATGAATCAGCTTCTGCAAGCTGGAGATTACTTGATCAGGGGAAGCTGACATTCGCGCCTGAATCTCATCTGTTGTTGGGAACTCTTTTTTTTCTTTTTCCAAAAAGGAGATCAGATGAATCAGTGTCATCACTTCGATTTCACTGACGTCCAGTGCCCGATAATGTTTCAAAAGCAGAAGCGGAATCCCCACGCTTCCCTCCTGGAAACTGGCCAGAAGAGCTGCTTCTATCTGCTGCTGTGTAATTGTCTGTTTACTCAATGTGCGATTCGGCTCCCCTTTCTACCCATGGTTGATAAATCTGTTTACGGGTATAGACGGTATAAAAGACGCGGGAATGGAATCGTTTCGCGGACATGATCAAGTCCACAGATCCAAGCGACGGTGCGTTCAAGTCCAAGTCCGAAACCGGAATGCGGCACTGTGCCATATTTCCGCAGGTCAAGGTACCATTGATAAGCTTCTTTGGACAACTCATGCTCTTGGAAGCGCTGCTCCATTAATTCCGGATCGTCAATGCGCTGGCTGCCTCCAATAATTTCGCCATACCCCTCCGGAGCAATCATATCGGCACAAAGTACAACCTCAGGTCGGCTCGGATCAGGCTTCATGTAGAACGCCTTAATTTCTGTCGGCCAATGGGTTATGAAAACAGGCGTCTCATATTGAGCAGCAATCGCCGTCTCATGCGGAGCCCCGAAGTCTTCGCCCCATTCGAATTCATGACCATTTTTTTGCAGGAAATCGACCGCTTGGTCGTAAGTTAATCTTGGGAAACTGCCTTGAATTTTCTCAAGTTTGGACGTATCACGCTCCAAAGTTTCCAGCTCTTGTGTACAATTGCGAAGCACGGTTTGAACTATGTGAGATACAAATTGCTCCTGAATCTCCAAGTTTTCAGCGTGATCAACGAATGCCATTTCCGGCTCAATCATCCAGAATTCAATCAAATGACGGCGCGTCTTCGATTTCTCAGCTCGAAATGTCGGGCCAAAGGAATACACGCGGCCTAATGCCATCGCTGCTGCCTCCATATAAAGCTGCCCGCTCTGTGTAAGGAAAGCGTCCTCATCAAAATACTTCGTATGGAACAAATTAGTCGTTCCCTCACAGGAAGATGGCGTCAGAATCGGCGGATCAACCAGATGAAAGCCACGTTCATTGAAAAATTGCTGAATAGCTTGGATAATTTGCGCGCGAATCACAAGTACTGCCCGTTGTCGCGGACTGCGAATCCAGAGATGACGATTATCCATTAAGAAGTCTACACCGTGCTCTTTTGGTGAGATCGGATATTCTTCGGTCACCTGAATGATGTCTACCCCCAGCACGTCAAGCTCATAGCCGCCTTTGCTGCGTGTATCTTCTTTTACCGTACCTGTTATGTACAGCGAACTCTCTTGGGTCAGTTTGGATGCCGCTTCCCATACCTCTTCGCTAACGTCACTTTTTACCACAATGCCTTGTATATAGCCGGAACCGTCTCGAAGTTGTAAAAACTGAATTTTACCGCTGGAACGCTTCTTGTTCAACCAACAGCCAATCGTAACAGACTCGCCGACATGATGTTTGACTTCACCTATCGTACATTTCATCTTCCGATCGAACCTCCTTATGTGTTTCAGAATCCTTATCTATTGTACACTATTTTCTCCAAACAATCAGTCGACCGCTGCCTGGACAAGTCGATATGTATCTTCAGCAATGACCAATTCTTCATTCGTAGGAATAACGAGCACTTGTACCCTTGAGCTGGATGTCGTGATGCGACGTTCCAGCCCTCTTCCCTGACGGTTGGCTTCTTCATCGAACTCCACGCCTAGGAAGGTAAGATGTTCGCAAACAGCTTTGCGCAGCAGCTCGGAATTTTCTCCTACGCCTGCGGTAAATACAATGGCATCGATGCCGTTCATCGCCGCGGCGTAAGCACCGATATATTTGCGCAGCCGATACTCGTACATGTCAAAAGCGAGAGCAGCGTTTTTATCGCCTGCTTCCATCGCTTCTACGATCTCCCGCATGTCGCTTGAGCCCCCCGAGATCGCCTGCAGACCGCTGTGTTTGTTCAGCATGGAGCTGATCTCACCTAGCGTCAAATCCTCCTTGCCCATCGCATAGGGGACGATGGCCGGATCGAGATCGCCGCTGCGCGTGCCCATCATCAGACCTTCGAGCGGGGTCATCCCCATGCTCGTATCAACCGATTGGCCGCCCCAGATAGCGGCGCAGGAAGCTCCGTTACCGATGTGGCAGGTAACAAGCTTCAGCTGCTCCAACGGACGCCCTAGAAAGGCTGCGGCACGCTCGCTGACGTACTTGTGCGAGGTGCCGTGAAAACCATAACGGCGCACCTTATGCTTCCGATATAGCACCATCGGTATCGGGTAGAGATAGGCCGGCGCCGGCATGGTCTGGTGGAAGGCGGTGTCAAACACGACGGCCTGCGGCACGTCAGGCATGTTCGCCTCCACCGCAATAATGCCAAGCATGTGCGCCGGATTGTGCAGCGGCGCCAGATCGAAGAGCCGCTTGATCTCTTGCTTCACTTCGTCCGTGACGAGGACGGAGTTCTTGAACGATTCACCGCCATGAACAACCCGGTGACCCACGGCGTCAATTTCAGCCGTGGAGGCAAGAACACCATGCTCTGGGTGAACGAGCAGCGCCAAAACCTTGCGGATAGCTGTCGTGTGCTCAAGGATTTCGCTGACTTCGCGCACCTCGGCTTTGCCAGCGGGCTCATGGGTTAAAATCGCGGTTTCCATCCCGATGCGTTCAATTTTGCCTTTTGCCAGAACAGATTCATCTTTCATTTGAAAAAGCTGATATTTGAGTGAAGAGCTGCCCGCATTGATAACGAGAATGTTCATAGACGATCACCATCCTTATCATAGCGGAAAAAGCCTTCCCCTGTTTTAGCCCCTAGATGGCCTGCTCGCACCATTTGCTTCAATAGGAAGGATGGACGGTACTTAATGTCTCCGTAATCGCGGAACATGCCTTCCAGAGCAGCCTGAACGGAATCCAGCCCGAATCGGTCGCACATTTCCAGTGGACCATATTTGAAGTCATAGCCGATCCGCATGGCCGTGTCGATATCTTCAGCCGAAGCAACACCCTCTGATAACGTGTGCAGCGCCTCATTGATTAACGTACAGATCAATCTTGTTGTGATAAATCCAGGTGATTCATTCACCTTAATACTTTTTTTCAAAATTAGCTCATCTACGAAACGTCTTGTGCGTTCAAATGTTTCATCCGATGTTTTCATCGCCCGAATAATTTCGACAAGGTCGATTTTGGCTACTGGATGCAGAAAATGCAACCCAATAACCCGCTGTGGATTCGTTGTAATGGCTGCAATCTCGGTAACGCTTAAAGTCGATGTATTGGTCGCCAAAATAATGGCAGGGTTGCATATTTGGTTTAACTGAAAAAAGACATGCTTTTTAGCATTCAAGTCTTCGGTAATCGTTTCTATAACCATATCGCATTCGGCCATATCCTCAAGCGAATCTGCCTTTTTTATTTTAGCCAAAATCAGCTTCTTCTCCGATTCTGTCATCGCCCAGCGCTCTATTTGCTTATCTAAGCTGACCGTAATTTGCTCTAACGCACGGTCCAGTTTCTCAGTTGTTTTCTCGGCAATTCTGACTTCCAGGCCACGAGCGGCAAGCATTTCCGAAATCCCTTGCCCCATTGTGCCGCCACCAACGACGCCAATTGTTTTAAAGTTCATACCTATTTCTCCTTCTCTTGCCCCGTGATCGAACTGAAATCTATGTCTATGGGTTCCTGCGAATCATGAAAACCCACTCATATCATACAATTTTTGATGCTTAATTTCATTAGTATACACAAAACGTTCCTGAGACTTTCTCACCTTAGACACATTTCAGATACATATGCTAGATCATAGAAAATGCCTATTCTTATGCCAAATTGAACGCCGCTTTCTGTGAAAAGAGAGGTCAGAAAAATTCTTAAAAACATGCATAATCGCAGGAATTTAATGATTCAGGCTAGTAGAGGAGGTCTGGGCTGTCGAGGCATATGTACTTTTAAAAAAAGAGCCGCCCCCAAGTAGTTGATCTACTTAGAGGACAGCTCCTGCACTATGCACTTTGTGAAACAGAAGCATCAAACAGGGTACGGAACGTATCACCTGAGAGGACTTCTTCTTTCATCAATATCGCAAAAGAATGCTCGAATACGCTGCGCTGCTGCTCTAGCAATTCCTTCGTGCGTATCATCAGCGCATCCAGAATCGCCGTATTTTCTTTCATCAGCTGATCCTTCGTCACCATCTCACGGTCGATAATACCAAGCGATGTTAAGCCGGAATCCATCATATTGCGCACCATGGAAAGAGCCTGCTCGAAGTCATTTCGGGAGCCCGTACTGCGTCCGCCGTAGAAGATTTCTTCGGCCGCGGCACCACCAAGAGCAATCATGATCTGATGTTCAATATAATCTTTCGTGTACAAGTAATGGTCCTTCGGAGGATTATGACGCACATAACCAAGTGCTTTTCCGCGTGGACTCACCGTAACCTGAGAAACCGAACCAGGACGAACCATTTCGGCAATGATCGCATGGCCTAGTTCATGATAGGCGACACGCTCTTTTTCCTCTAATGCGGCTTCTTTATCTGTTCTCTCGCCCATCATCACCTTATCAATCGCCGAAGCAAGGTGATGCTGCTCAATAGCCGGTTTTTCCTCACGCATAGCATAAATCGCTGCTTCATTCAGAACGCCTTCCAGCTGAGCTCCGGAGAAGCCAAAGGTTTGATCTGCAATTGTATCCAGCGAAACACTCTTGGCTAAAGGTTTATTTTTCACGTGAATATCCAAAATAGAGAGACGGCCCTTTTTATCAGGCAAATCTACTTCAATATGACGGTCAAATCGACCAGGGCGCAATAAAGCACTATCTAGCATTTCTTTACGATTCGTTGCCGCAATGATCAGAATACGCGGAGCGTCGTTCGTATGAATGCCATCCATTTCTGTTAACAGCTGATTCAAGGTCTGATCATATTCTCGCTGCTGACCGCCATCACGCTTACCGCCAATTACATCAATCTCATCAATAAAAATGATGGCATTGTCTTTACCTTCTTTGGCCGCACGTGTTCTGGCTTCCTTAAATAAATCACGCACACGGCTGGCACCGACACCGACATACATTTCTACAAACTCACTTCCTGAAGCCGCCAAATAAACAGAATTCGTATAATGCGCGGCTGCTTTAGCCATTAATGTTTTCCCAGTCCCAGGAGGGCCTGTAAGCAAAAGCCCTTTGAGCGGTCGAATGCCCAGCTTCTTCATTTCTTCATGTTTGATCAGAAAATCAAGAGCTTCCGTTAACTCCTTCTTTGCTCGGTCTTGTCCGCCGATCTCATCAAAGGTTAAATAGGAAGGTGTGCGGTTTTTATTTTTGCGTTCACCGCCAGTTGCGACGCCAACGCCTCCGCGGCCTCTAATCATATAAAATAAAGAAACACCGAGAACCGCGACAAACAATACCGGAATCACATTTACACCCAAAAAAACAAGAAAGATAAGTAAAACAGGGATAAATCCGATACCGATTTCCTTATATATTTTACTCATTCGGCCACACTCCTATCTGTGACGATCTAGGCAGCATGATAAATTTCGTAGCATCACCATCTGTCAAACGAATGTACACATTCGACTGATCCATTTCAGTTTCCACTTTCATCGTCGGAACTTCTGCAGCATATTTCTGCAAGGTGGTTGGAATGTCCGCATAATGCTTGGTTTCCATGGCTTGAGCAACCTCGAACAAGGCTTTGGACCACCACAGCTCGAGCTTGTCTGACGGGTTGTTTTTGACATCAATATTAACTGTACGTTTGCCAATTATCGAGGCTCCATCTTTGTGAATGCGATCAACGACCGTTCTTAAACTGGCATCTTGGCTTAAAGCAACTTCTATATCAACACGGTCATTGTTCAATTTCATGGTAGAGCTTGTTACACCGGGAACCTTGCTTATAATGTCGCTTAACGGATTTTCCATTGCAAAGCTTGTATAGGCAAACCAACCGCCGAACAAAACACCGGCAGAGATAATAACACTCAACACGACAGGTAAGAGACGCAGCTTCATCAGTCAACGTCCCCCTTTCTACGGTTATTTTGTTTCGTCCGTTTCTATACGAGAAGTATATCACGGCATATACACGATTGCTCTATGAAATGAGTGGAAACAAAAAAACTCAGCCTACTGAAGGCTGAGTCGATACGTATCCAAATATTGTCCGTCTTTGAATTTATAATAATCATAGAAATGGCGCGTGCCGCCGTCTTCCTGTCTTTTGTAGAACACTTCCCACACATAATCTTGACCAAGCTTGCCTGGTATCACACGTTGGACCTCAAAGTCTTGGCCCTTTTTCAATATGACATCTCGCACTTGATCTTCTGTAAAACCTTCATCCGACATTTCCGAATGGACTTCTTTATCTGACACCCAAACGATCAGGTTTTGGCCAATCTTATCTTCACCATACACAATTTGGAACGGCTCATCTCCATAGAAAAAATCTACCTTGGTTGCTTTGGTCATGATACTTTTCTCATAAGCCGTTTCTACTGCTTTGCTTTTTCCGTCCCAGTATTCACTCTGTACATTCAAGTAAAAGCGGCTGAGCACGACACCAAGTGTCAAGATAATAAATACACCTAATGTGATGGATCGCTTCAGATTCATAAACACCGCTCACCTCCCCAGACGAACTTACCGGTTATCTGCTTATCCAATCAATCGGTCAAAGCATTGTTCAAATTCACGCTTAATTTTCTCTTCATCCAGCGTAGTGCATTCGCCCTTGCGCACAATCCAATTGCCATCCACGCATACGTCTACAACATCTTTCGCACAGGCCGAGTAGACGACATGAGAAACGAAATCCGTCTTCGGCAAGAAGTGCGGCTGATCGATATCCAAGGCAATAAAATCTGCTTTCATGCCAGGCTGCAGCGTACCCACTTGATCAAGCCATATGGATTCCGCCCCCATGCGAGTGCCCATCAACAGCGCTTCAGCAGCAGGAACAGCAAGTGGATCACCAGAAACTCCTTTGTGAATCAACGCCGCTAATCTCATTTCTTCGAACATGTCCAAATTGTTATTGGAAGCCGCTCCGTCTGTTCCCAAGGAAACTTTCACTCCAGCACGAAGCAGCTCAGGAACACGCGCCACTCCACTAGCCAGTTTAAGATTGCTGCCTGGATTATGCGATACACGAACGTCGTATTGTTTGAGAATGCTAATTTCTTCATCCGTGAGATGAACGCCATGAGCGATAAGTGCTGGTCGGCTGAATACACCCAGCTTCTCTAGATGAGCTACTGGACGAAGTCCGTATTGATCAACATTCGCTTGCACTTCTCGACTTGTCTCGGACATATGCGTGTGAATCGGCAAGTTCAAATCATGCGCAACTTGAACGATACGTTCGATATAATCCGGAGGGCACGTATATGGCGCATGAGGCGACATCATCGTTGTGATCCGGCCATTTGCTGCGCCATGCCAAGTTTTGGCAAACTCGGTCGCATCGATTAATTTGGAAGTTTGGACCTCTGGAGGACAAAGTCCAATCACACCCCGTGTAAGCACGCCGCGCATGCCGGACTCTTCCACAGCTTTTGCTACTTCATTCATATGATCATACATATCAACTACGGTCGTAGTACCGCCTTTGATCATTTCCAGAATGGACAATAATGTCCCCCATTTCACATCCTGTGACGTGAATTTGGCTTCCATTGGCCACATTTTCTCTTCTAGCCAAATTTGCAGCGCAAGATCATCACCATATCCACGCAAAAGCGACATCGCGGCATGACCATGCGTATTAACTAAGCCTGGCATGTACAGCTTATTAGTTCCGTCGATAACTTCATCATAGTTTTCTCTAGGCTCCGGAACTTGCTCTCCGATGTATGTAATTTGACTTCCTTCGATAACCATACAGCCTTTGATGGATGATTTCGCTTCATTATTAGAAATAAAAATACCATTCGTAATTAATGTTTTTTTCATACTAAAAAACCCTCTCTATGCTCATTCTATAGACAAACACTCCACTCTAAACTTTACATCTTCAGGCTTGTAAAATCAAGAATGCAACCCCGTGTAAAGAAATTGTAAATTGTCACGGAATTTTCGTTGCTTAAAGTACGATTGTTATGATACTTTTAGCATTGTGAGTTTTTTTCTACATAGGGGTCTGTTTATCCTCATAAATCGACGAAAAATCCCTCTTTTGAGGTTATTCAATGATGAGCGAATGCGTTTATCTTGTATATATAGTAAATATTAGGAGGATCTTATGACAACGTTATTCACAAAAAAGAACGAAGTCGATTTCTTGCAGCTGCTTATCCGTGCGGCAGAAAACGCACTTCAAACCGCCCAATTATTTCGCACAGCCATGATGGGTGAAAAGCCTCCGATCGAATATGTTAAACCCATCCATGATCTAGAACATGCTGGTGATTCCATTACGCATGAAATTTTCAAAGGTCTCAACAAGGTTTTCATTACCCCGATTGACCGCGAAGACATTATGATTCTCGCTTCCAAAGTTGACGACGTCACAGACGGAATTGAAGCAACCATTGCCCGTTTCGACTATTTATCTGTTTCTCACACAGATTCTTATATGAAAGAATTTTCAGCTGTCATCGTGGATTCTTGCCAACATATGCTGGATGCTTTCAAACTGCTCGCCAAGAAAAAGTATATGCAAATTCCTGAGCATACCGTTGCCATCAATTCGCTTGAAAATGACGGAGACCGCTTAATGCGTGAAGGCATTCGCCAAATTTTCATAACCCGCAAAGATCCCTACGAAGATTTCAAACTCAAAGAAATCTATGAGCGTCTGGAAGAAACGACGGATGCCTGCGAAGATGTTGCCAATATCCTTGATAGTGTCGTACTTCGTTATTCATAGGAGTTTTCGCTGCTGTGGTGCGAAGAAAGTTTTCCTGCCGGAAAACGCTTAGGAGGAACTCATGTTAACCTATTTAATCATTATCGTTGTACTTGCTCTGCTATTCGATTTCATCAATGGATTTCACGACACAGCGAATGCGATAGCAACTTCCATTTCAACACGTGCATTGAGTCCGCGAGTTGCTATCATCATGGCAGCCACACTTAACTTTGTTGGAGCCATGGTTTCTTCTAAAGTTGCCAAAACAGTTGGGGGCAGCATCGCCAATCCAGCCAAGATTGAGAACGGTGTAGAAATCGTTATTGCCGCTCTGCTTGCCGCTATTATTTGGAATTTACTTACTTGGTATCTTTCCATCCCATCTTCCTCTTCCCATACTCTACTTGGTGCCTTGGCTGGGGCTGTCATTGCTGGTGCAGGCGTCCATGCTGTGAATTGGGATGGCTTCACTCAAATTATCATCATCTTGCTGCTATCGCCAATCATTGCTTTTGGGCTAGGTTATCTGATCATGGTGTTGATCAAGTACATCGTCATCTGGTCAGGAAATACATCGCGATCCAAGCTGAATCGCATGTTCCGCACCCTGCAGATTATATCCGCTGGTCTGCTCTCCTACTCGCACGGCGGAAACGATGCACAGAAAGCAATGGGCATCATCGTGTTCGGTCTCGTCGCAGCCGGCGTGCAAACCGATCTTAACGTTCCCCTCTGGGTGAAAATCGCCGCGGCACTTGCGATGGGACTTGGTACATCCATCGGAGGCTGGCGCATTATCAAAACAGTCTCAGGTAAAATTGTTAAAATCGAGCCGATAAACGGCTTTGCCTCAGACCTAACCTCTTCCATTGTTATTCAGTTCTCAACGTTTATCGGTAAACCACTTTCGACTACACATGTGATTTCGTCCGCCATTATTGGGACAGGCAGTGTGCTGCGATTCCATGATGTACAATGGGGTACCGTTGGCCGTATGCTGATAACTTGGATCATCACCATTCCGATTAGTATCGCATTAGCGTTCTCGATCTATTTCGTGTTATTCAGACTTATTTTCTAATCCTTTAATGGGGGCTGTCCTCGAGTAGTTAAACTACTTGAGGGCAGCTTTTTTTTGTTGAAATTCTCCAGCTACGGCGGCTTTTTACAACAAAGCCTGCAATTGTGCATCTTTTTTACGCTTGAACTAGCTTCCATCATGAAATTCCTGCATTTGTGCAGGTTTTTGTGGCTTTTCTCTGGAGGAAAGGCTGGATACGCTGAAAATGCCTGCACAATTGCAGGAATTTCCACTTTTTAAGCAAATCTGGGGAAAATGCCTGCACATTTGCAGGCTTTTCGGATAGGTGCACCAAAATGAAACCAAAAAATGAGGATCGCATGGCATCTCGTGGCATGGGATGGTATGGCATGGTAATCTCATGGCATTGCATGGCATCATATGTCATGACCTCTCATGACATCTCATGACATCTCATGGAATGGCATAGCATTGCATTGCATTGCATGCCCTCTCTCATGCCCCCTTGTAGCCACTCTCTCGGCCAAACCTCACAATCAAACTGTTTGTTTCCTTGCAGCCACAAAGCAAAAAAACAGTACTAAGCTCTTTCGACGCTTAGTACTGTTATCTTCGGCTGATCCGTTACCTTCAAACAACATGAAACGGGGCTTGAATCTTATCTTATCTTATCTTATCTTATCTTATCTTATCTTATCTTATCTTATCTATCTTATCTTATCTTATCTTATCTTATCTTATCTATCTTATCCAGCCCATCTCAATCAATCCAAATAATAAGCCAAGCTCTGCAGCTCCGTTGTGAAATCCGCATAATGCACACGCACTTCCGGGGGAACTTTGATGATAACCGGAGCAAAATTGAGGATCGCTTCGATACCGCAGTCGACGAATTGATTGGCCACATTTTGGGCCTCGTTAGCGGGCACCGTGATGATGCCGATGCGCACGCCCAACTGCGACAACACGGTCTTCATTTCCGACATCGGCTGGACAATCAGATTATTGATCATCTCGCCTGCTTTTTCAGGCATCGCATCAAACAATGCGACAATTTTCATATCATTACGCAAATACGTATTATAATTGCATAATGCACGGCCCAAATTGCCCGCTCCGACAAGCGCAACTTGAATATGCCGATCGAGCTTAAGAATTTGCCTGATTTTCTCGATCAAATAAGAAATATCGTAGCCAATGCCTTTTTTCCCGAATTCCCCGAAATAAGCCAAATCCTTGCGAATCTGAGCAGGATTCAGATCCAGCTTTTGACCCAAATCCTGCGAAGAGACCGTCGATACATTTTTCATCGAAAGCTCATTCAGATAGCGCAAATATATGGGCAGCCTGCGTACGACAGCCTCCGAAATTTTCTGTGTTTTCATCCCTTACGCCTCCCCCATCCACTGCTCAATCCGCGGTAACATTTGTTCTGTTGTCATATGCTCTATCTTAGGTCCGGGCAGGGAATAGAGGAAGTGCTTGCCATAATAAGTGTCAATGACGCGCGTATCATAAATAATGACGATCCCCTTATCGGAAGCGCGCCTAACAAGCCGGCCAAACCCTTGCTTGAAACGTATGACCGCCTGCGGCACGGAAAATTTCATAAAGGGATTTTCATTGCGTTTTTTGATATTCTCACATTTGGCTTCGACCAGAGGATTGTTCGGCGGCTGGAAAGGCAAGCGAATGATAGCCAGGCAGCTCAGCGCATCCCCAGGAATGTCGACGCCTTCCCAGAAGGAACTGGTGCCCAGCAGAACGCACATTGCGTTATCTTGGAACATACGGGTCAGCTTGCTGCGATTGCTGCTGTCAATCCCTTGACCAAGCACTGTAATGCCATAAGGCCTCAGAACGTCTTTCATGCCCGCGTGGATTTGCTTCAACATCCGGTTCGAGGTGCACAGAATCAGCATTCGCCCCTTCGTAACTCGCGCTACATCGCTGAGCGATTGAATAAGGGCATTGATAAATACAGGATCACCCGCCCCTTTAATCATCGGAAAATCACGCGGAATCACAACAAGCGCTTGCTCGCGATAATTAAAAGGAGAAGGCAGCTGTACCGTTTTGAGCTTGCCGTTCTCTTCATCTTCAGGAATCGTTAAGCCCAGTTGATCCGCTGAATACTGAAAGGACTTGTTTACGGACAGCGTCGCTGAAGTAAGAATTATACTCTCTTTGGTTTCAAAGAAATGCTGTTGCAGCAAATTGCTAACATCGATAGGCACGGAGTTAAGCTGCAGGGATTTCGCCTTGGCGTATGTCCCCGCTTCCATCCAATACACATACCCCTCGTCAGCCAGCTTCATAAAAAAGTGAAGAGCATCGCGGTGATTGTACAGCTCTTTGACCGTTCCATTCAGATCGGTCACTAGCCCCTGAACACCGAACACGTCCTGCATGTCTTTCACTTCGCTCAGCAGCTTATCCAAGGTTCTCAGCATGTCATTGGCATTCAGATAAATATTATCTTCCATGATGACCAATTCCCGCCAATTATCGGGCAGGTTCTCCGACTTCATGCGAAGGACATATTGGGAGTTTTCCGTTTGAGACGGATCGCTTTGGGAGGACAACAGCTCATACAGCGACTCGCTCAAACGATCCCAATCTTCTTTGATTTTGACGATTTTCGGAAAAACACTGTCAATCGCTTGACTCCAAGCGGCAACGCGCTCTTGGTGGTCATCAGATTTCTGCAAGCGGAACCGCAGCATTGGCAATTGACCGCTTCTGTTGTCCTTATACAGCCATAAGAGAGAATGATAGAAAGCGGAGGCATGCAGCTCAATGCCCAGATGCTTGCTCGCTACTTCTTCAAAATGATGGGCCTCATCAATCACAAGATGCTTGTAAGCCGGTAGAAGGCGGTTCTCAGCCTTCATATCCGTAAAGAGGAGGGAATGGTTCGTTATGATAACATCGGCCGTATTGGCGTCATTGCGGGCGCGATGATAGAAGCACTTTTTGTACCATGGGCACATTCGATTCAGACAGGAGTCGGTATCGCTGGCAACGGAATGCCAGAACTGAGCCCCTTTATTGCCAAAATGCAGCTCTTCTTCATCTCCATGCTCGGTTTCACTGAGCCAGACCACCATCTGGGCAGCTGTAATCGGATCTTCCTTGCCATTCTCATAATCCCGTGTCGTCAGCTTTGTTTCGAATTTCCGCAAACATAAGTAATGGCTTCGGCCTTTGAGTATCGCCGCTTTGAACGGAACCGGAAAAATCGCTTTAAGCAGCGGAATGTCCCTGTCGCGCAGCTGTTCCTGCAAGTTGATGGTGTGTGTAGACACAACCACTTTCTTCTCATACTTAATGCCGTAATAAATAGACGGAATTAAATAGCCCAGCGATTTGCCCGTCCCTGTTCCGGCTTCGATCATCAAATGCTGGTCTTGCTCCAGCGATTTCTCTACCTCCCAGATCATTTGCTCCTGAGATTCCCGATCTTCAAAGATCTCGAATTTTTCCTGGAGAGCCGTCTTCAAGCTTTGATGAAACTCTTTGAAAGAAGCGCCCAAGCCGGCCTCATCCGCTTCCGTGCGAATCTCTTCTTCTTCGCCCCAATCGGCAACGTTCAGGGTAAACTGCCGGAAATACCGATTCGTATCCATATCCACACTCGTGATGGACTCTTTGTATAGACAGATTTCATCAAGAAACCAGCCTAAATCCGTGTTGCCGTTTTCGAAGATGTGCTGCAAGCGCTGAACCGTAAGGAGCGGCAAGCCAATCAAGCGCTCCAAGCACATAATCCAGATGGCTGCCGTTACTTCGGCATCACTGTCTGCCTGATGAGGCCTTTCATGATCAAGGCCAAATAAAGCGGCCACCATGCTAAGCTGAAGACTTGATATCGAGGGGAACAACATACGCAGCATATCGATGGTATCCAGTACGCGACCTGAGAACGGCGGATAGCCGGTTTTCGTTAACCCTTTTTGCAAAAAAGAAACATCAAAGGCTGCGTGATGCGCTACTAGCACACAATCAAACAACAGCGGAAACATATCCGACATCACTTGGTCGATATTCGGGGCATCCGCCACCATCTCATCGGTGATGCCCGTAAGGGTTGTAATCGAAGAAGGTATACCGATCCCTGGTTTGACCAGAGAAGTATACCTGTCTGTAATTTGAAATTGATCTATAATGACTAATCCAACCTGGATAATCTCATCCGCCGGCTGACTTCCTGTTGTTTCAAAATCCAAAACTGCAAATTTCATGACGTGTATCTTCAATCCCTTCGTCCTGCACTTCTCCTAGCATACCAAATCTCATGAGGAAAAGGGAATACCCAGTTAGCCGCTTTGTAATTAAGACTCGTCCAGATTGATCAACGGCTCTATACAAGAAGGATCGGTATGATACGCTTTTTGGAAATACTCAAAGGCTTTCTCCATGTTCTGATTCTGAACTTGAATACACCCCATAGCATTGTAGGAGATGGCTTTCATTTTGGAATTGTCGGTCAGGGGAAGAAGGAATTTGAAGTGTTGATACGCTTCGCCAAACTCTCCTTTCCGCAAATGTCCCATAGCTAGATACACTCTTGCCAGCAGGAAATCAGGCTGTCTTTCAATCAGAATCTCGAATTCCTTAATCGCTTGATCATACATGTAGAGCTTGTAATAGCCTTGGCCGCGCACGAATTCATCCGTTTGCTTCCCGGAGACATCGAGATCCATCAATTCCTTATGAAGGGTTTGGGTGCTGATCGGAACGGCCCCATAGAACTTTCCCAGCTTCTCCTCAAAAAGCAGCCACGCCTCGATGAACTCATCGCTCATCGTCTTCAACACCTGTAATTGCTCGTCAAGCTCCGCCTTTTTCTCCACATCGCTATTCGGATATTCTTTTTGGATTTCTTCCAAAACCTCGTTCATTGTGGAAAATAAATGCTTAAACATTTGGCATCCCACCTTTGCTTCGAAAGCTTATCCTCATTCTTTGTAAACAGCGCCGATTTCATGCATGGAGGAAATGATCTTAAAGGATCGTGGAATGCTCTTCCTCTTTCAGCAGCTGGGCAACCTTGTTATTGGCCCCCATGATCGCAATCGTCGGGTGATGCTTCTTCGCTTCCTCGTCACTCATCATGGCATAGGAAACAATAATCACCGTGTCGCCAGTTTGCACCAGTCGAGCGGCAGCACCATTCAAACAGATGATCCCAGAGCCTCGCGGCCCAGGAATAATATAAGTTTCTAGCCGTGCGCCATTATTGTTATTGACAATCTGTACTTTCTCATTCGGTAGCATATCGACCAAATCGATCAAATCCTCATCGATGGTAATACTTCCAATATAGTTTAAGTTCGCTTCCGTAACGGTAGCACGGTGGATTTTTGCTTTCATCATTGTGCGAAACATAGACGTCACTTCCTAACTTGTATAATGAGATTATCAATTAAACGCGTCTTGCCAAATTTAACAGCTAAAGCCACGATAATAGATGCGGGATGATGACCAATTTCGAACGGCTCCAGTGTCGGATACCCTAGTGCTTCTACGTAATCAATAGTCGCTAGCGGCGCAGTTGAAATATGGCTGCTGACCAATTGCACTAGCTCCTCTGAGGAGAATGAAGGATGAGATTGAATGAATTCCTTGACTTTCTCCAAAGATTGCGAAAGTACTAACGCTTGTTTCCGTTCCTGTTCCGAGAGATAGACATTGCGTGAACTCATAGCCAGACCATCCGCTTCGCGCAGTGTCGGACAAGGCACGATTTCAATATCAAGATTAAGATCCTGCACCATTTGTTCAATCACAGCGATCTGTTGCGCATCTTTAAGGCCAAAGAAAGCTTGATCAGGCTGCACAATATGAAACAGCTTGCTGACAACTGTGGCTACGCCGTCAAAATGCCCAGGGCGCGAAGCCCCGCAAAGCCTCGAGGTCAAACCTGTCACACTAACCGTCGTGCGAATAGGAGTTGGGTACATTTCATCTACAGTTGGCATAAACACGAGATCAGCACCCGCGGCTTCCGCCAGCTGGAGGTCCTTCTCGGTATTCCGCGGATAACGCTCGAAATCCTCGCCAGGCCCGAACTGCAACGGATTAACAAAGATGCTTAGCACCACAAGACCGCTTTGGGTCCGAGCTTTGCGAAGCAAGCTGACGTGCCCTTCGTGCAAATATCCCATCGTGGGCACAAAGCCCACGGATTGATCATGCTTGCGTCGATACTCCTTGATCCGAGTACGTAAATCGGCAATTGAATGAACTACTTGCATGGTTTGCGTAGCTTCCATGACGATCATTCCTCCTTGTCGCCGTATAAATATTGAACCACATCGTTATCCATATGAAAGGAATGATCCGGGCTAGGGAAAGCTCGTGATTTCACTTCTTTCACATATTCGCCAATACCTGCTCGAATAGTTTCCCCTATATTAGCGTAAGCTTTGACGAACTTTCTGGGAGCACTGTCAGAACCATACTGTAATAAATCATGATAAACAAGCACTTGTCCGTCGCACTGAACGCCGGAACCAATACCAATCGTCGGAATCGCCAATTGCTTGGAAATCCAAGCGGCCAACTCATCGGTTACCAATTCCAAGACGATCGCAAAAGCGCCAGCCGCCTCAATCGCTTTCGCATCGCTCAGCAGTTTCTCTGCTTGCTCTGAGCTGCGTCCCTGCACACGAAACCCACCAAGCTGATGGACTGACTGCGGTGTCAAGCCTAAATGACCAACGACAGGAACGCCTGCCTCTGTAATGGCTTTGACCGTTGCGGCGATTTCAGCGCCGCCTTCTAGCTTGACTGCCTTCGCTCCGCCCTCTTGCATCAAGCGCGCGACCCCTTTTAACGTTGCATCCAAGCTGCCGTGATACGTTAAGAATGGCATATCCGCAACGATGAATGTCCGTGAAGCCCCACGTACGGCCGCGCGAGTATGATAAACCATATCATCCATAGTGACAGGCAAAGTAGAATCGTAACCGTCTACGACATTCCCGAGTGAATCTCCCACGAGGATCACATCAATTCCTGCCTCTTCCGCCAATCTTGCCGAAGGGTAATCATACGCCGTAATCATCGTAATCGGCACGCCGTCTTGCTTCATTTTTCTCATCTTGGTCGTTGTGAGCGCTTTGCGTTGTTCCATTTCCATCCCAGCTTCCTCATATAAAATAAAAAACCTTTTAGCTAAGAGCTAAAAGGATCGCATGCAGAAAGAATCGAAGGTGATCCTTCTGTCTCGGTCCCGTAAGGCTCAGAGCAGAATCCAACATCTCGTGTAACGTTATTCAAATGTCCAATAAGATTGGCTTTCAAGCTGCAAGTGCAGTTCCTTTAAGGATACCGCCTCGTCATTCTATTATACCAAATTCGACTTCCATTTGATACCTTAAATTATTTCAATTCAATATCGCCGGAATAAATTTTAACTTTTTCTCCGTTTGCGGTAATGACCGTCAAAGCGCCGGAGTCATCCAACGAATCGGCTATCCCTTCAATAGGGCCTGAAGGCGCGTAGGTGCGAATCGGCCGCTTTAAAGTCACGCTCAGCGCCTCCCAGAGCAGTCGAATGGGCGCAAACCCTTTATCCATATAGAGCGCATAAAGATCTTCAAACTCATGGAGAAAGGCTTGTACGAGATGCTCCCTCGAGATTTCTTGACCGGATTCAATAGCAAGCGATGTCGCAATGTTTCGCAGCTCCTCAGGGTAATCCTCTGTTTTGAGATTTACACTGATGCCTATCCCGGCAATGACATATTTGAGACGCTCATCCTCACCGCTGCTCTCAAGTAAAATACCGCTGACCTTTTTACCTTTGATCAAAAGATCATTAGGCCATTTGATGCCAATCTCGACTTGGCATACTTTTTGGATAGAACGGCATAAAGCAACTGCGCTCAAGAGCGTTAGCTGCGGCATGAAATAAACAGGGACGCGCGGCGTCAAGACCATGCTCATCCATATCCCTTTACCCGGCGGAGAATGCCACGCACGGCCCATTCTCCCTCGCCCGGCTGTCTGTTCCTCAGCGAGCACAATCGTGCCTTCAGGAGCCCCTGAAGCAACCAAAGCGTGAGCAATCGTCTGAGTGGAGTCTACTGCGCCATACACATGAACTTTCTGACCCAGCACTTTGGTCTTCAATCCACTGAGCAGCTTGCTGACCTGCCAGCGGTCCGGCTTGCTTACCAACCGATAGCCCTTGCGAGGCGCTGCTTCAAATTCGTAGCCAGCTGCGCGAAGCTCTTCAATATGCTTCCATATTGCCGTACGGCTAACGTTCAGCCTGCGGCTGATTTCCTCGCCGGATACGTAGGCTTCCGGTGATTCCTGGAACAACTCCAAAATACGTTCGTTCATCTCGTTCACTCGCGATCTATCAGGAATTTAAAAAAACCGCGCTGCACTGCTACTGTGCAGCACGCGCGGCTTGTATTAGGATGTCTTTCTCGTTCGCCAGTTCTCCGAGCGCGGTTCGTTCAAGCAGCTGCTGCAGCAAGGTGCCCATCCATGGGCCCGGCTGCAGGCCAAGCTCCTCCGCCAGATCCTTGCCGGATATGGCGAGCTGCTTCAGGCTGAAGCAGGGCACCTCGCTCAGCCATGCTTCTCCGCTGCGCACCAGCTCGGGCGCTACGCTCTGGAGGAAGCGCGCGAGCTCGCCGCGCTGCTGCGAAGCATCCGGCAGCGCGCGAAGCTGCCGCAGCAGTGCGCGGGCTGCCGCTTCGCCGCGGCGCACCGCGCCAAGCTTCCAGACCCGCTCCAGATGAGCCGGGTCTGTCTGGCCGGCGGCGTCCGGAGCGCCGACGTCATGCATCTGCGCGGCTACCGATTCGCGCAGGGCGAGATCAGCTGCGACCGCGTCGCCGTCGGCGCGGGAGAAGGTCAGCTCCTGGAGCGCCGTGCGGACGACGTCCGAGGGCACCTCCAGGAGCATCAGCAGCATCGACCAGCGGTCATGCTGCCCTTCCAGCGCGCTGAGGGCATCCAGCGCGTCATCCCAAGCGAGCCAACGCTCAAAAGGCAGCGGAAGCTGCTTTTTGAGGTGTGCCGTGAGGCGGCTCGCCAGCAATAAGCGCACGGCCCGGGCGGGCGCCGGGCCTTCGATCATGCGATCCAGCTCGCTGCGCACACGCTCCATCGCGATGTGGCGCATAAGCGGGGCTTGCTTGAGCAGCGCCTGCCAAGTTCCCGCTTCGACCTGAAGCTTATAGGTCGAAGCAAACCGAACACAGCGAAGCATGCGCAGCGCATCTTCCCCAAATCGCTCTTCGGCCGAGCCTACGCAGCGAAGCACACCGGCCTCCAGATCCTTCTGACCATCAAAAGGATCCAGAATCTTGCCATTTTTGTCCATCGCCATCGCGTTCATCGTGAAATCACGACGCTTCAAATCCTCGATCAAATCGGAGATATATGCGACGGAAGCCGGCCTTCGGAAACCTTCGTATTCGGATTCTTTGCGGAATGTGGTCACTTCGTAAGTTCCCTCAGGCAATACCACGGTAACTGTACCATGCTGCAAGCCTGTAGGCACTGTGCGCGTGAAGCAAGCAATGACCTGCTCCGGAAGCGCGGAAGTTGCGATATCAATATCCTTGATCCGCCGATTCAGCACGGCATCCCGTACACAACCGCCTACCAAATAAGCCTCATACCCGGCTTCCTCCAGCTTGCAGATGACAGCCGAAGCGCCACGATCCTGTATATAACTATTAACCTTGTCTGACATGTTACTCCTGACCAGCGCTTCTCCCTATCTTATTGACAGAATGACGCTGTAATCCGATGTGATTCGGGAAGCTCTCTTCCCAGCACGCGGTAATAAATTTCCTCATATTGCATGGTTGTGATGTCGTTGCAGAACGTATTTCTGGCACGCATCAAACAGTTCTGCACAACTTGCTCATATAACGCTTGATTGCTTAGCAGGTTAACGGCAAGCTCAGCCATTTTCTCCGTATCTCCCACTTCTGCCAAATAACCCGTTTCGCCGTGGGTAATAAGCTCAGGAATACCTCCGGCATTCGACCCAATCGTTGGCACACCGCAAGCCATTGCTTCTAGCGCAACTAGCCCAAAGCTTTCTTTCTCCGAAGGCAGCAGCATCACATCCGCCAATGAAATCACCTGAGCGACATCATCTTGCTTGCCGCAGAAGGTTACCTTATCCGTAAGTCCCATTTCTTTGACTTTCGCAATCATTTTGGACAGATCAGGGCCTTCCCCGACAAACAATAGACGCGAAGGAATTCGTTGACTGACTTTTGCAAAAATATCAACAACATCCTGCACACGTTTAACCGGTCTGAAATTGGAAATATGAATTAATATTTTTTCTTCCGGCCGTGCAAACTCACTTCTTAGCTTGGAAATATCCCGGGGGTAATACACGCGCTTATCAACAAAGTTATACGTTAAATCAATATCTCGATCTATATCCAGTGATTCCCTAGTTTCTTTAATTAAATCCTTCGATACGGCGGTAACCGCATCACTTTCATTAATCGCATACCGAATTAAGTCAGAAATCGATTGATCCTGCCCCAGAACGGTTATATCTGTCCCGTGAAGCGTCGTAACTACTTTAAGCTTCGTACCCACCATCTGCTTCGCTAACAGCGCGCACACAGCATGTGGGATCGCGTAATGCACATGCAATAGGTCCAGTTCTTCCATTTTGGCCACCTGGGCCAATTTACTAGCCAAAGAAAGGTCGTAAGGCGGATAACGGAAAACATAATATTGACTGACTTCGACTTCGTGATAGAAAATATTTTTATGAAATTTACCCAAGCGAAACGGCATGCTGTGGGTAATAAAGTGAACCTCGTGTCCTTTTTCGGCAAGCAGCTTGCCAAGTTCAGTAGCAACCACACCTGATCCGCCCAAAGTTGGATAACAAGTGATGCCAATTTTAAGTTTGTCGTTCATCCTACACCTCTTTTCGATCAATCGAAACGATCTACCACATAGGGCAGCTTGGATACAAAGCCTTCTGCATACGTAATCATGCGTTTTTGCCCCATAAGGCGGTCGCGAGCTTCTACACGCTCTACATACCCTTGATTTAGCGGCGTTGCTACAGTTCCCTGCCCTGTAATAAACTGAGAACGGTAGGCACTTAGCGCTGCTAATTTTTGGGCATGCCATTCCGTCACATTAACCATTATATCTGCTTCATACACATCATTTATAAAATAAAAATACAAGTGTTCCACATTCACCGGCTCGGAATCCGGCAAATATTTTCGCAGCTTCGCATTGAAGACTGCTTCTTGAATTAATTCAGAACAAGCAATATGGTCAGGATGACGGTCCTGCCAATAAGGCGCGAACACAATCCTTGGTTGATACGTTCGAATTTCTTGCGTAATGCGCTCAATGTGGCCGCGTGTGGCCGACAGTCCCCGATCCGGTAACCCCAGATTGGTTCTGACCGTCAACCCCAACAGGCTTGCAGCCTCATTCGCTTCTTCCATTCTCGTTTCCACTGTTCCATTCGAAGACATCTCGGCATAAGTTAAATCGCAAATGCCGACCTTCACGCCTTGAGCGGTATGTTTGGCAATCGTTCCACCCATCCCAATCTCAGCATCATCAGCATGCGCGCCAAAAATAAGGATATCCAGTTTATCGCTCATGTTATTCAATACCTGGCTTATATTTATGTACGAGTTCCCGCCATGCAAAATCCCCGCGATCAAGCGCTCTAACGAGCAGCTCCGCTGTCGCAACATTCGTCGCGCAAGGAATGCCTTGAACGTCGCAAAGACGCAGGAGGGCAATAATATCAGGCTCATGCGGCTGAGCCATCAATGGATCTCGCAAGAAGATAATAAAGTCCATCTCATTTTCAGCTACTAATGCGCCAATCTGTTGATCCCCGCCAAGAGGACCTGACATAAACCGGTGAACATCTAATTTCGTGTTGTCCATAATGCGCTGTCCTGTTGTTCCTGTTCCATAGAGCTTATGTCCTTGAAAGACATGCTCATAGGCGGTTATAAAGTTCACCATTTCGTCTTTCTTACGATCATGGGCAATTAGTGCAATCTTCAACATCCTACATTCCACTCCCCTAGGGCTCTTTAATCTATAAAATGCTCAAAACCGTAAATCATTCCGCTATACGTCATTACCTTGCGTATGGCGATCGCAACCCCCGGCATATAGGCCGCTCGGTCATAAGAGTCGTGCCTTATTTTCAGCGCTTGGCCAGGCTCGGCCATGATTACTTCCTGTTGGGCAAAAATGCCCGGCAGTCGAACACTATGTATTCTAAACCCATTGTAATACCCACCGCGTGAGCCTTCAATGGTTTCTTCTTCATTCGGATTCCCTTGACGACGTTCTTCTCTCACCTCGGAGATCAGCTCAGCCGTTTTCACCGCCGTACCCGAAGGAGCATCAAGCTTCTGATCACCATGGTATTCGATGATTTCCAAATTCGGAAAGTATTTAGAGGCTTGCGCTGCGAATTTCATCATCAGAATCGCGCCGATCGAGAAGTTGGGAGCGATCAAGCCACCGATGCCCGCTTCTTGACACAGCTTGTCCAATTCAGCAATAGCTTGAGGCGTGAAGCCGGTTGTCCCCATCACAGGGCGGATACCTAAACGAATCGCTAGATTCGTATGAGAAACCGCAGTTTGCGGTCCTGTAAAATCTACGATTACATCCGGTCTTGTCTCAGTAAGCGCCTGCTCTACATCGTTGCTCATCTTGACGCCGCATTCCTCGAAGCCAACCATCTTCCCCAAATCAATTGGGCCAGAGGTGCGGGAAATACCTGCAACCAGCTCCATATCGGACTCTGTGAGTACAGTCTTCACGACCTCTCGACCCATTCTTCCACTTGCTCCAATGACTACTACTCGAATTTTACGATCCATGCGCCGTATATCTCCTTTGTGTATGTTTCCAACCTATGATTTCAACTTCCGTTTATAGCGTGCAGCCTGCTGCTTCGCAAGCTCATGATTAGGCTCCAAGCGAATGGCTTCCAATATCGTTTGATACGCTCTCGCATAATCATTGCGAAGAGCAAATACTTCGCCTAGTATAAGATACGCTTCTATCGCGAGAGGATCAAGAACAATCGCTTCTTTCAGCAAAAAAATAGCTCGTTCGGCATGCTCGGATTTGGTGCTTAACTCCTTTTGCGCATGATCGACCAATTCTCTGGCATGCAGGACTTGCAAATGATAGCGATATCCTTCATTGCCTGCTTCCAGCTCAAGCGCCTTCTTAGCATGCTCAATAGCCTGAACCAGCTTATTGCTTCTTGCAAAGGTAATCGAAAGTTTATAGTGATAGGCAGCATTGTCCGGTTCTGCAGCTATCGCTTTTTCAAACCATTCAATGGCTAATTCGAAATCATGACCAAGTATGGCTTCGTACGCTTTCTGTATTTGATCTTCTCCATTCATCTGCCCATCCTCCTTTTCGAAAGTCAGTCTCCCGTCTTCGAGGGATAGTACAGTTTATGAAGCTTACGTAGTTTCGGTGTTAATTTTGGTCCAACGACCTGCATCCCTCGTGTTGAATTTGTGCATGATTTTATCATGAGCTTCGGTCAAATCAATTCCTAGCGAGTTAGCAAAACAAATCGTAATGAACAAAATATCGCCCAGCTCCAGCTCTATGGAATTATCTGCTTCGGTACTTTTTTTGGGCTTTTCACCATAGGTATGGTTGACCTCTCGTGCCAGTTCCCCAACTTCCTCAGACATTCTCGCCAGCATCGCCAAAGGACTGAAATATCCTTCCTTGAACTGGGAAATATAAGTATCAACTTCTTGCTGTATATCTTTAAGTGTACGTTCCGACATGTTCACCCTTCTTTCCATCATGTTCACCAAAGCTATCATTACTATGTTAAACTAAACAAGAAAAGTTGACAAATTTTTTTGACCAACTCATCACGTACCCGGAGGAAAAAAAATGATTTTCAAAGAACGATTTGCTGATCAATTTATGAATGTCCTTGCCATTATGATCGGCACAGCTATCTACGCGTTTGGCTTGCATTATTTCGTCATCTCGAATGAGTTGATGGAAGGGGGCGTTACGGGCATTTCATTGCTGTTAAAATACGTACTGAACGTTCCGCCTTCGATCTCGACTTTAGTCATTAATATTCCTTTATTCTATTTGGGGTGGCGAGTCTTTGGCAAAGGTCCCATGCTGTATACGATTTTCGGCGTTGTCTCTCTCTCTTTCTTTCTATGGGTGATGGAAGTGCTTATTCGCCTTCAGTGGCTAGTCCCTTTCCACACCAGTCAAGACTACTTCTTAGCTACCTTGTATGCGGGGATTAGTTTAGGAACAGGGCTTGGACTCGTATTCCGATTTGGCGGTACGACGGGGGGATCCGATATATTAGCCCGTATCGGACAGAAAAAAAGAGGCTGGAGTGTCGGACAGGTCATCCTTATCATCGATGTTGTCGTCATCGGCTCTTCTTTTCTTTATTTGCCGAAGGAGAAAGTCCTTTATTCGCTCGTTGCGGTCTTCGTCAGTTCTCGTATCATTGATTACATATCGGAAGGTGCCTATACCGCTAAAGCCTTTACAATTATCAGCGATCAGGCTGTTCCTATGGCTAAATCCATCACCCAGGAGCTAGACCGGGGCGTAACCCTGTTTCCTGCCCGTGGTGCTTACTCTGGCAATAATAAAGAAGTCGTTTACTGCGTCGTCTATCGTCATGAAACACGAAGACTTAAAGAACTCATTCATTCCATAGATCCCCAAGCATTCATTATTATTGGTGAAGTACACGATGTCATTGGAGAAGGCTTCAAGACACAATGACAAAAAGTGGGTTGCGCATCATGTCTGCGCAACCCACTTTTTGTCATCTATTTTCGCTCTCGCGCGTTGACTTGACCGTTACCAAGCTTCTCCCTGACTGATACATCCTCCAACCAACATAAGACAGAACGCTGACGATTATGAGACCAATCCCTAAAGACCAAATAATCGGCTGTCTCGGGTCTGTAATAGGTACAAAGGCAATGGCATCCTTATTCTTCAGGAACAACTCATCCAACACTTGATTCAAATGCGTTAAGCCTGACTCCACTTGGCGTGCAGCCATTGGCTTCTCACTGATATTCTTGTGCAGAAAAACCAGCAAAGAATCAAGCTTCTGTACCGAGCTTGCCTCGCGGCTGATCAGTAAAGCAGGATGAATAATTGCGATATGCTGTGACATTTTACCGAAATCTGCCAATGCATCCGCTTGTTTGTTGGACTGGATATCCTGCGTCAATAACAGGGCATCGTTTTGAAGCACTTTATGATATTGCAACCACATGGGTTGATTTTTATGTGTCAGAGCATCTGTGGCAAGTCGTATCTTGGCAACGGCAACCTGTCCTTCATCAGAAGAATATTGAGCCGCGTTATAGACTCTTTTCGCTTGCGTTATCGTTTCCGTCAAAGCATTCAGGCCTTCCACCGAAGTAATGCCTTCAAAATGAATTTTCGGAATTTGATCCGATATTTGCTGCAATTTATTCCGTGCCTCCACGACTTGTCCATCCATCGTTTGTTTGTACATCTCGTCAGCGATTTGATTCAAAAACTCCACTCGCTGAATTTGATCTGTATCTATGGGCTTAGCAGCTTGTCCAGTCGTATTTGTACTTACCCCGCAAGCCGCGCTGATCGATGCAACAATCGTGAGCATAAGTGTTGTTGCAAGCATTCTCGTCCTGATGGAAATAAACATGGGACATCCCCTCCTTCACCATCATCATATGGAGGTTCGTCCCAATTTAGACCAGACAATATACAGTTATCGCGCTGTTTTCTGACGTGTCGCCAGACATAGAACAGCAATGATGATGCTTATCACGCTTAAGCTAATCGTAAAGCCTTCAATTATTCGATAGTAATTGTCTACGAGCACATCAGGCAGCCTTGGAAAAACGCCTCTTTCATAGTCCATGAAATCGTTCCAGAACGTCCACACCGCCACAAGGACTACCGCTGTAAGCTTGTAGCGGTACCATCTAACAAATAATAGCGCTTCCACTGCCATAGCCAAGTGAGATGCTGTCAGCATCCAGCCATCCCAGCCAACCGCTACACCATGCCAAGCCCCTGCCCATATCATCGTAACCGCCCAAATGCCATATTTAAAGGATGTAATTAATGCAAAAGCTTCAATAAATCCGCGAATGGCTTGATATAGTTTATTAGGCTTACTCGTTAAGCTGTAATCCATCAGCAAGTAGCCAATGGTTAAAGTGAAAAATAGACTCGCCGTTGGACTGTCTGGCACGAAAAACACATACCACAGCGGTTTCTCCACAATGGTATCGGTCATTTGCAACCAGTACCACTCATAACCGTAGATGGTTCCAAGAAGATTTGTGATGAAAAACAACCACAACATTTTTTTGCTTAACAGAAAATCCTTGCTCCAAAAATAGGCAATAGATAACCCTTCCTGCAAGTAAGCTCCTCCTCAACCTGATTTAAAAAAACCTGACCGCTCACGCGATCAGGTTTCCCTTTTTATTGGGCTTTTTGTTTGGCTAACCATTCTGTCAGCTTCGTGATATCAGCATCTGTTAAGCCTTTATCAATATTAGCTTGGTACTGTTTACCCATGTTGCCCTTACCATTTTTGATAATGCCAAGAATTTCATCTTGGGAATGCTTGTCACCTACACCAAGTAGGGCTGGTACACCAGAAGCCGGCATTCCTTTAAGTCCTGCGCCATGACAAGATAAGCAAGTAGCTTTCTTGTAAATTTCTGCGCCTGGATCATCAGCGGCAACAATAGCTGCGCCTTTTTTCGTCTCTTTGGAAGCACCGCCGCCTGCAGCAGCACCTTTGTTTGCGTGCATTTCTTCTTCACGCTTAATGTGCTCAGGGACGATATTTTTCTCTTTCAATTCCACTTGATAATGAGCCCATGACGTGTACGTCAAATATGTACATGCAACTAAAGACAAGATCATAAGGGATGAAGCAATTGGTCTTCTGTAGAAACGACGCTCTTTGCCTGTATCCAAGAAAGGTGCAAGCAGCAAGCCGCCGAACAGTAAACCAGGTACAACAACCGCACCAAGAACAACATAATCTCCTGATGTATATGGGTATTTCAGCAATTGATACATGAACAAGAAGTACCAATCCGGCATTGGAATGAACGCCGTGTTCTTAGGATCCGCAGGATAACCGAGCGGAGCTGGATCGGACATGACCAGTACTAACATACCGACCAAGACGACAACACCAACCATCCACTCTTTCAGTAAGAAATTTGGTACAAACGCTTCTGATTTCCCGGGATAAGCAGAATAATCTCTAGGAATCAGTCGTTGCTCTTGTGATTTCTTAATTACGCGGGAATCTCCCACATAAACGATTTTTTCGTCAGACTTATGACCATGCGCCACGCATTGACCCTCCTTTCAATTATAGCGGTCCGGAAATACCTTGTTTGCGAATCATGAAGAAATGTCCAGCAAGCAAAGCTAGCAGAACGCCCGGCAGGAAGAATACGTGGATGGCGAAGAAACGAGTCAATGTTTGTGCGCCAACGATGCTTCCACCTTGCAGCAATGTTTCAATGTAAGGTCCCGCAAATGGAACAGATGCTGCAATTTTCATACCTACTTGCGTAGCGAAATACGCTTTGTTATCCCAAGGAAGCAGGTATCCGGTAAAACCAAGACCTAACATAACGAAGAAAATCAACATGCCTACAACCCAGTTCATTTCACGAGGAGCTTTGTACGAACCAGTGAAGAACACGCGCAGGGTATGTAAGAACATCATAACGATTACTAAGCTGGCTCCCCAGTGGTGCATACCTCTGACGATAACACCGAAAGCCACTTTATGTTGCAAATAGTCAACGCTTGCATACGCGTTGATAATATCAGGCGTGTAGTACATCGTTAAGAACATACCTGACAAAATTTGAATAACTGTGATGAAAAACGTCAATCCGCCGAAGCAATATACGAAAGCGGAAAAATGATGAGCAGGGTTTACGTGCTCTGGAACCTCGTGGTCTGCTACATCCCTCCACATTGGCGTAATATCAAGACGTTCGTCAATCCAGTTGTATACGTTTTTAAACATCTGATGCTGACGCCTCCTTATACTCTTGTGTTAGCATGTAGTTGTCCCACATAAACGAAGCCATTCTCTACTTTGGTCGTGTATTCGTCCAGTGGCTTAGGTGCTACCGCAAGGTTCTTGCCATCTTGCGTATAGTGAGCACCATGACAAGGACAGAAATACTGATCTTTGTAGGCAGGGTTGTCGTTCCAGTTGACTGTACACCCAAGATGCTTACAGGTTGGATTCAACGCAAAGAGCTTGCCGCCGCTGTCTTTGGAGATCCATGCAACCAATTCAGCATCACTTTCGTACCAGCCATCTACTTGATGGACTTGGAACGTAAACGCTTGTGGAACATTTGTAATTTTACTTTCTTCGACAACTTTAACCCAGTCCGAAGCACTTTGCTTTTGAAGGACAGGATCTACAGCAAACCGTATCATCGGTATAATAATACCGGCCCCCATGAATCCTCCAGCGCCACCAAGGGTGTAAGAAAGAAATTGCCGACGAGACATTTCGCGTTTGGTCCCGGGCTTCTTCCCATGCTGTTCTTCTTTGTGATTGTTGTGATCACTCATTCTCAGGTCTACCCTCCTACATTGGCCGATGTCCGAACCCTCTCGGACGTCAGTTACCTCTATCACGTGTCGTTCGACATTACACTACATAACTAGGACATTACTAATAATAGCCTAGGACTACTAGGTCGTCAAGAATCCATAACTCCTTTTAGTCGATTGAAATCTTGGCCTTCGAACAAATTTTAACGAAATTGTCACAACTTTTTCACAGGCATTGTAAGCAGTTACTCCCCTTATCCTGCACAATTTTTTTTCCAATAATACGCTTTGTGAATAAAGTTAGTCACTCCGCTGCCACAATTGCTGAACTTGCTTGGAAATACTTGATTTGATCTGCTCCGACTCTGTTGTCCACTGATCCATATCTACGGCAATGAATAAATCTGTTTCGTCGGCTTTCCACTCAGCAGCTTCTTTATGTACGGTTAGAACGATGATATAACGGAACCCCATTCTTTTTAGATGAAGCGAGATGGTATTCAGCTGATCTCTGATCTGGGTGCCGGTTATATAATGAAGCGCCGGATAGGTGACCACTCTGCCTTTGTAAGGAAGCTCTATCGTTTCCAAAGCATCGCGCAGCTTCTCTAACGTAATCGTCACTTGCGTAGGATCTTCAAAACCTGTCAACCCGGTGACCGGGAGCAAGCAAGTATCCAAATAAGGTTTCAAATCAGGCCATTCTTGTGCAGGTACATCATTAAACTTCAATACAACTTACCTCCCTATCGTTTGCCAAAAAAGGGCTTACTATGTAATCTCAGCAATCTCTTCTTGTACTTTAATCCGTCCTCACCTGACTGTCAATTGAAAGGCTGTTTTCTCCGCGCAGCGCAGCGAATGCATCGTCCAAATCCTGCTGCTTGACAACCAGATAAGGACTCTCCCATTCACCGTCCAAATGGATGTACTGAACCGTTGCCGGTTTCAATTCGCGATAGGATTTAGTCATCGTCCGCAGTTCCTCAGAAGGGATATCCGTTTTGATGGAGCTTCCGATGATATCCAGAATGCCGCCCCAAGCAGTAATTCCGTTCAAGGACGTTAATTTATTAAGCAACTCATTCAGCACGAATTGTTCTCTTTGATTTCTAACCGTATCGGAGGACTCTGCTGTACCCATATTGGATTTGCGATAACGGATATAGTCGAGTACCTGCTTGCCGTCCAATAGCTGAAGTCCTTTTTTCAAATTAATATCTGTACCGTCGCTATCATCCTGATAACGCATATCCATGTCTACATCTACTGTCATACCTCCCAATTGATCAATTAATTTGCGAAATCCGTCAAAATTAATGACCGACATATAATCAATGGGCACTTGATATACGCGACTAAACAGGTTTTTCGTTTCATTGAGCGCCGTATTTTTGTTTTTATTATAATAATAGGCGTAGAAATAATTCGCTTTGTGAGAAGTTTCCAGTCCTGATTTCGCAGCTTCAACCTCTAGATCTCTTGGGATAGAAACGACAGTACCTTGATGGGTCTGCGGATCTACCCGAAAAAGCATCATGACGTCCGTATTCAACGATCCTTCGCTGCCTTCTCTTTCATCAGTTGCTGTCAATAAGAACGTTAACGGCTTGCTCTCGGCTTTAACGGTTTGACTCAAGTTAATATTGTTTCCGGGGAAGTTGGGCGCTCCAGTTGCTTCCGGTGCCGCAATGTGATCAATAGTTTGATTAATTTTATGAGTCAGAAAAGCAGCGTAAAGGGATAATGAGCCCACCAGCATGGCGACTGCAATGATCCCTGCCATTATGATTTTCCGTTTTTTAGTAAAACCTTTTTTGGATTCCATGTTATTTCTCCTTATGTTCAAATGATCTGTTTAAATATAATGGACGTAAGGGATAACGATTTGGTTCTTTTTCTCACATTTATTCAAATCAAAAAAGACAAGTGATTAAACATCACCTGCCTTTCTCATCTCTTGCTATTGCAGCTGCAATGACCTCATGAACCTGATGATTGTAATGTTTTCAGCTCTGACGTAAGAGCAAGGAATGTCGTTTGATCTCCCTTGGCCAGTGCACGATCAATCTCTTTATAGAGATTTTCTTCTTTATATTTGCGAATGGCATCATCCCAAACCATTTCCGCGAAAAGTGCCAGCAGCGCGTTGTTAGATACATTCATTTTTCCCATGAGACCTACCTCCAAATGTTGTCCGCGGTTTGTCAGGAGCTTCTTTTTCGCAAAAACATGTTGAATTGTAACCTGGTGTATGCCAACCCCTGTATGTGGCTCCTACTTCATCATATTCATAACGCACAGGAGCGCTTCCTTCAATCGCCCGATTCGCTAGGAATGTGTCTTTACCTACTTTATCGGAATTCTCCGAATACATGCCTTTTAAAATAGAACGACCTTGTCTTCTTCGTTAACGAAAGTCCCTTGAATCACTTTGCTCCCCAGCTTCGTTAGCTGGACAACTGTCCCATGCACCTCATCGTCCCCGATCCGGATTAATCCCAAATGCATCATCATTTGGAGGATGCGCTGTTCAACAATCGAAGTCGAGCTGTCATAATAAAATGGCTTAACCAATTTGCAGAGCACATCCGACAGGGAAGCCATCGTAACCCATTGCCCCCCCAAACGATCAATCCAGCCCGCCATGCTTGGGAGATTAGGGATTGGATTTTTGTAGAGACGCAGCCAAAATTTATAGACTTCTGTCAGGTTTTCTTTCTTCCCCTCCGTCAAGCGGGATTTCCCTTCTTCCGTCAAGCGCAGTGTTAGTCCATGCTCGCTAATCAAATTCCGATAGTAGCAATAATCGTAGATGAATGAAAATCGGTTCGGATACTCTTTAAATAAACGACCATAGCCAAACCGCCATGTCCCTTTTGTGACCATTTCTTCCTGAACCGATAAACGGTCAAGAAGCTGCTGCAGTTGTCGTTTGTACATCGAGCCGTCAGTCGTAAGCGGTATGTCTGGTTGTCCCGAGAGGAATGTCAAGAAATGAAAGATGTCGTCCACAATAAGCATTTGCTCATCCCTATAAACAGTAGGCTCTGACGATATTTGCAGCGACTGTTTGAATTGATTAGTCAGCGCATCGCTAAACTTGCGTTTCAAATCTTCCGGTACGTGGAACAAAAATTTCGTCTGTTGGGAATACCCGTTAAAAAGCCAACCCAGCTTCTTAAATTTAATAACCATATCCCGGGGATTCCAATCGCTCGACTCGTCTTTCTGGAAACGCGATTGCTGAACTCTAGCGATCAATTCTTCAATGCTGAACGCATTGCGAGAATCGAACAGAAGAGAATTCAAGAATCGGATATCCTCTTGATTCAAGCTTTGAATATGCTTCTCGAAAATTTCTCTGCGCAGCGCTGTGCTTAGAATCGATTGAATTAATTCATTCTTCGAATGACCGTTGCATTGGCATTCATAGGTATGAGCAATTCGACCTAAATCATGAATATCAGCATAGCTGAGCATGTCCGCTAGGTTCATTTGCATCCTACATCCCCCAATTGCGAAGCCTTCTGCTTCGTGGTTTCTAGTAACCATTATGGGATTTTTTCCCGAAAATATTCCGTTTAACATAAGAAAAACCGTCAGGGAAAACATCCTGACGGTCCTTTTACGTGTAAACCCATACTTTTGTTCATGGGGAGGGATGGATGTGGGGTTCCAACCGCTGTTGAAATCGTGTTTTTTGAATTTATTACGCGGTATAAACACGATTTCAAAGGCGGCACGTAAACTTTCCACCCTCACACCCATCCCTCTTCTATTCTACTTTGAGCTGCCTTCCACTTCTTTGTTCTCTAACCGGTCTGAGACCCGGTATTCGTATCCATATATCCCTTTGTAATACTCTGGATACATAGCTCCTCCACAGCTTTCACATGTAAATTGTGGCGGTACTGCCCGGTCCCCTCGATCCATTCGATCAAAATCTTGCACGACATTAAGCGGTATGCTTTCCACTTCCGAACAAGTCAAACATATATACTTCACTGTCTGTTTCGACAGCACGTAGTTGCTTAGGGACAACTGGGGTTTCTTCTTTTTGCTTTTTGTTTTTTTGCTTCCCGGTGAGATCTCGAATCATCCTTTCTAAACAGCCTCGCGCTCTCTCGCAGACTGCATATTTAATCGTTAGTTTGCCTTCTTCTAGACAGACTTCCCCCTTGTATTCATAGTAACATTCGCACTTTGGACACACCAGCGGGTCTTTACCCGTTATTCTTTGTATTCGTTCTCTCCAATTTCTGCGCTTCAGACGTCTTTGAGCGCGTACGATCCACTTCCTTGCTTCTTTTTGCCAACTTGTCACCAGCATTTTACTTACCTTTTTCAGCCTGCGCGAATAGACCCCATAATACCGGATTGTTTTAAAGTTTTCATCCGGAATATGCCGTATGACCCTTGCAATAAATTCTTCGACCGTTACTTTTTCCGTCTTCTCTTCCCCACTTTTTTTATCGTGGTAGCTGAACACGACGTATTCCCCGTCATAGGACTGGATTCGCTTTAACGCAATAGCTGGTCGCTTTATGTAGCGTCCTATGTAGCCTAGCTGGTTCTTTACGTTCCCTTTTTGTTTCGGCGCATGCACATAAAAACCTTCCCCATTGGCCGAGTAGGCTTGCTGCAGTCTGGACTGTACTTGTTTCTTCTCTTCTTCGTTCAAGCTTCTTCGAATGAGCTTTAACACCACAGTTTGCCACTGTTTTCTAAGCATTTCGAACGGCACGTAATCATACGTTTTCCATTCTCCATTTGATTTCATTCCACCCATCGTCACCAGCATATGGACATGTGGATTAAAGTTCAGACGTGAGCCAAAGGTATGTATTCCCGCAATGATGCCAGGTGTAATCTTATGTTTCTTTTCAAAATGTTCTTTTATGATTCGCACGGCCTCGTCCATGAATTCTTTCAACATTTTCCGATGCTGCAAAAAGACGCGCCATAACCCTTCATCAATGGTAAATACCACATGTCGATGATTGACTTGGAAGACATCTTCCATCAACACGCGGCTCCATTCTTCCGTTTCGCCACAGGAGCATGTTGTGCAAAAACGGCCTTTACAGCGGTACGGCACTCTCCTTATGTCATGGCATCCTTCACAGACTAAAATTTTGAATCCATTTCTAGGATCACCACAGCCACGGAACTTTTGTACCTCTTTGATGACATTTGGCCTCATATGTTCTTTATGCTTTTCTACAAAGGCATCCCAATGCCGATGTTCATCAAAAAATATTCGCTTCATTACGTTCGGGTCCATACCTCTATTTTACCAAAAATTTTAAATAA
>NZ_MBTG01000065.1 GCF_002027705.1 Paenibacillus ferrarius | reverse complement strand
TTTCCTTGAATATCAGCACTTCCTACGGAAAAACCCTCACCGTGCTGCACCCTGTTCATGCCCAAACGAACTTTTCCGTCCTGATCCTGCAATTTTCCGCCAGGAGGCATCGGTAGTCCGAAGTATAAGGGGAAGGTACGATTTAGTGTCACCCATTCAGTCTTGGAGAGGTCCGTACCTTCCGGTAGGGCAAGTAATAGGTTCACACTCCCACTTTCCCCCGCCCTTATCCGTGATGAATAAGGAATCCGTGTAATCGTGTCTCCCTCTTTATTCCAAAAAACCAACTCACCATATACCCAACGCTCATCCGTTCCGTAGCTGATCCTACCAGCGTTCCAAGCTCCCTCTTGAATCACAAGACTTGCCTGGATGAAGGTTTGGTTAGCCAATTTCAAGAGTTTAATTCTATTAACTTTCATCAGATCGCCGTAATCGGGACTGATTGCTGAGTGGAACGGACGCTTGCCATCCCCCTCGTTTCCTTTCAACTCGGGTTGAATCAACCACTGATCACCCAACCATGAGGTTTCAATCTCAAACGCATTAAAGCCAGATGGTGAGATGAATGCACGTTTAACATGCACCTTCTGCGGGGACAAAGTAGCTCCGTTGGCAGATTCGAAAGAGGCTCTATCATATAATGGAGTGTCGGATGCTAGCTCCACATCGATAGAGAGAGGCTGAATCTCACCAATCTGAGTGTTATCCAGTTTGATCCACATTTTCCCGAGCCAAGAAGTTTGGATTTGAAGCCAGCTGTAGCCATCGGGTTCCAGACGGCTTTCATATTCAAACCTGAGAACCTTGACACTCTGAGGACTTAGTGCGGCTGGACTTTTTAGTTTATTATCTGGCTGTTCATACATCGACGTTGTAGTCATCAAATCGATCGTGCTAGACATACCATAGGGCAGAACATCAGCTTTAATTTGTGAGCTGTCAAACTTGGCATAGGCTATACTTGTTAAGCTGCCCATGTAAAGGCATATAATTAGAAATATTCTCTTCATTTATGTTCCCCCATTCTATTCCACTGCATTAATAGTTTTATTTATTACCCACCTGACCACACAACCCTTATTTTACCACATTATACTGCCCGTTAGTTCAATCATAGGTATCCTTTCCAAGTATTTCTATATCCACCTCATTCACTCCCGAACCCATCTGTCGGGAATGAGATCAAGTTCTTGTCAAAATCGGGAATGGGATCATGTTCTTGTCATTGGCTCGTGACAAGAACTTGATCCCATAAAATAAAAAAACCGCGATTTACGCGGTAATTAATGAGATAATGTTCTTGTCACCCGACAATTTTTGTCGGTTGCCATCCCATCCCCCCCCCACCCACCCTCGTAACTAGTCACTACGTAGGGTTCTTCTAATTGGGCTATGTTCTTCATTAAATCGCAACTCTCGGGCATAATAACGTCGGGGGTGACTTACCATGAAATGCGCATACTGTGAAAACCTTCAGCAAATCAAAAGCAAGAAACATAAATGTTACATCTGTTCAATCATTAAGCGGTAAGCAACTGTGCCTTCTGGTACCCATTTCACACTCCGACATTAGTCACATTTGATCTTCTTATTGCATATAATAAAATGGGTCCTGTAGACCAATCGTAACCTCCTCACACCCGCGGAACGGTGAAAACGCGGGTGTTCTTAATGTGCTTCCGTATTCAAAGCTGTCCATCAGCCCCAGTGTCCGTGACGCTTCATAATCTCGATTACTTCATCCGCGTAAGGCTCGTCAGTATTGATGACGATGTACCGATTTGGCTTCTTACCTTCCGCATGACGATTTATTGCAAGTTGCCTGTATCAAATTAAATTTTTTGCCATACATTATTAATAAGCCATTGTACTTTTACCCCACCTCTGAGAACCGGCTCATTTTTTAATTACGGGAATTTGAATGTCAAAGTAATGTTTTATATAAGCGCCAATCACGCCACCTATAATCGCCGTTATTAATATCTTTCCAATATCCCACAAAACTCTTTTTTTGCCATCACAAATCATTTTCTTTATTATAAGCACCTTTATCTGGATCCCAGCTGTAGTGTCACTTACTTCCCCTTGAATAAATTCATCCCAGTTTACATTGCCAACATCAAGAATATTAATTTTTTCGAGGTATTTCCTATGATGTTCATACTCTTGAGAAATGAACTTATCAAGCGAACCTTGAAGTTTCTTTACATCCCTTAATTTTAGATCAGTTTTTGATAAGCTATCTAGAAACTCTGATAATTCATTCTTCATTTCAGCAGTCAGAGCTCCAAAACTGCTTGTAACAGAAAACGTACTCTTCAATGTACCTTTTTCATTAAATTCTGAGAGCTTGTTCCTGGGTGCTCTTTGAATTCTTCTGGATATAGTCTTGAATGACTTTTCTGTTAGTTCATCAAAATTCATTAGACCTCACTCCTCAATCCAACCATTTCCTACTCTGAGGAGTTCGTCGACACTTCTGATAATCCTTCAATGAGTGTTTTTTTCTTCCAAGATCTTTTGTTTGGTTGTGGTGCAAAAACTTCCCCCTGTGGTATTATTGGCTGAACTAAAGATGTGGGATGGGGCCAAACGAATATGGAGACGATATCGAATTTGTTCAAATGGAAACATTATGAAGCAGGAATTATCTTGTTAACGGTTAGATGGTATTCAAAATATAGTTTGAGTTATCGAGATGTAGCGGAAATGATGGAAGAACGAGGATTGAATATCTCTCATACCACGATTATGCGATGGGTCCATCAGTTCGGGCCTGAAATTGATAAACGAATTCGCCCCTACTTGAAAATAACAAACGATTCTTATCGAGTCGACGAAACTTATATCAGAGTTAGAGGTCATTGGAAGTACCTTTATCGGGCAGTAGATTCCGAAGGAAGCACGATTGATTCCATGCTGTCCGAAAACCGCGATATCCAAGCAGCGAAACGCTTTTTCAAGAAGGCAATATCTTCGCCACACAATCAATCACCGCGAGTGATTACGGTGGATAAGAACCCTGCATACCCACCGGCATTCGAACAGTTAATGGATGAAAAGGAGCTATCGAAAGAAACGCTAGTCAGACAAATAAAGTACCTTAATAACATTGTGGAACAGGATCATCGATTCATCAAAAAAATAACGAATCCAATGATGGGGTTTAAATCATTCCATACAGCCGAGAAAACAATAATGGGAATTGAAGCTTTTCATATGCTACGAAAAGAACAGGTTGAAATACCACCTGTTCTTTCTTATGTTGAATGGATTCATGAATTGTTCGGGTTGACTGCATAAAATTTCTTACATATTACGACCAACACATTCATTTTGTATTTTTGCAACACAACCCCTATTTTTGATTGTTAATAAAATCGCCCATACTACCTCGCCGTTTTATTTCCCGCTGAAAGAGAAGTCTGTGGCAAAGAAATGCATAAATTCATAAAAAAAACAGGAGTCAACGAGGCAACCCTGTTTCAATTTACTATCTATCTTTAATCAACCTTGTATTAGTCTATTTAATGTTCAAAATCTATCGCGGGCCACTTCTCGAATGCTTCTAAATCTAAATTTACCATTAAATCCTCTAAAATATCAGAAGCTTTAATAAATTTTGTCATAAACTTAATAAAAACCTCATCATCAGAATCAATACTATGCTCTAAAGTAGTATCATAATCAATATAAGATAATTTTCTAGAAGCTCCATGTGCGATAACATTTCTCATTTTCCATATGGAATCAATGGTATTATTTATCGGGTTTGAAAGGTATTTATTAGAAACTTCTAAAAAAGAACACACTCTTTTTAATTTCTTACATCACAACTCACCTTTACAATTATTTTGTGCTATTATTTCAATATACTTATATCTTAAATTTATCATTTCAGTAAACTCAACGATATCAGATGGGGTTATTGGGATATCTTTCAATCCCTTTTTTAACAATCCATAATTACGCCTCATGCAGTTAATTACTAAATCATTTAAGAAGTATTCAAATGAAGAGGTAAATTTAATTACGCCTGTAATTATTGAATTGTGATGGAATTCTCCTACCATAAATTTCGGCTCTGATACAAGTCGGTTCAATATAGGGTTTACTTTGGGAATGGCTTCTAATAACTCCTCGTTTTTCTTCAACTCAGTTCCCCAGTCAAAACAATTGCCTTCTTTAATTTGGCTGGCGATTAGAAGCTGTAATCTATTTCCAGCTAAATTTGATCTCCAAAAAGTTTATTCTTCTTTCTAATTTCGTCATCCCTGTCTTAGTGTCGGAAATTAGATCTATTTCTTCCCTCCCGACAATTCTCCATTCCGGTTCAGGTTTCTACAATATCCCATCCTAAACCCTCAAACTTCTGTATTAATTCTGGTGTTAACTCCGCTTGATTTATTGCGAATACAAATAAATGAGTCGGTCTACTCATTGCCACGTATAACAAATTTCTATTTATTATTTCTTCTTCACTATAAGGAATAATACTTTGATCCTCAGAGTACTGATTCAAGAATATTTTTGTAAGTGTTTTATTTTCTAATTCATCTAACAACAATACTGATCGATGAGTTTCTCCTTTTACAGAGTGAATAGTCCTAATATTAGCTCTGGTTAACTTTTCTAGATATTGCACTTCTACTGGTGCCATCTTAATATGATGTTCTATTAATGTTTTTATCTGAATAATTACTGAATTAGTTACATTTATTCCATTGATCCCATATTCCTCTAAAACATTATTAATACAGTTTCTAATTAATTTTAGCGCATCTTGCTGTTCGATATTTTTTATTAAAATTAATATTATTAGCTTTACCTCTGATATTTGCTCATGTTTATTTATGATTAGTTTTAGCAGATGTGAATCAATTGCATTTACTTGGTTAGAAGAAGATATCTTTTTATGTATAAAGTCCACTATTATTTTCTTAACAGTAATTAATAGAGGCTCTTTTATATCTTTTGAGCTTTTTATATATACCTCGTTTAAATAATGTTCACTAGATACTTTTCTAAGTACCAATATACTATCTACATGCTCGCTTTTATCAAAAGTGTAATTCATTCCTTCAAGACTATCGATATATTTAATGTATGCTGTGCTAATCTCTTTTTGATTGTTATACTTAAAAATTACTGGCTTAAACGAAGCTTTATTTGGATCAGTTATTATTTTCGCTTCAGGTACTATAATATTTAAATGATTAGCTAACTCTTTACCAAATCTAACAGATAAATTAAGTCTAAATACTTCATCCTCTTGAATTATTGGCATTGATTGTCCGTATCCAATGGTCTGGAATGGATCCCCGATCTTTTGCAAAATACAATCAGGACTATTAAAAATCATGTCTATAAGTGCTTCGCCATCTTTATGCGTATCCTGATACTCATCTATAAAAACATATTTAAATCTAGCTCTTAGCATCTCGACAACACGATTATCAAACAAACAAGCTTTAGAAAATAGAAAAGTTTCATCAAATGTTAAATAGCCCTGAGACTTCCTCTTTATTTTTATATCTATCATTTTGCGTTTATGATTTTCAAATTTTTCGATATCCCAATCTGAAGTATTTTCTAAATCAAATACTTTCGTTGTTTCATTTAGAATAAGACGACTTTTTTCAGCTCTTTCTGCAATACTTTTTTTAACTCCAGGTTGCATCCACGAAAAAGACCTAGAAAGTATTGAAACAAAAGCATCCAAATTATCATGTTCTTTTGCAAAAAAGAAGGAAGTATTTTTATAATATCTTTTGAAGTATGGAATTACACAATAACTATTAAAGAATTCATGTATTGTCCCAATAAAATGTGGATGTCTTAATTTACCTACTCCCACTTTTTCTAACGCATTATTAATTTCATTTACGGCAACATTGGTATGTGTAATAACACAGATACCATCAGGAATATTATTTCTATTTATATAAGATAAAAACAGAGCAATTTTCAATGAAAGTGAAGTCGTTTTCCCCGAGCCAGGGCCAGCTATTATTATCTTTGATTCAAGAAGTTTAACAAATTCCTTTTGCCGAGAATTTAAGGAACCTCCAGATAAAAGAATTTTTTCAATTCTCAAGTATTCTGAATCGATAAATTCCAACTCGTTGTCCCTCCAGTAACATGCAGAATAGCATCGATTAAATAATTTAAGTCTTTATCAATAGTTATTTTTCTTAGAGCTCTACTTTTGTTCTCCCATAAATGGTTTGCAAAATTTTGTGATATGATCGATTTAGATATATCTTTGTCGAGAATGAATCTATATATATCGACAGCAAGCTCCTCAGGGTCAATTATTGCTGCCCACTTATCTAATTGTTTTGTGACAAAATTAGCTTTTTTATAGTGTGAGTTCAAAACAATTTCTTGAAATTCTCTAGATAAGCTGCTTCTTGCCAATGCATATTCTAAAGTCCAGGGAGTGGATAAAAACACCTTTGTTCTTTCTTTTTCGTTATATAAATTAGTTTTTTTATCCTCGACGCTTTGGGCAAGAATAGGTTCATATATAAATCCTGACACAGGACTAATTAACTCAATTATTTCTGATCTTAATGATTGTGTTTTTAATTCGCCAAATGTCTCTTCAAGTTCTTCAAATAGATCGTCAAAATCAATATATTTTTTATGGAGTTCCTTCCCAAAATCATCCTCAGTATTATAAAGTAGCTTTAATTCTTCAGTATGAAAGTCTGTTAATTCAAAGTAACTCGGGGTTTTATAAAAACTTTTCGGTTTTAGGTCTAGATCTGTAATGATCGATATCGGAATGTTTAATGGCTTGAGATCATTTCTTCTTAAAAAAATTGAAGAGTATCTTTTGAATGCCAGGGATCCAACATTAACTATTGAAACACCATATTTATGTAATGGTCTTCCAATTATTTCAGCAACTGTTGGTATTAATAAATTTTCACCGTCTCCCTCCACAAAAATAATGCCTTGTGCAAACTTACATTCAACTTCACCTATATTACTTTCTGCTTGAACACTAACATTGACCTCAGGATGACCATTAACAATCATTCCTTTTATCCTATGAGTTGTGTTAATAAGCTCAACAGCCAAGTCGCCACCCTCTGGGCACGCAAGTCGCACAATTGTGCTCTTAATATTTCCTCGGATATAGTTATAGCCTTTACTCTCTTTGGAACCTAGCCAACCAACCAACTTATCTTTATGAAAGACTGCAAGACCCTGATATTCCAAGATAGTTGAGGGGACTACTGAATTTAAGTTTAAGTGCGACTGCCCCGCAGAAGCTTCTCCTTTAATGTGAATGCCTGCTAGAATAGGATCTTTTCCCTTTTCTACAAGATCAAATATAAGCTGATGTAAATCAACTTTTGAGGAGACCCCCCAATTCTTCTCAGATGCTTCTAGAGAAGTAAATAACTTGTTCGCGGGGATTTTCTCCAGAGGTGTTAGGGTTCGTAGCACTTCATTAGCTGTGGCATTCCTGGCAACCAAAATGTAGAAATCAGTTCTTAATTCATGGTCTCTCGAAAGTCCATCTAAGACCTTTGCTATACCTTCTTTGGCCAAATCTTCTCCAATAACTAGAATTCGCAAATGAGAATTATAAATTTTTCTTGGAGTTGTAGTTGTGAGCTCACGTACCGACTCGAAAATCGTATTTCCACGGGCTGATTGCAGTGTGACAATAGGTAGCCGCTGGAGTGAAATTAGTGGACCTCTGCTTTTCGATCACCACTTTCTAAAGAATAGCATTTGCTAGGTATTAGAGTAATCTGCCACTAGTTGAGTAAAAGCAGCCGTTCCATTTAGACGGCTGCCCTCTCCTGTTGCGCTTATTCAACTAAAGTTACCCGTTAGTGTAACGAATCATGTAATAATCGGAACTCATCTTCTAGAATAGCCATCGTGATCATATCATGAAATTTCCCATCTATATAAAGGGAATCTCGTTGTACCCCTTCTCGTTTGAATCCGATCTTTTCATACACATGAATGGCACGTGGGTTAAAAGTATACACGCCCAAATGAATTCGATGTAGCTTTAATATGTTAAAGCCGTACCGGAGCATATGTAGCATATGGATCATCGCTTCCGTACCGTAGCCTTTACCGCGATGCTGAGTCCCTTGAATTCCGATGCGGATATTTGCGCTTAGGTTGATAGAATCGATTTCATTTAACACGACCTCGCCCAGTAGCTCGTTGATTCCTTTGAATACGATCATAAAATCAACTCGATCATTGTTTTGAACACTTATTTTCCTAATACAAGTAGCAATTTCATCACGGGTGAATTCCCTTTGCGATCCAGTCAATCGGTTGATTTCAGTATCTTGTATAAAAGTGAAGTATTCCTCTAGATCAGACTCCCGTGCAAATCTCAATAAAATATCGCTACCCTCGATTTGAATCTCAGTCAGTTGCCCTTCCCCTTTGCATGTCATGATGCTGTTCCTCCATTAAAATCATTAATATAATTACATATTTTTACTATACCATATCCTTTATCCTGCCCTTTAGCTGAGAAGTGACCGATGATGGCCTTAAAAGTACCGACGATATAATTCTCTCCTACGCTCACCGCGCAGCTGAGCATAAATCTGTGTAGTAGATGCTTTTTCATGCCCAAGCATACCCTGAATAAATTCTAGCGGTGCACCGTTATCTAGTAATTGACATGCATATGTGTGACGGAATCGATGAGGATATACATTAGCATTAATTCCCCCTCGTTTTGCCAGCTTTTTTAATGCCCAACGTATTGTTGGAATCGACAATCGTCGGGTCGGATTCGTTTCAGTAACAAACAATGCTTTACAAGTATCCCCACGGCTCTCTAAATATCTTTTTAACCAAACCTTACATTCGGTAGTGAAATATACCTCTCTTTGTTTAGAACCCTTACCATTCACAATTGCTGAACAGTTCTCCCAATTAACATCTTCAATATTTATTTTCTGAACCTCTCCAACACGGCAGCCTGTACAGTACAGAAACTCCAACAGAGCATGCTCCCGATGAGAATGACAGGTAATCTTAAGATGAATAACATCCTCCTCAACTAGGAATTTCGGAATACGTTTGTCCATCTTAGGTTCTCTCAACTTGTGAGAAGGATTCCTTGTCATATGGCCTTCTTCAAATGCAAAGCGAAATAGGGAGCGTACAAATCGAATTCGATGACCTAAGCTACTTGGTTTTAATCGCTCTGATGCTCTTGCAAAATAATCTTTTAGCATATTTAAGAATATTTCTTCAATCTCCAGATTACCCAGTTCACGAATCAACATGTTGAGTTGTAGAAAGTATGCTTTCATGGTATGCGAGCTGAACCCCAGGATACGTTTGTCAGCTTCATACAGCATCCATAACTCCTTCAATGTCATAATAAAAACCCTCCCAAATATATGTTATCTCTAGCTTTGCTAGAATTGGGAGGATTTAATCTTAACGCTTAAGCTGTGTGTTGTACTAGCGTTC
>NZ_MBTG01000064.1 GCF_002027705.1 Paenibacillus ferrarius | reverse complement strand
ACTGCCCGTTAGTTGAGAAAAGGCAACCGATCGTCTGACCGGTTGCCTTGATGATTCACTGATTAAACTAAAGTATCCGTTAAAAGGCAGCCAGCCTCAGCTGACTTCCTTCTCCTGCTGTTCAGGGAATGCTTCCGAAAAAGTGATGATAGCTATCGCTCGAAAATCCAGCAATTCATCAAGTTTGTTCCTTCCTCGGGTCACACTTAGTATTCATCGTGCAGCCGCCACCACGTATAAGGCGGTGTTTGCGGCCAACCCTCAGGTGAATCCTCCCAGTCTTCCTGGCGCCCGTATGGTGTCAGATCAAGGAAATTGAAGTCAGCTCTGAGCCTGTCAACACCACGAGCCGTCGTGTAATAGGTGCGATAAACTTGTTCGCCATCACGGAGAAAGACACTCAGGCCGAATCCACTACCTGCACCACAGTCCATGTTAAAGTTGTTGCCATTCGAAGAGAACCAGGGTACAGTCCAACGCATGCGCCTCTTGTAGGGCTCGATCTGTAATAATGGTGCAGGGGAGACTAGAACAAGGGTCGTATCACGAGCATGCAGATGAGCAAGATGGCCAATATTGTCTACAAATGACGAGCAACCTCTGCAACGTTGGTCCGATCCCGGAGCCATCATGAAGTGGTAGACGATTAACTGCCGTCGGCCGTCGAATAGATCAATAAGATTCGCTGTACCGTTCGGGCCCTCAAATACGTAATCTTTATCGATCCTTACCATCGGCAACATGCGACGTTCTGCAGCCAGTGCATCCAAAGCGCGAGTGAGTTCTTTCTCTTTGACTAGCAGATCTTCTCGAGCAGCCAGCCACTCTTGTTCTGAAACGATTTGTGGAAGTGCTGTTTGGTTCGATGTCATTTGGCTCCTCCTTGAAATTATTCTAAGTATCCCTTTAAATTATAACATTTTGAAATATTTGTGATTTATTGTGAATTGCGCATTTAATATTATGCAAATCTGCCCGTGAACAGGCTGCCGATCTTATCAGCAGCCTGGAGTTTTCAAGCTATCGTTCGCCGTTAGCTTAATGCTCATTGCCTATAACCTTTTTACAAGCTCTTCAATAGGTGTGTTAGTATCTTTTCTTTGAATTCTTTTTCAATTTCATCAAGGTCTTTTTTCTTCTGTTCAACAATTTTAATTCCTTTTTATACATCTCTCCATATTCTGGATCAACATTCGTGGATTAAAGGGAATTTTGGCTGAAAGCGAATATTTTAAAACAAGAGTCGATATTTGGTTATGTTATCCTGCCCGCTAGAGTAAAGGGCAGGTTTCCCAGCCCCTCCTCATCTAACGGAGTATGGCCGCTCACTTACGCATATCATGGATGCGCTTTGCGCTTGGGGGTGAGCGACACATTGAGAATAATTACCCGGATAAATCAGCTGTATTATTGAGCTCAGATGAATTGGTTTATGAGATAAGCCAAATGTATCCGATTAGGATTTAGCCAAATTACTGATATCCTTACTCTCGAGAATAGATTGGTCATACCCTTTAGTAACGGTATGAATCATTGCAATACCAAGCTCCTTTAAAGACACTGTAACGTTTGGAAATAGTCTTCTTAGAATAGGAAATAGCCACATAAATGCATAATAAGATTTATGCGTATTTTTTAATCCCTTTATTGGATTGATGTAGGCAGGGCGAAACATGTATGCTTTTTTGAAAGGCAGCTGCATGAGGTGATTTTCTGTCTTGCCCTTCACTCTTGCCCACATCCTTTTTCCTAGCTCTGTACTATCCGTCCCCATTCCGGAAACATAGCAGAACACCATATCTGGGTTCAAGCCTGCGAGCATTTCTGCCATATGCACAGTAAGATCAAACGATAATCGTGAGTACTCCTCCTCCTTCAAACCAACAGAGCTTACACCCAAGCAAAAGTAGCATGCATTATAGTTACTTAATTGAGACTTTATTGCAGATAAATCAAAAAAATCTTTGTGGATGATTTCAGTTAATTTGGGATGTGAAACGCCGCATGGTTTGCGGTTAATCACTAAGACGTGTTCCACATCAGGATGCTGCAGGCATTCATGTAATACACCCTCGCCAACCATCCCCGTAACACCTGTAATTATCGCTCTTATTTTCACGATGGATCCCTCCTTTTTCTCAATTAAATTGTTATTAACTATTCGTCTGTCCATAGTGAAGCTTGGCTCCCGCTGCCATTAGCCTAGACGCGACGAATATAGCTTGTGCGTCTATGTCTAGGTTATAGCGATCAATCTGCCGCTTGGATTATACTAGCGAAGGAATAGCGCCAATGTCATTTATTATTTTATTATTGTTGTTCATATATATAGTATGGCTCCTAATTACTTTTGTGTCAACACATTGTTATAACACATCAACACCCCGCCTTTCTTCATATCTGGAACTATATTCCACCTCGGTCGCTGCAAAAGGCTCGATCTCTCTTTTATTCCAAATCGAGTTAGAGCTGTTTGACAATAATTGTCGGATGACAAGAACTGATCCGATTAACGCCGACGCAGCCCTCCTTTTAAAATGAAAAAGCGACCTTTTTTTCTGAGGCCACTGAAAAAACATAGTTTTTGACTTCTTGAAGTAAACCTAAATAAATAATAGGGGAATTTCCATTCAATTCTGCCTTTATTTTATGGTTTTCTTCATGCTTTCTACTTCAGTAGCGTCAATATTCTTTTGAGGTTGATAGTGAATACAGCCATTGCCCCCTTGCATTTCCATACCACCAAGACCGAAGGTAGATGCTACTTCATACCCGTGTCTGTGTTTTAGCTCACTATTTTTCGCTTCGATTTTATAGTGCTCTTTCGCCTTTTCTTTGAAATACTCACTTTCTTGAAAAGCTTTCTGTTCGCTATGTTCGGTTGATTTGATGCTGATCGAATAGGTTTGGGATTTCGCCCCTTCTTTATAACAACCCGCTTTGAAAGGACATTGCTTACACTTTTCGAAATCAAAGTAGTAGGTATCTACTTCATTTGTTCCTACATTTTTTGTTCCCGTACGCGCCCGGCGAATCGCCATATGTCCAGCTTTACAAACATACATCCCTGCATCTTTATTGAACTCAAATTCATCTTCTTTTTTGCGATTTCCTTGTGAAATCATTGGGTTTAACTTGGACACTAATTTCAATTCGTTTTAATTAGTATACTTAATATTCTCTTTCTCAGAATAAGCTGCATCTCCAATGACCGTATCGATTTCCATGCCTGTTTCGCGGCTTTTATTCCGCTTCGTCTTCGGACAACTTACTGTGTAGTTCTATTAATGCTTGCTGCCGCACATTCTCCTCGATACTCATAACCACCATATCTCCAGTACCATTCTTGGTTATAAATACAGGTTCTTTTAATTAGAAGATTTCGTTCTCTTCCATTGCTCATGAATGTTCCGAACTTTCTTCCACAGCTCTTCCCGCTCTTGTCTGCTGTAGTTTACGAGATGCTCGCCAAAAATATCTCCCAGCACTTCAAGCCATTGCGACTTAGAGTGAAGCTCCGTCTTCTCTATGCCGTGAACGTCTCTCTTGCTCCACACGCAACCTCTAAGCTCGTTGCTTCCCGAAGCATGCCTCTGCCGAACGAGAAACAGATTGATCCACGGTGAATCCGCCGACCGGCTGTAATGCTCGTGCTGCGGTTCGAACGTTTTTAAATCATGCACGATTTCGGGAGCTACATCCACTCCGACGATCGTAGCGTTCGGGTCATGCACCATCCACCATCCTTTTTCTGCGACCTCCAATTCAGTAACCGTATACGCAAATGGACCTTGACTGTAAGCTCCCACTTGCAGGGGCAGTGGATCATACGGCATATCCCCGAGACCGGCATCAACTATCCATCTCTCTTCCCTACCTTCCTCGTTCTCCAAGCTGACCGTTAACCCAAGGTGGAAGAGTTTACCCTTGGTTGTTCGCCCAGTGGCTGAACGCCGGCTCTGTGCCGGGAAATCTTATACCCTAGTGAGGCGAGAAGCGAGCTAAACGCGCCATTGAGATGAAAACAATACCCGCTGCGGCCTTCAAGTATAAGCCGTACTGATTGTCTTTCGTCGATGGACGCCGGTCTTCCGGCAACGATATCCACCGTTTCCCATGGCACGTTCCGAATATGGGATCGATGAAGCTCAAATAGATAGTCTTTGGTAGGCGGGCTAACGTCATCTATGTCTAATCGGCGTAAATACGCCTTGATTTCTTCGTTCGTCAATTGCATCATCTAGTCATCAGCTGCCTTTCGTTTCGGTTTGTTCCTTACTGACTAAGCCGGCCGGTTATAGATTCAAGCATAGTCGCCGGGAAACCGTTATTCAATCCGAATTTAGACGATCTGTACCGGTACAGATGAGTGTGGAAGCGTTCTCCCGCAATTGCCGCTTTCATAACCCAACGAATCGTAATACTCCTGAATGTTGCTATGTATCTAGACGTTCGAAAAAAGCTCCATCTTTTACAAAATATTAGTACATTCATTATTACGCTAATCTGCCCGTTAGCGGAGCGGTCCATTTTAACTTGTCGGCATTCGGATAATGTTCTTGTCACAAATCGGCAATCGGCTCAAGTTCTTGACATTGTCAATTGATGTCACTTAGCTCACCGGAATATCGCTTTGATAGGCGAGACCGACCCTTTTTCTCTTAAAAGGCCCTTCGAGCTCGATATGGTCCAGCATGCATTTCACGACATCATCATAAGCAACATCCAGCTCTTGAAGCCGGCTGAACAAGTAACCGGCTATATCGGCCTCGGAAAATTCCTTGATCGTCTTCGGAATTGATATGGGCAAGGTCTCCGTTGTCACATGCAGATGAACCGACGCTGGAGGCTCTATCGAATCAATCATAGTTCCCGGACACATAATTGACCAATCGAGCTCAGACTGTAGGAGTCGTTCAAAATTCCGGTTGTGATCTTTATACTCGGGCGGGAAGCCGGGCAGATTATTGCCAATGAGGTCAGTATATGGAATATCCAGCAGGCCGGCACCTCCTATTACCCATACCCTCCCGGAAAAACTAGGGTGGATTTCACATTGGCTTATAATGTTATCAACGAGACGAACGAACTCATCTCCTTGACCTGCATGGCCGGCAGCAATAATAGCGGCGTCTTGATGCGAGAGCGCCTCGCCGACGCTTACTGGGTTTATGATATCGTCCACGACCACCTTCACATGTTTGGCTGAACGCTCTCCTTGCTGTTCATAAAACTTCTCAGAGTTTCGCACGAATGCTGTCATTTCATGTCCCATTTTACCCCCTTGCTCCAGCGCTCTTCTTCCCGTATTTCCTGTTGCTCCGAAAACAATAATTTTCATCAATTTGTCCTCCTTTTATAAATGACTCCCGATAGTTCATCTCTGGATTGACTCAAGCTTAGCATCATTTAAAAATCTTGATAAGAACCCACTTTAATGTAGGGTCTTACTTAAAAGTAAGCATTAAGCAGAAAGGGTTATCCATGTTGTTCACGGCAAAAATCGTAATGAAATATTGACTGTAAATAGCAAAAGCTGCCAGGTCAAATCCCGTGGCAGCTTTTGTTATGAGTCCTTGAATTAGTGTGCAAATGAATTTAACAAGCTTTAAGAAGCAGACTCTTCATATTTCCGCTTATTATGGTTTTCTCCCCAAGCACACATGACTTCTGCTACAGGAATCAATGTTTTGCCATATTCACTAAGGGAATATTCTACTTTTGGAGGGACGGTGGGGTAGACCGTTCTATCGATTATGCTCTCTCGTTCCAAGTCCCGTAGATGTTGTGATAGCATTTTTTGAGATACATCAGGTATAAGCTTTTCCAGATCGTTGAATCGCTTATTGGATTGTATCAAATGCCATAAAATCATTGGTTTCCATTTGCCGCCTAGAACATGAATGATTGTCTCCACTGGACATTCAAGCTGATGAATCATTGATAAATCATCCCCTTACCTTTAAGTAAGTTCATTACCTTAAAGTATACACTTACAAAATTTTACAAGTGATTTGCAATCCGGTCAACAAAAAAACTAATTTCTTTTCTGATACCAGACGTTCCAGAGGAATATCACGACGCAATCGACTTTCGGAAAATGCAGCAGATGGTGCCGGGGATTGGAGCGGAGGCGGGCGCTTGGGCGATTTACACCATTCTCAAGGAGCTAGGTGAATCCGCAACGAACGCTTATCGGTTGCGAAGATTGAACGAGGCTATGAGACTGGGGGTTAATCGCCTCCGCCTCCTCCGCCGTCGCAGCCGCTATCGGAGTTTTCAGAGTCTGTATATGCGACCGGAGAAATGCCGTCCCTCCCGCGTCTACAGAGATTATGGCCGGTCTTCGGAGCCGTCATCGAAGAAATTACGCCCCACCCGATCATGATAAATCATTTCGACCGGCTGAAATCGCGTCTTTTATTCAACTAGCGTTCCTCGTTAGCGGAATGATCAAGGAAGCCGAAAGTTGCTTTTTCTTAAAACTTTCGATTGTAATATTGGTTGGTGGAAATCCTTGTGAGAAGGATCACGATCAATACTGCAAACAGAGTGATCGAAATCGTAACGTTAAAGAAGCCGAATACAATCGCCGCCAAAGAAACGGAAAACAAAGTCACGTACAAACTCAAAGAATTCGCCTTTTCCATGATCAGCTTCTTCCGTTCGTCATGCTCTTCGATGTATAGCGTCTTCAGCAACGATTCGTTTCGCAGCGCGGCCCGCAACTTTTTCCCGACCAACAAAATTATGATCTGCATGCCGATAAAAATCCCGCCTTGCACTCCGTGTACGAAATCGCCCGCGTCGCTTTGGACCTTATGCCCGTATAGCGCAGTCAAAATAACGATCAGAGAAAACACACTGGTTGCACCGATTAGCCATCTTAATCTCCGCGTTAAAACCGTCCGAAATTCTGTCATGACCCTTCAACCTCCACATCACTGAAATCAAACATATCTTCAATCCTTAAGTGAAAATATTTCGCAATTTTATAAGCAAGCACAAGCGAGGCAACATACTTCTCGTTCTCGAGCGAAGTTATCGTCTGACGCGTTACGCCGACCGCGAGTGCAAGCTCCTCTTGACTGATCTTATGCTTTTTACGCAACTCCTGAATCCTTGTCTTCATGGCCTTGGTCCTCGATCCCCCCACTACATGTATAGTTCACTTTGCATTTATAATATAGTATGCTTTGCTTATAATGTAAAGCTGACTTTGCAAAAATCGCACATCTGTACAAGTGAAGAAAAAAAGGAGCTAGCCGAGGCAGCTCCTCGATTCTCATACTGGAGAATCATTTTTGATTTGAAGCAGGTTAAGCTTACTCCCCCCATTTGTTCTCCGTTCAGTCATCCTTGCATGTGTTTTTCAGATAATGCGGGTAGACGAAAAAAAAGACCGGGGCACAGTTATTCACTGTATCCGCCGGTCTATACTGAAAATTTTAGTCGTCTTTGCCACCCTTGCCCTTGTGCTTGCCGTTGTCCTGATGCTCTTTCTCTTTGATCTTTATTTCGACTTTCTTGTGGTCGTCCTTCTTTTGCTTGTCATGCTCTTGTTTGTCCTCGTTGTCGTCGTGATTTTCATCGTCGTCGTTATTGTTATTTGGGCTGATTGTGATTTGCGCATTCACAGTTGCAGCGGCAGCGACTGAGACAGTCGAGGGTGAGGCCGGGGTACTTACAGGGACTTCCGGCGTAATCGAAGGTGCCTCTGGAGTGCTTGCAGATGTTGCAGGAGTAACCGAAACTGCAGCTGGCTTCGCTTCAACTTCGATGTTGACGTTCAGCGTGGTTCCGTTCAGCTCAAACCAATTTGTGAACGCTGTGCTGATTTGCTGCTGTACGTTCGGCGCCTTCAGATCGATGCCGGCGAGCAGCGTACGGATCCAATGCTCCGCGTCGTCGCCTTTGAGGAATAGCCCGTCGCGGCCTTTCGGCTTCATTTTGATCATCGACATGCCGTTATTGTGATCGCCTTTATCATGGATATCCATGGTAAAGCCGTTGCCCTCGATCTTGATATGTAGCGTTTTCCAAGGTGCAGTGGCATCCGCCGATGCCGTTGGCGCAACGGTTTGCAACGAAGCTGACGATTTAGTTGGGCTTGTGCCGGCGGCCGGTGTTACAGGTGTTGCGGACGCAACTGCTGCGGCCGGTGCTGATGAAGCTGCGGTCGCCGGTTCCTGGGCGCTGCCCGATTTGTCCGTCACTGTAATCGAGATAGCTTTTATGTAAGCGACCTGTTTTTTTCCATTCAGGATCAGCTCGACCTTAAACCCCGTACCGAGATCGCTCATTTGCGCTTTGTGGTCATCCAAGAATACCCATACCATCTTCGATAGCGGCACTGTTTTTTCAGCGCCTTCGTCTGTCGAAACCGTTACGCCTTGGGTTGCGTCGATCGTTTTCACCGTTCCTGTCACGGTCTGCGAAGCTTCGTCGGCATTCGAAATGCCCGAAATCGAGCGTACTCCGAACGTAACCAATGTTGCGCACAAGAGGCCGATCCCCAACTTTGTCCATTTTTTCATTACTGTACCCTCCGTGTTGTTTGATCAGCTACTATTCTTTGATACCATTCGCGGAGGAGGCGGTATTTCAGGGGGGAGGAAAAACTAGCGAGAAATCTGCGAGGGAGATGCTCGATAAAATTCTGCCTGCAATGACGAAAAAAAGGGCCTGCTCCACCCCGCATTTGAACAACTATTCCACGTTCGTCAAATCGGTTGAAAAATTTTTCATTACGTTTAAATATCTCTACTCCATAATTAGAAAATAAGAGTTCGTCCGCCATAAGTCATTCTCGCTCAATTGAAATTATTGCAATTCTTATCTTTATTATATAACAAGGATGGACTTTCCTTTTATACAACCCCTGTTATTGCGTTATACTGCCCGTCTACTTGAACAGGCTGCCCAGATCAAGTTATATGGCCATTTACAAAATGTAACATTTTAGTGTATTCAGTGATTTAGTCTTAATGCCTCGTATTGAACAATTCTGCCTAATAGCGGAGAAGGCTGCCGATTCATGCTGTCGGCAGCCTTCTCCTGATTTATATTGAGCTCTTGTTCGCCGTCAGCGTAATGAACCTATATTGGGTAACGCTTTTCATTTTTCGGCATTATTTTTTATATATTCGTTTCGTCGTAAGAGTAAATGCTCCATATACGATCGTAAAAACATCACGTCTGCTAACATACCAAGTGGCCCAAAGGGTGAGGTATAGTCGAATTTATCTGTCATCAACGTCCCACCATCTTGTATTTCAAATGTATGTTCATGCCTAAACCTTTTAAAAGCACCGCTAACCATCTCGTCCACGAATTTATTAGGTGGATCAAACTCAGTAATGATTGATGTTAGTTGCTGGCGAATTCCGAAATGTGTAGCTTCCCAGGTCACGGTTTCTCCTAGTTCAATCAACCCGCTAGTACGACCTTTTACCGCTCTTTCATTTGTATGTGAGGTCGATTCCATGTGAATATCAATGCTGCGTGACAAATCAAAACACACCTGAATAGGTGCTTTAATAAACAGGGATATTTTTATAATTGGCATGAGTCACTCCTCCTCTACCTAGCCATTTATATTAGATAATAATAAGTTCGATATCTTCTCAATATACCCTGCTTTATTGAGTTAAT
>NZ_MBTG01000063.1 GCF_002027705.1 Paenibacillus ferrarius | reverse complement strand
AAAAATATCAATTGTATTGCTGATGTGCTTGCTACTTCTCTTTACTATGGGATTTGTAAAGAAAGGGGAACTTATTTTGACAAGTGTTGAACCAACGGTCATTAAAACTGAACGTATATTACGATACGATTTCAGAATCAAAAATACTGGCTCTCAACGAATTATTAGTACATTCGATTATCCTGGAAATCACCTATTAGGTTTAGAAGTGACTGTAAGACCAAATGATAAACTTGCTTCGTTAATGGTGATGAGTGAAAATACGGGATTTAGAAAAATGCAACTCAGAGGCAGTGGTTCAGCTGGTATTATAGAGCCAGGTAAAGAATCATCTTTTCATGTAGAATTTCAAATTAAGGAAAACGTAGAAGTTGAAAAAGTAAAATCTACTTCACTTGACGGTGTTTTACTTATTCTAGATGGACCAAAGATTATTGCTGAAATACCTTTAACAGATAGCATAAATAAGAACACAAACTAACCTCAGCCAACAATAAAAACACCTCTTGGCTGAGGTGTAGGAGCAGTTTGCCGCGGCAGCTCTTCCTTTTTGTTTATTAAGCTAAAGGGCAGTTGAGCGTGGTACTACTTGAATCTCGAGTGCTTGCAGTCTAATTAGGAAAGGACAGGACGAATACAATCATTCGCGTGTCCTTTCAACGGTTTTGAACTGATTAATAGATTATTTGGATTGCTACGAATCTATGAGTAATTTGCACATTTGTTGGTTTGAATTGATACTTAGGTACTTATTACGAGCTCCAAATCACATCCTCGCATATAGTAAGTCCGAGGGGGTGATGAAACATGGCGCAACCGATAAATATCGGAGCAAATAGCATAGCTAAGATCGGTGATCGTTTTTTTCTGATTGTCGAGGTGGAGGCGATAACAACCGGAGTTGAAATTGATCCAGTATTTGGAGTGCGGACGACCGCACAACAAGCAGCAGCACTCCTTCGTGCAGGTGTAAAGCGTACGACATTTGCAAAAGTAGATCCGAAACCTACTAGCACAACGAAAGTCGAGTTGAAAGGCGTATTGTTTGCCAACGGACGGATTTTCAAGGTATTCGATGTGGAAAACGCGACGAGCGACATTTCCGTCCTAGTTCGGATCAACCTAGCACAGGCGCAAAGGCTTATCCGAAACGGTACCCGTATCATCAAAGTTTACAGAAAACCATTCTAAATCAGCGAAGGGGCTGCGTATACAGCTCCTTTTTTTGTTACTTGGTCATTACGCTAACGGCGAACTATAGTTCAATAGATATCTAAGAAGGCTGCCGACAGCATAGAGTGGCAGCCTTCTCAGCTAATTAGATTGTTAAACTATAATTGAATAATAACGTTCTAAGGAGGATTGTTATGCTATTTCGTGAACTGGGCAAAACGGGGAGTTAGAAGAAATTGAAGCCTTACGTTTCGGAATAGCAAATGGGCTAAAGTTAATTGATACTGCTGAAGAATATGCAAATGGCGGAGCAGAAAAAGTTGTAGGTAAGGCAATACAAGACATAAGAAAAGAAGTCTTCCTTGTGACGAAGGTTTCTGCTAGGAATTGTTCTTACAAAGGTGTTCTAAGTGCTGCTGAGGCAAGTCTGGATCGTTTAAAGACAAGTCATATCGATTTGTATTTACAGCACTGGCCGAGTGATCAGTACGATGTTTCGGAAACAATGGGGGCAATGGTTGAACTAGTGAACAAGGGGTTTGTTAAATATGTTGGGGTGAGCAATTTCTCAATTAATCTAATGGAACGGGCCCAATTCCATTTAGGTAAAGTACCATTGGTTTGTAATCAAGTTGGATACCATTTGAATGATAGAAGTATTGAGAGTGACGTTTTGCCCTTTGCTAAGGAGAATGGGCTTACGATTATGGGATATTCACCATGGGACGATTAATTTTCGAGCTGCCTAACATCAATGGAAGCTCTTGATCACTGAACGGGAAATAAACTAAATTGAAAATAAGCTATTGACAGTTATCTTAAAATCATATATCTTTAAATTAAGATAAATGATTTTAAGATATTATTCAGACGACTTCAAGGAGGTAATGAGAATGATTCCAATTTTGAACCGTATTAATGAACTGAGCAGAATTGAGCGCACTTCAGGTCTATCTGATACTGAGAAAGCGGAACAAGCAGCGCTTCGGACGCAGTATTTACAGATTTTACGCGGGCAACTATTAACAACGCTTCTGAACGTGTCTGTTATGGATGAATTTGGGAACGATGTTACGCCAAAAAGGCTTATTGATAAAAGAGCAGCTAATGATCAATAATTTTTGTTATATATCTTAAATTTAAGAATATGTAAATTAAGACAGTTTCGCCGATTGTCAACCAGCCAGGTTAATAGCCGTGGCACCTAAACTAATGTTTTCCCACGCATAGTAAGGAAAGTATTGTATGATTATATGAGAATGAATTCTGGAGGTTGGCTGATGTCAAAAAGAATAGGGATTATTGTAGGAAGTTTGAGGGAAAGCTCTTTTAATCAAATGATTGCGAATTCGATTCCAGAACTTGTAGATTCCGCGGAATATGAATGCATATCGATTGCTAATCTTCCCCTCTATAACGCGGATTTGGATCATGAAGAAGGGCCAGATCCAGTTAAGCATTATCGCGAGGCGATTCAAAAGACGGATGGCATTCTCATTGTTAGCCCGGAGTACAACTCAGGTATACCGGGAGTACTAAAAAATGCACTGGACTGGGCATCGACACCTACCAGAACAGCCGTCTTAATTCATAAGCCTGCAGGTGTGATAGGCGCAACACCTGGCGCAAAAGGGACGATTCTTTCGCAGCAGCAAATCAGGCAAACGTTGGATGCCACCCAGTCCTATGTGATGCCGGCTCAAAAAATGTATATTTCTCAAATCACGGACAAGATTGATTCAAATACTCGTAAGCTCACGGATGATACGACTCGCAAATATTTGCAGCGTTATGTTCAATCATTTTTGCAATGGATTAACCAGGTAGAACGGCTTAATGAGTAGTAAGGATAATAACTAATCTAATATATATGGAGGCTATTATGGGTAAAATTGCGCTTTTTGGATTTGGACGTATCGGAAGACAGCTCCTTCGGGCGGCGTTGCAACAAAATTTGTTTGTCCCTTTTTCCATCTCGGATATTAAAGACGAAGCTACGCTTGCCGCACTTTTTGAAGTGGATACAAATTACAAGCGTTGGCATGAGAAAGTATCTGCTCAAAAAGGCGCAATCGTAATCGGCGACCGGGAGATTCGTTATTTGAATTCGGCCGCTGAATTGCCGAATTGGGGTGAATTAGGCGTTGAATTGGTCATTGATTGTACCGGACGAGCCGTTACGCGATCAGTAGCTGAACTGCATTTGGAGCGAGGCGCCAAAAGGGTGCTTGTCAGCGGTCCGAGCAAAACCTTAGAAGATTGCGACGCAGTACTTCTTAAAGGAATTAACTTAGAAAGCTTCGATCCGGAAAAGCATAAAATCATTAGCATGGCGAGTTGCACGACCAATGCGCTTGCACCGGTCGTCAAATTGGTCAGAGAAAACTATGGCATTCAATACGGATTATTCTCCACGGTACACTCGTATACGAATACGCAATCGTTGACGGATCAGCCGATGAAGGACCGCCGGGATTCATGGGCGGCTGCCGAGAACATCATTCCGTCATCTTCAGGTGCAGCCAAAGCTCTGAAATTCATTTGGAATGACCTGCAAATCACAGGCAAAGCCTACCGGATTCCGACCCGTACCGGGAGCATCGCAGAACTTAATTTGATAACGGAAAAACGATGCACCGTTCAAGAGATTAACGATATGTTTCGAGAAGCTGCGAGAGAAGGCGAATTAAAGGGCGTTCTTGATGTTTTGGAAGGGGAATGGGCCTCGTCCCGTATCGTAGCTGATCCCCATTCTTCGATTATTGATTTGCCTTTAACCCAAGTACAAGGTGAACTATTGTCTGTCGCTACTTGGTACGACAACGAATGGGGTTATGCTTCACGGTTGGCGGAGGTAGCCTCTTATCTTGTTGCAAAATCATAAGCTAGACGATTGATAATGAATTGGATGCATCTTAGAACGTATGAGCGAAGCCAAAGGCGACAGTCAATACATTCTAAGATGCATCTTTTCTCGTCATACAGGGTCGTGGATACGGCTGAGCTCTTGTTTCCTTTTTTGTAAATTGTCGGGTGACAAGAACAAACAGTGGCAGTTAAGACAGGGGCTTAAACTGCCGCTGCTTCTTTTTAAGGGGAATTTATCACTGGTGGTGGGTGATGGACAGGGATTCGATTCCCCCACCATGAGTCCACTCAGGGTCCGCCAACAATGAGCGGCCTACGGCCACCAGATCAAATTCGTTGCGCTCGATCCTTTCGATCAAGCCATCAAGGCCGGTCACCTGGACCACATGGCCGGAAGTAAATGAGCGCATGAATTCTTCGTTCAATCCACTGATCCCACGGTAATCGTCGGTCGTCCGGTCAAAGATTTGACCCATCCTGCCAAATTCTGTTCAGAGCCCTCGAATTCCGGTTCCCAGAATCGCCGGGTCGAGCAATGGAATACATCGACGCCTGCTTCGCTGCGTTTCCTTTTGATTCATTGGACTTGATGATTTAATCCTCCTTGTTTGAATCTCCTTTTATTTTTCAAATATCAAACTGAGAACTTGTGTCGGCCTGGGATTTTTCTTCGGACTGTTTTTTTATTTTTATCGATCCGAGCGTCAGAGCTGCGCTGGCACCAATAACGGATAAGCAAAGTAATAGCACAAATCCTTGTGTGATGGCATGATCCATCGCGTGTGTAAAGTAGGAAACCAGATCCGGTTCAAAATGATCCTTATTTCGTAACACGGTTTCGATATTAGGCGGTTGATAGCTTGGGTCCGAATTCGGATTTAGCTTGAATCGCTCAATTGCCGTTTTGGATGAAGCTGCCATTTGGGAATTGACAATAACAGCCATACTCGAAGCCCCCATCACGCCGCCCATGCTGCGGCAGAAGCCCACAAGCGAAGAAGAAATACCGATGAAACGCTCTTCTACGCTGTATGTGACAGCGTTCTGACTGATACTGTTCAGAGGGCCGAGTACACCTAGCCCGAGCAAGACAACCAATCCAATGAATTGCCAAAAAGGGATATCTGGCGAAAGCTTCATAAGCAAGCAAGAAACAACGACTCCGATCGCCATATTGACCACCATGATGGTCCGAATTTTGAAGCGAGTTAGAATAAAACTGATCAGAACCGAGCCGATTATCATGGAAAGCATGAACGGAGTCAACAGCAAATTCAATCTACTCTCGCCGAGTACATAGATGGAATAAAGTGGCAGGTATGTCATTGCAGCGAACATAATAGCGCCTTGGCAGAATACAACGATACTTGTTCCTGCCACTATCCGTTGTTTGAAAAGCTGCAACGGCAATATTGGTTCCTTCGCCCGTCGTTCTACAAAGAAAAAACTCATGACCGCCAAAACCGAGACCCCGTACAAGGCAATAATCTTCCAGGAGATCCATACATCCTTCTTACCGACCATGTCGAGAGCAAGCATGGAGCAGACCGTAGCGATGACAATCAGCATAGCGCCAGGTACATCGATCTTCGGTTTTGTCTCCGTGCGGGATTCCTGAAGCACCAAGAGCAGAGACACGAATGAGGCGATACCAATCGGCACGCTGATATAGAAGCACCAACGCCAGGATAGCGTTTCTGAAATCCATACTCCAATCTGCGGTCCGACAATGGAAGAAAGTCCAAATACCGCACTGAATATACCGGATAGTTTCGCCGAGTCTTTCGGGTCAGTGTACAAAGTATAGATCAAAGAGAAGGAAATCGGAAAAATGCCGCCGGAGCCGATCCCTTGTATAATCCGGTAGATGCTAAGTTGCTCGATTGTCTGAGCCGTTCCGCAGAGCGCAGAACCCAGCAGGAAGAGGCCGATCGCTATCAAATACAAGGTTTTTCGCCCGAAAAGATCGGAGAGCTTGCCGAATATCAACATCGTGCTGGTTCCTGCAAGTGCGTAGGTTGTATAAATCCAGGTGACTTTATCCAGACCGCCGATGTCGTCTAAAATCTTGTTGACGCTTGCCGATACAATCGTATTATCCAATGCGGTCAGTACTAAGCCTAAAGCTATGGACATCAATATAATACTTCTTTTTTGTCGCACAAATGATCCCCTCCCTCGTCTACGACATGCAGCATATCAGAACCCTTTTGCCGCAAGTGCCGTATTCCGGAGTCCTTCAGCAATAATCGAATCACGGCGATCGGGATACTGGTTATGACCTTCAATCACAATCGTTGTAATGTCCCGAATGCCGAACACCTGTAAGTGCGCTTTGACGAAATGGACTGCGAGTTCCTCAGTTTCCGCGTACACGCCGCCTCTGGCATTTAATATCGCGACTTTCTTATCGGGCAATAGACCAACCAATCCTTCCGCAGTATATTTAAAGGTTTTGCGAGGCTGATGCAGATAGTCAAGGTACGTATGCAAAACGGCGGGTACTGTCAAATTCCAGAGAGGGAATGCAATGACGATTTTATCGGCAGCGAGAAACTGTTCCAGGTGTTTACGGATGATCTGTTGCTCGGATTCTTCTTCCCAGGTGAGCGTCATGCTCTGAGCGACTTTGTAATTGCCCGTGATCATCGTGGCCCCCAGATAGGGCAGCTGTTCATCGTATAAATTCACTTTTACAATCGAATCCAGTGGATAAGATTCCTCGTAACTCGACAAAAAAGTTTCATACATTTTCACACTGACCGAGTACTCCGCTGGGCGATTGTTCGCTTGGATAAATAACGTGGTTGCCATTTTCTTTTCCTCCATTCAAGATTTAGTTTTGGTTGATAAAAACTTAATTAAGTTTTACTTTAATAAGTTTATGTTTATAAAGTATAATTTAACTATTGTCTTTGTCAAGGCCATTCTTTACAATATGGATAAGCAGTATCCGTTCAAATTACGCGGCAGGGGGTAGAGATACATTGAGTAAGAAGGATGCAGTATCTGTCACATCCACCAGAAGAACAATTGTTACGCTGCTGAAACAGCATGGTCCCATGGATGCTATTACGCTAGCTTCTAAACTGCCGTTGACAGGGGTGGCTGTGCGTCAGCATTTGTATGAGCTGCAGAAGCTGCAAGTCATTGAATATGAAGAAGAAGCCCGCCCTATGGGCAGGCCAGCAAAAATATGGAAGCTGACTGCTCAGGCGAACCGCTGGTTTCCAAATGGATATATGCAATTATCGGTCGATTTGCTTCATTCAATCCGAGCCTCGTTCGGAGATGAAGGGTTAGGGAAAATACTCGATGACCATAAATTTACTCAGGAGAAAAAATATCAAGAGCAATTGTCGGATGCGGTAAATCTGAAGGACAAGCTTCAAGAGTTATCTATGATCCGCATGAACGAGGGGTATTTCGCAGAAGTACAGGAGCAGGAGGACGGAAGCTACTTATTGATACAGAAGCATTGTCCGATCATGGAGGCTGCTGCGGTATGCTCTGGTATTTGCCGAAATGAGCTTGAACTCTTTCAAACGGTGCTTGGCGATCGCGTGACCATTGAACGTGTAGAGTATCTCTTATCAGGCGAAAGCCGATGCGTTTATCGGGTGACGGAAATCTAAAATGTTTCCAGCCGGGAGCTCTAAGGCTTACAATACGAACAAAATCTCATTAATTGCCGCATAAATCGCGGCTCTTTTGTTTTATTCCATTCCCGATATAATGTCGTCCTACTGATTAACGGGAGTTTCGTGGAATAAGATGGTCCTTTTAGTCCATCCTTTTTTTCTAATTAAAGGATAGTATTTAATGATAAAGACAAATAGGGGAGTGAGGGATTTATATATTGACGAACATAGTCCGGTTTATCGGCATAATGATACCGATATTGCTTAGTATTCTCGCTTGCAGTAATGATCAGGTTCATCATACCAGTATGCCAACAGCAAACTCTCGACATAGTGACCAGCAATCGGTCTATAGACCTGACTTGTTTCTTGAGAATATAGCTTTTCCCTTCGGTGAAGGTTTGGGACAACCACTAGAGTCAGGCACTCCTCCTTCTGAGGCGAAGCTTATCAAAAGCTTTGCTCTATCTCGCTCCGAGGCGGAAGTTCATATTTATAAAAGTGGTGGTGATGCCTCACCAATATATACGGGGTATCTCAAGGGTAAGAACTCGGAATGGAAGTTGGGTAACTTGACTAATTTTAATGAAAATCAAGCTTGGATTAATCCGATGAATTTCTTAACCGGGGATGTGTCTGGCGCGTCTATTGAAATCCCTTTTGGTAAAATAGGCGCAAAAAATGGGTTGGTGATTTATCATCACAAAACCGATTCATGGAAGATAATCGATTTTCAAGGACATACCGCCATTCCGATGGATCTCGACAATGACGGTGTCCCTGAATGGGTCGGAAACCAGACGGATTGGGTGCCGCCTGCGGTGGAGATCCATCGTTGGGTCGCAGAAAATGATCGTTTCGAATCGACAGTTATTCAATGGGATAGTAGTCTCTTCCCTAATGAGGCTAAAGAAGAAGTTTTTTACTCATCCCTTTTTCTGGAGGAGGGGAAGCATTTCATTGAAATTGGCAACAAAGATGGTTACGCCTTTTTTACATTTGACCACGGGTTCTTAAAACAGTACAAACCCGTAGACACCAGAAGCCGCGTCTTGGAAATGCAAATGGCTCGACAGCATCATTAATTTTGAATATCATAATGCTAGTTGCACTAACGGAAAACTATAGTTGAATGAAGCAATAAAGGCTGCCGCGAGCAGCCTTTTGTGCTACAGGGAGTGTTTGGGATGTATCTAGCTAAGATTAAAAGAGCTGAGAAGAGAAGGGTGAGCTGGTTTGGTGGCTGTAAATGATGGTGAAGTTGTAGGTTTTGCATTAGGAATGATTGATCAGACTTCAACGTCACATGCTTATCTTAACTATTTATTTGTTAAAGAGGACTATAGGAAAAATGGAATAGGTAAAAAATTATTGGAACAATTTGAGTTAGCTACTTCAAAAAAAGGTGCGACTGCAGGCCGCCGGCAAATCGGCAGCCTGTAGATCGGCTAAACTTGAAACGGTTTACGCCGGGAAGCCACCTCCGGGCGGAGGCCAGGCGCCGTAGAAGCGGCGCAGCAACACAATTTCGCCCAGATGATATGAGTTGTGGGACGCGATATTGCGCAGCAGTCCTGCTCGGGTTTCAACTGGGAAATGTGGAAGTGGTTCGTCCAGTTGTGCCGTTTCTGCAATGGTGACAGCCCGGTCGACCCCATCCAGAAACATCTTGATATCAGTTTGCCAAGACATCTCATCTTGAGGGCTTGTCTCTTCCGGCCAACTTCCCATGACGTTAGCTGGGAGCTGCGGTTTACGTCCTTCCAAATGCTCCAGCATGAATTGCTGCCAGTAATGCATGTGTCTCAACAGTTGATAGATACTATACGGCATGGCTTCATGTACGCGCCCAGCCAGTTCGGCATCAATGTCCGGTAAAGCGCGGGCAATACGAATATGTCCGCGTTCCCCGACCAGCGATTTTACTAGGGCTTGTCCAAATAATTGATTTGCATCCGTCATGCGGAATCATCCTCTCCTATAGGCTTGTTTGAGTTATTCTGTCTCTCAATTAC
>NZ_MBTG01000062.1 GCF_002027705.1 Paenibacillus ferrarius | reverse complement strand
AGTCCGGATTCAACATACGTGTACGATAAACGCAATCGCTTGACGAATGTCACGACGGTAGATAGTAGGAAAGTGACCTATAAATACAACGGTGACGGGCAATTATGGGAACGTACGGAGAATGGACAGACAACTAGGTACTATAACAACGGTGCAAACGTCATTGCGGAGGGTACAGTTGCTGGTGGTGTAGCGACTTTAAAAGCACGTTATATTCGTGGCAATGGCCTGATAGCACGTGAGGACTCCGCAGGGAAGGCGTATTACCTCCACAACGGTCATGGCGATGTGGTAAACTTAATGGATCGTACGGGTATGACGAAGCTTAATTCGTATCAGTATGATATATGGGGAAATATTGTCAGTCAACAGGAGAATGTACCACAGCTGTTTAAATATAGTGGTGAGATGTTCGATGATACAGCAAGTTTGCAGTATTTAAGAGCACGTTGGTATGACCCGAGTATGGGGCGNTGGGAACGTACGGAGAATGGACAGACAACTAGGTACTATAACAACGGTGCAAACGTCATTGCGGAGGGTACAGTTGCTGGTGGTGTAGCGACTTTAAAAGCACGTTATATTCGTGGCAATGGCCTGATAGCACGTGAGGACTCCGCAGGGAAGGCGTATTACCTCCACAACGGTCATGGCGATGTGGTAAACTTAATGGATCGTACGGGTATGACGAAGCTTAATTCGTATCAGTATGATATATGGGGAAATATTGTCAGTCAACAGGAGAATGTACCACAGCTGTTTAAATATAGTGGTGAGATGTTCGATGATACAGCAAGTTTGCAGTATTTAAGAGCACGTTGGTATGACCCGAGTATGGGGCGGTTTATTAATGAAGATAGCTATGAGGGGCAGATTGATAATCCGCTGAGCATGAATCTTTATACTTATGTTGGAAATAATCCGTTAACTCGCATTGACCCAACAGGTCATAAGTGGTACTATCTGTGGATTGATGATTTGGCGAAAAACGTAATGCTGGTTTAGAACAAAGAGCTAACGCAATGTTGGAAGACCCTAGTTGGTACAATATAGGCAACTGGGCAACCATGGGTACATTTGTTTCATTTAATGGGGCATTAAATCCAGCAGAACCTCTCTCATTGGAACATTGGGCAGATTCAGCAGCGACAGCGTTAACTGTAGTTGGTGGTCTTAAAGTAAGTGGTTCAGGGAAGATAGTGGCTAAAGGTGTGGGTGATACTGTCGCTCAGACTGTTGAAAGTACCAGAGTGGGAAGATGGATGAGTAAGGATGAGTATAACAAAATGATTGAGACTGGTAGGGTGCAAGAAGGTGGTGGCGGACAAACCTATGCAGCTTTTTCCAAAGATGCATTTCAAAAACAAGCCGCCTCTGATGCAATCTATGTAGAGTTTAATGTTCCTGCATCCACTTATGTGGTAACAAATAGTGAGCTAGGATGGATTAAGTTCGTGTCTCCAACATCTCTGGAAGGAAGATTGGCTGCGAGAAAAGGCATCGAAATTCCTTCATTGCCAGAGGCTAAAGATATCACTTTAATAGGAGGCAAGAATGAATAATAAATTTTTATTATGGGTGAAGAGTAAAGAATCAGTCCTACAAATCTCGAATATTACGTGCGAGATTAGAGATTCTACAGCAGAGGTTATTGAAAAAAAATCAGAGAATCCATGCCAAATAGTATTTTTTGATTCTGGAAAAAAGATGGGTTCAGTGTGTGTATGGAAATCTGGATTTATGGATATAGAGATACTTGATTTCGATACGGAGAAAAAAGAATATTATAAGCATTCTGATGATATTGGATTAAATCCAGATTTTGATGATATACTGCGTGAGTTCTTAGATAGAATGGTTCTTCAATAATTTAAAAACCTTGATCGGCTTCACGCCTTTCAAGGTTTCTTTTTGCTGTAGCAACGCTTAACGAAGCAAACCATGGCTTTTGGCGCTTCACAGTTCCAAAGCGCCGTAAAATCCCGAATGATCGAAACCTATGCCATTAGCAACCTTCACAGCCTCACTGTGCCTTATGCAGGGATAAACGGCTTGCCACCAAGTTGATTCCTTGCAGGGATGGCTTGCAGTCTTTCAAACCCTAGTCGGACAAGCTGCGCTGTCAGGATCGGTTTGAAAGGGCAAGCTCCCTGCTCAGTGAATCAACAGTGGCAAGCCGTTTATGCGCATAAGGCCCAGCGTGAGGCGTTTCGGTTGCCGTCATCAGCGGCTTTGATCCTTTGGATCTTAAACCTTCGTTCGCGCCGCGGCCAAGGATTGACGGCTTTTTACAAACGCACTCCCAAAGTGCTTCGCTCCTTCCCCCTTTTGGGGCTGGATACTTGTTCATGCCCTGCTGGCTTGCTCCTCACCTTGGCCCTTATTCACGGCAGCACAGGCTTCCTCGGTCGATCGATTCTCTTTCCTATCATGATGCCTGTCTGACCAAGCGTTGTTTGGACAGGCATTTGCATCATGAAGCAGAAGAATCGACCGAGGAAGCCTGTGGACGACAGCTATAGTGTAGCGGTATTCAAGAAGTTTACTTTGTCTGCAACTTAACTGACCTTTGTTGCGATGGGTACTGTGTGAGAGAGAACAATTTGGTAATGACCATTTAACGTATACAGGTGGATACGTTCAGGCTAGCCGTCCAGCCCTCTCCGAAAATCGTTAAAAAACTTCATTCGGGGGGGCTGAACATGGGAGGTATGAAAGTGTCAATTGACCGTATTGTAGTTGACTTTACTAATGTGTATTGGGACTTCTTTAATACGCTTTGAAATGGGTAGCAAAAGATGGTTTGAGAATTGTTATAATTAATATCTCTAAGCTTCCCTTCATGCTCTGTTTATGATTTATCTACAGATGCAGGTCGAGGCCTGTATCTTAGAAGCGTTAATGGTCAACGATTAGCGAAAAGTTCATCTGAGGTCTTAATTGAAGATTGCATTCCATTTTGGACTATTGTAATTCTTTACAAGGAGGAATATTTGGTGGAACTACTAGAAAATTTAGAAGAAGTATTAATAGGTGACGAAGGAGTCTTAATATCTTTAAGAATGGGTGATGGTCTAAACAAGGGTAAAGTGGAAGAAGCTTGTACAATTCTTGATAAATTAGCAATTATGTGGTCTGAGACGGATAGCATACCCAAAAAAGCAGTTGATTTGTTCATAAACATCTATCCAGTCTTGATGACTTCACAAGAGCACTACTCAGAGCATGAAGCCAGAGAGATAATGGATGCAGCAGACCAATTAATGATTAAAGTAATTAATTGTGTGAATCCTTAACTAAGTAGGATTAAATAAGGCAATTTCAATTATACTTCACCACCTTGCGATTAACCCTTGCTTGGTGGTTTTCTTTTTATCTGCCGCTCAAAAACTATTAGAACAATACCTAGAGACGGAAGTGAGTTGAACATAGTAAGATGAAATTATCTTACTCTTGTTGAAAAGGAAGAACATAATTGAAACTATATTCATTTTGGGGGCTTGTTGTTGTGGCTGCGGGTTCGTTATTCATCTACCGCTATCTCAGAGGATTCAGGAATGCTATTCTGTGGGCAATCTATTACTTTAGACGCTCCAGAAAATAGAATTCTTTCTTTTTATCCATACAAGGATAATCAAAGGAAAAATGGACACGACGATGTTGTGGGATTAACAGAAGTAACAGGTAATACGCTAAACACCTATACCTATGCCATGTGAGATAATCCGCCGATAACGAGTGAAACAGTAGCTCAGCCGTTCCGTTATAGTGGAGAGATGACGGACAGTACGACAGCATTGCAATATTTACGCGCGTGATGGTATGACCCAAGTATGGGGGCGGTTTATTAATGAGGATAGCTACATTGGGATCCATCCGGGAAGTGCATGGAGGATAGTATTTGTGCTGACGGAGAAACCAGTAGTAAAACGCCAGGTCGAATGTACGATGAATACTTAACTGGCAATGCATATGAAAAAGTTAATGGGTTAAATGGACTTAAGGATCAGGTATCGCTTGGTAATCAGGAAGATGCTCTTAAGGCTGCTAAGCAAATTGAAGAAATTCGTTCCAATCCATGCAGTTATGCTGCTTGTACTAAAGGTGATAGTGCAAGTTTTGTGTATGACGAGAATGGTGAGTTTGTCGGGGTAAAAACTACGTTCAAATCTGGTGAAACTGAAGGAATTGTGTATAAAAGTACTAATATTAATACAGGAAAAGAATATGTGGGACAAGCTAAGAGTATTGAGAGATATATACTTAGACAGAAAGAGCATGCGAGAAACAACGGTCAACAGTACGAGTTTGAAGAACTCGGGAGAGCATCAGCTAGGAAAAATTTGGATATTTTAGAACAAACAATGATAAACTTACATGGAGGTTTAGGCAAAGAAGGCGGGGCCCTTGAAAACGCAATGAATAAAATCAGAGAAAGTAAGTGGGAGTTACTTGGAATCCCTCGTGTATCAGGTAGAGTTCCTAATGATGAATAATTAAAATTATGAGAGGATACGGTCATAATGCCAAAGAAAAAAATTGAGTCTCAAATGGGAGATATATTCTCGATCGCAATTGATGACGAGAAGTTTTGTTATGGTCAGATTGTAGGGATGGATACAATCGTTATCTATGATATTGTTGTCAATGAGGGGCAATCTATTGAGGACATAACTAGCAGTTCAATTATGTTTTTAGTACACACAACTGATGCATACATTGAGGACGGGAAATGGCATCTTCTTGGAAATGCACCTGTCTCAGAAAACATCGAGTTTCCTCAATACAAAACATATACACTAGACGGATATGTTATCATTAACCACAATTCCAATAAATTAAGGAAAGAAAATAAAGTCGAAGAAACTAGTCTGACTGGAAAAAAATCGTACACCCCTAACGTTGTAGAAGAAGCTGTGAAGTCTAAATTTATCAGAAACGAAGAAACACCGTTTACTCAAAGATTTCTATATACTAAATAATAAGGTGCTCGATAAGAATCTAAGAATCTGTTTATCATTTTCTATAAGCACATAACTACTAGCCGCCTTGCGATTACGCTTGGCGGCGTTTTTTTACCACGTCTCAGCAGACCATGCAACAACCGCTTTTGCGCTTCGCGACTTAAAAGTGCCGTAAATTCCGAATGATCGAAGCTCACTGTCGACGGCAACCGAAACGCCTCATGCTGTGCCTTATGCGCATAAACGGCTTGCCGCTGTTGATTCACCGAGCAGGGAGCTTGCACCTTTCAAACCGATCCTGACAGCGCAGCCTGTCCGACTAGGGTTTGAAAGACTACAAGCCATCCCTGCAAGGAATTAACTTGGGGGCAAGCCGTTTATCCCTGCATAAGGCACAGTGAGGCTGTGAGGGTTGCCGGAGGCAGAGGCTTTGATCTTTCGTTATCTTGATGCACTTTGAGAGCGTGATGTACAGCAAGTCGGTTGTTATATTGTTGCAATAACAAAGGTAGAAAGTAGAAAAAAACCTTGCGAGGATTGCATCGCAAGGTGGCATGAAGAAAATCTATAAACTATTTCTCTGCTCAACGAGTTTTTTTAACTGTAATGCGTACAATCCATCACCAAAATGTTGTTCCATAACATTGAAAAATGCTTCAGCCGAATCTAACAACTTCTCAATAAATATTGAACTCTCAAAAGAGTACCTATTTTCATTAAGAGTAACAAACATTAACTTCTCATTCAGTTTTTGAAATTCTAGCTTGATAGGTTGATCTGGAAAGTAGGTTGAAGCGTTCCCTTGGGATTTAAATTGTTCTATCATATCAATGATGTAAGCCCAAAGTTGATCGATTAAGTCCCAATGAGAAAAGTTAATGATTGGCTGATAATTATATTCAATATAAATAGCACCACACACATAGTTCAAATCGACTTTATTGGCAATTTGATTCACTTTCACGTAGTTCTTAATGTTTATAAAATAGTTATGTGGATTGTTCACCGCATCAACAAGATCGGTTATTTTTGCATGAGGAAGTAATAAATATGAATCAATTTCCAACAATGGTTTTACCTCACTTTGGATAAAATTGACCTACTCTACCATTATTCAAACCTAATATATACTCCGTACCGTTGAATGACCCCGTGATTTGGTACATTCCAGTGCTACCTCTATTAATCAATGTCTGACGGTTTTGATTCATTACACTTTGTATTCCATTCGAAATATCATCAATACTAAGATTTTCATTAAAAAATGTCTGAGAGGATTTTACTGATCCGTCCCAATACGAAGGATGATGTCTTTCTAAGATATGAGTCATACCACTCTTGTCTAAAAGAAATTTGTTGTTACCAAACGTCATTGTAGTACTGCTAAAATTACTCAAAGCATTTACTACTGATTTAGGTCTAGCACGAATGACCTTCGTTACATTTAAGGCCTCGTCAGTTACTTCTACGGCACGCTCAATTGACTTATATTTATTAGCCAATTGAACAACGAGCTTCCCACCTTTTATTACTTTACCAACAGGAACAAACTTAAAGCAGCTAGGCCCTGATCAGCTACACTTGCATCAGAGTCCAGTAATGTATTTACATCATCAAGTATCGCAAAATCAAGTACTGCATTGGCGGCATTAGCCGAAGCGTCAAGTCCTGATTGCGTCTTACTTACAAACATATCCTTCGCTTTGTTAATCCAGTTACATACATAACTGTCACCTACACAATGTCCACTAAGGTCTGTATACTTAATTGGATTATTTTGCACATAGGTGTAAAGGTTTAGCGTTAAAGGATTATCAATCTGCCCCTCAAAGCTATCCTCATTAATAAAGCCTCATTGTCCGATAGAAAAAGTGGCAATGTAACTTTCCAGTTACAACCCAATTATATCATCCAGCTTGCTTTAGTGGCACTGCTGCATCACTTATCCCGTTTTATTGTTCATTAGAGCATAGATAACATAAACTAAGTTCCACATGAGACAAATGATTACCTGAGTCTTTGACTTTGGAGCGCATATTTTTTTGGGAAATCAGGTCAGCGATACCGCGGCAGACAGAAAGAAACCTGCGGTGAAAGTACTCATGAAACCACGGATTCCTCGGCGTTTTGGTGTTCCGATGCACATTCACACCGCGCAATATTTTCTCCGCTTTCTTAGCAATAGCTTTATAAGTCACTATTCCAAATGTACAATTAACAAGTAACCAAATCAGTGAATTGCAGCAAGCAATCCATTATATGTAGATACTAGACATTCAAATTAATACGACAATTATTAATTGATAGCAGAATGAGATGGTGAACAATAAATGAATTTTACTGTATGTGCGTACAAAAATGCTGGTGATACTTTGGTTTTAAATCCACTAACTTTAAATGCAATTGGTGCAGGCGCTTCAACAAATCAACTGATAACTTTAGAACCGCAACATGATTACAAAGTAGTCGGTGAAAGACTGACAGAAGCTTTTGAGTTTTGTGAGAAAGAACCGTTTCTAAACAAGGGTATTTCTGGTAATTTACCTACTCTGCTTGGATTTAAGAACCCAGGTAAATTTGCGAAGGAATATTTGCACGTAATTGTCAGTATGAGAAATGACCTGGGAACTATTATATTTACTCCTATGAAAAGAGAAGGAAGTGGCTACGTTAACAACGGTCAAATCAAAGTAGAATTGCTTTTGAATGCGGCTCCTGAACAATTGGGAGAAGCTCTCCTTCAAGCATTTGAATCTTGCAAATAAATAAATCTGAGTCAGTAACTGCGATTAGCGTGAAGAATATCTTTGAAAATAAATCTTCAGATTTTTCAATAACACCCTAATATACAAATCGGATTTCTTAGACGGGGGTTCCCATTTAATTAAGGAGAGAAGCAGATTTCGCCATCTGTTGGATTTGTATAGCGAGAAGGGGGCGACAATTTGATCCCCCTTTTTCGTAAAATAGGTCAGATTTTTCATCAAATACACGACTTATGCCAGAAGAATTGTTTTACATAGTATGGAATGATTTCAATTGTTTACAATAGGGGAGGGGTGATAATCATGATGGTCGGATGGATTGTTGGCCTACTGCTCCTCTCGCAGCAGAATGTGGCTCCGGATCGAATAACAATCGATGAAAAAAGTGGACAAATCATGGCCGATTTGGAAAGGGGAGCTTACTCAATTAATTATCTGGATGTTCCTCTGATTGACAATGAACGATTGCATCAACTGACAGACGAAGTGACGAAGAAGATATTTCGCAAGCCGAAGAATGCCATCATCAACGATGCAGGAGCCATTGTTAAAGAAGTAGCAGGCGTGCAGCTGAACCAAAAGGCGTTTGTGGAGTCATTTTATAAGCATTTTTATGGCGAGGGTCCTATGACCTTTGAAGTTCCACAGAAGCCTATTTATCCCAAGGTGGACAGTGAGCTGTTAGCGAGCATTCGCGTAAATCCGATTGGTTACTATGTGACCTATTTTAATTCAAATAATCACCATCGCTACAATAACATAAAGCTTGCGACCCAAGCGATTAATAATTATGTTGTTCAGCCCAATGAAACTTTTTCGTTTAACAGAGTTGTTGGCGAACGAACCCGGGGGAGAGGGTATATGTCGGCGAAGGTCATTGTAAGGGGTGAATTTTCGGAAGGAATCGGTGGTGGGATTTGTCAGATTTCATCTACCTTATACAACGCGGCTGACCGTGCCGGTCTGACCATCGTGGAACGTTTCTCGCACAGCAGATCGGTTCCCTACGTGCCATCAGGCAGGGATGCTACTGTAAACTGGGGAGGACCTGATTTCAGCTTCAAAAATAATTATAATCAACCGATTTTGATTAGGGCGCATGCGATGCCGGGACGCGTATATGTAAGCCTGTTGTCCTCGGACAGCATTAACCACAAACCTCGGCATGTGCCTAGCGCTTCTGAATCTTTGCCGGAAGAGATTAACGCTGGAACCGATGTCGGACAACCCGTGCCTTAAGATGCTTATTTCACATGCTTGCAGGCAAAGGTCAATATATGCACATATTTGTAAAAATAAAAGCAAAAAATCGCAAGATTTCCGGCTAACCTTTCGCTAGAATAGAGGCAGATCATTCAGCTTGAGAAGGGTGGAAATCAGCTTCATGAAAACTTTTTTGGATGAGAACTTTTTGCTTACGAACGATACGGCTGTTCATTTATTCCATGAATTTGCCAAAGATTTACCCATCATTGACTACCACTGTCATTTAAGTCCTAAGGAAATTTATGAAAATAAACAATTCAGCAACATAACCGAAGCTTGGCTGTACGGGGATCACTATAAGTGGAGAATGATGCGTGCCAATGGCGTAGAAGAGACGAAGGTTACGGGAGAAGCTAGCGATTACGATCGTTTTGCTGCATGGGCCGCGACACTTCCGATGGCGATTGGCAACCCGCTGTACCATTGGTCCCATATGGAGCTGCAAACGTATTTTGGCGTGTATGACTTAATTAACGAACAGAACGCGCCTGTGATTTGGGGAAAAGTAAATGCCAAGCTGGCTGAAGGCGGCTCGCGTGCGAGAGACTTGATCACCAATTCCAAAGTAACGGTTATCTGTACGACTGATGATCCGGTGGATTCCTTGGAATATCACATCAAAATCAAAGAAATCAAAGATTTCAACACGCAAGTATTGCCGTCCTTCCGTCCTGATAAAGCGCTTGAAATCAACCGGGCGACTTTCCTGCCATGGATCAGCCAATTGGAGAAATCCGCAGGCATCACGATTAGCTCCTATGATGATTTGTTGGCGGGACTTGAAAGCAGAGCCGAATTTTTTGCTTCTGTTGGCTGCAAAGTATCTGACCATGCCTTGGATTATGTTCCTTTTGCGACTGCGACCAAAGAAGAAGTGGATGAGATCTTCAAAGCCGGATTGGCGGGCAAGGCTGTCAGCTTGGAAGACGAGAAGAAATATAAAGCGTTCACATTGCTGTTCCTGGGCGGCATCTACAAAAGGCTGGATTGGGCAATGCAGTACCATATCAACGCTTCCCGGAACAATAATGGACAAGCGTTCGCTAAGCTGGGTCCGGATACGGGCTTTGACTCGATCAATGACAGTCCGGTTGCCAGTGCTCTTACAGGCTTGCTGTCATCTCTAGCGGTTGCGGATTCGCTGCCGAGAACGATTTTGTATTCGCTGAATGCCCGCGATAATGAAATTCTGGCTTCCTTGATGGGCAGCTTCCAAGGTGATGGTATCCCAGGCAAAATCCAGCTCGGCGCTGCTTGGTGGTTCAACGATACCAGAGACGGCATGGTGCAGCAGATGAAATCGCTGGGTAACTTCGGCTTGCTCGGCCGTTTCGTAGGGATGCTGACAGACTCCCGCAGCTTCTTGTCCTACACGCGACACGAATACTTCCGCAGAATCCTCTGTAACATGTTCGGCGAGTGGGTTGAAGCGGGTGAATTCCCGAATGACGAGCAGCTGCTGAAGCAGTTGGTTCAAGGGATTTCCTATCATAACGCGAAGCAATATTTTGGATTTTAAGATAAGCTAACCTCCGTGCTTGCGCTGAGGCTGCTGAAATCGTTGATTTCAGTGGCTTTGGTGCAGGGTGGAGGTTTTTTGTTTTTTTGGTGGGGATGAGAGTGAGGGTGGGAGTGGGAGCAGGAGTAGAAGTAGAAGTAGAAGTAGAAGTAGAAGTAGGAGTAGGAGGAGGGGGGTTAAAAGTGACTAATTTGTTGGACGTTCATGCAGAATGGACGGGAAAGAGGAGTTGAGAGTGGTGAGTTGTAAATGAAAAGGAACTATGATCCGATAATTGGCGGGAACTGGGGTAAAAGTAGCATGAAAGGGAACTGAGGTACGCTAATTAAGTGGAAACTACTGATTTCGACTGGGAAATGGTGGATTAGCGGATCATAGTTCCCTTTGGAGTGAATTTAGGTGGTTTTCAGCCATATAGCGGATCATAGTTCCCTTTGGGCTATGCGGTGACATAGAACCTAGTGTGAAAAGGGCGTAGGGTGGGTGTTTTTTGTTTTTTGGTGGGGATGAGAGTGAGGGTGGGAGTAGGAGTAGGAGTAGGAGCAGTAGGGGGGGGAAAGTGACTAATTTGTTGGACGTTCATGCAGAATGGACGGGAAAGAGGGGGTGAGAGTGGTGAGTTGTAAATGAAAAGGAACTATGATCCGCTAATTGGCGGGAACTGGGGTAAAAGCAGCATGAAAGGGAACTGAGGTACGCTAATTAAGTGGAAACTACTGATTTCGATTGGGAAATGGTGGATTAGCGGATCATAGTTCCCTCCCTCTGTTCTTAGCGTTTTTCTTGCATATACTCGCTCATTCGTAGGATTACATCATTCTTGAAGCAGGGTTCTCTAGAAGATGAGGGAGCTGTTTCTCTAAAATCATCAAGAGGGCATGCGGGAATAGAGGAAGTGTTATTAATTCCTCATTTTCCCATATGTGCACGTTTGACTCCACGGTCTCTTGGTGGTTTACCCTCCCATGACTCAACGGGTCGCAGCCCTTACATTCCTTCGTTATACCTGTCCAAGAGGTGGAGGCCGAGATGCTCTAGTAACGGGTCTGTGCCCTTTGGGAACTACTACTCGGTACTTCC
>NZ_MBTG01000061.1 GCF_002027705.1 Paenibacillus ferrarius | reverse complement strand
CTTGTATTGCCTTACCTACAACTTTTTCTGCTCCGCCATTTGCATATTCTTCAGCAGTATCAATTAACTTTAGCCCATTTGCTATTCCGAAACGTAAGGCTTCAATTTCTTCTAACTCCCCGTTTTGCCCAGTTCACGAAATAGCATAACAATCCTCCTTAGAACGTTATTATTCAATTATAGTTTAACAATCTAATTAGCTGAGAAGGCTGCCACTCTATGCTGTCGGCAGCCTTCTTAGATATCTATTGAACTATAGTTCGCCGTTAGCGTAATGACCAAGTAACAAAAAAAGGAGCTGTATACGCAGCCCCTTCGCTGATTTAGAATGGTTTTCTGTAAACTTTGATGATACGGGTACCGTTTCGGATAAGCCTTTGCGCCTGTGCTAGGTTGATCCGAACTAGGACGGAAATGTCGCTCGTCGCGTTTTCCACATCGAATACCTTGAAAATCCGTCCGTTGGCAAACAATACGCCTTTCAACTCGACTTTCGTTGTGCTAGTAGGTTTCGGATCTACTTTTGCAAATGTCGTACGCTTTACACCTGCACGAAGGAGTGCTGCTGCTTGTTGTGCGGTCGTCCGCACTCCAAATACTGGATCAATTTCAACTCCGGTTGTTATCGCCTCCACCTCGACAATCAGAAAAAAACGATCACCGATCTTAGCTATGCTATTTGCTCCGATATTTATCGGTTGCGCCATGTTTCATCACCCCCTCGGACTTACTATATGCGAGGATGTGATTTGGAGCTCGTAATAAGTACCTAAGTATCAATTCAAACCAACAAATGTGCAAATTACTCATAGATTCGTAGCAATCCAAATAATCTATTAATCAGTTCAAAACCGTTGAAAGGACACGCGAATGATTGTATTCGTCCTGTCCTTTCCTAATTAGACTGCAAGCACTCGAGATTCAAGTAGTACCACGCTCAACTGCCCTTTAGCTTAATAAACAAAAAGGAAGAGCTGCCGCGGCAAACTGCTCCTACACCTCAGCCAAGAGGTGTTTTTATTGTTGGCTGAGGTTAGTTTGTGTTCTTATTTATGCTATCTGTTAAAGGTATTTCAGCAATAATCTTTGGTCCATCTAGAATAAGTAAAACACCGTCAAGTGAAGTAGATTTTACTTTTTCAACTTCTACGTTTTCCTTAATTTGAAATTCTACATGAAAAGATGATTCTTTACCTGGCTCTATAATACCAGCTGAACCACTGCCTCTGAGTTGCATTTTTCTAAATCCCGTATTTTCACTCATCACCATTAACGAAGCAAGTTTATCATTTGGTCTTACAGTCACTTCTAAACCTAATAGGTGATTTCCAGGATAATCGAATGTACTAATAATTCGTTGAGAGCCAGTATTTTTGATTCTGAAATCGTATCGTAATATACGTTCAGTTTTAATGACCGTTGGTTCAACACTTGTCAAAATAAGTTCCCCTTTCTTTACAAATCCCATAGTAAAGAGAAGTAGCAAGCACATCAGCAATACAATTGATATTTTTTTCATTATTCCCGCCTCCATTGAACTAGCACTTTTTTAGTCCTATGCTTGTGCTTAGGATAGGATAACCGCGTAATGGAAAAATATTCATTGTTCCACTATGCTGCCCGTTAGCTTAATGCCTTTCCCAGTCTAATACTATATTTTCTCAGTTTAATGGTTTATTTTCTTTTAACAACGCAATCATACGCTTCCAATTTAACCGTCCATAATTCCATTGTCAATCTAGGTTGATTGAAGCTTCTCTTCAATCAACCTTGCGAGCTCTGGCGTCATATGTCCAGCTAGAATTGAAGCTTTTAGCGCTTGGCGAATTGGCTAAGCATGGTATGTTTGTTGTGCGATTCCTCACAAACAAATACAGATTGCGAATAAGGCGCTAGGAGTTGCCATACAGAACAACCTCACTTCAATTGAAGTGAGGCTGTTTAACGAGGTTACTATTGATTACTTATTCCTTAACCACCAGAATTAATATTTGCATCATCAATGCCGTTATTGCTGCTACTTTTTTTACTACTGTTTTGATTTGGTTTTTGGTTGTTTTGCTTTGCTGATTTAATACTCTTTTTTTGATTCGTCATGACTTTAGCCCACCCCATCTTAATTAATAGGAACATCAATATTATATGCATTTTGAAACAATCTACACTATCCATTTTGTGGACTTTTTTGGCTCTCTCTCATTGGTATAAATGATTCACTTATAGGAGAAAACAAAGATGACAATATAGGATGAGGTGAAGATATGTATTACTATAAAGAAGAACTAATTAATCAAGTTGTTCCCGACCAACCAGATACACCAGCAGCTAAAGTGTTACAAGAAGCCCTTGGCGGACATTATGGCGAGATGAGAACCATGATGCAATATTTCTTTCAAACACTAATTTTCGAGGCAAAGCTACTCAATATCGCGACTTAATCCGAGGCGTATTTCTAGAAGAAATTGCCCATGTGGAACTGGTTCAAAATACGATAAATCAATTGCCAAACGATTCTGTTAATTCCACAGGTGTAGGGAATGCAGGAATCAATGGCGCACCTCTTGATGAAGCCGTCAAACATGCAAATCCCCACCATTTCATTGTCGGCGCTCAAGCGTCCTTACCCGTCGACGCAGGCGGGAACCCTTGGAATGGTTCATGGGTGTATTCGCATGGTAATTTGATTGCCGACTTATTGGATAATTTAGTTCTTGAATCTACAGGAGTACTGCCAAAGAGCAGAATTTATGAGATGAGCTCCAATAAAACGTTCCGGGAGACACTTGGGTTCCTCATCGTTCGAGATAATGCCCACCAAAATGCTTTTGCTAAAGCTAGAAACGTTAGGTGTGGATTGGGGGAAACTGTTCCCAGTGCCTAATTACGATATTAATAAGTATCCAGAATGCAGAAAATATGTAGAGATGGGTTATCATAATATTCAGTTTAACTTTCGTTTAGATGATACACGTATTGCTGAGGTTTACCAAGGTGCTTCGCCAAGTAGAAATAAAGGCCAACTATCCGTTACCCCGCCACCGATGGGCTTCCCTGTTCCTCAATTACCTTACATGCCAAATGAGCATAGTCCAGGATTGCAAGATATGTTTGTTTAAAGCTTTTATACTTATAGGCTTACTCCTAGATCAGCAGGAGTAAGCCTTTTACTTTGATGGACTTCAACTAGTCGCTATTACTGAATATTTCATCTAGCTCTGAACTATTTTCATTTACGGCTGCATTGATTTCTTGATCGACTTTGTTGCTCCCTTGAATTTGCTCTGCAGCTTCTGCTTGATTGTTCAGTTGCGGGGCAATTTGACCAGCGCCATGTGCGCCTTGATGTCCTCACTTGATGTCATCGTATTGTACCAATGGACTTTCAGCTATATTATGACGCTATTTTCCATCCCTTATTCACGAACATTAAACCTGAATGATAATTGGCAATATCATTGGCCTTCTTTTGGCCTGGAAGTATAAATATTTGCCAACCGCTTCTTTAAGGCCTTGCTTATAGAGCCCCCATTGGCTCGTTTTGGCCTCTTGTAGTTGTGTGATGGTCGTTAATGCAATCCGATGTACTTCTTCCATTAATGCCTCGGATTCTTTGACATAGACGAATCCACGGGATATGATATCAGGCCCAGATACAATTTTGCCATCCGACTTACTCAGGGTTAGCACAAAAATCAATATGCCATCTTCTGATAAAACTTTTCGATCTCGTAAAACAATATGGCCAACATCTCCAATACCAAGCCCATCGACCAACGTATTTCCATTGGGAACATGACGACCTTGACGAGCTTTCGAGCTAGTAAAATCTACAGCCTCGCCATTATTGATAATGAAGATGTTATCAGAATCAACACCAACTGCTTCAGCTAATAAACGGTGCTGATGAAGCATTCGATATTCCCCATGAATAGGAATAAAGTATTTGGGCTTCATTAATGTCAGCATGAGCTTCAATTCTTCCTGACTTGCATGTCCGGATACATGCATGCCTGTTACCGATCCGGAGCCGTAAATAACTTTAACTCCTCTTGCAAATAAATGATCTACGATACGCGCTACGTTCCTCTCGTTACCGGGAATTGGCGTTGCCGCTAGTATTACTGTATCACCTGGGGAAACCTCGACTTGACGGTGTGTACCGCTGGCCAAGCGGGCTAATGCAGCCATGGGTTCCCCTTGGCTTCCCGTACAGAGGATGACGAGCTCATTGGGAGAATACCGATTCACATCTTGAGCTTCAATTAACATGTCCGGGGTCATTCTCAAGTAGCCTAGCGATAAGGCTATATCTACGACATTGACCATACTCCTTCCTAAAAGGGCGATTTTACGGTTCGTTTTCTCTGCTGCTGCAATGACTTGCTGTAACCTGTTGACGTTAGAGGCAAAAGTTGATAAGAATATTTTTCCTGTAGCCTTAGCAAATGCTGCCTCAATATGATCGCCTACGAAACGTTCAGAGGGTGTGAAGCCTGGGCGCTCAGCATTCGTACTATCAGAAAGTAGAGCAAGTACACCATTTTGACCAATAGCTGCCATCTTATGAATATCTGCATACTGCTCGTTTACCGGTGTTAAATCAAACTTGAAATCACCTGTATGTACAACTACGCCTTGCGGGGTATCAAAGACGATACCTAAGCAATCGGGAATGCTGTGGTTCGTTCGAAAGAAGCTTAGGGGAATGGCTCCTAATGTAAGGCTAGCATTTGCATCAATCTCATGTAGAGTAGTCGTGCCCAGAAGCCCATGTTCTTTCAGTTTTCCCTGAATAATGCCAAGGGTAAGCCGCGTAGCATAAATGGGCATATTGAACTGTTTGATAATATAAGGAATACCACCAATATGATCCTCGTGCCCATGAGTAATAACCAAACCTCTCACTTTATCTTTATTTTCAATTAAATAGGAAATATCAGGTATAATCAGATCTATTCCCAACAGGCTTTCATCTGGAAATTTGGAACCACAGTCGATAATGACGATATCGTCGTTGTATTGAATGACGTACATATTCTTGCCAATTTCATTTACTCCACCAAGGGCAATTATTGAAAGCTTATCCTTGTTTGACTCCAATAAAAATACCTCCATTGCTTGTACGATTAAATTTTAGGTGAAATTCGCCGCTTGATAATGGTACATATAAAACATTTCGCTTTTTTTCCTTTTAACAATTGTTCATTCTCGCAAAGCAAACAACGCATGGGATCACCTCTGTTGTATTGTGTCCAAAAGAAATAATCAAACATTCACCTTTTCAGTAATTTTATTCTGCATCCAGTTATAACTATCAAGTGAGATTGGACATACTATCTAGAATTTAAAGCCACTTTAGATTAGGGGGACACTAATGGAACACACTCATTATGGGGATATGAAAGATACATTGGCAGATCATTATATACCGATGACTTCCGTTAGAAGCAATGTCGGCGAAGAGGTTAGCCGCGATCTATTTTGCTATACCAATCAGATCGTTAATGTAAGTTTGGTTGGCACTACTGAAGACTGGGTGTTAGTTGATACGGGTATGCCGCAATCTGCCAAACATATTCTAAAAATAGCCAACGATCGTTTTGGCGCAGAATCGATCCCAAAGGCAATTATTTTAACACATGGTCACTTTGATCACGTTGGCGCTGTTGTTGACCTCGTTGAAGCTTGGGACGTAATGGTGTATGCCCACGAGTTAGAAATACCCTATTTAACCGGCCAAGCCAGTTATCCGGAACCTGATGGTTCCGTTGAAGGTGGATTTATAGCAAAGATATCACCTTTTTTTCCAAATGAACCCATCAATCTTGGAAGTCATATACGAGCTTTACCCTCTGATGGAAGTATCCCTGGCATGACAGGATGGCAATGGATCCATACACCAGGGCACGTTTCGTTATTTCGAGATAAAGATGGGGCACTTATTGTGGGTGATGCTTTTGTGACGGTTGAACAGGATTCATTATACAAAGTTTTAACTCAGAAAAAGCAGCTGACAGGCCCCCCGGTATACTTTACAACCGATTGGCATGCGGCTGAGAAATCCGTTAGAAAGCTAGAAGCTTTACAGCCAACTGTAGCAATAAGTGGTCATGGCGTACCTATGTCTGGTGAGGAGCTAACAAGTGGATTATCATTATTGGCGGCTGATTTCAAAAGAATTGCTGTCCCCGACCATGGTCGTTATGTAGATAACAAGATTCAATAAAAGAATTGTTGACGTGAATTTACTTAAACATATTAAACCCCATTGGATTGATTTGATAATAATTGTAGAAATTAATACAAGAGGTGATAACGTGTATCCCTTATGGCAAGGCACAGGATTTTGAATACAAATAAATGGAGTCTACTTTCAATTGCTTCTATTCCATTAATTATGACATTAGGAAATTCCATGCTTATTCCCGTTTTACCTTCGATTCGTAACAAATTACAGATAACTTCTTTCCAAGTGAGTTTATTAATAACTGTTTACTCTGCAGTTGCTATCCTACTTATACCGATTGCTGGGTATTTGTCGGACCGCTTTGGCAGGAAGATCATTATTGTCCCCAGTTTGCTAATTACTGGCATTGGTGGATTGGTTTCCGGTTTAGGGGCATGGTGGCTGGAACATTCCTATATGGTCATTATGCTAGGTCGAGCGTTGCAAGGAGTAGGAGCGGCCGGAGCATTTCCCATTGTACTTCCACTTGTCGGTGACATTTACAAAAATGAAAGTGAAGTTAGTAAAAGCCTGGGAATTGTAGAAACAGCCAATACCCTTGGTAAAGTGCTGAGTCCAATTTTGGGTTCGATACTGGCTTTCGTGGTATGGTTTCTCCCCTTTCTGACCATCCCTGCACTATGTTTGGTATCTACTGTATTAGTTGCTTTTCTAGTTAAATCTCCCAAGAAAAAGGATGTGAAAGAAGAAAAGATAACGTTTAGACACTTTCTTCAAAACCTAAAGATGATATTTGGTAATAATGGCCGCTGGTTGTCTGCTATTTTTGCCATTGGTTGCATTTGTATGTTTGTTATTTTTAGTACACTGTTTTATTTATCAGACACACTCGAGGGTAAATATCATATTGAAGGGATTTGGAAAGGATGTGTGATTGCTATCCCTTCGGCTATGCTGTGCCTCGCATCATTCCTTACAGGAAAGAAAATTGGTCAAAATAAAAAATTAATGAAGTGGATCACTTTTTTGGGAATAGCGATTCTTACAGCCTCTCTTGTTGTTTGTGGCTTCATTCAATCCCTATACTGGTTGATTGCTCTAATTAGTTTAGCTGGTATTGGAATCGGAGTCACTCTCCCCTGCTTAGATTCCTTAATAACGGAAGGAATTGATAAAGCAGCGCGTGGCACCATAACTTCCCTTTACAGCTCCATGAGGTTTATCGGTGTTGCTATCGGTCCCCCACTGGCTTCAATTCTAGTTAAATTATCACCACAAATCATGTTCTATAGTATATCTAGTACTTGTGTGGTAGCAGCGGTACTTGCTTTATTCGCTATTAAACCAAGTCAAGAAGAAAAGACATCAAAGTAAAAAAGTTCTCGGAACACAGATTAGGTATTTGTATGGTATTTTTAAAATGGTGAGGAAATTGCCGAGAAAGATTTCCTTTCAAACATCTGGGCATAATTCAAATCTTGTTAATAAGGAGACACTCATGAAAAAGATTATTACGGTTACAATAGCTATTGTTTTAACATTGACATTCAATTTTCATGAAGGCTTTCCCAGTCTAGGAATTAATTCGACAATAATAAATAGCATATCAGGTATTAATGGTACGATTGTTGTTGCATCCGGAACTGGTAGTAGAAGTAATACGATTAGTACATGGTATTCTCCTTCGCCAGGTAACAATGTAAAAGATAACAAACACATGACTAGTTACAATAATACAGGCACAGTATTGGTTTACTAGTTATGGATCCAGTCAATTTAGTGCGTTTATTTGTTGCTGTACCGCTCCCGCTCGGCATTAAGCATGTTTTCGCCATGAACAAATCAAGCCACATCTGTTTTTTCGTAAATGGGTTCATCATGAGGATCTATATATTAAGCTGCAGTTTCTTGGGAATACACCGTCAGAAAAAGTCCTTCTCATTGATCAAGTTCTGCAGGAATTAACAACAGTATCTAGTCCTCTCTCTCTTCGTGTGGAATCCCTCGGCTTTTTCGGGCGAGCGGTCCAGCCTTCTGTGCTGTGGGCCGGTGTCGGCGGTGACGTAAAGGGGCTTCACAACTTACAGAAACAGGTAACCTACGCACTTACGCTGTTTGGCTTTTCTCCTGAGGAGCGTAATTTTCACCCACACTTAACGCTTGCACGCGATCACATAGGTAGGACTCCATTTGATCGTAATAAGCTGAGTACTCTTACATTGCCAAATTCTTCCTTAGAAGACCTACTTTCGTGGAAATCAAAAGAAATTATGCTTTATCGGAGTCATTTGAACAAGCGGCCAATGTATGAAGCTATTTCTTTCGTAATTTGAAGTCTGAATGAACTTCAGAAGGGTGGAAGGTTTGATAGGAATACAAACCTAATTTATTTATCCCCTAACGGTAATCACATAAAACTCATAGTATGGGAATACCGAATGGGGATATACCGGTTAGATGAAATAATAGATAAGTAATATTCTCAATAGCAGAAATCAATTCTAAACAAAAAATAACCGCTAATTCCTTGGGCTATTTTCATATTTACTATACATTAATTCTCGGTTTAGTCGGATCGCAATCGGGAGCTGTGATGGCACCCGTTTGAGCAAGTTTCAATAAGTAATAGCATTCTTCCCGATACATATGATCTGGTACAAGTGGGTTTAATCGGCTAAGCAATTCTGCACTTAAATCAATAGTTTCAAGCTCAGTCAAAAATGCCATGAAGATAGACATTTCCATATTGACATCGGTATGAAATTTAGCTAAAGCAGGGAAGTTCATTCTCATTGTGCGCGTATATCCTGATAATTCAATGGCTTTCAAATAAAATTCATTAAAGTGCTGCTCAAAAAGCTCACTTTTCTTAATTAGTCTTTTCTCTACGGCATCCAGATCACTTGCAATAGATGCTGCATGACCACCTGCATCAGGAAGCCAAAGCAAATCATGGTGCAGTGCAGCAAAGAAAGGAACCCCTTTTCCTGCCAAAAGTGCTAGAAGAATTCGCAGATATTCCTCTAGTTCATTAAGCATATGATTAATAAAAGTAGGTGAAAGGCCAATTTGAATATGCCTAATTAATAAACGATCTAATATATTGAGTTTAAATTTTTGTAGGTGTAAGGTTAATTCATAGGCTTGATTATTTAATTGGTCTAAAGCATTGCAAGCATCAGGAAGTCGTGCTTGATTGAGCAGTTGATCGAATTCAGTAATAAAATGGTTGGCTAATTGAATATCTTTCGTCTCTTTTGGCGTTAAAGCGTTATATATAAACCGGGAGTGGTCTCCCAAAATTTGAAGCCAAAACCGATGTTCGAACAATACTTGTTGGGTCATATTTATAGTCCCCCTTTTATTTCAATACTCAAGTTATATGTTTAAATTTGGGGGATATGACTATTAATAGGGTGACTTTAAAGGCAATCGGACTATTGGAGTTGCACAGCATACAAGCATTATAAATTGGGAAGTCCTCTTCACAATTGTGACATCCCTAGTAAGCTTATAAACCATCGTTGCAATCATTTCTAAATGGGCAAATTCCTCTGTACCAATGTACAGAGAAATACAACTCTCATCAGGTTTAACCTTTCTCAAAGGTAAATTGAGTTTACGAACAATTCCACTAACTCCCCCAATAAAAAACGCCTATTTTGAACATCCTAACTAGCGATACCAAATAAAGCGTTGAGAGGAGATTGGTTAGTATGAAAAAGGTTCAAACTCTTGCATTAGCAATTTTTTTAACATCAGCATTAAGTTTTGGAACAGTTGGAGCACATGAAAATACAGGGATTGGAATGAATTCTTCGTCAGGTACAACAAGTATAAATACAAATAGTAATGTGAATAATTACGGTGCTTATGGCACAAGTACAGTAACAAGTAGCTCACCTTCTGCTTCTCCCAATACTAAGCTGAACCAAGCAAATTACGGCACTGGTTACTCAAATAATTCTACTTCTATCCGCGCTTATGACACCGCAGATTCAGGATCCAAAGCATCAAACTGGGGTTGGCTTGGATTGATCGGTCTGATTGGCCTAGCTGGAATGAGATCAAGAAATAACGTTGGAGAAAGATAAGCTAACCCTGCTTAGTTCAATTTAAGGATCCATGAATTATCAAAGTGGCATTCAGACATAATAGTAAAGTTAAAAATTATTATTTGAGGAGATATAAGAAAATGGGAATTTTAAGTGGAAATCCAAAGGATGAACCTCTGCACTACGGCGAAATCTTTAGTGTATGGCAAGCTTCCACAGTAGCAAAAGGGGCTGTATCTTGCTATCAAGCTTATTTAAATCACTCAGGTGACAAAGAACTTAAAAAAGTTCTAGACGATCTTATTGATCAAGCAAAGCTGGAAATTAAAGAGCTGGATAAGATTCTTGTTGATAACGGAATTCCACCTATTCCTATGCTGCCTGAAAGACCGTCAGTTAAACTTGAAGACATCCCAGTTGGAGCAAGATTTACAGATCCTGAGATTTCAGCCAAAATTGCAGCAGATGCTTCACTAGGACTAGTTGCTTGTAGTCAAGCTATGGGACAAGCTATTAGAGTAGATATTGGCGCTCTTTTCGCGAAGTACCATATAACTAAAGCAGCCTTAGGATTAAAAATACTTGAGATGAGTAAAGAAAAAGGTTGGCTTATTCCTCCGCCACTACAAATTAAAAGACCTGAGACTGTTAATGCTTAAAGATAAAAAAGTGAGCTCGGATCCCCGTGGGATCCTGCTCACTTTTTTTATCCACATAAAAAACTAATCAAAGATTTATTATTTGTATTCGAACAAATAATAAGGCTGTTATCTTTGAAATAAAGCCTTTTAATGGGCCCGAACGTCACGTTCGGTTGTTTACGAAGTGGACGGTTAGTCTCCGCCAAACCAATGAGTTTTTTTTGGGTCCTGGATGGATAAACTAACCTTTTATGATACTGGATTAAGGGTGGATTAGGTGCTAAACAAGGATGAATTGCTTGATGATATAGCACAGCTTCATAAGGAATTGACGAAACTCAGGGAGCAATACTGGCTGCACTATGATTTGTTCACACTACAGTGGTGGCTGCTTCTTGCTCTTTTAATAATTCCATGGGTTGTATGGTGGAGACTAGCTGATAAAAAAAGGCTTAAAGATATCGTTTTATTTGGCGTATCCATTAGTTATCTCATTTTTCTTTTAGACCATATAGGTTATGAATTAAATCTTTGGTTATACCCGCATAAACTAACTCGGATAATACCAGAGTCTTCAGCTTTTGATTTGGGAATACTGCCTGTTTTGCATATGCTACTATTTCAGTATTTTACAAGATGGCGTTCATATCTAATTGCAAATACACTTATGGCAACAGTTTTCGTATTACTATGTGAACCGATTAGTGTATGGATTGGACTGTACAAAATACTTCATTGGAAATACATTTATTCATTTCCGCTTTATATTCTAAAAGCAGTATTGATTAAAGGGATCTTCGAAATAGTAAAGAGAAAACAAATTCATTAACGGATAACGTTAGGAGTTCAATAAACCAGTTGACATAACTCGATGGGGGCTGCTCGTTGTAAAGTTCTGATTCAAGTTTTTCTCTGCAAACTGGCAGGATGTTACTGGAGTTCGTTCACGAATAGTTTTCCAATATGAGACACACACTATTGGGGGGATTTGACATATGCGTCGAAACCATTTTAAAAGGAGATTCTAATGTTTGAAAGAAGCCTACTTTAACACCCCTGACCAGGCAAAAGAGGCGACAGATTCGAGCAAGCGATTGAGCACATCAAGAGCTGGACAAGCTGGGCGTCACTATTTCTGGTAACTTCCCTGGACTCAGCTACTTAACGCTCAAATGTGACTTCAACGAGCTCGATGGTGTGTGTGTGTGTCGGCATACTTGCTGCATCCAGCGTCAACGCAAGCGATACAGCTCCTGAAGGGCCTGAAAATTGGATAAGCTACCGGATTTTTTGCTTGTGGCGATTACGGTAGGTGTCTTGTGCCTTTTGTTCAAGCGAGGTTTTTTTAGACAACATTGCCAAGGCAAATCATTGGAGAATAAGACGAGGAGGCGCTAAATTAATGTCCAATAAAAAAAGCTACTATGCATTTGAGGATCCGCTTGGCACCACGGTTGAATTTCAAGCCACTAGCTTAAAACAAGCCATGGTGATTAAAAAGAAGAAGGCTCAAGAGCTGGGTATTCCCAAAGAGGCTTTTGAACTCACAAGCATACGCAAGAAACCAAGCCAGAAGGCATAACCTTTTACCAGAGGCATCCCTTATAGCTTAGATTCAGCATGCATAAAGTTATGACGATTTCTTCGCTAATGTTTTAGACGTCCTTTTAGAAGAGCAAGGGCGTCTTTCATTGGAATGTGATAATGTAGCAACTATAGATTACAAGAACATTGTTCAGTTAATTGCCCATTAACGGGTTAAACTTGTATCCACTTATTGCACAGGTAACCACACTATAACCTACTACAATAAATGAATCTTTTATTATTTCTTTAAACTTCATACTTGCTCCCGCCTTTTATTCAGATATTATTCTATAGTTTCTGCTGACAAGAAAAGAAATGTATGTAGATTTAAGTGAAGATTTTTTTGATAACCAAAAACTTGGATCCATTGTAAGGAACTCAGTCTGAAGAATTCAATATTGCGTTCGGAATACGATTTTGAATGGAGGAAAATACTAATCAAAAATTTAATTAGGGAGTTTTTATCATGGAAATAATTAATTCCATTCAGCTTGGTTCAACTAAATCGAATATCAGTGAAAAACTAACATCAGCAGAAATGGGTAAACTTTGGGCAACATACATGGGAAACAGCATGTCAAAATGTATATTAAGCTACTACTTTCAACACGTTGTAGATGAAGTGATCAAAACTTTATTAGAGAATGCATTAAAATTAACCGTAGAGTTCGTTAAAACAACGAAAGACATTTTAAAGAAAGAAAACTACCCAATTCCTAACGGTTTTTCAGAAGAAGACGTTAACCTTGGTGCTCTTCGTTTGTTTGAAGATGTATACTATGTTCATTACTTGAAATATGTATGTAAAGCAGGAATGAGTATTTATAACGTAGCCGTACCACTTGTTTATAGGAAGGATGTAAAGGAGTTTTTTATTTATTGTATGGATTCCACCATGGCTTTGATGGGACAAATCAACGATATATTAATGGATAAGGAATTAATCAATAAACCACCTATCATTCCAGTTCCCGATAAAGTGGAATTTGTTCATCAAGGTTTTTTTAATGGTTTTTTGGGACATGTACGTCCTTTACACGCATTAGAAATTGCCCATTTGTATGATAATATTGAAAACAATGCAACAAGCAAAGCATTAATCATGGCATTTAGCCAAGTAGTAAAATCGGAAAAGATTCGAAAATTGTTTATAGAAGGTAAGGATCTGACTCATAAAAGCATTGAACAATATATGGAAAAACGGTTCTGGTGCAAGGATTTAAAAAAGTTCGCAGTTACCCGACAAAGTATAGTTTGTCTATGCCACTAAATCAAATATCTTATTTAGCCATTCAACAGCAGTGAGGACAGTCGAATTATCATCGGCCTGCCCTTTCCTTATCATATGTAAAGCCTCAATTCCCTTTAACGTCTGATCCGCTGTAAGAAACGATTTGAACCCAAGCATTGGTTTTGTGATTTTTTTTATGAACCGGTGATCTTGCTCCACAATGTTGTTTAGATACTTTTTCTGTCTAATCAAGGTTTCTTTTGGTAAGGATTTCTCAGTTATTAATTCTTGTATGGCTGGTGGATATGCTGGATTTTTATCCAAGGTGAT
>NZ_MBTG01000060.1 GCF_002027705.1 Paenibacillus ferrarius | reverse complement strand
TGTAAGTTAAATTCCTGTGAAGGAGAATGTAGAGTGGAAGAAAAACGGGAAATACAACAAATAACAGATAATAACAAAGAACAATTTGTAAACTTATTTAATTATTATCTCTATGAGCTTTCAGTTTACTCACAGGAGGATATCGGACCAGAAGGCACATTCGATATGGAAGATATCTCGCCATATTACAGGGATGTACGGTTGTATCCTTACTTTATTAAGCTTAATGAAAAAATCGTCGGGTTTATCCTCGTTACTTCCCCTCCTTATGTTGCAGAAGATGTGGACTATTCGGTGCAGGAGTTATTTGTATTGCCCAAATATAGAGGCACGAATATTGCCAAAGATGCTGTCATGCAAATTTTTAAAATTTTTTCGGGTCGGTACGATGTGGGTATGTTCAAATCGAATGTAAGAGCGGTCAAATTCTGGACAAAGATGCTGTCATCACTTGATATTCCTGTCGTTGTGGAAGAAGGCTTTATTGAGATTAAAGGAAATGTAATACAGACGATAGGTATGAAATTTACGGTATCCGATATGAAGTTACGGTTATAAATAAGAATTGGGAGCAAATCGCATGCAAAACAATTGCAAACTAATTTTGGTGGAAGGGTTGTGTGGGACGGGCAAATCGACGTTAGCTTATACACCTTTATAATGAGCCGCCAGAATTTCCGTCATTTATTTCATTAATTGTTGAACGATTCAGAAAATAAATCACGAAATACTTTTGATTATTCGATAAGTCAGCCTGTTGATAAAGTTCAACAGGCTTGTCGCGTTCAGGTGATAAATTCATATTCCTGGGTCTAATTTACCTTTAATTCAAAAATAATCTGATTTTCTGATGACACTTTGAGTCACCAATAGGCTTTCAAAGCACTACTTCCCTAATAGAAAAAGCCCGTAAAAATTTCTCTTTGCACCCCTCCCATTTCGATTCTCTATACATAAATAAACAAAAATATGAACTCCTTCATTCTTAACAATATCCTCAGTGTCAGAAGAGCCATCGGGTTACAAATTTGCTTCTATTGATTCAAACGAATTCTATACTGCGTACATGTTTTCTTACCTTGTTGATGAGAATCCCTCTGATGTCAGAGATTTTTTTGCTGGAAACGTTGCTTATTCAAGTAGTACTATAATGCCTGCTTACGGGATAGATGAATTCTGAAACCTAGTAATCGATTAACGTATTCTTCAACCGAATCTTACTTTTACTTCCAATTTAATTCCAATAACTATTGAGAAAGAGAGTATTTAAGCCCTATTTAGGGCTATTCCATTTTGCAGAGTCAGCAAAAGCTAAATTGAGTTTTTACGATGTGGTCCTTCAAATGAGAAAGCAGATGTTGCAGATAATCCTCTGATGGCTGCTTTTTCTGTTATATCCTTCAGAAAAAATGATCGAAATAACATAGAATGATGATAAAATAACGAGTATCAGCTCTTCAATGAAAAAGGTGATCGAATTATGAACACAATCAAGGATTTTTCGCTGCAACTAGCGCTAATAACAACGGCAATATTCACTTTTCAAATATTTATTGCGGGGAGACTTGAGAGAAATAATTACGTAAATATCATTCTATCTGTATTATTGGGACTATCTATCTTGTTATGTATGTCTTTTCCCACATACATTAGCGCCAATGTCCGTTTGGATATTAGAATTGTTCCCTTGCTTTTAGGTACGTTATATGGCGGCCTGCGAACAGGTTTATTTTTGTCCGCAATTATTATTCTTTATCGTTTTTATCTTGGGATTGATTTGGGATTGTATTCGACAATTCTGACCCTTTTAATCAGCATGCCGGTTATCGTGTTTTTTCAAAAGAATTTCACTAAAGCAAAGAAGAGAAAGCGGATAAACATAGCGGTGATTCTTTGCATCTACTATTGTCTTGTTGGAATCACAGTCGTATCTGTTTTGAAAGGTATTTCATTTAAGGTTCTTCAGGTACAGTTCATTTATATCCTGATTACCACGGTGGCTGTGTGGCTCTTCACTTCTTTAAATGAAACGATCAATGAAGTGCTTAGGAAGAACCAACAGTTGCAAGCAGATGTCAAGGAGGCGGAAATCGCCTTTTTGCGTTCTCAGATCAAACCTCATTTCCTGTACAATGCCCTGAGTTCTATTGCCGCATTGTGCATTGACGAACCCCATAAGGCGGGAGCATTGACGATAGATCTTTCGCAATATTTGAGAAGTAGCTTTGACTTTAAACAACTGGACTCACTAACAACGATTGAAAAGGAATTAGAGTTATTAAATGCATATATCAACATTGAAAAGACGAGATTTGGGACTAGATTGGTTGTGGAGTACGATGTGGACGCCACGCTGCTGGATATCCGAATTCCCCCGCTGATTCTGCAGCCGTTGGTGGAAAATGCCATCAGACATGGCCTGATGTCCAGTCTAAGGGGAGGGACCGTGCAAATATCGGTCAATCAGAAAGAGGACGCCGTTGTCAGCTTTGCCGTAGTTGACAATGGATACGGGATGAGTGAACAAAAACGGGAGGAAATACTTAAACCAGGTATGAACAAGAAAGGTGTAGGGCTGGGGAACATTAATCAGCGCCTCAAGCTTCTTTATGGAACTTGTATTTGTATTGAAAGTGCAGAAGGAAAAGGCACGCGAGTGTTCTTCAATATTCCCGTACAACCAGTCAAGCAGATTGGAGATTGAAGCATGTTGAGAGCCATTATCGTAGATGATGAAGAATTACCGATGAAACTTTTGAAGAAGCTGATATCCGATAGCGGCGAGATTGAAATATGCCACACGTTTCTGAATCCGCATCAGGCGTATGAATTTGTGAAGGCGAATCCGATACATATTGCATTTCTGGATATTTCTATGCCGGAGATGGACGGTTTGCAGCTTTCCAATCTGCTTTTGGAAACCGATGACTCCATCGACGTGGTCTTTGTAACCGCCTATGACGATTATGCGGTTCAGGCCTTCGATATGAGCGCTTTGGATTATCTAATGAAGCCTGTGTCCGCCCCGCGATTGGCAAAAACGTTGGACAAGATCTTAAAAAGACAGCGGAGCGCGGCTGTCAAGCCTTACACGCAGGTTCTGCCTGAACTGGTGTATGCGGAACAATCACTTAAAGAAAACCTAACTGAGCAGGAGACGAAGGTGTTACGGCTGCTCGCAGAAGGCTTGTCGAACAGGGAGATAGCCTCGCTCCTGAACATCACAGGGGATACTGTCAAGTTTCACATAAAGAATGTGTATAAGAAGCTTAAAGTCAACAATCGAGTACAAGCGCTGCAGCGTGCCAAAGAAGTAAGAATACTCTATTAATATCACCTATGTGTCGCGTTAAAAGACTACCCGATTGGGTAGTTATTTTTTTTAGAACATAGCGTTATAGTGGGGAAGATCGACAAAAGTTGACAAGAAGGAATGGGAGAGGCGTGCAACCTATGAGAAGAGTAAACATTAAGAAGAGACTAATCGCAGTGCTGATGAGCTTCGTACTACTTGTCCTTCCGATGATACAGAGTATTCTGGGAGGGGGAAAGGCCTATGCCGCAGGAACCCTAGTTTGGTCTGACATCACCGGATCGGAAGGGTTTAATACACCGCAAGGTCTGACCTTAGGCAGTGACGGTACGGTGTATGTGGCGGATACGCTTAATCAACAAATAAAAAAACTGCCGAACGGGAGCAGCGATTGGGAGAACATCAGCGGATCGGAAGGATTTAACAGTCCGGTTGGTGTGGCAGTAGGCAGTGACGGCACGGTGTATGTGACGGATACTAGTAATCATAAAATTAAAAAACTGCCAAGCGGAAGGAGCGACTGGGAGGACATCACCAGCTCGGGAGGATTTAAGTATCCGCAAGGTGTGGCTATAGGCAGTGACGGCACAGTGTATGTGGCGGATACTTCTAATAACAAAATTAAAAAACTGCCGAGTGGGGGCAGCACATGGTCTGACATCACTGGATCGGGAGGATTTAATAATCCGCATGGCATGGCCATAGGCGGTGATGGTGCCTTGTATGTGGCGGATACGAATAATCATCAAATTAAAAAACTAACGAGCGGAGGTAGCGCTTGGTCTAATATCACTGGATCGGGAGGATTTAAATATCCCTATGATGTGGCCATAGGCAGTGACGGCACGGTGTATGTGGCGGATTATATGAATCATCAAATTAAAAAACTGCGGAGTGGAGAGAGCACTTGGGAGAACATCACCGGTTCAGCAGAATTTATGTATCCGCAAGGTTTGGCCATAGGCAGTGACGACACGGTGTATGTGGCGGATAGTGGTACTCACCAAATTACAAAGGGGTCAAGCGCCTATACAGTAAGTTTTAACAATGACGGTGGTTCACCGGAAGCAACCGATCAGACTGTAATTAAAAATCATTATGCTGTAGAGCCGGAGGCAGAGACCAAGACAGGCTACACGTTCGGAGGATGGTATGGCTCCAGTAATTTTAGTGGCGCACCATTCGATTTTGCAACAACTGCTGTTACAAGGGACCAGGTTTTATATGCGAAGTGGATGAGCCAAGCGAAAGTCATTACAGCATTTAGTTTCGCTGGATTGAGCCCGGAGGCAACGATAAACGAAACGAACAAGACCATAGGATTGACCTTGCCTTATGGAACGAATGTAACGACGCTTATCCCAGTGTTTACAACAAAGGGAGCTAGCGTAATTGTAGGAAGCACTGTACAAGTGAGCGGAACAACTATGCAGAATTTCACAAGCGCAATAACGTATAAAGTTGTGGCGGAAGACGGCACGACACAAGACTACACCGTCATGGTAACGGTAGCGGCAAATACAGCGCCGACGGCGTCATCTGTGACCATTGCAGAAATGGCGCAAGTAGGCGTGCAACTGACTGGCACGTATACATTCACTGACGCAGATGATAAAGATACGGAAGGAACGTCCACATACAGATGGCTAAGCAGTTCAGACGGGACAACGTATATTCCAATTGCAGGCGCAACAAGCACAACATATACACCGGTAGCCGGCGACCAAGGAAACACGATTAAGTTTGAAGTAACGCCAAAGGACAACCATGGATTGGCTGGAACGCCAGTGTTTAGCGCAGCGACAGCAGCAGTAGCACCAGCAAGTACTAACATCACAGCATTTGATGCAATTGGCAATGTAGCGGCAGGCGCAGCAACCTATGCAAATGCAGAAGCCGTATCCGCAGCGTTATTAGCAAGCCATGCTACTGTAACAGCAAACGGCGGAACAATCACCGTGCCTGTAACCGCATGGGTAGATACAGATAACTACAACCCATCAGTAGCAGGCAGCTATACATTCACGGCAATATTAGGTAGCTTGCCAGCGTATACAACAAACACTGGCGGCTTAACGGCGACAGTCGAAGTTGTTGTAGCGCCAGCAGTTATAAACATCACAGGATTTGATGAAATTGGCAATGTAACGGCAGGCACAGCAGGCGCAGCAACCTATGCAAATGCAGAAGCCGTATCCGCAGCGTTATTAGCAAGCCATGCTACTGTAACAGCAAACGGCGGAACAATCGCGGTGCCTGTAACAGCATGGGTGGATACAAATAACTACAGCCCATCAGTAGCAGGCAGTTATACATTCACAGCCGTATTAGGCAGCTTGCCAGCGAATACAACAAACACTGGCGGCTTAACGGCGACAGTCTTAGTTGTTGTAGCGCCAGCAGTTATAAACATCACAGGATTTGATGAAATTGGCAATGTAACGGCNCAGCAACCTATGCAAATGCAGAAGCCGTATCCGCAGCGTTATTAGCAAGCCATGCTACTGTAACAGCAAACGGCGGAACAATCGCGGTGCCTGTAACAGCATGGGTGGATACAGATAACTACAGCACATCAGCAGCAGGCAGCTATACATTCACCGCAGTATTAGGCAGCTTGCCAGCGTATACAACAAACACTGGCGGCTTAACGACGACAGTCTTAGTTGTCGTGGCGCCAGCTACGCCAGTAGGAACAAACATCACGGTGTTTGATGCAATTGGCAATGTATCGGCAGGCACAGTAGGAGCGGTAACTTATGCAAATGCAGAAGCTGTATCCGCAACGTTATTAGCAAGCCATGCTGCTGTAACAGCAAACGGCGGAACAATCACCGTGCCTGTAACGGCATGGGTAAACACAGACAACTACAACCCGGCAGCAGCAGGCAACTATACATTCACAGCAACGTTAGGTAGCTTGCCAGCGAATACAACAAACACTAGCGGCTTAACGGCGAAAGTTTTAGTTGTCGTAGCGCCAGCAACGCAAGTAGGAACAAACATCACAGTGTTTGATGCAATTGGCAATGTATCGGCAGGCACAGTAGGAGCAGTAACCTATGCAAATGCAGAAGCTGTATCCGCAGCGTTAATAGCAAGCCATGCCACTGTAACAGCAAATGGCGGAACAATCACCGTGCCCGTAACAGCATGGATAAATACAGACAACTACAACCCGGGAGCAGCAGGCAGCTATACATTCACAGCAACGTTAGGCGGCTTGCCAGCGAATACAACCAACACGGGCAGCTTAACGGCGACAGTTGAAGTTATCGTAACAGCACCATCAGGAGGAGGTGGAGGAGGTGGCGGTGGTACAGCATCGCCAACAAGCGACACCCCAGTAACCTCAACGGATGGCACATTAACGCTTCCTGTAGGCAAAACAGGCAAGGTTAGTCTGGGGGATGCCATCACGATCTTGATTCCGGCGGATGCTACAAGCAAAGAGCTGAAATTAACGATAGATAAATTGTTGAATATTCAAAACCTTGTAAAGGATAAAGACGTTCTAGCCAGCCCCGTCTTTGAAATTCTGAAAAATTTCTCAGAGAGCTTTAGTAAATCGGTCACCCTGACGTTTGCTTTCGATCCATCCAAATTAAGGGGCAATCAAACCGTAGCCGTATTCTTTTTTGACGAAACGAAGAAGGAATGGGTGAAAGTTTCAGGCGGTGCTGTTCACGATGGTCATATCACCGTAGAAGTGAACCACTTTACGAAATACGCGGTATTCGTTGTAGGTCAAGGGGCAACTGAACCAACACCAGACACGATGCAGCCGGCGATAACGTTAAGTGACATCTCTGGGCACTGGGCCGAGGCCAACATCAAGCAAGCGATAAGCAGAGGGATTGTCAGCGGTTACCCAGATGGCACGTTCAAGCCTGGGAAAACCGTGACGCGCGCAGAATTCGCGGTCATGCTGATGAGTACGTTGAAGCTGCAAGGTGAAGGAGCGGAGCTGACTTTTACAGATTCAGCGCAGATCGGAGCATGGGCCAAAAAAGCGGTGGCGCAAGCAGTGCAAGCGGGCATTATTAATGGCTACGAGGACGGCAGCTTCCGTCCAGATGCAGTCATTACACGCGCAGAGATAGCAGCGATGATTACGGCTGCGCTGGGTAAGTCTAGCCAAGCGAACGCTGCAACCGGCTTCGCGGACGACAAGGACATTCCAACGTGGGCGAAAGCAAGTGTTGCTTACGTGAAGCAAGCAGGCATTGTGCAAGGGAAAGGCGATAACCAATTCGCCCCTCTAGACAATGTGACGCGAGCAGAGGCTGTGACGGTGCTGCTCAATATGTTGGCGCAGAAGAGCAAGTAATGCAAGGTACTAGAATTTAATTTAAACGAAGCAGTCCCTTATCAAACGGGGTCTGCTTTTTTTGCTTCTATTTCCAAGTCGATTCGTTGGATGGTAGTTTACCTCGACAAATAATAGTGAATTTATGGTATATTTGATATGAGGAATACCTTTATGGAACGGTGGTACGTGCGTTGAGTGAAAAAGAAGAAGTACTGACAGGCGGGAATGTGAACAAGATTATACGAGTAGGCGACACCATACGCCGAGATGCTAGCAACAATCCGTATGTAAATGATCTTTTGATTTATTTAGAAAAAAACGGGTTCAACAATGCGAGGCCACTGAAAAAGTCCCTATTAAAGTTGAAAAGGTACAGTTTCTCAAATGATGATCTCGCCGCGGGTTACTCCACGTTTCAGCGGTAAACTTCCCAGATGCATGTAATGTAATCTGCGAATCAAGTAAGGAGGTAAGGGATGGTTAATCCGAAGTGAAATAACCTTTTCCGCTTTTAGGGAGTGGATAAGTAACGTTGATATTGGAACTTAGCTCACTGCAGCACAAAGGGGTAGTATACTCGAATATTTGAAAAAGTGATAAAATGAAGCTAGAAGACATGATTAAAAGGAGCCTCCAAATCAACAATGTAGTTACGAACCGCTGCATGAGTTAGTTGTACCAAGGTTGTGAGGGGAGGGATGAATTTTGAAGAGTAGGTCTTATCGAGTAGCTTTAGGTCTTATTGTAGTTATTGTCTTAGTTGGTAGCTATTTTATCTTTTTGAAACAAACTGGCCATGTATCTAACGTGAAAAATACCGCGTCTTACATCAAGGTTACAAACAAATCCCATTCAGATGATTTCAAGAAGTACTGGATCTTGGCATATGATCCGAACAACCAGAAAGAAAATGAAAAATTTAAAATAAATATTGAAGAAAACATGGTCTGGAATTTAATCGAAGTAGGAAAAACTTATTTTGTATCATATGAACAAGAAAATGATCAAATTAGGTTGCTTGCCATAAAACATATAGATTAATCATATAGTAAAAGGATATAACAAATAAAAATGCTGGATATTAGCAAATACTAATATCCAGCATTTTATTTGTTATATTTTAATACGTAAAGGTTTTATCAAACCCTGCTGTATCTATGGTGCCACTAGATGGTTGATATAGTACTGAGAGCCAATATAGAGTTAACTGATAGGTGGCATTAGATTTAGCTGTTGTGTCATGTACATAGTTCCCAACGACTCTATTATATGCATTTGAATCAGTCTTTTTCATTCTTAAATACGCTGTACCTTTTTCAAATGTAGGATTTCCATACGGATGTATACTAGCATTCCATAGACTTTTCCATTCAAAGCCATATACTGATGTTTGTGCCGGTCTTCCGCCACAATTTGAGTCAGCTGACCAAGGACCGGTTGATTGATAAGCCCAATATGTTTGACAGGAGTTTTCACTTGATATGATTTCCCATCCTTGGGGTACTGCAACACCAATGGAATCATTAATTGTGACAATACCTTTTTTCCATAGAAACTGAGGGTACACATCTTGATGATAAACACCATTCACTGACACCTTGAAAGTATCAAACCAAACATCCAGGTCGGATGTTGGAATAGTCGCCATGGGTGTAAGTTCGCCATCATTACCAGAATCTATCTTTACTAGATTATTTTCCTCATCTAATCGATATTTTTCCACAGTACGGCCCTGATACTGCATTTCAGTTCCAGATTTGCCCACAATAAACTCTTTATCCTGAAGTAACGTCACATTAAGATAAGATTGAGGGAATCCACTTTTTAAAAGTATCTGGTCTAATTGTCTTTCGGACATTTTTCCATTTATAGGTGCTGCAGCAGCTCCAACTTGGACAGATGCTAGAATAAAACAGATTAACAATACAATTGATATTTTCTTCATATTACTACCTCCGATTTTTTTGTTGCTTTTGAAGATAACCCAAACTAATGGCGAATCTATTAAAATTAAACAATAGTTACGCCTACTTACAACTAAATTCTCCCTTCCCATACTTTTTTTGGTCACATATATTAGACACTATGAAATGAAGATGTGTTCCAAAAAATTACAAAAAAACAGTTTATTTTATTTTTAACCTCTACTATATACGAGGCTGCGGTGTTGATTTCACTCCACTTTCTTCTAGAATCAATGCAAAGTAGTGATACTTGACTGGATGGCGTCATAGCAGCGTAACCATCGCAGATCATATATTTTAAGATCTTTGCTTTCTTTACAAAATTGACAAATTCACATAACCGAGATAGCCATGAATAGTGAGTGTTCGCCCAATCCGGCACAGGCAAAGTTTAGGATTGGACTATTGGCGCGCGCAATACGGCAATTCAGTTTCTGGATACACAAAAGGAGTTCCTTATGGGGAACTCCTGAAATTACTCATTATGGATGACTTTACAGCAGCTGCTCTTAAGGTACTTCGGACGAGAGAGGGGTAAACTATCTACGAGGAAAGGATCTATTTCACTATGTCTGCAATCCTCTTCCCATTTTAGACTTCTTAACGACGATTGCCCCTCCTCATCGGGAGGCTTGACCTTATTTACAATAGCTTTGAACTAGCCCTTCAGCTTTTCATCAAGCGTTTCTTCCGGTATTTCGAAGCCGCATGCTTGAAGTAAAGGAAGAGGGTGGGGCTGTCTGGACAAGTGTTTGTTTTCTTCCATGTCAGGTCGAGCCAGGCTGCTACCTCGAAACGTCTTTAATAAGGGGTACCGCCAACAAAACGCGAATAACTTAACCAATGAAAATGAGTGACACTATAGTAAACAATGTATAGTCATCCATCTTTTTTATTTCATTGATTATTAAATAACTATACCTATTTCCATAGTAATTATAGTATACTTTTGTGTTTGGTGGAGGACGTAGCCCAAGCGAAGGCGCAGGAGCCATTTGTTTTTATTTCTGGGTTTCAGCAGGAGTGAGTTTAGATGAGAGTAGTTTCCCTTCTAACGAAGGAAGGAAAAACCAGGTATATGCTATTGGATCAATTAAATGAGCCTGTTAAGCCTGTTCTTCAGTATTTGAAGTTCAAGGATAATAGCGGTTCAGCAAGGAACACGTTGCGATCCTTCTGCTTTCATTTAAAGCTGTTCTTTGAGTTTCTGGGACAGATCAATAAGGATTACCGCGAAATTGGCTTGGATGAGATGGCTGAGTTCATGAGGTGGTTACAGAACCCGTTTGGAAATACAAAGATTCAACCGCTTCAACAGCACGACCCTATTCGTAAACCAAGAACTGTAAATATTATCATCAATACAACCATTGGATTCTATGACTATTTGATGCGGCACGAGGATTACAGTATTCAATTATCAGAGCGTTTAAAAAAGCAGGTATTGGGATCACGCAAGGGATTTAAAGACTTCCTGTATCACATAAACAAAGACAAAGTTATTCATATGAATATCCTCAAAATCAAAGTTCCCAAGCAAAAGCCCAAAACGATATCAAGGGAGAAAATAAGTCAGTTACTCCAAGCATGCGAAAATTCTAGGGACTTTTTCTTGGTTCAATTATTATGGGAAAGCTCAATGCGAATTGGTGAAGCTCTTACACTATGGTTGGAGGATTTTGAGATTGATGCCAGAAGGATTCAGATTCGGGATCGCGGTGAATTAGTAAACTTTGCTGAAATTAAAACGGTTGGTAGTCCACGCAGTATTGATGTATCCGCTGAATTAATGAACCTGTACCTAGAGTATGTCGCAGAATATCATACAGATGATGTGGACACTAATCATGTTTTTATTAAAATATCTGGAGCGAATAAAGGCAATCCACTGGAGTACAGTGACGTGGTTTCTTTGTTTCGAAGACTGAAAGCGAAAACTAGCATAAATGTCACTCCCCACATGTTGCGACATACGTCACTCACAGAACTGCGTAAAGCCGGTTGGCGCGATGAACATTTGATGAAACGAGCCGGTCACGCACATATACAGACTACGATGCAGATGTATGTCCATCCTAGCGATGAGGAAATACGCAAGGATTGGGAAAAAACTGAACAGAGTATGAAATTACATCACAGCAGTAAGGAAAGTGACAAATAATGATTATTACATTGCAATCGAGTCGAATCGATTTAATATCACAAGAAATGAAAAATGCTATTACTGGATATTGGGAAAATGATATTTGGTACTGTGAACACCCGATATTTGACGATTTCAGAAAAACCATCTGGGATAAAACGTATCAAAAAATAAACTTTATCCCCTTTCAGGCTGAACTGAAAAATGAAATCAAGTTTTTTATAATCGATCGATTGAAAAACCAAGGAGTTAAGCTACATAACACACTGATTAGAAATTACTCAAAAGCATTCAAGCATTTCTCTGACTTTTTAAATCGATTTTATCCGAATATGAAGAGCTTTAGTGATCTGGAAATAAGTAAAGCTATAATTCAACTTCGTTCTTTGTTAATAGAAAAGGGACTAACCGTTTATAATGATGGGAAATTAACGAAGTATGAAAATTTGCTAAACCAATTACACCTTTTCTTTAAAGACTTCTATGATACACGTGATGAATTCCAAAAAGACATTTGGGACATGCGAAACATACCAGGTGCCAGAATCGTTCCACACGAATCACAGCATCTTCTCAATTTTACTGACGTTCCATCTCACTTTCGTAATATGTTAAAGCGATATATTAAATTTCGAGTCAGCCATCGATCACCTGGTCAATGTAGCCTTGATCTTAGAGCGGTTAGGGTGTTTTTAACATTCATTCATAAAACATATCCATTATGGGATGGCTTGAAATTATTATCCCGCAAAGATGTTGAGGATTATCTTGTATTTTATCGAGATTTTACAAAAGACCACGTAGCCGTGGCCCAACGTATATATTTAATAGCTCTACGGGTATTTTTTGAGACAATTGAACGACTTCAATATAAGGAAGCCCCCCAAACACCGATAGCATTATTGATTTTTAGAGAAGACCTCCCACGTTATATAAAGCTAACAGAGAACGATATTAAGCAATTCCAGAGGGGGTTATTCAACAACTTGAGGATCATTTAGAACATCTTACACCGAAAGAATATATCCCCGTAGTTCTGTTGCTTCGTGCTTCAGGATGGAGGATTTCTGATATTCTTAATTTACAATATGATACTTGCTTAGATAAAACTGCTCAAGGATGGTATTTATGCGGGGATATTATGAAGACGCAAGTGTTGAATCATCGTGTACCAATTACGGAAGAAGTTGCTGCCGCAGTCCAAGCAGTAATCGAATCTATAAAAGAACAAAGTAATGAGCAAAACAATCCCAGAAAGTATCTATTTGTCATGCTTGATGGCAAACGAAAAGGTCGCCCACCGGAATCTCGTCAAATCAGTAGAAGTTTAAATCGATTAGCAAAGTGGAAAAGCATAATCGATGATCAAGGAAGGTTGTTTCATTTCAAAAACCATGCTTTCAGGCACACCAAAGGCATTGAATTGATTAATAATGGCATGAACATTTTGCATGTTCAAAAATGGATGGCTCATGTTTCACCCGAGATGACGTTGCATTACGCTAAGATACTCGATACTACCATGAGGAAATCATGGGAAGAAGCAACTAAACAAGGGATATTTCGCATTGATGTAGTGAATAAAAGACCAGTGAAAATAGCTTTAGCTGATATTGAAAATGAAGAAGTAATTGAATGGGAGTACATCCGACACAATTTAGATGCGGTAAAAATGGAACTTGGCTACTGCATGAAGCCAATTAAGCAGCCCTGCCCTACTCAAGCAAATCCTTGTTTATCTTGTCGTAATTTCTGCACAACTCCAGAATTTGTTTCTCAATACGAAGCTGAAATTAGAGAAAAAAAGGCGGTTATTGAGCGCGGCAAAGCCTTAGGACGTCAGGTATGGGTTGATAAGAATCAGGCTACTCTTGAGCGTTTAGAACCCATTCTGGAGGCTCTAATGGAAGGAAAGATCCACCATCAAGCCGGTAAAAAAGGCCGTGAATACATTGGGGAGGATCGCAGCAGCCATGCCAAGTAACCATACAAGGAATACTGAGGGTGTGAGGCAGCATGCCCAGCATAAGAAGTTGTCCGCCGTGATGAAAGTCGACGAAGCAATTCAGCGGTTAATTAGGCTTAAAGGCAAGATTAACTTCAATAGTATATCAATGGAGTCTGGTGTTTCAAAACCCTATCTTTACAACCACCCGGAAATTCGCGAACGAATAGAAATGCTGCGTAAACAACAAGAAGGGCTTTCCTCTTCTGTTCAACAAAAACGCGAAATGACTGATGCAAGTAAAGATGTATTGATTGCAGCAAAAAATAAGCGCATAAGGGAACTGGAGACCGAAAATAAGCGTCTCAAAGATGAATTAATGCGTTTGCGAGGTAAAATTTACGATAATTAGCGGATATTCTTATGAGTAAGAAGGAGTATCATAAGCAGCTTCAGGATGGCATCGATGAAATGGAAGCAACGATTGAGCGTCTTAGAGAAGAAATAAGCCAGCTCCTTAAACAAAAAAGCAGATCTCTCTAAAGAGATAAAGGAGTTACAGAAAGATCAATCGGCTTTATAAATAAAGGATGTTGTTGTTCAATGAAATTATTGTTTTAGACTGACGGCTAGTTATTCAACTAACGGGCAGGATAATGGAAATGCCTGGAGAAGAGATTATGGGATGTAAAAGTGAAAAATAGACGTTTTGGGATATGTCCATATTCAATGGTATTTATTATCGGAGGCTAGAATTTATGCAAAGTAGATTAGAACAAGACATTATTTCAACGGCAGAAAGCTTCACAAATAATTTTTCTGATAAAGGAAATTTCGATTTTAGTGTACAAAGCTTACGTAAAGTAGACGACATTCTTGAAGAATTATGTGAGTATGAAATAGATAATGATTCTTTGGATTGTGTTTCTTCTATGGTTGGAAGTTACATTTTCGAAGTAGCAAGAAGGAATTATGGTGGCAAGTA
>NZ_MBTG01000059.1 GCF_002027705.1 Paenibacillus ferrarius | reverse complement strand
ATGGAACTTTACAAAACCTTTATTTGATAACATTACTACTTTGACGGTTCAGGAGGGATTGTTATAAAACCATTGGTCATAATAGCAGCATTACTACTCGTTACAGGTTGTTCAAGTAATAATTCGACTAACAATCAAATGAATGCTAAACAAATGAAGCTTGAAACTCATGCTCCTAATGCTGCTTCAACGTCATAACTCAAGCATCATCCATTTCTACTGCGGGTGCAGGGAAATCACCGATTACGATTAAACAAGCACCCAATGACGCTTCGAATTGGCTGGATTGGTTCCAAGGCAACTATGCACCGGCAGAAAGCCCAGCGAATCAAGCCGTAAATCCGCAACAGTCCGCCAATCCTCAACAGTCCGTAAATCCATCCCAATCTGCTCAGCAAGTCTTGGATCTGGTGAATCAAGAAAGAACGAAAGCAGGCTTGAATTCCATTAGCTTGAACAGCAGTCTCTCGAAAGTAGCGATGGCTAAGGCTCAGGATATGTACAACAATAATTATTTTGATCATCAGTCTCCGACTTATGGATCCCCGTTTGATATGATGACTGCATTCGGTGTCACATATAACTCTGCAGGGGAAAACATCGCCAAAGGCCAGACGAGCCCGACGGAAGTGATGAACCAATGGATGAGCAGTCCTGGCCATCGTGCCAACATCCTGAATAGCAGCTACACCCAAATCGGGATAGCTTACTATAATGGTGAGTGGGTTCAGGAATTTATAGGATAGTAGGTCAAGGACTTCAAAAAAGAGTATCAAATCCCACAAAAGGTGTCTGCAGAAGTTTTGGAGGATATTACGGAGTGGATATTGACCAAATAATAAAAAGATACCCGTTTATCTCATCGTCTGTCGGTTCCGGTCGATGAAGGCGGGACGGAATATTTTCTGCTGATCCATCAGGCGAGAACCTCAGATGGAGTGCCTGAACTGTGTTTTAATTATGGTAACGGAAAACGGCCCCCCTTTAAAATATAAACCTTAGACCCTCAGCCCGTTGCTGTGGGTCACTTTTTTTTCTATTCAAACTAAATGGCAGAAGAGTGCCAAAAGAATCAAAGGAATAATCCAATATATGGTATTTGTGAATGGCATGAGGTTTAAATGATATTTTGGGAGGATACGATATGAAAAAAATGTATTTATTACTTATGTTAATCTTAATTACATCAATTTCAATTGGTTGTACTGCTACTAAAAATGTCGATGCTCAAATCAGCCAAATAAGTTTATGTGGCACTTTTTGGGGACAACAGAAGAATATCATCAAATCGATTGGCGATGCACCTTGGGTGGGGCTAGAACACTTCAAGGTATTTTGGGAAGACGATAATCTGGGCTATGTGATTTGTTGATGTCTTCCTTCGTCAACCTCATTCTGTCAGGGGTAATGTCATTCTCGCTTGTTCGAACCAGTTTACCAGCCTGGCAGGCAAGCCGATCCGAAGCTCATTTGAAAACAGTTGATCCATCTTATAGTAGTGCCTCTCCGCATCTTTGTGCCGTCCGGTTGCTGTATAAAGCTTTATCAGCGCAAGTCCGTCTTCTTCGTTATACGGGTCCGCATCCTGAAGCCGTTCGTACATAGCCAGCGCTTCCTTTCGCATCCCAGCTTTATCATAGAATCTGGCTAACGAACGGGCGTGCTGATACCACAGCTTTCGTAGTCTTTCACGTTCGTTCTCCGCCCACCAATAACCGTGCTCCTGAAAATAGTTTCCTTCATAAAGTTCAAGCAACTGCCGCAGCTCGGAGTGACTATCGACCCAATTTCCTCCGCTCGCCTGCCGCAAACCATTTTCCCATTCATCCACGTCAATCCGAATGCGGCTTGTGTCGAGCATGTAGCCTTCTTGAATCGTCAGATTGCGGATGGGGGCATCGATACCCATTTGCTTCAAGCACTGTCTAATGTGATAAATCGATGTATACAATTGACTCGTCGCCTGTTTCGCGTCAAGCTCCGGCCACAGCAGTTCCAGAAGCGTTTCCTTTGGGACAATATTGCCGCGATGGTGCAGCAGATAAATAAACAGCTCCTGCGTTTTTGACGTCCGCCATTTCGGAATTTCCGTAGACCCGCCGCTGCGTTGAAAACGGAGAGACCGAAAACAGAGAATGCGGGAAGGCACCGTTGACGTGATATCCTCTTGTTTATGCAATCTTTTTTGCATCAGTCGCTTTATCGTTTGATCCAAACGGGCTTGATGCAACGGCTTAAGCAAATAATCGACCGCATTCAGATCGAACGCTTGGACAGCATATTCGTTATATGCCGTTACAAACACAATATCGACTCCCGGATAAGCCTCCTGTGCCAGCTTAACCGCATCGATTCCCGATAGTTCCGGCAAGTGAATATCGAAAAATATGACGTCCGGCTGAAGTTCCGGCATCCGCACAATAGCCTCTCGCGCATTCTGAAACGAGCCGACCACCGAAATCCCGGAATATCCTGATAGCAATCGCCGAATTTGATTTAGCACCAATGCTTCGTCATCCACCAATATGATTTTCATGTATTTTACGCTCCATAAAATGTATGCATTTTTTCAGTACGATTTGATCTGCTATACCGATATTATCGGCATTTGGCCTATGGATGATAAGAGCTTGTCTGAAACAAATCGCTCTGCCGTGGAAAAAACTTGTGGAGATTTTGCATTTTTTTGAGTTTGGCGACTATGATGGCACATAGTTTTCGTAGATAGGCTTCGAACTGGGAAAGCAATTGTCGCAGAAATTCCTCCGCGATGGCTGCTTTTTCTTTCAGCCATTTCTTCGCTTCTACCGTATCGGTCTCCTTGTCTTGATAATAATTCATTAAGCTGTTTTGATATCAGCGGAATAGCTTCATTATTGCAGATTTTTTCCTTTTGCTGAATCAGCACGTAATGCTTGATGTAATCCCGGTGTAATGTAGAGATCTTGTATAGTTCCTTTTGTTATGATCACAGATGTCGAATGGATATGAATTTTATCGAAATACGGGGATCAAGGTATTTTGATTCCTTATGGAACAGGAGTGGAACTAGTATGAGAGATAAATAACATAAGAACAATCGTTTTACAGCATGCAGGGTACAAATGAGAGCAGAGACGCTTGAGTTAGAAGCAGTAGACATTTTTTTAGGAGAAAGGAGAAAACCTGCTTGACGGAAGGAACTCTGCGAATATGGAATTTCTATAGGCTTTCGTTAGCAGGAACACACAAAATATGAAACTAAGAAATCGAAGAATGTTATCTCTATTATTGGCTATCGTTATGGTATTGACGATGATGCCTTTTTATCCATTAGAAGTAAGAGCAACGGCAACACCAACGCTTGACCTCGGTACTCCGGTTAGATTGTCCACAACAACTTATCAGCTATCAAATGCTGTATTTGGAGGATCAGGTGTCGTTGATGCAGGGGGCGGATACTTTACTGTAGCTGTAAGCAATGGCTCAATTGCTGTTGTAACGCCTCCAGGCGGTATTGCCGAGATGACTAATGGTGTGAAAATTGGCACCATTAAGACTGACCAATCTACACTTACGAATAGAGTGTTCAATTTTTCAAGCACTAATACTTATGAAGATATTCAAACTGTTATTCGAAATCTGACATTTACACAAGTTTCAGAAACCCCGACTGTCACGGTAAATGTAACTCCAGGGACGCCATTGGCCGATGGAAAAACATCTGTGCGCACTTACGAGGGACGCCATTTTGTATATGTGGCAACACAGAGTACTATGACTTTTTATGATGCAGTGACTACTGCAACGAACAAAAACGGACATCTTGTAGAGCCAGCAGCAAATAATCCTGGAGAAATGCTTGCGATTGCTAGTATGTTTAAGGAATTTAAGAGCCCCTTTACAGCAAAACCAGGCTGGAACTTTATAAGCTTTATTGGCGCTACTAAAACTTACAAACCTAATTGGAACATTTCTACTGGTACCACAGTAAGGTATGTATCAACGGGTTACCAAACAGGTCTTGATTCAACCACTCTTCCTACTAAATATATGGAAAATGGACCCTACGACCATCTTACACTTCTGTTAAACGATGGTAACACTGATATAGGTTATTTAGGCGTAAGTAATGTACACGGTAGTGGCACATATAGAGATCCGGGAGTTATAGTCGAGTATAATCCCGGTGTAATTAGCAATATCATTACTGCCACAAAAGTTGTTCCAAGTGTTTCGGGCGGCGGCGGGATCAAGAGTGTAACAACAGCCGTTTATAAGAGTGTAACAGCTTCCGTGTATAACGGTTCCAGCACAATAACGGCAACTCCTCTCGATGCAAGTACGGTTATGACTGTTACATATGCAAACGGGGACCCCGTTACAGGACTTAGAGCATTTGACCAAAACGGCAATGAAATTACTGCCGGCGTAAACGGTTGGTATCCAAGCAATGGAAGCCCAATTGTATTTCTGCCTTTATTGCCGGGGGGAACTTACAAAGTAGCTGCTACATCGACATTCGATGCAGGTGCAGTAACTCCAAGAACGACTACTGAGACACAAAGTATTACATTGCCGATAGTAGGTAATAACGTTGCAGTAGGAAAAGATTCGGGACATCCCGGTCAAACGACAATTACGGTAAATCCATCATCAACTCTGGTTAAATATGCTATAGCCGATGAGAATGGTAATGTGGTAAGTGGTTGGAAAACAGGCACCGGTTCAGATATAACTTTTGATAACCTTAATCCGGGTACGCGCTATCAAATTGTGGCGATTCCTGCCGGTACGACCGATCCGCTTCCTTCAACAGGCGTAATTGGCACACCAGTTACAACGCCAGTTGGGCCAGTTGCGCCAGTGGATGCAAAAAATATCTTGAGAATGCCAACAAGTACCGCAGGCAGCGATCTGATTCAGATTAACAATACTGCACCTGCAATCCAGTACGCCCTTGTAGATAAGAGTACAGGCAAATATGTTGATGTACACGGTAATCTGTCTACTGAACCTGTTTGGATAAGCGGAAACGGAAGCACATTAACCTTCCAACCTGTTGATGCTGCGAAAACTTATCAAGTGCTCGCACAGCCAATACCGGCAGCAGGTGAGACTTCACCGATGCCAACAAGCGGAACGGATGTACTTCCATATCGTACAACAAAGCTGTCTGGCGGAATGATGTATGAAGATACAACCTATCCTACCCAAGCAATAATCACTGTGGCTGGCGTTACAGGCAATGTATCTCAATATACTGGCAAATACGTTGTAAACGGTGTACCGGTAGGGGTGTATCCAGCAAGCGTCACGATTGCCAACCCTGATAAAGCATCACTCAACGCAACATTTACGGCAATTGCTACGGTAGATGACCAAGGCAACGTCACATTTGGACTATTTACGCCAACTCCTGGGACGCCTGCGGGAATGAGCCTTACAAGTGATGCAAAGGGAACCATTATTGTGCATCCTTCTACCGCTGTTTCACAGGTAGCCAGCGATATGGTAGCTGCTATTAATACGAATACTTTAGATGCTTTAAAAGCAGCGCATGATGAATTTACTGCTCTCACACCGGAAGAACAATTGCAAATAAGCAGGGCAACAGTTGAGAATGTATCCAATGCGATATTAAAGTTGCTGCAAGCTTCCTTAAAGACTAGCAGTGCCGTAAGCGGTGTAGTAGACCCTTCAACTACCAAAAATCAATTGGATAATCAAATGGGTATGCTGCTGACGTCCCAAGATATTGCAAAAGTTCTGAACGGTCAATCTTTGAATGTCACTCTTAATCTGAATGCAACGGATGTGTCTACTAGCACAACCCAAAGCGTATACGACGATAAAGGCTTGATATTAACCCTCATTGCCCCGAGTGCGAGCGGCATTGGATCTATGTATGATATTAACATTACTAAAAAAGTAGATGTAGTAGACAGCAGCGGTGCAGTTACCGATGCAGGCACTTTACAGCCTGTTCGTGTAGTTCCGGAACCTATTAAAATTATACTACCCGTTCCAACAAACTTATTGGGCTATAAGTATTTTGCTATTGTGAGAGTTCATAATGGCCGTGCGGAATTCATACCGTGCTCAGTTAATGGAACAACCGTAACGTTCTCCTCAACTAAGTTTTCGACGTATGCGTTGGTTTACTCAAATCAAATGATATTTGCGGATAACTTGCCGGGCACAGGCCCTTCACTGCCATCAACGAATGACGGAGGAGGAAGCGGAGGCGGAGGCGGAGGTGGCTTCGTCGGTTCCACTGTCACGATTGATAATGGGACAGGCGGAAAAGTTACTGTAGACAATAATAGCGCTACAGCCGGTACTAAAGTGACCATTACTGTTACACCTGATGCCGGATATTTATTGGACAAGTTAACGATTACAGATGATAAAGGTAATGTAATCAACTATACGGACAATGGTAACGGTACTTACACGTATATCCAACCAAATGGGACAGTTAAGATTAAGGCTGTGTTCAAAGTTTTAGACAAGGCGCCGGCGCCAGCTACCGATACGGGAGTATTCAAGTTGCTTAATACTAAGAATCACTTTGCATACTTAAGCGGCTATGAAGATGGAACCTTTAGATCGGATACTTCTGTAACCCGTGCTGAAGTAGCTCAGATGTTCTATAATCTTCTGAAAAATCAGGATGTAAATACTTCGGAAATGCACTTTGCTGATGTACCTGGAAATGCTTGGTATGCAAAAGCTGTAAACACCTTAGCTAGCCTTGGTATTATTAAAGGCTATGAAGATGGCACCTTTGCGCCAAATAAGGCTATCACTCGTGCAGAGTTTACAATCATAGCAGTAGGCTTTTCGAATAATGCTGCAGGCTATAAGAGCTTTACAGATGTATCGAAAACCCATTGGGCATATTCCAGCGTAGCAACTTCAGCGGAATATGGATGGGTAAATGGTTATCCGGACGGCACCTTTGGACCGGATAAAACCATCACTCGTGCAGAGACTGCTACGATTGTAAACAGAATGCTCAATCGTCAGCCTGACAAGAAAGCCATCGATGCGTCTACCGACGTCAAAGTTTTCAAAGACCTTTCAAGCGGCAACTGGGCATACTATGACATCATGGAAACAACCAATGCCCATCAATACAAAAAATCAAACGGTATGGAAATTTGGGTACCGTAACACAATACCGTTGATAAGAAAGCTTAAAAAAATTGAGTAGGCCATCGTTCAGCGGATGCTGATCAAGGCCAATCTGATCGATAACCGAAATTCCTAGTAGAACGAATGTGATTTGATGTGGGGCTGTCCTGAGGCGAATACGAAGCTGAAGGACGGCTCTTCTTTGCAATCAGGAACACACATATATCCGATTGCGGCAGAAGGAATTCACACTGTTTTTGTCGAAAATATGAACTCCAGCATTTGCAAGCAGATGATGGAGTTGCTCGGCGAAATGTTGGGAGTGAGCTCTTTATGATACGGATAAAAAACAAAACCGTCCTGAAATATGCTACGATGTTCATCCTGTTTCTTTCCATACTTCTCGGCCTCCGATGGCTTTGGTCAGGGATTTTTCCTACACATGAACATCCTGCTGCGGTTCAAGGCGTGCTCGATTTGCGCGGTTGGGACTTCGCGCAATCCCATTCCATTACGCTGAATGGCGAGTGGGAGTTTTATCCGGAAGTGTTCATCACGCATAAAGACAAGGGCCTGCAATCTCTTGACAAGCGTTATATTCAGGTTCCGGGAGATTGGCGAAGCGCTTTGCCGTCCGGGTCAAAGTCATCTTTCGGATACGGGACATATCGGCTGCGCATTCTTGTCGATCCTATGCCGCTACAGTCTTTCGAATTCTGGATTCAGGAAATTCAAGCCTCTTCAGCTGTTGAATTCAACGGTCAGATAGCAGGAGTCGGCCAACCGGCAGAACAAGCGAATACGTATAAGCCCAACCGGATTTCTTATGCCCCGCGCTATCAGGCAACCGGTGTGGGGGAGATCGAGCTGCTTGTACGCGCGGCCAATTTCGAGCATCCGTTTAATGGCGGCATTGTCAGGGCCATCCGCTTCGGGTCGGAAGCGGCCATCGAAACCGAACGCTCAAGCTCCATTAGCTTTCAGGTTGTGACATTCGTGGTACTGATGCTGCATGGCTTGTACTCCATAATTTTATATTTTTTCAATCGGCAAAAATCGCTTCTTGTCTTCTTCATGCTGCTTCTGTCCTCCGGTCTTACGATTGTGTCCGATCACGACAGCCTGCTGCTGACATGGATGCCTTTCATCAGCTACGCATGGGCGCTGAAAATAAAGGTGCTCTCGTACCTGTCGTTTTCCTTTTTTTTCCTGATTATGATCGGAATATTTGCCAAGATCCGAACAAACACCGGATTGTTCCGTACGTACGCCGGCGCTTTCGCTTTATATTGGGGATTTGTGGCGGCCATGCCGCCGCTGCTCATTTACTATTCGATCGGCGCTAATATATTCACGCTGATTAGTTGGTTCCCATGGGCCTGGATTGTCTATCTCGTCGGCAAAATGATAGCCAGAAATCAGCCCGGCGCCATCTTTCTGGTGCTTGCCGCCACGAGCATCTTATCCAGCTCCGTCTGGGGAGCGTTTAATAATAGCTCGGAAGTAACGAGCGTCTACTACCCAGTTGACGTGCTGGCAGCTATCATTTGTTTTTCCGCTTACTGGTTTAAGCAGTATTTTCGCAATTCCGAAGAAAACGTTAAGTTGAACGAGCAGTTAAGAATGGAGGACAAGAGGAAGGACGATTTTCTGGCGAACACATCCCACGAATTGCGAAATCCGCTGCACGGAATGCTGAATATAGCTCAAACCGTCCTCGACAGCGAAAAACATTCGCTGAGCGATAAGAACGTCAAAAATTTGGAGTTGATGATTACTGTCGGTCGACGCATGTCGTTTTTGTTAAATGACTTGCTTGATATGACGCGTCTCAAGGAGGGCAACGTGTATCTGCACAAAACAAGCATTCAGATTCAAGCGGTCGCTTCCGGCGTGTTCGACATGCTTCGTTTCATGACCGACGGCAAGCCGGTTCGGTTCGTCAACGCGATTCCAGATACGTTCCCTCGTATGATGGCCGACGAAAATCGGCTTATTCAAATTTTGTTCAATCTGGTCCACAATGCGATCAAATTTACAAATGAAGGGACTATCACCATCCAGGCAGCCGTTAAGGGTGGGAAGGCGTACATTAGCGTTGTGGATACGGGAGTCGGAATGGACGCGGAAACGATGCAAACCATTTTTAAGCCGTATGAACAAGGCGATTCCGACATGACGGCGGCTCCCGGCGGTGGAATCGGCTTGGGTCTCAGCATTTGTAAGCAGTTGGTGGAGCTGCACGGCGAAGCGCTGGAAGTCAGCTCTACCCCCGGTGAAGGTGCGATATTCACGTTTGCTTTGGCGCTGTCCGATTCGTCCGCTCAACCTCGAACGGAAATGGACGCTGCGTCGGCTCTGTTGCCCACTTATATGGAAACAGGCGCTGCCGGCTCGAACGATCAATACGTTGCAGATACCAATGCGCGAAGTTCCGGCGCAACGGATAGACCGGCGATATTAGCAGTGGATGATGACCCGATTAACTTGAAAATATTAGTGGATATTTTGAATCCGAAATATTTCGATATCGTTGCGGTTACGGGCGGCAAAGATGCATTGTCGCTTCTGAAAACAAGAGAGTGGGATCTGGTTATTGCAGACGTCATGATGCCCCACATGTCGGGATACGAGTTAACGCGCACGATCCGCGAGCGCTACTCGAGCTCGGAGCTGCCCATTCTGCTTCTGACCGCGCGCAACAAGTCTGAAGATATTGCCGCAGGATTTTTGGCGGGCGCCAACGATTATGTTGTAAAACCTGCGGATACAATGGAATTAACGGCTCGGGTACGGGCATTAACCGATGTTCAGCGTTCCGTTCGCGAACGGTTGCGTATGGAAGCGGCATGGCTTCAAGCACAAATACAGCCGCACTTTTTGTTCAACGCGCTCAATGCGATAGCGGCACTAAGCGACATCAATCTGAACAGAATGCGCCTTTTGCTCGATGAATTCAGCAAATATTTGCGGGCAAGCTTCAATTTCCAAAATTCTGAGCGGCTTGTTACGCTAGATCAAGAACTTGCTCTAGTCCGTTCTTATTTGTATATCGAGAAAGAACGTTTCGATGGCAATCTGGATATTGTTTGGGAAATCGATGCGAGCATGAAGCTGATGATTCCCCCACTTTCCATTGAGCCGCTCGTGGAAAACGCAGTACGGCATGGTATAACAAGCCGTTCGTCGGGAGGAAAGATCCTTATTCAAATCACTGAATATGAAGAGCATGCAGAAGTGATCATTGCCGATAACGGCGTGGGGATGGATGAAAGAAAGCGACAGCAAATATTTGAAAGAAGTTCGGATAGCAGGCAGGGAGTTGGTCTGTTCAATGTCGATCGACGGCTGAAACAAATTTATGGGAATGGATTGCAAATCCATAGCTTTCCAGATCAAGGTACGACTGTTTCTTTTGTCGTGGCAAAGTGATCAGTTACAGAACCAAAGGTAATCGCAGAAATACCGCTAGCTGATAGCGTGAATAAAAAAAAGATAATATCAGTCAAACTTTGAATAGCGTCAGCCACCTTGATAGGTGGTGTTTTATTTTCGATAATAGATTGTGCTAGATTGCTGAACTAACGCAGAAAGTTAGCTGAGTAAAGACACCACGGCAGCCGGTCATGATGATTGGCTGCCTTTTCCACGCTAACGGGTGGTAATATAACTTCCAATTAATGGAATTTCATGAAGTTTAATGACGAAGAAGTAAAGGAGGGATTTAGTGGGAAAACCTAAATTGCTTACACCTATAATGGTGGGAATTCGCTAGCAGCACACTTTGAAATGAAATACTTGATTTGCTTTGTATGGGGAATACCTTTCTTCCAGTTATTTTTGAATGAGGCATTTGTTAATACATAAATGACAAACTAGGTTAGAGAATTAAAGGGAAAGACGTTATGACAATTAACAGGGAGCAGTTGCCGTGGCAACTGTTCTCTGTTTTTTATTCAAATAACAAGGCTGAATAATTTTACCTATATGTGGGAAAATTTAATTGACGACTTAGGGATGAGGTGTAAGGATGGGGACGATCCGGAGATGGTTAAATGGGAAAAAGACAATTCCAATCAATAAATCTTCCGATCTTCTTAATCAGCCGATTTCAGGAATCCTTGAAAATAACTTAGTTACTCTACAAGCTATATTTAGTCATGCACCAGATTTTGTTACTCGTCAGTTTCAATTAAGAACAGGGGACAAAGCAATCCTTGTTTATTTGGAAGGGCTCGTTGATAAATCAGCGATCAATAATAATATCTTAACCCCGCTCATTTATGAAGTCGATTCGGTTAACGATATTTGGAACTCTTCCATTACGATTGCAAAAACAGAAATTGTAACCTTATGGGCAGATATTGAAGACTCGATTTTCCAAGGCAAAAGCATCCTGTTGATTGATGGACAAATGCGTTCGCTTGTTATGAATACACAAGGGTGGCCTCAAAGGTCTATTAAAGAGCCGCAAATCGAATCGACGTTAAAGGGGTCGCATCAAGGATTTGTGGAGACGTCCGGGCAGAACATTGCGCTTATTCGTCGTTATCTTCCTAATCGTGAGCTGAAAATCAAAGAATATACCATCGGGTCTCGGGGTAATACGAAAGTTTCTATAATGTATCTCGAAGATGTTGTACAACCTGATTTCGTCAAAGAAATGGAGGACCGTCTGCTGCAAGTTAAAGTGGATGCCATTTTAAATACGGGAGAATTGGCGGAATTTATCGAAGATCATCCGATAAGTCTGTTTCCACAGTTGATTCTGACGGAACGTCCGGATTCTGCTGCCGCCCATATTCTGCAAGGTAGAATGGTAGTTGTTGTCGACCATTCACCTAGTGTGATCATTGCTCCTGTAACCTTTTCGGCATTTTTTCAAAGTGTCGATGATTACAGCAATCGCTGGATCATAGCCTCTTTTCTACGTTTATTACGCTACTTAGCCTTAGTTACGACGATCTCTTTATCGGCTGTATATATAGCCATTGTTTCGTTTCATTATGAAGTACTTCCTTTGGATTTGTTGATATCGATTGGGGGATCCAGAGCAAAAGTACCGTTCCCACCAATTATAGAGGCGCTTCTAATGGAACTAGCCCTAGAGATGTTAAGGGAAGCAGGGTTACGCCTTCCAGGTCCTATTGGACAAACAATAGGTGTCGTGGGAGGCATTGTCATCGGTCAGGCGGCGGTCCAAGCGGGAATTGTAAGTAATATTATGGTGATTATCGTTGCCATTACAGCGATTTCCTCTTTTATTATCCCTGATTACGATATGTCATCCTCTCTACGGTTGCTCCGCTTTCCAATGATGCTTATGGCCGCTTTGTTCGGTATGGTGGGCATTGTGATAGGGCTTATGATTATTGGGGCTCACCTTATCTCAATAGAATCATTTGGAATATCCTATGGAAGTCCGATTGCTCCCATCCGACTGTCTGACTGGAAAGACGTGTGGATTAGAGTACCCATGTGGAAAATGAAAAAACGCCCGCTCTCGGCTGATCCAACTCAACTAATAAGACAGGGGGTAAATAGAGAAGGTGAGGATCAACCATGAATAAATACTCGGTTAATCGACTCTCATTGATACAATACATCTTTATTATATTTGAAACTCAAGTTGGAATCGGTGTCTTATCCCTTCCCCGCGATTTAGTTAAAACAGCTGGTTCCGACGGATGGATATCCATTTTGTTGGGTTGGATTTTGTCTATGCTGTTTAGCTTAGTCGTCATTAAAATTATGGAGAAGAATGCCGGATATACGTTTTTGGAACTTTTATCTAAATACTTTGGCAAGTGGGTGGGTAAAAGTTTATCAATTCTTTGGATTTTGTATACGGCATATGCAGCAAGCGTGGTCATGTTTTCAACGATCCATATCATAAAGATATGGATCGTACCCGATATGCGGGACTTCATCTTGATGATCCTGTTTATCATTCCTATCTATATGATTACGAAGCAGGGAATAAGGGTAATCGGACTCTTTGCTGAGTTCGTTTTTCTTATCTCTGTATGGATGCCCTTCTTGTTATTGTTAACATTAAAGTCAACCCATTGGCTATACCTACTTCCAATCGCAAAAGACGGCTTGTTTCCCATACTGTCTACAGCAAAATCAACAATCCTGTCTTTCCTCGGGTTTGAACTGGCATTCATTTTATATCCGTTTCTAAAGGACAAGAAATCCGCGTCCAAAGGAATTGTGATTGCAAACTCATTATCCATGATTATATTTTTAATGGTGACAGTCATTACTTTGGTTAAGTTTTCTCCAGAAGAGATTAAAGATTATGTTTATCCCACGCTCAACTTGTTGAAGCTCATCCGATTGCCGTTTTTAGAACGGTTGGAGATCACTTTTCTTGCCTTTTATTTGTTTACATTATTTATGACAATCATTCCCTACCTCTACACTGCAGTGCTGGGAGCAAGTCAATTAGTTGGCAAGCAGGATCATCGAAATGTTTTAAGAATACTCATATGCCTATGGATCCTCTTGTCATTCTTTTTCCTCCCTTCTTCTTCTCAAGTAACTCAAATGGGTAAATCGTGGGGGATGCTAGGTATATATTGCGCTTATGGGTTTCCTATTTTCCTTTGGATCTACGGATGGCTTTTTCATCACGTTAGAAAGGGACAGAAACAATGAAGAAATGGAAGGCTAGTTGCTTAATTTGGGCAGCTTTATTATTAATAACCGGGTGCGGCAAGGCAGTTTATATAGAGACTCAAAGGTTTATTCTTACTCATGCTATAGAACTTAATGATGAAAAGAAGTTGGTCATGTATACATCAAGTTCAGTCTTCAGTAGAGATGCAAAGGAGAGATATAAAATCACAACCACAACAGTGGATACGATGCGAGAATCGAAGTACAAACTAGAGTCGAAAATAAACGGTAATATTGCATCTGGGAAATTGCAAAGTATTCTTATAGGAAAAAACATGCTGCAGCAAACAAATGTGCTATCTTACTTGGATGTCCTCTTTCGCGATCCGAAAAATGAAATTAATGCAAATGTAATTGTAGTTGATGGATCTGTGAAAGAGGTTATGTATATGAAAATGAGCGATAAAGGCGAATTGGGAGGCGTGATCAAACAATTAGTAGAAAGTACATATAAAGGAAGAATTTCAGTGCTAACTACATTGCAGAAATTCCATCAACAAATGATGGATAGTGCAATAACGCCATGCTTAACTGAAATGAGAGCTGAGAAGAATGATCTCGTTATTTCTGGGACTACTCTTTTACATTTAGACGGTACCTATGCTACTTCTTTGAATAATCAAGAAAGTTCTCTACTGCTAGTATTGCAGCACAATATGAACAATCCCATACCGTTAACGTTTCACCTTCCTGCTGAGATTTTTCATACGGATGAAGAAATGTCTTATGCGAGTATTAATATTAGAAAGGCAAAGGCTAACTTCAAGACAAAATTCGAAGAAAACCATCTTACAATTGATATCCAGATGAAGGTTCAGATCGAGCTAATGGAACGCATGTTTACCTTAGACATGGAGAAACAGAGTAAACTGTTGGAACAAGCCATTGAACAAGAGCTGAAAAAACAATGTGATGCTTTAATTAAGAAAGCTCAAAAGCATCAAGTAGACCCCTTTGGTTTTGGGATTTATGTGAGGTCGCAAGACTACAAAAACTGGAAGAAGGTAGAGGATCACTGGGGAAAAGCCCTATCTGAAGCAACAGTAAATTTTACTCCTAAAGTTGCCATCAAAAGTACCGGAGTTTCCGAATAAAGTTAAGCAAAGCGAAGAGGGGCGGGTTAACCAATGAATAAATATTCGTTTAATCAAATCTCATTGAAACAATACATTCTTATTATATTTGGAGCCCAAGTGGGGATCGGAGAACTTTCCCTTCCCCACGATTTAGCTAAAACTGCCGGTACCGATGGATGGATATCCATTTTGTTAGGTTGGATTTTATCTATTCTTCTCAGCTTAGTCATTATAAACATTATGGAGAAAACCCCCGAATATACGTTATTCGAGCTTTTATCTAAATACTTTGGCAAATGGGTGGGCAAAAGTTTATTTGTTCTTTGGATACTATACGCGGTATATGGAGCAAGCGTTGTCATGTTTTCAACGATTCATATCATAAAGATATGGGTCGTGCCGGATATACGTAACTTCATCTTGATGATCCTGTTTATCATTCCAATCTATATGATCACCAAGCATGGAATAAGAGTGATTGGACTCTTTGCTGAGTTTGTTTTTCTTATCACTTTGTGGATGCCTTTCTTGCTTCTATTGGCACTAAAGGATGGCCAATGGTTGTACCTTTTTCCACTCGGAAAAGAAGGCCTTTTTCCCATTCTGTCTACCGTAAAATCAACAATCTTTTCTTTCCTCGGATTTGAACTGGCTTTCATGCTATATCCGTTTCTAAAGGATAAGAAATCAGCGTACAAAGGAATTGTTATTGCAAACTCTTTATCCATGATTATATATTTAATAGTTACAGTAATCAGTTTTATCAAGTTTGCTCCAAAAGAGATCACTGAATACGTTTATCCCACGCTCAACTTATTTAAGGCCATCCGATTGCCCTTTTTGGAGCGATTTGAGATCATTTTTCTCTCCTTTTATTTGTTTACCTTAATTATGGCGATCATTCCTTACCTTTACACGGCTCTGTTGGGAGCAAGTCAATTATTCGGTAAGCAGGATCATCGAAATTTTTTGCGAATACTCTTGTTTCTATGGATCCTATTGTCATTCTTTTTCCTCCCTTCTTCTTCCCAAATTACTCAAATGGGCAAATTCTGGGGAATGGCAGGTTTATATAGCGCTTTCGTATTCCCTATTTTCCTTTGGATGTACGGATGGATTTTTCATTTCGTTAGAAAGGAACTGAAACAATGAAGAAATTTAATTATTTTTTTTTAGCATTGGCAGTTTTATTGTTTGTAACTGGCTGCGGTAAAGCCATTTATATAGAGAATCAACAGTTTGTTCTTACAGAGGCTATAGATTTCGATGAGAATAATGAGTTAGTCGTATACACAGCAACTCCGGTCTTCAGCAAAGAAGCCACAGATAAATATAAAATAACATCCACTAGGGCTAATACGATGCGCAAATCAAAAGGGTATATTGATAGTAAGACATCCGGAAGCCTTGCTTATGGAAAGTCGCAAAATGTGTTGATAGGAAAAAAGCTGCTGCAGAAACGAGATGCACTTCCTTATATGGATGTTCTCTTCCGAGATTCCCGAAATGAGATTAATGCAAATGTGATTGTGGTTGATGGGACCATTAAAGATGTCATGTATACGAACATGAGTGATAAAGGCCGAATCTCCAGCGTGATCAAACAACTGGTAGAAAGCTCGTATCAGAGTAGGATTACAGTGCAAACTACATTACAGAAATTCCATCAACAAATGATGGATAAAGGAATGACGCCTGCTTTAACTGAAATGAAAACAGAGAACGATGAACTCGTTATTTCAGGTACTGTTCTTTTACATAAAGACGGCACCTATGCGGCTTCTTTGAATAATCAAGAAAGTTCTCTGCTCCTATTATTGCAGCGCGATACGAAAAATGACATTCCGTTAACATTTCACTTTCCTCCTGATATGTTTCATACGGATGAGAAAATGTCTTTTGTGAGCTTCAATATTACAAAAGCAAAGCATAAGGTTAAAACACATTTCGAAAATGACCGTTTTACAATCGATATCGAGATGAAGGTTCAGATCGATTTGACGGAGCGCATGTTTACCCTAGACTTAGAGAAGGAGAGAAAACAGCTGGAACAAGCTATTGAAATAGAGTTGAAAAAACAATGTGAGGCATTACTCAAGAATGCTCAAAAGTATCAGATTGATCCCTTTGGTTTTGGGATTTATGTGCGGGCACACGATTATAATAACTGGAAGAAGGTAGAGGATAACTGGGGGAAAGCGATTTCTCAAGCAAATATAAATGTTTCTCCTAAAGTTCTCATCAAAAGTATTGGGGTTTCTGAATAGTATTGAAACTGCAGACGCTGTACTGTTAGGTGCAATTAGTGGGCAATGTGTATATATAGAAAAATAAGCTTACTTGAGGAGGCATTTTCCGTTAAGTCCGTGGTCCCCCGCCGTATCTTTATTCACACCTTATAAATCTTTAGGAGGAAGAATATGAATATTTTAATCAGAGAACTAATGGCTGGGGACGATGACGGGGGTACAAACCTTGATGATAGCTTTATCTCTACAGAGGCCTAGATAAACAAAGCGATGAAATCGCGATTTATTGGTATCAGATGCTTGAATAATAAGTGATTAACTCCCCAACATTGTTACAGGACAAGAATATATACCTTTAAGAAGTCGCCATATCGGCGGCTTTTTAAAAATATAAGAGTTTATATGTTTTGGAGTGAACGCGGAGTTACTCCAGCCGCCTTGTGCGAATAGAGGGAGGGAACTACAGTCCGCTATTCTAGCCAAAAGTATCCATATCGCGGGGGTTAGGGAACTACAGTCCGCTATTTTGTTGTTTCAAGGCAAATTCAGCGTTTTTCGTGAAAATAAGACCCTGTAGTTCCGCTAATACCCCAGCATCCCTACTATTTGCCTATATAGCGTCCTCTAGTTCCCTTAACGGGTTTTGTCGCTACTAAGAGGCTGATCTCTCAGGGCGGCGAAGCCGTTTTTCTTAACATATAAGAATTTATATGTTTCGGGGTTTGGGGTGAGCGAAGCTTACCCCTTATTTAACATATAAGAATTTATATGTTTCGGGGTTTGGGGTGAGCGAAGCTTACCCCTTATTTAACATATAAGAATTTATATGTTTCGGGGTTTGGGGTGAGCGAAGCTTACCCCTTATTTAACATATAAGAATTTATATGTTTCGGGGTTTGGGGTGAGCGAAGCTTACCCCTTATTTAACATATAAGAATTTATATGTTTCGGGGTTTGGGGTGAGCGAAGCTTACCCCTTATTTAAACATATAAGAATTTATATGTTTCGGGGTTTGGGGTGAGCGAAGCTTACCCCTTATTTAA
>NZ_MBTG01000058.1 GCF_002027705.1 Paenibacillus ferrarius | reverse complement strand
AGCACGTACAGCGCCATGTTTGCCGACGGCATAGCCACGGTTCAGCTGCAGCTGAACCAAGCGGCGAAGCAATCTATCAGCTTGAGTGTAGCAGGCGTAGTAACACCGGCGGCGAATGTGCTGAGCATAACGCCACAAGCGGGCAGCCCGGCTTCGCTGGCGCTGACCAAAGACCTGACGGCGCCGACTAGAAACGGCGGACTGTTCGCACAGCAGCCGGTGGTGACGCTTCGGGATACTTTCGGCAATACGAGTGTGGGCGACAGCAGCACCGTTGTGACTGTCTCGAAGAAGGATGCGGGCGATTGGACGTTAACGGGAGCAACGGCCGCCACGGCAAGCTCCGGCATCGTCGCCTTCACGGGTCTGGGCGCAGCGAATGACGATGAGGTGACAGGAGCCCAGCTCGCCTTCGACGCGGCAGGCCTGCCGGGGGTTTCCAGTGCAGCCGTTACGCTTCCGGAGCCGGGGGCTGCCTTCCTTAACTTGAAGGTGGCTGCAAGCGGAGATAGCCATGTTCTTCTGGCATGGGAGGAAGTCTACGGAACTGTAAGCTACGCCGTATACCAGAGAACGGCTTCGGGCACGTATGGAGCACCAGCGGCTACGGTAAGCGGTTCTGTCTACGGCTACGATGCCAGCGAATTGACGAATGGCACAACCTATTCCTTTATCGTCAAAGCCACCAACCGCAAGGGAGCTGTCGTTACCTCCAATGAGGTAAGCGCAACACCTGGGGCGATACCGGCGGTACCTTCAGCGCCAACAGCTGTAACTGCAACAGCAGGGAATGGTCAGGCTATCGTCAGCTTCGCCATCCCAGCAGTCAACGGAGGAAGCGCAATAACAAAGTACGAGGTCACGGCCTTACCGGGGAATATAACGGCAGCAGGCCCAGCAAGTCCGATCACAGTAACCGGTTTAACCAACGGAACAACTTATACGTTTACGGTAAGAGCTGTTAATCTTACAGGCAGCAGCGCTGCCTCCGCCGTCTCCAATGCAGTGACGCCAACAGCGTCAACTAACAACAGCGGCGGCAGCAGCCCAACAGAGCCAGCCAACAGCAGCGGCGACAGCTCAACAGAGCCCGAAACATCAAATTCGCCTGCCGGAGTTGAATTCCTGGTCAATGGCAAGGTTGAGAAGATAGGGACCGCAACGACAGCCAAGGTGAAGGATCAGACGGTCACTACGGTTGTGGTTGATCCGAAGGTGCTGGAGCGCAAGCTTGCGACAGAGGAACAGCATGCAGTGATTATGATTTCGGTGAATACAAAATCCGATGTGGTGATTGGAGAAATAAGCGGGCAAATCGTAAAAATCATGGAGCAAAAGGCTGCGGTCATTGTAGTCAAAACGGAGAACGCGACCTATACCTTGCCCGCAGAGCAGATCAACATCAGTGGTCTTTCCGAACAGTTTGGCAAAAATGTGCAGCTTCAGGATATTAAGATAACTGTTGAAATTTCCAAGCCGGCAATGAGCACGGTGAAACTGCTGGAGGAGGCGGCAGCAAAAGGAGGGTTCACTCTTGTCGCTCCGGCGCTCAACTTTACGGTACGAGGCGCTTACGGAGATTCAACGGTTGACGTGTCGAAATTCAACGCATACGTGGAAAGAACAATCGTGATTCCGAAGGCTGTAAATTCAGGGGAAATTGTAACCGGGGTTGTTGTTGAACCGGACGGAGCCATTCGCCCTGTACCGACCCAATTGATTACAGTAGACGGCAAGTCTGTGGCTAGAGTGAGCAGCTTGACCAATAGCACGTATTCGATCGTAAGGCATCAAGAAGAGTACAAGGATATGGGGCAGCATTGGGCGAAGAATGCGGTGAATGAAATGGGCTTGCGGATGGTCGTTAACGGCATTGACGATCACCTGTTCCAACCCGATCAAGCGATTACATGGGCGGAGCTTGCTGCGATCCTGGTTCGGGGCTTGGGGTTGAAGATGGAAGGCGGATCAACGGCATTCGCGGACGTGAAGACTACGGATTGGTACAGCAGCCTAATTCAAACGGCCTATGCCTACAAGCTGATTAGCGGGTACGAAGACGGTTCCTTCCGTCCGAATGATATCGTTACCCGGGAACAAGCCATGGTCATGATCGCCAAAGCGATGAAGATCACCAACCTGAAGGCCAAGCTGCCTGTCCAGTCAACTGATGCCACATTGCGGCCATACACAGATACAGCAGCTGCATCCAGTTGGGCGCTAAGCAGTATAGCGGATAGTATTCAAGCGGAAGTTGTTTCTGGAAGAGAAAGCAATGAGCTTGCACCAAAAGGGAAGCTGACCCGGGCAGAGGCTATCACGATTATTCAGCGGCTTCTGCAAAAATCCGGATTGATTTAAATGATCCTGTCATAAACAAGAAGCTATTCTCAAGTATGCCCTTCCGAGCGACTGTGTCCACAGTTGCTTGGGAGGGCATTTTTATTACCACAATAGAAAGTACAAGTTTTCGGTTCCCGAAAACGTCTTTCTATTTGGTGATAAAACCTACCTTTAAACGCGGTCGCTCATCTTTGAATGGCCTCGATAGAGGTTTTCTCATTGCACCCGCTTTACCATAAAACGCGAATGCAAAATAAAAATCCCCTGTGAAATAGCCGTGCTTTCCGCCTATGTTTCATGTAATAATAAACAAAAATGTTATATAATTATAAATAAAATTGGTCCGGGAGTTTCTACGAGATTACGGTCACGCTCCCCATACGGGATGCGACCAGGGACTTTAAAAGTCTGTATGATGCATTGGGCCGTGTACTCGACCTTCTTCACGAAGCGCAAAGCTGGAAGGTGTACTCGACCTGGTCTCTTTCGGTTTTAAAGCAGCTGGGATTGGCCTTATCCTCCATTCATAACGATACCACCTCGTTCTCGGTAACCGGTGACTACCCCGATACGGAGAAATTGGCGATTACGCACGGGTACAGCAAAGATGGCCAGCCAGATCTCAAGCAGCTGTTGATCGGTATAGGCGTAACGCCGGAGCGTTGCCGGTCTTTGCAAAAGTTGAAGATGGCAATAAGAACGACAAAACGTGGAACTTCGAGTAGCGTAGAGCTTAAATTTATCTGTAAATAAATTTCGAGGTTTCAATATCTTATGAGCACGGGCATTTTGAGTGAAGAGCACAGGCGGTTCACAACTTTCTTTACATGGTAATTTTTAGTGGTTCACGACTTTCTTTTTTTCGCCTTTGTCACGAGCCGCGGCAAACCAGTAAAGTCAACAAAATTGGTTCACGACTTTTATATCACCTGACAATTATTATTGTAAGTGTTGAGTGACATTAAAGTTGGTAAGTAATCATAGCATCATGATAAGTCCCGATCTATCAGACGGTCGGGACATTTATTATTTAATAGGATGTGAAATGATGATTAATATTGGGCCCAATATTCGTAGGTTACGAAAATTAAATATTATGAATCAAGTGGAGTTCTCGAGCAAAATAGGCATTTCTCAAGGGAATTTAAGTGAGATTGAGCAAGGAAATTGTAATCCATCTTTTGATACCTTATTAGCTATAAAGAAACAATTTAATTGCAATATTGATGATTTAATAATTATTGTTAAATCAAATAATTCTTCTGTATTATCAGTAGGAGAATTAAGTATGATTTCAAACTATAGGTTTTTAGATGGGTTAGATTAAAAAGAAATAGATGAAATCATTAAAATAAAGATTTCTTTAAATAAGGAAAAACTAATCGGATATAAAGTGTGGTCTGCAAGTTAGTCCCGGTGAGCTATTACAGTCATCGGGACTATTTTTTTCGAACTGTCATTAAGCTAAAGGGCAGGCTAGCGTAAACAAAATAACCATACGTAGTTAATTACATTTCGGGATTAGCGCAATGATTTTCGGCAGCTTCGTTTGGTTAACGGGGGTAGTTTAAGTAAATGTAAATATTTACTTGCGAACTAGTGTTCGGTATAATAAACTTGATTCCATTACAAAAAGGAGATGTTGGATATGTATAAACACATTAAAGATTTTGCCGCAACTTGGCAGAATGAAACGGAAGCAACAATGCGGACACTGGAGATGCTGACCGACGAGTCTCTTGGCCAACAGATAACAAGCGATCATAGAACGCTTGGACGTGTTGCATGGCACCTTGTACAGACGTTGCACGAAATGCCATCTCGGACGGGACTGTCTTTCGAAGGACCGGGCGAAGATATGCCGGTGCCAGCTTCGGCAGCAGACATCGCGTCAGTCTATAAGAGGACCTCACAAGCGCTCCTTGATGCTATACAGTCCAGTTGGAAAGATGAGAATCTGCTTATCATGAGCGATATGTATGGTGATCAATGGCCAAACGGCTTAATGCTGGATATTCTCGTAAAGCATGAGATTCATCATCGTGGTCAGCTGACAGTCCTGATGCGTCAGGCAGGCCTTCGTGTGCCGGATCTTTACGGCCCGACAAAAGAGCAGTGGGCCGAGTACGGAGCGCTACCTCCAGTAATTTAGAGTGTAAGATTATATCCGCTTTGGCCGTTTAGCTATAGTGGGATTTATAAGTATTTTATCATAGGATTGAAAGTGGTGGCTTGAATCATAGACAAGAGGATACCATCGACTGAAACTGTTGATTCTATTGAACTACCGGGTAAGTTGAGCCACGCGGATTGAGGTTAAGATTTATTAAACTAACGGAAAACAAGAGTTAAGTAAATGTAACATGATTGAAATCTTATTTTCATGTGGCATTAATGAATCAAGCATATAATAAAAGTCGACCCCCCTTTAAAATATAAACTTAGACCCTCAGCCGTTGCTGTGGGTCTCTTTTTGCTATTAAACTAAAGGGCAGTTATTTTTCAATAGCTCTTGTTTTTATGCTCGAGACAATGGTAACATTTAATGGGAACATGTGTTTGTTTTTTTGTATTTTCCAACGGATAGGGGGAATAGGCGTGGTTGAAATCATTGAAAAAGAGCAATTTTCGGTTATTGGAAAATTAGGAAAGGGGTTTGCTAATGAGGCTCCCCAATGGATACCATCATTATGGAAAGAAGCAAATAGTAACTTTATTGAGATAAGCAACCTCGCCATCCATCATCATGTGCAAGCTACTCCCGTTTGTTTCCTTAAGGAGCCGATGTGTACATGATCCAATTGACGAACCGCCAGGCACGGCAATTTCTGCTATTGAAGCACGGGCTGCTGGGCGAATATCAATTTACCGGAAAGCAGGGAGTATTGGATTTTGTGCGGCAGGTCGGCTGTATTCAATACGATCCCATCGATGTTTGCGGAAAAAACGCCGAACTGGTGTTGCAGTCGCGAATCAAAGGATTTACCAAGAACATGCTCGCCGAGTTGCTGTATCAAGATAGAAGCCTTGTCGATTATCCCGACAAGAATTTGGCCATTATTCCTGTCGAGGACTGGCCGTATTTTGAGCGGTACAGGCAGGCCGCCCGACAACATGCCAAGCGCTATCCCGAAATGGAAGCGTTGATAGAGCAAGTACGGGCTCACATCCAAAATCACGGTGCGCTAAGTTCGGATGATCTGAAATTGGATGGAAATTTCACTTGGCAATCGGTCATCCACTGGAGCAGCGGAAACAATTCATCCCGGTCGGTGCTGGAGCAGATGTACTCGACAGGCGAGTTGATTATACATCACAAAAAAGGAACGCGTAAATATTACGATATCGCCGGGAAGTACATACAGCCAAATCTGCTGAATGCACCGGAGCCGCTGGAGGGCGAGCATGAGCATCACAAGTGGCGGGTACTGCGCCGGATCGGCGCTGTTGGCCTTTTATGGAATCGCGCATCCGATGCCTGGCTGAACATATGGGGATTGAAAGCGGAGCAGCGCAATGAGGTTTTCCGCCAACTGTTGTACGAAGCTCGCATTGTTGCTGTTGCCGTGGAACAATTGAAGGATATATTGTACTGCCGCGCGGAGGACTTGCCGCTTATTGAAGCCGTTCTGCAAAATCCGGCGCCGAAATGGCGTTGCGAGCTGATTGCCCCACTAGATAATTTCATATGGGACAGAAAACTGATCAACGTATTGTTTGGATTCGATTACACCTGGGAGATTTACACGCCTGCAATCAAACGGAAATTCGGCCATTATGTGTTGCCTCTAATATACGGAGAAAGCCTCATCGGACGAGCCGAGGTAATCGCGGAGCGAAAAGCCGGGACGCTCGTTGTTAAAAACATCTGGTACGAGAACGACATAAAGCCAACAAAGCAATTGCGAACAGCCTTGAACAATTGCTTTCAAAATTTTGCATTATTCAACGGATGCGAGACGATTTCGATAGAGTCTATGAACTGATATTTCCAGTTCCCTGGTAACATTTGCCAACAAGTTTCCGCGTACGAAACAGGTAAGCCGACGCGTCCGGTAGCGCCGTTGTATGTGTACATGAGTTTCTAGTGGGGGGTTCAAGCGCGGGGGCTAAACTAAACCAGCTAATTTTTGGTCTGTATCTTGGAAATCTGATTTGCTTTTTAGTAATGCATAAATCCAATGTAAAAGCTTATTAACACAAGCGATGATGGCTACCCTGAAGGGTTTACCTTCATTTCGTTTCTTATCGTAAAATTCTCTTAATCTTTTATTTCGTGGGATAATTTCTTCTGTTGTATCAGAAGGAGAATTAAGCATGCTATCAAACTATAGGTTGTTAGATGGGTTTGATCAAAGAGAAATGGACGAAATCTTTAAAATAAAGATTTCATTAAATAAAGAAAAAATCAAATCTGATTTAAATATGGGATCTCTTAGTTAGTCCCGGTGAGCTATTACAGTCACCGGGACTATTTTTTATGTGTAGACTTACGAAGGGGCATTAAGCTATCGGGCAGCATTCCTATTATGTAGAAATACGGGGTTTGAAAAACAAAAAGACTCCTTGGTATGATGTTTATGGGTCCTAGATGCTGGCCAGCGACCTGTTCCCAATAGAAACCGATAAAAGTCTAGAACATATACAAATGCTTATGATATCAAAGGGACTTAAAGAAAATTTCAGGATTGCAAAAGAATACCCAAAAGCTTTCAAAAATTGAGAGTGTTGAATAACTCTGAAAATTCAAAAAGTCCGGATGCGATAGCGAGGGCTTGAATGGTAGCTGATTCGAATTAATTGCCAGGGAGGGCGACTATCCTATGAAAGATGTATTAATGAATAGATTAAAGACTTTCCTTCATCGTGAGGATAATAGCACACTAGTAGGCAGTCCGGCGTGCCAAGAGGAAATTGCTAATGCACAGCAGAGTCTGAATGTAAACTTCCATGAGGACTATGTGCATTTTATCCGAACGTTTGGGGGGGGCATATGCAGGTCTTGCGGTATATGCATTCTCAAATGGCTCCAGTCTCGGAAACGAAACGGTTGTCGATTTGACTCTCGGGGCCCGAGAGCAATTCAAGGAGCTTCCCTTTGCAGAGGTTTTACGAACCAGTTATGTCATCTCTATGGATGGTTCCGGCGATCCGATTATAATCAATGAGGCTGGAAATGTTTTGATTTGTTACCACGATATCGGGGAGATCGAGTTATTAGCGGATTCATTCGAGGCGCTGATCGAGGATAATTTTTATGAATGGTGAATGTTGTTATTACTATGATTCCAATGTCAGCTTAAAGCGACCCAGAGCTTGTAATGCGAAGTACAGAATTACGTTATATTATAATAGGATACAAAAGGGAGCTTTATTATGAATTATAGTATTGCGGAACATTGGAATCTTGAAAAGCATGAACTGCCCGGCATTAATTGCATCGTCTTTCCAAATGGCACTGTAACAATTTTAAATTGTTACAGCCTATATGACCCCAACACAAAAAAAAGTGAATTTTTTTGCTCTCCCATGTGTGACACAACCATTGAAAGCATAGCAAAGTATAATGATGACTATTGGACGATCGTTGATGAATGGGTCAGTATTGATTATCAAGACGGGAAAATCCATGGCGGTGATGGTCAAATGGGAAATGAAGGATTTATTGCTTGTACGGATGCTAAAGACCGTTTGGTATGGGGAATATTTTTTGAAGATTCAAACCCAATAAAAAACTTGGAAATTAAAGATAAAATCCTAATCGCTGTTAATGAGCATACCGAATTACAAATCGAAATCAACTTAGAAAACCTCACACAAATTAAAATGACTTGCATAAAATCAGAGTAAGGTTAAATCATTTTGTAACATATTCGGGAATAACTAAGTTAAGTGATCCAGCTATGGCGTTAAATGGAACAGAAATTCTTGACATAATTCCATGTCAAGAATATATGCCGATTGCCGATTTCCCCGGAGTGTTTCAACCTTGTCGCAAATCTAATGTAGGAGAGCCATTGTACTTTGAAGAGGGGGAATTGTTAATGCAAACTGTTTATATATTGTCAGGACCAGCAGGAGTAGGGAAATCAACGACTTCCTCTGCACTAGTGGACGCTTTAAAAAACAGTGCATATATCTCAGGTGACGATGTAAGTCATATGCATGTTAGGGGGCGTCAGAAGCCTTGGGAAAGCAAATCCGAGTTGTCCCTCATTTGGAATAATATCTTAGGTCTTACTCGAAATTTCGTTCTCAATGGGATTGATGTTGTAATAGATTATGTTACTTTTCCAGATGAGGCATATTGGCTAAGAGACAAGCTGATGGATTTAACCCAGAATGTGGTCTATGTGGTACTAATGACTGATCATGAGACCCTTTTAAAAAGAGACCAGTTGAGAATACCCGAACACCAGATGGGGGAACGGTGCCTTATCTTAATCCAAGAATTTAATGAATCAGGTTTAAATAGGAAATATTTGCTCGATACAGATCAGAAAAATGTTGATGAAATCAATCTGGTTATCGACGATATTATGAACAACAAACAATACAGCTTAGATGATTAAACTAACGGGAACGATAATTGAACAACAGCAGCGGCAGTCTAAGACTATATTTATCAAGTCTTGTTCTGTCGCTGCTTTATTTATTGGACCCAGTCTAAAACTTGTTTGTAAGAAGCTGATGATTTGAGGTTCCGGGAGCTATCCTGCGGCCTTATGTATTCCTCCCCTTGTTCGGAGCGCTGGCCAGTGTACTGCTGATACCTTCCGGCGAAATTTCGAATTGAGTATGATATGATAGCTATAATCTATCGGTGCGGAAAGGCTGTTAACAACCATGGGACCCTCCCACCTTCGCTAGAACCTGCCGGCGAGGATCACCCGGAGAAGAAGCGGAATGGGCGGGTTCACCTTGGACAAGCTGTGCAACAAAGTTGAGAATGTAACCCGCTTGGTCTACGGTGTTACGTCCAACCTGCCGTCCACCACCGAGTCGAAAACGTATTCACACAAACCGTTACTGAGTATGAGGGGAAGGCAGATGCGTAAAAAAGCAACAGCCGCATTCATAATTATTTGTGCGGCAATCACTCTTATGATGACGTACTTCATCTTGGCAAGCCGGCCTGCTGCAGGAAGCCGGCCTGAAGCGGTAAACGGGACAATGGATTTAACCGGCTGGAGCTTTGCCGATAACGGCAGCGTCCGTCTGGATGGACAATGGGAATTTTATCCATATGTACTCCTGACTCCCGACGATTTTCTCCCGGAAACCAAGAACGGCAAGCTGCCTGAGATGAATGGTTATGTCCACGTGCCGGACAGATGGGAGCATTATACGGTTAAGGACTGGAAGAAGTCGCCTTACGGGTATGCCACCTTCCGGCTGCATGTTGAACTGCCGGATGGGGCTGGCCAAAGCTACGGTATCAGGCAGACGAATATCAAAACGGCCCATACTCTGTTCGTAAACGGCCAGAAGCTCGGCGGCCGGGGCACTCCGGGGATGGACAAGCAGGGAACGGTTTCTGTGAACTCGCCGTACGTCCGTTTTTTTTCGGCGGACGGCAACAGTCTTGATATCATCGTGCAAGTTGCGAACTACCGGTATTCCCAGGGGGGCATTACCCAATCCATTGTATTGGGCTTTCAGGAGGACATTCAGTCCGCCCGGGAGTCGGCGATTGCCAAAGATTTGTTGGCCGCATCAACCTTTCTGTTAATCGGAGCCTTTTTCATTCTGCTTTTTTGGTGGGTGCAGGGGCGGGAGCGTTCGTGGCTCTATTTCGGGTTGAGCTGTGTAACAACGGCCTTGTATTCGATGACGCACAGCGAAAAAATCGCGATGCTGCCCCTAGCGGCATTTCCATACGAGCTGTTTACCAAAATCCAGGATTTTTCCGGGGTGTCGATAGAATTATTCTTGTTGCTGTATGCCAAACACTCCTATCCCAAGCTGTTTAATAGACATATGATGAAGCTGTTCGTAGCGGCAATCGCGGCGCGGATGCTGCTCATCGCGGCAACCCCGGCATCGGTATTTACTTATGCAAGTATTGTTAGCTTTGCTCTTACCTTTCTGGCTGTTCTCTATGTCATCTACGTGATGTCAGCTGGAGTTGTCCGCAGAATGGATGGCTCGGTTTATCTGCTTGTCGGCACATTGCCGTTATTGGTCATGGTTGTCCTGTCCTCCATGGATTACCTTGGTATTCCGGTCAACTTCCCCCTTCAGCTGTCCGCATGGATGGGCTTCTTCTTGGCGCATGGGCTGCTGCTGTCCAAACGGTTTGTCAATGAATTCGCTGCTGTTCGGATACTATCGGAGCGGCTGGAGTATATGGATCATTTGAAGGATGAATTTCTGGCCAATATATCCCATGAGCTGAAAACGCCGCTGCATGGAATTATCAACATATCCGAATCGCTGCTTGAGGAGGCGGCAGGTCCAATGACTCCGCAGCAAGAGGAGAATGTAGCGATGATCGCGGGTGTTGGCAAGAGAATGGCCCATCTGGTGGGTGACCTGCTTGACTTTTCCAGATTGAAGAATGGAGAGCTGGCCCTGAATCAGCAGGCCATCGCATTGCGTCCGGTTGTGCGCATTATATTCGAGATGTTCCGCCATTTGGCAGGCGATAAACCGGTGCGCTTTATTGACTTCCTGAGTGAGCGGCATATTGTTTATGCCGACGAGGACAGGCTGACGCAAATTTTGAACAATCTGGTCGGCAATGCGCTTAAATTTACTGCAGCAGGGGAAATTACCGTTTCGGCGCGGGAGGAGAACGGTTGGCTGGCGATTTCCGTTGCGGATACCGGGATCGGGATTCCATCCGATAAGCTGGAAGCGATCTTCGAAGCGTTCGAGCAAGCCGGGGACACGATTGCCAAGGATTACGGCGGAACCGGACTTGGGCTGAGCATTGCCAAACGGCTTGTGGAGTTGCATGGCGGAACGATTCGGGCGGAGTCGGAGCAGGAACAAGGCGCGGTATTTACGTTTACAGTGCCGCTCGCGAACGAAGCGGGCGAGCAACCGGTCGGTATGCGGGGGGAAAGAGTGAACACGCTTCTGGAGGCGGCTGCTTTGCAAGCCTTCCCGAAGGACACGATCCTCTTGGAAGGCGGCGGGGACTTTACCATCCTCGTTGTGGATGACGATGCCGCTAACCGTCAGGTGCTGCTCAATCTGTTGTCCGTTGAGAAATATACAGTTATCGCCGTATCCAGCGGGAGTGAGGCGATCCGTCAATTGGAATTGAATCGGCGCATCGACCTAGCGGTTGTGGATCTGCTGATGCCCGGAATGTCCGGTTACGAGGTATGCCGGACCATTCGCAAGCGCTATTCCCTATCAGACCTTCCGGTGCTGCTGCTTACAGCAAGAACCCGGCCGGAGGAAATGCTGGCCGCCTTTGATGAGGGCGTGAATGATTTTCTCGGCAAGCCGGTTGACGCCAGTGAATTGAAGGCGCGCATCCGGACGCTGCTGAAGATGAAAACATCCGTAAGCGAATCGGCAAGCAACGAGATGGCTTTCCTGCAGGCGCAGATCAAGCCTCACTTTCTGTATAATGCGCTGAATACAATCTCGGCCTTCTCGTTGGATGATCCGCAGGCTGCGCGGGACTTGCTTGCCAAACTCAGCCAGTATTTGCGGGGCAGCTTCGATTTTGGGAATCTGGACAGACTCATACCCTTGAGCAAGGAACTGGAGCTTGTTGAAGCTTACCTCTCGATTGAAAAAGCCCGCTTCGGGGAGCGGCTCCGCATCGTGTATGATGTCGACGGTCAGGTTCATTGCCTGCTGCCGCCGATCGTTATTCAGCCATTAGTGGAAAATGCGGTGCAGCACGGCTTGGCTGATCGGAAACAGGGTGTTACGGTTGCGATCCTGGTTCGGGCAGCGGAAGACCATGTTGTCATTACTGTGGAGGATGACGGCGTAGGGTTTGAGCAGTCCTTGCAGGATAAATTATTCAGGGACAATGACGCGGCAAGCAGTGGTGTGGCTCTGGAAAACATTCAGCGCCGACTTGTTCGGGTGTACGGCCACGGCTTGGACATCAAAAGCAAGGCCACAGGTGGGACAACGGTAACGATCCGTATCCCAAAAGGAGGGCAATGGATGTGATTAAGGTGATGGCGGTTGACGATGAGCTGCCTGCTTTAAAAATGGTGGAGAGCGTGCTCCGGACTTTTGACGATGTGGATATCTGCGGACTTTTTCAAGATCCGGAGGAGCTGCTGGAGCGGGTGCCCGCGGCGGAACCGGACCTGGTGCTCGTCGATATGAAGATGCCCGGCATGAACGGCCTGGAGCTGGCCGGCCGTATTCAAGAGTGCAACGCCGGGGTTTCGATTGCTTTTGTTACGGCCTATGATCATTACGCGGTAGCTGCCTTTCAGGCGGAAGCGCTTGATTATGTGCTAAAGCCGGTAACGGTGGAGCGGCTGCGCCAGACATTGGACCGGATCGCCAAGAGGCGAAGGGCAGAATCTGTAGGCTTGGACTTGAAGCAGAAGATGTCCGTCCGCAGCTTTATACGATTTTCAGTGGAAGCCCCTGACGGGAAGGAGCTGAAATTTCGCAGGGCCAAGACGGAGGAGCTGCTTGCCTTCCTGCTTCATCATGGGAATCAGCCGGTTGCCAAAGAGAAGATTATGGATGCGTTATGGGGAGACCGTGACGCAGACCGGGCGCGGGGGATGCTGTATACGACGATGTATCAGCTGCGCAAGGAGCTGGAGGAGTTCGGCCTGTTCGAGGCTATCGAGCAGAGCCGCGCCGCAGGAGGACGCTGCCGCTTGGTACGGGTTCCGGATTTATGGGATTGCAGCGAATTTGAAAAAAGGTGCCGGCGTTTTAAGGAAGACCATCATATAGAAGATGCGCATCGGGCAGTGGAGTTGTACAAGGGCGGCTATTTAGTGGAGAACGGATATGAATGGGCGGCTGAAAAAAGAGAAGAGCTTGAGCTGGCGTACGTCGAGCTGCTCAACCATATTACCAATGATGCGGTGAGTCAGCACCGCTTTGATGCAGCCCTGCGGCATTTGGAAAGATGGGCCCAGCTGCACCCTTTGACGGAACTCATTCATGTCAAAATCATTGCGCTGCATCTTTTGATGAATAACAAGGATGCGGCTGTAGCGCATGAAAGATGGCTCAGGAACTTATTCGCCCGTGAGCTGGGCGTTTCTTCTGGCATCGACATGAGGACCTTGGCGTTGAATCCTTTAGCGGTATTCTCATAATGGAATGGGGTGCGGCCCTCTCGTCTGTCAGGACGGCGAGGGCCGTTTTGCTGTGTTCAAATTCGGTTCAAAATGAATTTGTATAATTATAGCGGAAAATGTCGTTTATTCATTTTATTTGGTATGCATCATGATGGAGGAGGGAAAGGAATGGGTAAAAAAGGAAAGCAGCTTGTGGCCTGTATGTTGACCGTTCTGCTGATGATAGGACTGTTGGCTGACGGGTCTGGAGGAAAAGCTTATGCCGCTGGCGGCTACACCATTACCTCAATAGCTGGTACGGGTGAGGTCGGCTTTACGGGCGACGGGGGTTTGGCGACGTCGGCTCAATTGGGCGGCCTGCCGGCGATTATGCTTCCGGGCCAGGACGTCGATGTAAGTGGAGGCATGGTGACGGATAGCAAGGGAAATCTTTATATAGCGGACACCAATAACCACCGGGTCCGCAAGATCGGAGCGGATGGCAAGATTAGCACGGTGGCGGGTACGGGTAAGGCCGGGTCCTCGGGCGACGGAGGCTTGGCTACGTCAGCCGAATTGAGTAGTCCAAGAGGTCTGGCGGTAGACAGCGGCGACAATCTGTATATCGCGGATGCCGGCAACAGTCGGATCCTGAAGCTCCTTACAAACGGCAGGATTTCCACGGTGCCTGGCGGATTTAGCGACCCCCGAGGATTGGCTGTGGACAGCAAAGGAAATCTGTACATCGCCGAGTATGGCAACAACCTGATCCGGAAAGTGGATACGAACGGCAATAAAAGTACGGTAGCTGGCACCTACCAGAAGGGCTTTGGAGGGGACAGCCTGCCGGCGACGAAGGCTCTGTTGAACCATCCGAGCGGAGTAGGATTTGACAGCACGGGAATGATGTATATCTTTGACGAAGGCAACCGCCGCATTCGCAGAGTCGATCTTAGCGGATTGATCTGGACGGAGGCCGGCGGCGGCCCTGGGTTTGGCAGCAAACTCGAGGGAGAAAGTGCGACTGATGTTGCCCTGCAGGCTCCCAGAGCAATGGCGGTAGGCGCTGATGGCACGTTGTATATAGCGGATTATTTCAATCACCGGATTCTGAAGATTGATAATATCTTCCGGAAGATCAGCATTATCGCGGGCACTGGAATTCGCGGCTATTCCGGCGATGGCGGGGAGGCGAAGACGGCTCAATTAGAGAACCCCAATGCATTGGCCCTGGATAAGAGTGGGAATTTGTATGTGGAGGATGCCCAAGGCACCCGGATCCGGAAGCTGACCCCACCAGCGGATAATTCCGAACCGGGAGGCAACGGGGGAGAGACGCCTGCTTGCAGCTACTGTCTCCAAGTCGTTGCCGGTGTAGGTGTTAACGGCTATTCGGGAGACGGGAATCTGGCCACCTTGGCCAGATTGAATAGACCTTATGACGTGGCAACGAACAGCAAAGGAGATGTGTACATTGCGGATACATGGAACAATGCAATCAGAAAAGTAGACAAGGAGAGCAAGAAAATCAGCACGGTGACAGCCGACAAATTAATAGTAAGCTTTCCGACTGGAGTGACGTTTGATCAATCCGACAACCTGTATATCGCCAATAATAACCTTGGTACGGTTGTAAAGCTGGCTTCGGATGGCACCGTCAGCACGGTGGCGGGTACGATGGGTAAGGGGGGGTTCGGGAATTATGATGATCGTAAGCGGGGGGATGAAGGACCGGCGACTTCGGCCCAATTAAATAGCCCCAGTAAAGTGGCCATCGATAACAGCGGAAATCTATATATCATGGATGGCGAAGCTTATCGGGTTCGCAGGGTAGACAAGAATACCGGGATAATCAGTACAGTAGCCGGTACAGGAGTTAAAGGCTATTCGGGAGACGGAGGACCGGCAACCTCGGCACAAATAGGCTATGGTACGGGAATTGCCGTTGACAAGAGCGGAAACCTGTATATATCAGATCGGGATAAGAAAGTGATCCGCAAAATAGCGGCAGACGGAACGATCAGCGCGCTAATCTCCGACATCTATGCGGGAGGACTCGCCTTCGACAGCGACGGAAGTCTGTATATTTCGGCAGGGTATGTCGTTAAAATGGATATCACCGGAGCAGTAAATAGCGATAGCGTAGCAACCGGGGCAAATGGCCTCACGGTAGACAAGGATGGCGTTCTGTATACCGCGGATCTTTACAGCAGCCTGGTTCGAAAGATAGGCCCGCCAAAGCCCGCATATACGCTCGGCGTGACTCCGCCTGCAGGGAGCAGCCATCTCGTCGGGGAGGATCAGGCGTTTAAGCTGAATGTATTGGACGAGGCGCAGAGCAAGGATCTGAAATTTAAGGACGGCACTTACGATGTGACCGTATCCGGCTATAGGGCAGCACCTAACGGCACCTATGGCAGCATCAACGGGAAAACCTTGACTGCAGGAACCACGACGGTGAGCGGCGTCCAGGTTGTGAAAGGAGAAGCCACGGTAAACCTGAGGCTGAACAAGGCAAGGGGGGCTTCCCTCGTCTTCAGTATGACGGGGGTAGCCACACCGTCGAAACAGGTGGATTACAATCTGGACACGGGCAGCCCGGCTACACTGGCGCTGACCACTGACCTGGCTGCGCCGGAGCAGGCCGGAGGCGTGTTTGCGCAGCAACCGGTCATAGCGGTTAACGATGCTTACGGCAACTGGGTATCGAATGATAACAGCACCGTGGCGACTGTATCCAAGAAGGACACCGGAGCGTGGACATTGACGGGAACAACGGAGCAAAAAGCGAAATCGGGCCTAATCACCTATACCAACCTGGGCGCAGTGAACGAGGATGAGGTGGCAGGCGCTCAACTCGTGTTCAACGCAACGGGTTGGCCGCAGTTGACAAGCGCGTCCGTCACGCTGCCGGTGCCGGCGCCAAAGTATACGGTCAGCGCAGCCGCAGCTGCAGCCGCTCCTGTAGCGGGCGTGGACAATCTGGTCACACTGACCGTGAGGAACTCGCTGGGTGATACGGATACAACCTTCAACGGCGCTCATGAGGTTGCCATATCCGGCTACACCGCAGCGCCTGACGGCACCTATGGCAGCCTTGGCGGGAATGCCTTAACCGTAACATCGAGCACGTACAGCGCCATGTTTGCCGACGGCATAGCCACGGTTCAGCTGCAGCTGAACCAAGCGGCGAAGCAATCTATCAGCTTGAGTGTAGCAGGCGTAGTAACACCGGCGGCGAATGTGCTGAGCATAACGCCACAAGCGGGCAGCCCGGCTTCGCTGGCGCTGACCAAAGACCTGACGGCGCCGACTAGAAACGGCGGACTGTTCGCACAGCAGCCGGTGGTGACGCTTCGGGATACTTTCGGCAATACGAGTGTGGGCGACAGCAGCACCGTTGTGACTGTCTCGAAGAAGGATGCGGGCGATTGGACGTTAACGGGAGCAACGGCCGCCACGGCAAGCTCCGGCATCGTCGCCTTCACGGGTCTGGGCGCAGCGAATGACGATGAGGTGACAGGAGCCCAGCTCGCCTTCGACGCGGCAGGCCTGCCGGGGGTTTCCAGTGCAGCCGTTACGCTTCCGGAGCCGGGGGCTGCCTTCCTTAACTTGAAGGTGGCTGCAAGCGGAGATAGCCATGTTCTTCTGGCATGGGAGGAAGTCTACGGAACTGTAAGCTACGCCGTATACCAGAGAACGGCTTCGGGCACGTATGGAGCACCAGCGGCTACGGTAAGCGGTTCTGTCTACGGCTACGATGCCAGCGAATTGACGAATGGCACAACCTATTCCTTTATCGTCAAAGCCACCAACCGCAAGGGAGCTGTCGTTACCTCCAATGAGGTAAGCGCAACACCTGGGGCGATACCGGCGGTACCTTCAGCGCCAACAGCTGTAACTGCAACAGCAGGGAATGGTCAGGCTATCGTCAGCTTCGCCATCCCAGCAGTCAACGGAGGAAGCGCAATAACAAAGTACGAGGTCACGGCCTTACCGGGGAATATAACGGCAGCAGGCCCAGCAAGTCCGATCACAGTAACCGGTTTAACCAACGGAACAACTTATACGTTTACGGTAAGAGCTGTTAATCTTACAGGCAGCAGCGCTGCCTCCGCCGTCTCCAATGCAGTGACGCCAACAGCGTCAACTAACAACAGCGGCGGCAGCAGCCCAACAGAGCCAGCCAACAGCAGCGGCGACAGCTCAACAGAGCCCGAAACATCAAATTCGCCTGCCGGAGTTGAATTCCTGGTCAATGGCAAGGTTGAGAAGATAGGGACCGCAACGACAGCCAAGGTGAAGGATCAGACGGTCACTACGGTTGTGGTTGATCCGAAGGTGCTGGAGCGCAAGCTTGCGACAGAGGAACAGCATGCAGTGATTATGATTTCGGTGAATACAAAATCCGATGTGGTGATTGGAGAAATAAGCGGGCAAATCGTAAAAATCATGGAGCAAAAGGCTGCGGTCATTGTAGTCAAAACGGAGAACGCGACCTATACCTTGCCCGCAGAGCAGATCAACATCAGTGGTCTTTCCGAACAGTTTGGCAAAAATGTGCAGCTTCAGGATATTAAGATAACTGTTGAAATTTCCAAGCCGGCAATGAGCACGGTGAAACTGCTGGAGGAGGCGGCAGCAAAAGGAGGGTTCACTCTTGTCGCTCCGGCGCTCAACTTTACGGTACGAGGCGCTTACGGAGATTCAACGGTTGACGTGTCGAAATTCAACGCATACGTGGAAAGAACAATCGTGATTCCGAAGGCTGTAAATTCAGGGGAAATTGTAACCGGGGTTGTTGTTGAACCGGACGGAGCCATTCGCCCTGTACCGACCCAATTGATTACAGTAGACGGCAAGTCTGTGGCTAGAGTGAGCAGCTTGACCAATAGCACGTATTCGATCGTAAGGCATCAAGAAGAGTACAAGGATATGGGGCAGCATTGGGCGAAGAATGCGGTGAATGAAATGGGCTTGCGGATGGTCGTTAACGGCATTGACGATCACCTGTTCCAACCCGATCAAGCGATTACATGGGCGGAGCTTGCTGCGATCCTGGTTCGGGGCTTGGGGTTGAAGATGGAAGGCGGATCAACGGCATTCGCGGACGTGAAGACTACGGATTGGTACAGCAGCCTAATTCAAACGGCCTATGCCTACAAGCTGATTAGCGGGTACGAAGACGGTTCCTTCCGTCCGAATGATATCGTTACCCGGGAACAAGCCATGGTCATGATCGCCAAAGCGATGAAGATCACCAACCTGAAGGCCAAGCTGCCTGTCCAGTCAACTGATGCCACATTGCGGCCATACACAGATACAGCAGCTGCATCCAGTTGGGCGCTAAGCAGTATAGCGGATAGTATTCAAGCGGAAGTTGTTTCTGGAAGAGAAAGCAATGAGCTTGCACCAAAAGGGAAGCTGACCCGGGCAGAGGCTA
>NZ_MBTG01000057.1 GCF_002027705.1 Paenibacillus ferrarius | reverse complement strand
TAGCCTCTGCCCGGGTCAGCTTCCCTTTTGGTGCAAGCTCATTGCTTTCTCTTCCAGAAACAACTTCCGCTTGAATACTATCCGCTATACTGCTTAGCGCCCAACTGGATGCAGCTGCTGTATCTGTGTATGGCCGCAATGTGGCATCAGTTGACTGGACAGGCAGCTTGGCCTTCAGGTTGGTGATCTTCATCGCTTTGGCGATCATGACCATGGCTTGTTCCCGGGTAACGATATCATTCGGACGGAAGGAACCGTCTTCGTACCCGCTAATCAGCTTGTAGGCATAGGCCGTTTGAATTAGGCTGCTGTACCAATCCGTAGTCTTCACGTCCGCGAATGCCGTTGATCCGCCTTCCATCTTCAACCCCAAGCCCCGAACCAGGATCGCAGCAAGCTCCGCCCATGTAATCGCTTGATCGGGTTGGAACAGGTGATCGTCAATGCCGTTAACGACCATCCGCAAGCCCATTTCATTCACCGCATTCTTCGCCCAATGCTGCCCCATATCCTTGTACTCTTCTTGATGCCTTACGATCGAATACGTGCTATTGGTCAAGCTGCTCACTCTAGCCACAGACTTGCCGTCTACTGTAATCAATTGGGTCGGTACAGGGCGAATGGCTCCGTCCGGTTCAACAACAACCCCGGTTACAATTTCCCCTGAATTTACAGCCTTCGGAATCACGATTGTTCTTTCCACGTATGCGTTGAATTTCGACACGTCAACCGTTGAATCTCCGTAAGCGCCTCGTACCGTAAAGTTGAGCGCCGGAGCGACAAGAGTGAACCCTCCTTTTGCTGCCGCCTCCTCCAGCAGTTTCACCGTGCTCATTGCCGGCTTGGAAATTTCAACAGTTATCTTAATATCCTGAAGCTGCACATTTTTGCCAAACTGTTCGGAAAGACCACTGATGTTGATCTGCTCTGCGGGCAAGGTATAGGTCGCGTTCTCCGTTTTGACTACAATGACCGCAGCCTTTTGCTCCATGATTTTTACGATTTGCCCGCTTATTTCTCCAATCACCACATCGGATTTTGTATTCACCGAAATCATAATCACTGCATGCTGTTCCTCTGTCGCAAGCTTGCGCTCCAGCACCTTCGGATCAACCACAACCGTAGTGACCGTCTGATCCTTCACCTTGGCTGTCGTTGCGGTCCCTATCTTCTCAACCTTGCCATTGACCAGGAATTCAACTCCGGCAGGCGAATTTGATGTTTCGGGCTCTGTTGAGCTGTCGCCGCTGCTGTTGGCTGGCTCTGTTGGGCTGCTGCCGCCGCTGTTGTTAGTTGACGCTGTTGGCGTCACTGCATTGGAGACGGCGGAGGCAGCGCTGCTGCCTGTAAGATTAACAGCTCTTACCGTAAACGTATAAGTTGTTCCGTTGGTTAAACCGGTTACTGTGATCGGACTTGCTGGGCCTGCTGCCGTTATATTCCCCGGTAAGGCCGTGACCTCGTACTTTGTTATTGCGCTTCCTCCGTTGACTGCTGGGATGGCGAAGCTGACGATAGCCTGACCATTCCCTGCTGTTGCAGTTACAGCTGTTGGCGCTGAAGGTACCGCCGGTATCGCCCCAGGTGTTGCGCTTACCTCATTGGAGGTAACGACAGCTCCCTTGCGGTTGGTGGCTTTGACGATAAAGGAATAGGTTGTGCCATTCGTCAATTCGCTGGCATCGTAGCCGTAGACAGAACCGCTTACCGTAGCCGCTGGTGCTCCATACGTGCCCGAAGCCGTTCTCTGGTATACGGCGTAGCTTACAGTTCCGTAGACTTCCTCCCATGCCAGAAGAACATGGCTATCTCCGCTTGCAGCCACCTTCAAGTTAAGGAAGGCAGCCCCCGGCTCCGGAAGCGTAACGGCTGCACTGGAAACCCCCGGCAGGCCTGCCGCGTCGAAGGCGAGCTGGGCTCCTGTCACCTCATCGTCATTCGCTGCGCCCAGACCCGTGAAGGCGACGATGCCGGAGCTTGCCGTGGCGGCCGTTGCTCCCGTTAACGTCCAATCGCCCGCATCCTTCTTCGAGACAGTCACAACGGTGCTGCTGTCGCCCACACTCGTATTGCCGAAAGTATCCCGAAGCGTCACCACCGGCTGCTGTGCGAACAGTCCGCCGTTTCTAGTCGGCGCCGTCAGGTCTTTGGTCAGCGCCAGCGAAGCCGGGCTGCCCGCTTGTGGCGTTATGCTCAGCACATTCGCCGCCGGTGTTACTACGCCTGCTACACTCAAGCTGATAGATTGCTTCGCCGCTTGGTTCAGCTGCAGCTGAACCGTGGCTATGCCGTCGGCAAACATGGCGCTGTACGTGCTTGATGTTACGGTTAAGGCATTCCCGCCAAGGCTGCCATAGGAGCCGTCAGGCGCTGCGGCGTAGCCGGATATGGTAACCTCACGAGCGCCGTTGAAGGCTGTATCCGTATCCCCCTGCGAGCTCCTCACGGTCAGCGTGACCAGATTGTCCTTGCCCGCTTCAGGAGAGGCTGCAGCTGCGGTTGCGCTAACCGTGTGCGCCGGTGTTGGTTTCGGAAGATTGACGGACGCACTTGTTAGCCCGGGCCATCCTGAGGAAGTCAAGGCGAGCTGGGCTCCGACCACCTCATCGGCGTTCACAGCACCCAGATCGGCAAAGGATAGGATGCCATCTTGAGCTTTTCGCGTCGTGCTTCCCGTCAGCGTCCACAGGCCGGTGTCCTTTTTCGATGCGATCACCTCTGTGCTGCTATCATTCGATATCCAATTGCCGTAAGCATCGTTCACTGCGATGATCGGCTGCTGCGCAAACATGCCTCCGTTATTATCTGGCGCGGCAAGGTCCGTTTTCAACGCCAGTGAAGCCGGGCTGCCCGCTTTCTGCCAGAAGCTTATCTTTGGTGACGGCTTCTTCACCGCCTCCATGCTGAAAACAACAGGAACCGATCCTGCTTTGTTCAGCCGCAAATTAACCGTGGCCACGCCCTTTACAAACGGGACACCGCTGACCGTTGTTGTCCCTGCATTCAGTTCAATTCCGTTCAGGCTGCCATAGGAGCCGTCTGGCGCCGCCGTGTAGCCGGATATGGTCACATCATAAGAGCCGTCTTTAAAATTCAAATCTGTTTGCTCCGCTTCGTCCATCACGGCCAGCTTGATTGCCTGGTCCACACCAACAACGGGACTCCCTGCGGGCTGGGATACACTAAGCGAATATGCCGGTCTGGGGGCGACCACCTTCCGAACCCAATTGTTATTTGAGGCCACATAAAGATTCCCCTCGCCGTCTACGGCTACTGCATTGGGGAACGGCAAGGATGCCTTAAGCGGCTTTACTCCATCAGTTTCAGAGCCCGCGCAACAGCCTCCGCCAGCCACTGTCAAGACAGACCCACTCCCGTTCGCCTTCAGGATGGTTCCTCCACGCGACGCGATATACAGACTTCCGGCGCTGTCCACAGCCACACCAAGTGGTTCGTATACCTGAGTAACTGTACTGATATTTCCATTCTTATCCACCTTTTGGACCCGACCGCCAGCGATGGTGCTGTCATCGTCCGCGATATACAAGTTTCCAGCGCTGTCCACGGCTACGCCTACCGGCCAATTCAGCTGAGCTAAAGTCGCCGCTCCTCCATTTCCCGACGAGCCCCTCTGGCCATTGCCAGCCACTGTACTGATATTTCCGGACGTATCTACTTTCCTGATCCGGTAGTTGTCAGCATCCGCGATATACAGATTCCCGCTTTTATCTATTGCCACAGATTTAGGGTTATTGAGTTTGGCTGAAATCGCCGGTCCACTGTCTCCCGACGAACCTTGTGCACCCGACGTACCAGCCACCGTGCTGACGGTGCCATCCACCATAGTTAACTTCAGGATTCGATGATTATTAGAATCCGCGATATACAGATTGTCCGATTGATCCACACTGACTCCATACGGCTTGCTCAGTTTTAGCTGCCCGTTGCCAAGTATGGTACTGATATTTTTTGTCTTCTTATCTACCTTCCTGATGACCGAGTTATACGTATCTGCGATATACAGATTCCCATCTCTGTCTGCCGCCACCCCATAAGGTTGCTGCAATTTGGCCTTGATCGCCTCGTTTCCGTCTCCCGAATAGCCCGCAACACCTACGCCAGCTACCGTTACAACGCAGTAGCCGCAATCAAGAGCCGCTCCGCCGCCTCCCGTTCCGGGATCAACCGCCGGCGCGGTCAGCTTCCGGACCCGGGTGCCCATAGCATCCTCGACATACAAATTTCCATTCTTGTCCAACGCCATTGCATTCGGGTTCTCTAATTGAGCGGTCTTCGCTTCTCCTCCATCACCGGAGTAGCCACGAATTCCTGTGCCCGCTATAATGCTGATTTTTCTGTAGGTTTCATCTATTTTCAAAATCCGGTGATTGAAATAATCCGCAACATACAGATTGCCTTTGCCGTCCACTGTCATTCCCCGAGGAGCCGGCAAGTCAACATTTATGGCGGTTTTCCCTTCCAACGTGCTGCCATGCTCAGAGCCGCCGCCGGCCTCCGTCCAGATCAGCCCACCAGCGTCTACCCTTCGGATGCGGCGGTTGCCTTCGTCAAAGATATACATGGTTCCGAAGTTGTCAAATCCTACTCCGCTCGGATGGTTCAACAGAGCCTTCGTCGCCGGCAAAGTGTCCCCTCCAAAGCCCTTCTGGCCCTGGCCATACTGGTTCATGGTGCCAGCTACCGTACTGATCTTGCCGGACGTATCCACTTTCCGGATCAAGTTGTTGCCATACTCGGCGATATACAGATTTCCTGTGCTGTCCACTGCCAATCCCCGCGGGTTGCTCAATGAGACCGATGTTGCCGCTTTCCCATCCTGGCTCCACATAGAAGTACCGTCGCCAGCCACCGTGTAAATCCTGCCGTATGTATCTACCTTCCGGATCCGATTGTTGCCGGCATCCGCGATATACAGATTGTCGCCGCTGTCTACCGCCAGGCCTCTTGGACTATTCAATTTGGCTGACGCAGCCAAGCCTCCGTCGCCCGAGTACCCGGCCCCACCCATACCCGACACCGTGCTAATCGTGCCATCCGTTGCGATCTTCCGAACCCGATGGTTATTGGAGTCCGCGATATACAGATTTCCCTTGCTGTCCGTCACCATGCCTCCACTTGCATCGGCGTCCTGGCCCGGAAGTGCAATCGCCGGCAGTCCGCCCAATTGAGCTGACGTCGCCACCCCCCCGTCGCCCGAAAAGCCGGCCTTACCCGTACCGGCTATTGAGGTAATGGTGTAGCCGCCAGCGGCATAAGCTTTTCCTCCAGACCCGTCGGCCAACAGTCCTATCATCAGCAGAACGGCCAACATACAGGCTAAAAGCTGCTTTCCTTTTTTACCCATCCCTTTCCCACCTCCATAATGATGCATACCAAATAAAAATAACTGGATCACAGGGAGGAAAACCAACAAGAAACTCATCAGCACCGCGGATTTTCTTTTCTTCATTTGTTTCTCTTTCATTTTGCAATCAACCTCTCGTTTCGCGAATGTACTTTAGGGAGTGTGGAATTATCCGATCAAATATGATTCCTCCAATTTGATTTAATTCTATCAAACCTTTCTCTCAAAATACTCACAAGACCGCGAACATTGTAGAAATTTAGAATAACCTAGCGTGTGGTACTTATCTCAACCTATTCTATTGAGAATGAGAGTCCCCAAACGTTACCCCAATTCCTGTTAATTGAATTATTCTTAGTCATATAAGAAGAGGCGAGCAAAACGCTCGCCTCCGCCAATTATTTTTCTAAGATATCGATACCATCAATTGATAACTTTGCCATGCAAGAGCGCAAGTCATTCATTATAAACTTTCCGAGATTTAGATCAGCTCAGACTTTCGAAGCAGCCGCTCAACAATAGCCGCCACTTCAGCTCTTGTGATGTAAGACTTTGGCGCAATCCTGCGTCAATACATCCGTGAACGGCGCTGCTCCGTTTTCAAGCTTAAGCCCCAGTCCTCGAACGAGGATGGCAGCAAATTCCGCCAACTGCCAGTTACTGATATCCCGCCCTGGTTGGCACAAGCGAACATATCCTCCGTCATGTGCGTCGGAAAACGGGTCAGCGCACCATCCGAATTGTGCACCTCGAATCCCCAAAGCACTGGATTGAGACCTACCGCAGCTTCTACCCGACCTGATCGCAAAGAGGGGGCAGCTCGTCCAAACACAACATAACCCGTTCGATCATCGCAGGCGTCACAGGCTTCAGGATATAATCCATCGCATCGACCTCGAATGCTTCCAGCTCATATTGCTTATAAGCTGTTGTAAAAACGATCTTGGTCTGCTCAGACAGCTTATTGATTCTTCGGGCAAGCTCATGCCCATTCATTTTCGGCATATCCACATCAAGAAAAGCGACATCCGGCCTAAGCTCGGGTATGCGTTCCAGCGCCTCAAGCGGATTAGTGAAGGCTCCCGTAATTGTGAAGCGTGGGTTTCGTCCAATAATCACCTTCATTAGATCCAAAATCGGCTTTTCGTCCTCGACAATAACAGCATGAATCATTCTTAATCCCTCCCTCTTACACATTCGCAATTTTCAAAATGCGATTCCTCTCCGATGGATTTCAGCTCTTTCATTGTATTACTCCACTCTCACAAAAATCTCACAAAAACGGGCTCCTATCCTTTTCCAGAGAGAAGCCCGTTTATCAGTTGAGCATTTTGCAAAATTGCATGATTAAAAATTTAGTCGAAGAGTTCTGGGGTTATTCTGGGTTTGGAAACACATTATCCGATCAAGAAGTTGAAAATGGGCAAACCTGCGGAATTTGTAATTCCAATTTTAATGAAAAGGAACTGTCCTCAAGCACCATCGCAGCGCACTTTGACATTACGCCGTCCGCAATCTCACAGCATATCAAGGTTCTGTTTGAGTCTGGATTGGTGGTTGTGCGACGTGAAGGTACAAAGAAGTACCGTTCGCTGACGAATTCTGTGACGATGCTCTGCTGCGGTTGAAAGTGGCAGCCGAAGAAGAGGAGAGGCGGCTTCGTGAGGACGGACGGGTTTGATAAAAATGTAGTAATCAAAGATATATATCGATTGCCGCCCAGAGACGTTGTTTCCCTTCTTCATCGATCCGCAAAAGATGATGAAATGGATGGGCATGCATGTGCTACTGGAGCCCAAGCTAGGCGGGGCACTTCGGATCGATTTCAATGGAACGGACATGGTTGCCGGACGTTACGTGAAAGTTGAGTCAAATGAGAGAATCGTTTTTACTTCAGGATGGATCGGTTCGGATACATTGCCAACAGACTCCAGCACAGTTGAGGTGCGATTGCATAAGCAGGACAGCGGCACACTACTTATCTTAAAGCATTCCGGTTTGCCAGCTTCACGCCGGCCCATGCACTTGACCGGATGTAATTACTATCTAGCACGTTTGAATCTTCTTTACTGGGCTATGAACCTGGTCCTGATATTTTTGCAATACCATTAACAGATCCCGGGGAGGAATGAACATGAAGTACATAATGTTGACCAACGAAACAAAGGAAGATTTCGCAGCACGGAAGGAAAATGTATCCGACGTTTCAGCACCTTCACTCTTTCGGATCTTTCCATCAACGACATTTACCGTTATGGACGTGTGTTTAGGATGCAGCACGTTTCCAGGATAGGAGAGGACACTCGCGTCTTTCATTGCTTGGATGAAGGACAACCATCCTGTCCAATACTGAGGAAATCGTACACATCCTATGCGAGCATCCAGAGGTTACTTCTACGGTTAAAGTCGGGATGAAGCGATTCGGTGCTTCAGGGGAAATGAAGGGCGATGGCAAGATGTTCGCGTTTTCTGCCAAATGAAGCTTGATCGTCAAGTTGCCTCAATCGAAGTGGCGGAATGGTCTCAGAAGGTAGGGGCCCCACCTTGTGTGATGGGGAGGGCACGCGTCATGCGTGAGTGGGTGGTGATCGGGCTGGAGTGGCGGTCAGATTGGCTTTCAATCACGATGGACTCCAGAAATTTCGTTTCAGAAATTGGTGCAAAATAGGAACCGTCCAGGCTGCAGGAGATCCACTTCGCAAAATAAACCGAACATAACAAACCAATAAGCGGAGCAGGATCGAATCGACGTCCATTGACGAAGATTTCAAAATGCAAATGCAAGCTGGTGCTTTTTTCTGTGAAGCCACAAACATCGAAGACATCCCCACCTGAACCGTCATCTGTGATCATCTGAATTTTAACGAATAGATCTAATTTTTCCCCTAACTTCATCTATAGTCCCTGCTAAATACAAAAAAAAACCGAAATTATGAAAACATAATTTCGGGGTTCAGATGCATAATGTAAAGTTACCAACTATATTGTAAAGTTACCAACTTTAATGTCACTCAACACCAATGCAATCTGAAAATTCTATTTAATTAATATCTCCCAATCTTCATCTCCATATAAAGCATAATCTCCTCCATGTCACTTTCCGAAAGTAAATTGAATAGTTCTAATACCTTTAACTCTTTTTCATTTACCGCTGTTTGAAACAAATCTATATTAAGTACGTTATTTTCTTCGTTAGTCATCTCTCCGTGGATCAACCAATTTAAATTAGTTTTAAAAACCTTGTAAATGGATATAACAGTCTCGATGGAGGGATTATATTTATCCTTTTCAATCTCACTGAGTGTCGCTTGAGAAATGCCAATTAATTTTGAAAATTCGATCTGATTTAAACGATTTGTTTTTCGAATTACTCTAATTCAATCACCTAGGGAGGATTGCTTACTTTTCTCCTTTCAATTTAAAAAAGAAAGTCCCGATGCGTATATTCTACATCGGGACTTTTCTCTCAGAGGTCGTTTTCCAATATTCTTTACTACTTTCCGACTATCTTTACTGCTCTCCAACATTCTTTACTACTTTCTAACTTTTTTACATAGGGAAATAAATAATTACCAACTACAACAGAAAACCTACTCCACCGTCACACTCTTCGCCAAATTACGCGGCTTATCAACATCATTCCCACGAGCCAACGAGGCATAATAGGACAGCAATTGCAGAGGGATAACAGCCAAAGCAGGAGATAGAACATCCAGTGTCTTAGGAATGATGAAAGTGCTGTCTACAGACTTCTGCAGTTCCAGCTCCCCTTCCACCGCAATTCCTAACACATTAGCGCCGCGCGCTTTAACTTCTTTAATGTTGCTCACCGTTTTCTCCAGCAGCTCATGCTGAGTAGCCAACGCAATAACCGGAATCTCATCTTCGATTAGTGCCAGTGTACCGTGCTTCAGTTCGCCCGCAGGATAAGCCTCCGAGTGAATGTACGAAATCTCTTTGAGCTTCAAAGAGCCTTCCAAAGCTACCGCATAATCCAAACCTCGGCCGATAAAGAAAAGATTATCGTGCTTCGACATCTCTTCCGCAACTACTTTCAGTGCTTCCGCTTGAGCAAGAATTTCTTCCACTTGGGCAGGCAGCTCTTTCAAAGCCGTAATAGCTTCTCGAATCTCATCAGGGCTTTGCGTGCCCAGCGTTTGGGCCAGATGCAAGCCGAGCAAGTAGAAAGCAATCAACTGTGAAGTGTAGCCCTTCGTGGACGCTACTGCAATTTCAAGTCCAGCCCACGTTGTGATCACGTCATCGGCTTCCCTTGCGACTGAGCTTCCTACTACATTCGTCACAGCCAGAACATGGGCCCCGCAGCGCTTGGCTTCACGCAGAGCGGCCAGTGTATCAGCAGTTTCACCGGACTGACTCACAACAATCACGAGGGTGTCCTTGGTGATAATTGGGGAACGGTAACGATATTCAGAGGCAACATCCGTTTCAACTGGAATGCGTGCCATTTTCTCAATAACATACTTCCCAACCATACCTGCATGATAAGCTGTACCACAGGCTACAATATGAACACGGCTAATGTTACGAATTGCTTCAGGCGTAATCGTAAGCTCGTTCAGCGTGACGCGGCTGCCATCAGGAGAAATGCGGCTTCCCATCGTATCGCGATACGCTTTGGGTTGATCATAAATTTCTTTCAACATGAAGTGATCAAAACCGGCTTTTTCTGCGGTAACAATGTCCCAATCGACATGAAACATTTCCCTGGAAATAAAATTGCCTTCCAACGTCATTAATTCGACACCTTCTCGTGTCAAAAGAGCCATTTCGCCGTCGTTTAATATGAACACATTCCGTGTGTATTCAAGGATCGCCGGGATATCCGAACCAATAAAGTTCTCGCCTTCGCCGATACCGATAATCAAAGGGCTAGCTTGGCGAACGGCTACAAGTCGATCCGGCTCGTATTCTGTCAGTACGCCTAACGCGAATGCGCCTGTCATGAACTTTACAGCTTTTTGAACGGCTTTGAGAATGTCGCCATCATACAGATCAGCGATCAAGTGTGAAATAACCTCCGTATCTGTTTCAGATACAAATTGGTGCCCTTTGGCCGTCAGCTCTTCTTTAAGACTGATATAGTTCTCAATGATCCCATTATGAACAACAGAAAATTTCAAGGAATTATCTGTGTGTGGGTGAGAATTCACATCGGAAGGCTTGCCATGTGTCGCCCAACGCGTATGCCCGATTCCAACACTTCCGCTCAGTGGAGTCTCCTCCAGCTTGGATTCAAGATTGGCGATGCGCCCTTTGGCTTTCTTAATTTGCAGCCCGTCTGCCGTATATACAGCTACACCTGCAGAGTCATAGCCTCTATATTCGAGCTTTTTGAGCCCTTCCAATAAAATTTCCTGAGAATTCCGCTTTCCAATATAACCAACGATTCCGCACATAGTGTAGTACCTCCATAGTTTTATAAGCCTCTTCAACAAGGGCTATTTTTCAAAGATCCTGATTTTCTTCAACCATTTAAACATTCAACCATTCATCAATAAAAAGACACAACAAAATAAAGCTTATATATAGTCGATCCATAAGTTCATACCTAAATAAAAGGTTGTTGGATACTTGTCAGCCTGGTCGCCCAGACGTTTTTGCTCTCCAACTTAACGGCACTCCTCATGCCGGAAGGTCCCCGCCGAATGTTTCGAACACCTTCACCTCGTCAACTCACCGCGTAGTAGCAGCTATTCGCTACATTTCCCGTTCCGCTTGCGAGTTCTGGCGCTATTGATATGGGGTCTACCTCAACCCTGCCTTTCCTTCTTGAGTAAATACATCATATTCATTTTAACGTTCATGCGCAACTTATTTTTTCTTGGTAAAACCCCCATTTCGCCGTAAAGCTTGCTAACGAATGGGGGATTCTTAGCAATTATACCAATTGTTCTTGAATCACTTTGGCAATATCATAGACATAAGCTTCGACTTGATCCTTATCAGGACCTTCGGCCATGACACGAATCAACGATTCTGTACCCGATGGACGTACTAATACACGGCCATTGTCACCAAGCTCGTCTTCCACTTTGCGAATAGCTTCTTCAATCACAACATTATCTTTCAGCTTGCTTTTATCTGCCACACGAATATTAACGAGAAGCTGCGGGAATTTACGCATAATGCCTTTCAGTTCACTTAGCTTACGCCCCGACTCAACAATCGTATTAACCAATTGCAAAGCAGTCAGAATGCCATCTCCGGTAGAGATGTAATCCAAGAAGATCACATGTCCGGACTGTTCGCCGCCTAAGTTGTAACCGCCTTTGCGCATTTCTTCCATCACGTAGCGATCGCCTACAGCGGTCTGCATAGCTTTAAGACCTGCTTTCTCAATCCCTTTGAAAAAGCCGATATTCGCCATCACCGTCGTCACAATGGTGCCGTGGTTCAGCTTGCCTGCGCGATTCAACGCATCGCCCAGTATACTAAGGATGAAGTCTCCGTCGACTTCCTCGCCTTTCTCATCTATCGCGATCAACCGATCCGCGTCCCCGTCAAAAGCAAGACCGATGGCTGCGCCATGTTTCACCACTTCTGCGCGAAGCTTCTCAGGATGCGTGGAGCCGCAATGATCGTTGATATTGCGTCCATTCGGCTCAGCGCCGATGGTGATCACTTCCGCTCCCAGCTCGCGGAATACCGTAGGAGCAAGCTCGAAGGCGGAGCCGTTCGCGCAATCCAGAACGACTTTGTATCCAGCGAATGACGCGGATACCGTCTCCTTCAAGAACGCCAGATAGGCGAACTTCGCGTCTGGCTCATCGGAGACCGTACCGATCTCGCCGCCAACCGGGCGAGGCAGCTCATCTACAGCCGCGTCTAGCAGCTGTTCAATCTCAAGCTCCGTTTCATCAAGCAGCTTGAAGCCGTCGCCGCCGAAGAACTTAATCCCATTATCCTCAACGGGATTATGCGAAGCCGAAATCATAACGCCGGCATCCGCGCCCAGCTTTTTGGTCAAATAGGCAACTGCCGGTGTACTCACGACACCGATGCGAATAACTTCAACGCCAATAGACAGCAATCCAGCTACTAAGGAAGCCTCCAGCATTGGACCCGATATCCGTGTATCTCTCCCAATCACGACTTTCGGATGCTTGGCTTGTCTGGTTAGAACATAACCGCCGCAGCGGCCTACTTTATAAGCTAATTCCGGTGTAAGTTCGCCATTCGCGACACCTCGTACACCATCTGTTCCAAAATATTTCCCCATATCAAATATTCTCCTCTTTCTCTATGACCCATTATGGATTTGCTGGACTTGCCGAACTGCCAGGACTTGCTGAATTTGCTGGTTTTGGTGTTTTCTCACTAATTTCAACGACGGCTTTCACATCTTGCGGCATCCCTAGCTTCACATAGGTAGGCAAGTTTAACGTCACCTTCAGCTCGTGCTTCCCAGGCGGTAAATTACTAACATCCAGAATCGCTTGCACGTCCTGCACTTTCATTTGATCGATGATCGCAGGCGCACCTTCCACGGTAAGATTCAGCTGAGCCGATTCCGGCGTTATTACTTTTGTTAGATAGCTCTCGTTTTGACCGATAATGGTGATCGGCACATTCTCCAGAGCTTTCGTGATGGAAGGGACAATCTCCACGCGTACCGTTACTTTGGCAGGATCCAGTTGAGTTACTTTATTCCTCAAAGGGATGTCCAGTGAATAATCTTTTGTTTCTTTGACATCTTGAACACTCAGTTGCGGTCCTTGGTAGAACTCCAACTTGTCCACGACGTCCTGCGTTCCGTATACCGTCACTTTGTCGGGATTTTGGGTAACCATGGAGATCGCGAACCCTTTGGGCGGTTCTCCGCTAATTTTCAGCTGCAGCGGTATCGTCTGGAACGGACTTGTAATCGGCACTTCCACATCAACAACGGAAGGATTCATATTCACCGTGATTTCCTTACCGTCTTTGTCATAGGCTTGCAGTCGAACCTGCTTCGTAACCGCTGACTGCGCTTTATCCACGGAAACCTCGCCGCGTACATTCTCGATCTGCTCGAGTTTACTCGTCTGCGCCGTAATATACACCTTTGCGGGCTTAACGATCGGCTGTCCGGCTTTGAGTCCCGCAGCTGGCGTCCCTTTTACATTGATAACAACCGGTACTTCTTTCATCTGCAGCTCTTCTATAATGACATGCACCATTCTGGGCACAACCTGCACTTCAACATCGGATGGAAAGCCTACGGGTTTCAGCGTCAACTGATGATCCCCTTTGCCAACCTGGGTCATATCAAGTTCAATTTGGTACGTATTACTCGTCGTTACTTTCTTTACGGAAGCTTCTTTCCCCTTCAAAATAATCTGAACATTCGCAGGTGACATAGAAGCAATATGATAATGCGTTTCATCATACTTCGTCGTAATCGCAACGTTATTAATCGTTTCTTCGCGCTCACGCAAGGGAGAATTACCCGAAAGATTCGTTTCCTCCATGTGCACAACGACCCACAGCAGAATCCCCACAACAAGCGCAACGATCCGCACAACATTCGTATTTCTTAACCATTTATCCATTCGAACGGCCCCTCCATTTCAAGAAAGGGTTCTTATCCTTCGTTTTTGCCTTTGGCTTCAGTTCTTCGAACAATTTAGCAATCAGCGACTCCTCTTTGATATCCCGTATAATATGACCATTCATCGTCAATGAGATCTGTCCGGTTTCTTCCGAAATAATGATACACATCCCATCGGAAACCTCACTCATCCCAATAGCTGCACGATGCCTTGTCCCCAGCTCTTTGCTTATGAAAGGATTCTCAGACAGCGGTAAATAACAGCCTGCCGCCATTAACTGGCCCTGACGAATAATCACAGCACCATCGTGGAGCGGCGTATTAGGAATGAAAATATTAATCAACAGCTCTGCGCTGATCTTGCTCTCTATACCAATTCCGGACTCGATATAATCGGTTAATCCGGTCTCTTTCTCGAAAACGATCAAAGCCCCTATCTTTCTTTTGGCCAAATAATTGGCAGCCCGTATCACTTCATTGATCCGTTTGTTCACGTCTTGGTCTTCTTCCGAAGAAGAACGGCTGAACAGCTTCCCGCGGCCTAACTGCTCAAGCGCACGCCGCAGCTCCGGCTGGAAAATAATGATAACGCCCAAGACCCCAAAGGTAAATGTCTGGTTCATCATCCATTGCAGTGTGCTAAGCTTAAACCAAATACTGAACACCCACGTAATAACGACAACAAGGATACCCTTCATCAATTGAATAGCTCTTGTCCCACGCACCAGCAGGATCAGTTTATAAATCACATAGCTAACGATCAGAATATCTACGATATCCTTAGCCGAGATGCTCGTGAGTAAGTCCATTTATTATTCTCCCCCAAGCGACTGAACACAGTGATCTCTCTATATTAGAATCATAACATAAACCTTGTTATACTTCTATTTTTCTCTCCTCACATGACGTTTATCAAACCTCTTCGGTTCATTTTTTCATACAAAAAAGTCCCCCACCAGCCTGCAGCTGAAATGGAAGACATAATAAGTTATCTAGAAAGCATACTAACAAACTCTCCTATTTTATACCAAATCCACCCTAAGGCTTCATCGACTTGTGTGACTTGCCCCGAAATATGCGCGGTTGACGCTAGATTGAGCGTACCATCGATCACGATTAAGTTTCCCGTTACATCGCCTTCAACCCTTAGCTTGCCTCGCTGTACAACGAGATCACCCTTGACGGTATGACCCTTTGGCACGATGACCGTGTCTCCTTGAATCACAACATCCTGAAGATCATTGCCTTTCACCATTAGGTTCGTATCGTCATTCCACATGGACATGAAGCTTCCGAACATAACCGTTGCGAAAACAATGGCTACCGAGACAGCAGGATGCTTGCGAATCCATTCCATCCAAGCGTTTTTCTTCTTTGCTGGTGGCAGTCCGCTCATAATTTGTGCAGTTAGTGTATCCGATGCTTTCACAGGATGCAGCATTCTCACCATTGCGTCCGTTTTCTCCAATTGCTTGAACAAAGCATGACAGGCCTGACAGGATATCAAATGCTCCTTCAATCGCTGAGAATCCGATCCTTGCAAATCACCGTCGAGATATTCATGTATGAGCGGGAGGGCTTCCTTACAATTCATCATTCAGCCACCCCTTTCTTAGACTTTTGCATGTTGTGGTATACCATACGTTTGGGATTTAGTTTTGTTTCACATATGAACAGGATTTGTGTTGGCATCTTGCTCCTCCTGCTCTATCCGCTTACGCAAATATTCTCGACCGCGATGAACACGGGTTTTGATCGTTGTAACAGGCATTTCCAGCACATCGGAAATCTCTTGTAGCGACATGTCCTGCAGATAACGCAGAATCACTACGGATTTATATTTCTCAGGCAATGTATCAATCGCTTTGCGAATCTGTTCCTGTGTCTCGGACACAATGACTTGCTTCTCCGGTGTATCCTCATGACTAGGGAGCATGGCATAATAATCATTGCCTTCCCCGTCCGGCATCTCAGCATCCAGCGAGTAGGTGTTCTTTCTTCGGCGCAGCCTATCAATACACAGGTTCGTCCCAATGCGAAATATCCACGTCGAGAACTTCTGGTTCTCATCATATCGGTGCAGATTCGTATACACGCGCAGGAACGTCTCCTGTACGGCATCCTCAGCCTCTTGTTTATTATTCAACATACGGTAAGCCAAGTGAAAGATCTTATCCTTATAGAGCTCTACAAGCTCTGCAAAAGCATTTCGATCCCCATTCCTGGCTAATTTGGCCAGACGTGCTTCTACAAAATTCAATTCGATTTCCTCCGGCTTCTCGGCGATTCAATTTCCTACCTATTACATACGCAGTCAATTGCGTTTTGTTTTCAGAAATAAGGATGCCACCTAGAATTAACCCATCCCTAACCATTGTAACCCATTCACGAGCTCTCCAATAATAAAATATACGTTAATTATCGCTGCAGGGAGTTCAACTGATCCAAGCATCGCGGCGGTAAGCATAATCGCAGAATTCATATGTGGAGGAAGCGTGCTGACCACTTGGCCTGATACGAAGAGGAAGATGCTGTATGTCGGAGCTGACAATAAGCCAACTATGTTTCCCATAACCTGCTTTTGCACGGACAATCCATAGCAACCGTCATCTGATCCCGAGTAATCTGCCCATTACCCCTTGATGCACAGGCACTTGTCTCCGTACACCCAATAAGGACAGGAAAAGCCGAGCTGCCTACGACTTCCGCGGGCCCCCGACTTTGTCTTCCTGTCTTTGCTTCTATGTGCTTGATTCGTGGATCAACCTGTATTTCTAAGTCCTGCTGCTATTCCGTTAATCGTAAGCAAAACTTCACGCAACAGAATCGCATCATCTTCATTGCTCTCCCGCAGCTCACGAAGCTCTGTAAGCAGTTCAACCTGCATATAGCTAAGTGGATCTACATAGGGATTGCGCAGACGGATAGATTCTTGAATAACAGGAACATTATCGAGAATTTCTTGTTGCCCCGTAATTTCAAGAATGAGAGATGAAGTCAGCTCATATTCTGCTTTAATTAAGTTATAGATACGCTCAGCAATTGCTGATTCCTTAACCAAGTTGCCATATTCCTTCGCAATTTGAAGATCTGCTTTAGCCAGCGCCATTTGCAAATTATCAATCATTGAACGGAAGAAGGACCACTCTTCGTACATTTCTTTCAACGTCTCTAGGTTAGCCGCGTTTCCTTGATAAAAGCTTTGCAGCCCCGTACCTGCCGCATACCAAGCCGGAAGCAGGTAACGCGTTTGCGTCCAGGAGAACACCCATGGAATCGCACGCAGATCTTCAAATTTATCGCTGTTTTTACGCTTCGATGGTCGTGAACCAATGTTCAGCTCGCCAATTTCCGGAAGCGGTGTGGATTCTTTGAAGAAAGTTAAGAAATCTTCGTCGCGGAAAATAAGATCCTGGTACTTCGTTTGAGCTTCCTCCGAAATACCCCGCATAATCGTTTCCCACTTCTCTTCAAGTGGGTTTCTTTGCGGAGAGCGCGCTAATTTGGACGCCGTAATTAAAGCAAAAGTCGCTTGCTCCAAGCTGCGGTAAGCAATGCCTTGCAACGAATAGCGGGAAGATAACACTTCGCCTTGCTCTGTAATCTTAATGCCGCCACCCAAAGTTTCAACCGGCTGCGCCAGAATGCTGCGGTTCAAAGGCATACCGCCGCGACCAAGAGCACCGCCACGGCCATGGAAAAATTTCAGCTTCACGCCGAATTTCTTCGCCGCTTCTGTAATGTCTTGGAGCGCCATACGCAGCTCCCAGTTCGCTGTAATCACACCGCCGTCTTTATTGCTGTCCGAGTAGCCCAGCATAATCTCGTGCATTGGTGCGACAGGATCAAGACTTGCTCTGTAAGCAGGGATTGCCAACAGAGTGCTCATAATGCCTGGAGCCGCATGAAGATCATCAATCGTCTCGAATAATGGAACAGACTGCAGCGTACTTGTCACACTGCCATCGCTCTCTTGGCGGTACAGACCCGCCTCTTTCGCGAAAACAACCACTTCCAGCAAGTCGCTTGCGCCTTGTGTCATACTGATCAGGTAGCTGTTGATACAATTGCGACCGAATTCCTTCTGCGCGTTGCCGACCGTACGATAAACATCCAAGCATTCCTTCGTACCTTCGGAGTAATCCAAGTACGTAGAGGTAATCGGTCTAGGATCGTTCAAAACGTCCGTCAAAAGACTGATCTTTTCCTCTTCCGAAAGCTTGCTGTAATCGCTCGTAATGCCCATTTTCGCCAGGATCTCCGTCATTGCATTCTCGTGTTCCTTGCTATGCTGTCTAATATCCAGCGCAGCCAAATGGAAGCCGAACAGCTCAACCTGACGAATCAGCTTCTTCGTATATTTATCCGCTACATAATCAGCGAAATGCGTTCTCAAGCTAGCGTCAATAATTTTCAAATCACTGATAAATTCCTCAGGACTGTTATATTTCTGATTTGTTGGAATATTCGCATTGCCTGTGTTATGCACTTTTTCGATCATATACGTCGTTTTGATACGATAAGGTTCTTTCTCATTGCGCCATACATCCTGTACATTACCTAGAGCTTCGCGGTCACATTGAATAGAATCAAGGAGGGCATCGCTCACATTAACAATGTTCCTACTGAAACTCATATGTTCAAGCGCATCTTTGAGAACTTCTTCATACTTCTGTAAAGCCAATTGACGATGCAATCCCAAGGTCTCCCAAGTTACATTAGCTCTAACGGATGGGTTGCCATCGCGGTCTCCACCGATCCAAGAACCGAATTTCAAGAAAGACGGCACATGCCAAGTATCCTGCGGGTAATATTTATTCAAACAGCGCTCAAGCTCATGATATATTTCTGGAAGAACATCAAACAACGTTTCGTCAAAATAGTACAAACCGTTGCGAACTTCATCAATAACCGTCGGTTTCCGATCACGCAGCTCGTCCGTTTGCCAAAGATTCAGCACCTCGCCTAGCAGCTTCTCACGCAATTGCTCACGCTCGCGGTAAGTCAACATAGGGTTGTCGAGCTTCATCATTCCGTCCGAAATACGCAAATTAATATCAAGCACTGCTCTGCGCATAGCTTCAGTTGGATGTGCCGTCATCACAAGCTCCAAAGAGATTGCTTTAAGAATTTCTTGCACTTCTTCAAAAGGAATATGGTTGTGCTTCAATTCTTGAACAATACTTTCGATTGAACCTGGTTGTACAGATTCACCTGAAGAACGCTCGTAGTCTCTTTTACGACGAATCCGATGGTTTTGCTCAGCAATATTAACAAGTTGAAAGTAAATAGCGAAAGCCCGAATCACTTGATGACGAATCTCTGGGTCCAAAGAAGAGATCGTCTTCTTGAATTCATCATATATTTCGATTACATAGTGGGCTCTTAAAGACTTGCTCATCTCACGAATTTTCTCGACAACATCAAGTAGACTATTCCCGCCCTGATGTACCAGAACTTCGCCTAAGATGTGCCCTAAGAAGCGTACGTCCCTGCGCAGCAGGTTATTCGTGGCTTGCTTCTGTTGGCCGATTACATTCTCTAACATAACTCTCCACCTCATCTATTCGCTATGTTGCATTAATGCTTCTCTCTATAAAAGCTACACGATAGAAAAACTCATTTCAGAATATTTTACCACATTCCGCCCGCTGCATATAGTCTAAATATAAAAAAAAGACACAATTTAATGGTGGTAATATATGTCTGATTCCATTGAAAGTATGCCCATCCTCTTTCCTTTATAAAAGAAAAAGACCACCCGAAGGTGATCTTAATTCTGATAAGCGGGCGGCGGGAATCGAACCCGCGCGATCAGCTTGGAAGGCTGAAGTTCTACCATTAAACTACGCCCGCGCGTTATAAAATTGATGGTCGGGACGACACGATTTGAACATGCGACCCCCTGCTCCCAAAGCAGGTGCTCTACCAAGCTGAGCTACGTCCCGAAACCTATGTAACTTTTAAGAAAAAATGGCGCGCCCTGAGAGATTCGAACTCCCGACCTTTTGATTCGTAGTCAAATACTCTATCCAGCTGAGCTAAGGGCGCTTAATAAATGGAGCGGAAGACGGGGATCGAACCCGCGACCCTCGCCTTGGCAAGGCGATGCTCTACCG